>JAPOVD010000005.1 GCA_026708305.1 Nitrososphaerota archaeon | reverse complement strand
TCTAGAATATGCAAGTTTAGCATCTAGAGCCCAAAATGTTTTTATAAATCTCATAGTGTGCGTAGTTACTGGTTCAGTGAAATCACCTCCAGAAGGAGATACAGCACCAACTAAACTCACTGATCCATCTCTCTCAGGAAAGCCATTTGCTTTGACCCTACCAGCGCGTTCATAGAATTCTGCTAATCTAGATGCCAAATATGATGGATATCCTTCTTCAGCTGGCATTTCTTCTAATCTGCCACTCATTTCTCGAAGCGCTTCTGCCCATCTACTAGTAGAATCTGCTACTAAAACTACGTCTTTACCCATATCTCTATAATATTCGGCTATTGTAACACCAGTATAAATACTAGCTTCTCTTGCAGCAACAGGCATATTACTAGTATTAGCAACAAGAACAGTTCTATCCATCAATGGTTTTCCGCTTCGTGGATCTTTTAATTCTGGAAATTCTACCAGTACTTCTGTCATTTCGTTTCCACGTTCTCCACATCCTATATATACTACAACTTGAGAATCTGCCCATTTTGCTATTTGGTGTAAGGTAACTGTCTTTCCAGTACCAAATGCTCCAGGTATAGAACCAGTACCACCTTTTGCCAATGGAAAAAATGTATCTATCACACGTTGTCCTGTCAATAATGGTATTGTTGGATCATATCGTTGTTTATATGGTCTTGGTTGTCTTACAGCCCATTTATGATACATTTTAATATTATCCGATTTTCCGTTTTTATTAACAGTAGCTATTTCTGTTTCTATATCATATTCTCCTTCTTTGACAACGCTAGTGATCTTACCACCACTATGATCAGGAGGAAGCATAATGCTATGTTCAATCAATTCTGTTTCATGAACTGCACCCAAAATAGAACCAGCTGAAACTTCATCTCCAACATTAACATTAGGTAAAAATTGGTATTTTTTATTCATATCCACAGGAGAAGTTACGATTCCACGACCTATGAACGAGCCTGATTTTTTAGATAGTTCTTTTAATGGTCTCTGTATACCATCGTAAATTTGTCCTATTATTCCAGGTCCAAGTAATACACTAAGAGGGTTACCTGTTCCCACAACTGGTTCTCCTGGTTTTAGACCACTGGTAGATTCATAAACTTGAATAAACGCGACATCTCCTGTTAGTCTTATTACTTCTCCAATTAGTTTAGATTCTCCTACAGAGACTGTTTCATACATTTTGGCATCAGACATCCCGTCTGCTTTTACTGCAGGTCCACTAACCCAAATTATTCTTCCTTTAGCAACCATTTAATTAGTAACACCAAATTTTGTTGCAATTTCTTTTCTTATTAAAGGCTTCATGTTTGTAAGCCTAGCATCTATTGTATTATCCAATATAACGGTACCATCTTTTGATTTTGCTTGAATTCCACCCAAACATGCTATTTTATTGGATGATAACTTTACTGTTGTAAATTTATCCAATAAAGATTTTATAATTACTTCATCTTTGTCATTCACAAAGATCTCTATATCAGAGGTTCCTAATGTTTTTATTGATTCATCTATCAACGTAGATAAGAATTTAGAGTATTCTTTTGTTCGTTCCATATTTTCGAGTTTTGTATTAACTTTTGTGAATACTTTGTCTATGTATTCTTCTAATACTAGGAGTTGTTTATTTCTAGATTCTAATTCAGCACTTCCTATGATTTGTTTAGATAATTTATCAGATTCTTTTTTTCCAGCACTAATTATTTTATCATATTCATCTTCTAACGAATCATAAGATTTTAATAATGCGGTTTTTGATTCATTTAAAGTATTTTGCAGATTTTCCATTAATTCAGATTCAGATTGTTTTATGACTGTATCTAATAGATTTTCGAATTTATTAAATTCCATTTAATCAATTTTATTTTATTCTGTAACCGATTTTAATGTTTTGGATTTCATAATCACTAATTTAGAAAGACTTATTTTTTGAGCTATTTTATTTATGCTGTGGTAGTTTCTGATCTGAAAATAGGTACTGTGATTTTACCTAGAGCTGAGTCACCTAGTGTTATTTCACGCCTTATAGAATTTGAATGGTTTCATAAAATTAATACCAGTAATGAAACTCCTACAAAGGAGATAGATGACCTTCTTTTAAGATCACAAAAAAATTATCAAAGTATTGAAGAAGCTGTTAAAGGATTACAAATACCATATAATGTAGGGATATTAGAGATTCTTTTTAAAGGTGTTTATGTACCAAAAAGAAAGTATGAAATATCAGAAATTAAATCAATGATTGATGATCTAGAATACAAAACAAATGATGTCATTACAAATATTTTAGATACTATTCATGAATTAAATAAAACAAAAAAATTGATTGATGAGTATAATAATCTTAAAAATAGTTTAAATGTTATCAAGAAATTAAATCTGGATCTCCAAAATTTCAAAACTACTACAAATTTCTATTTTGAGTTATTTATTTCGAACTATTCAGATTACAATGAAATTAGAAAATTATTACAAAATACATTAATTTATAAATACGAGTTAGATGATAAGAAAAAAATTGCAATTGTAATACTTGCACAAAGCAAAAACAAAGGTAAAATACTAAAAACAATGCGCAATTTTAATGCTAATCCATTTTCTATTCCAAAAAAATTACCACAAACACCACACAAGGCATATTTATTCATAGAAAAACATATCAACGAAGCTACTACAAAACAAAAATTATTCAAACAAAAACTAGAAAAAATTGTTAAAGAACAAAGATATGAAATATTAAGATTATATGAAACTACTATGACGTCAAAAACTATTCTCGAAACAATGCGTAAGCCTGGAGGAACCAAATTATTTGCAGCAATACAAGGTTACATACCAAAATCAATGATTAAAAAATTTAATTCTCTAACACGACAATGGGTAACTATCGTTGAGGATTTGGATCCTAAAGTTAAAAACATTCCAACGTTATTTAATAATCCTAAATTTGTCAAAACTTTTGAAGTCATAACACAGAGCCAAGGAATACCAAATAAAAGCGAGCCAGATCCAACACCAATGATTGCTATTATGTGGCCTATATTTTACGGTGTAATGTTTGCAGATTTAGGACACGGATTATTATTAATGGTATTAGGATTATTATTTAAAGTAAAAGGACAAGGGAATTTGTCTAGATGGGGTATGCTAATAGCTATTTCAGGAGCTTCAGCATCTATAGCTGGAGTTGGGGCCGGAGAAGCGTTTGGATTTCATATAGATCATTTGGAACCGTTTAATGACCTACTACAAGAAGGAAGAGTATTATATTCAATCTCATGGTTGGTTGGAATAATTAGTGTAGCAGAATTAAATTTTGAGCAGGTAATTACTATACTCAAAGTATCTATATTTTTAGGCATTGTTCATTTGGTTTGGGCATTTGTGTTACATATCATTATGTTAAAAAAAGAAGGGAAAGAAACAATAATTTTGACAGAAGCGTTGCCTAATCTTTCATTATATTTTGGAATTGTGGTGATCATGATGTGCGCAATTGGTTCTGGATATGATGTAATGAATATGTATTCAAGCATACATACAGAATCTGTTCCATGGGTAACTGTGTTTTTGGGAGAATGGGCTCAAGTATGGATAGTAACTAGAATTGCAATAGCTATAGTAATAGCTTCTGTTGTGATAATGATAATAGGTGGAATCAAGCATGCCAAACAGCATCCAGAAGAAGGAAGTGATCCTGCTAGCATTTTGATGGAAGTTCTTCTAGGAAAGACGATTGAATGTTTAGCTCATACCATTAGTTATGCAAGAATTGGCATAATGTTATTAGTACATGCTGCTTTATTATTAACAGTAAATAATGCGTATAAATCTCTTGGTGGCATGGAATCTATAGGAGCTATATCACTCATAATAGGAGGTAATTTGGGAATAATGATGATAGAAGGTTTAATAGTATACATTCAGTCATTAAGGTTGCATCTCTACGAATTTTTTACAAAATGGTATTCAGGAGGATCACAACAATTCAATAAGATTGTACCAGAAATGATATATAATAAATTATCTTGGCACAAATCAAACGATACAAGTACTAATTAAATCTCAAAAATTTTGCTTGCCTTTCGATAATAATATAATCATATATGATTAATTATGTATCAAATAACTTAATTATATTAAAAAAGTTCACATGTTTTAATAAATACTTAGTTTTGTATTTCATTATTCATATTTGACTTTATAATTACAAATTGAAAATATAAAAAGAGGATAATGTTGGATTTATTCGTTTACGTACGCTCGTTCTCCGTGTTGAGCTATATCCAAACCGATCTCTTCTTCTTTTGGAGTAACTCGTATTCCACCTGGCCATACAGCATCCATTATTTTTAATATAATCATAGTTAGACCAAATGTATACCCTATCGAAATTGCAGCTGCGATAATACTAATTCCTTGTTGTTCCAAGCCTTCAGGAGTTCCTGTCCAAGCACCTATGCCATCACCAGTATTCCATATATGAGGACTAGCTAATGTACCTGCTAAGATTGTTCCTGTTACACCACCCATTCCGTGTACTCCCCATACGTCTAATGCATCATCCCATTTACGGGCGTTTTTGAATGCGACACATCCATAACAGATAGCAGCAGCTGCGATTCCTATAATTATTGCAGCCATAGGACCAATAAATCCAGATGCAGGTGTTACAGCACCAAGACCAGCTATTGTACCTGTTGTAGCTCCAATTATACTGGGTTTACCAGTATGAGCCCAACTCATCAACATCCAAGTAACTGTTCCCATTGCTGCAGCTGTGTTTGTGACTATCCATGTACTTACAGTTACACCATCCACCATGACTTCACTTCCTGGATTAAATCCAAACCAGCCAAACCATAGTATACATGTGCCTAGTACAACCATAGGAAGGTTATGCGGTTCCATTGGAGTTTTTCCATACCCCAATCTACGTCCTAAAACTAATGCAGCAGCTAGTGCAGCAAATCCAGCAGAAATGTGTACTACAATGCCACCAGCAAAGTCTAATGCATAACTAGGTGATAAATCTGGATCTAGATCAAGCGTGCCTCCACCAAAATATCCACCACCCCATACCCAATGTGCTAATGGATCATAAACAAATGTAGCCCAAATCAGTACAAATATTACTAACGCACTAAATTTCATGCGGTCTACTAATCCACCAACAATTAATGCAGGCGTGATTATTGCAAATGTACCTTGAAATGCAGCAAACAAAGCATGTGGAATTGTTCCAGGCCAGTCTTGACTACAGATTTCATCTTCATGAAATACTTGCATTTGGTATGCTGCTGACCAAGTTTCAGTACATGGACCTGGGCTCCCTAGAGGAGCATAATGAGATACCTCATTGAATCCAACGTATCTTAAAGATCCCATGAACATGTTTATATCATTTTCAATGGGTCCAAACGCTAATGAATATCCCCAAAGTATCCATTGTATTGTCATAATTCCCATTATTACAAACGTCATTCCGATTACATTAACTACATTTTTGGATCTTGCCAATCCACCATAGAAAAATGCAACACCAGGAGTCATTAAAAGTACAAATGACGACGCAGTCAATATCCAAGCTGTGTCACCAGTGTCGATTCTACATGGCATCATGTTGCCATCACCATCGTCGAACCAACATTCATTTGGGTTTCCAGTGTATATTCCACTTATTCCTAGTACATATCCATCCATTCCATCAGTAACTTGTTGTGCATATGTCTCTGATAATGCGCTTATTGCTATTATTGCTATTGCTGTTACAAGTATTAACGCATACTTGTTTTTAGAATTCATTGATGTGGGAAAAAAATCTTGAATATATAAGTTATCTGATCATTTCATTCATGTATTCATTCTTCATCTTATTAATAAAAATTAAAATATGAAACATTAAAATCAGAAATAGATTTAAATATATGAATGGGAAATCCTGCTAAAATCTATTCGTCCGTTAAAGCATTTAGCCAGCGTGGTAAACTTTTATCAAAGGATGACTTTCAAACTTTGTCGGAATCTAGAGATATGGATGAATTAATGACGAGAATAAAAAATACTAAATACTCTAATGTGATATCAAGCATATCAAAACCTTATGAGATTAACAAGATAGAAAAAACACTAAAAGATCATCTTATAGAAATGCATTTTTCTATTGCAAAAACATCAGGAGAAAATGTAATTAATGAATATTATTTGAAGTACGTTTTATGGAATTTAAAGTTAATTATAAAAGGAAAAATTTTAGGTAAATCATATGAAGAAATAGAATCCCAAATAAATTTACGTGCAGAAGAATTAATCAAACAAAGAGACATAATAGTAAAAGCCATGACTTCATCAGATTTAGAAGAATGTATAACTAGCCTTCGTAATACCGTTTTTGGAGATAATGTATCTAAAGCTATCGACATGTATAATGAAAAAAAAAATATGCAGATTTTTGATATATATTTTGATAAAATTTTAAATGCACAAATAAAAAAAGCATTGCAATTTTCTAGCGATAGAGACATTACACGATTGGTTTTGATGAATGTGGATTTTTATAATTTAGTAAGTATACTTCGTGGTAAATTTTGGAATTTAACTGATGAACAAATCAACGATTTAGTAGTAACTTCCACTCCTAGTGCACCACAATCTTTGCTTTCTAAAATGATTTCGTCAACGTCAATTAAAGATGCATGTAACGAAATATCAAATACACGTTACAAAAAATTATTAGCAATATTTGATGACGATATAGATTTGATTTCAAATTTTGAGCGGAAGTTTGAAATTGCTATCTATAAAGCAGCAAAAAATAGTTTTACAAAAATGTTTAGTTCCAGTAATAGTATGGGAATAATAAAATTATTGAGTTATGAAATAAGAAATATATCTTCAATAGCATTTGCAATAGAACAAAAAATACCTTCCAAAGTAACAATGTCAAAATTAATAATATAATGAAAATCACATAATTAACTTGTATAAAAAACGTAAAAGAGATGTTAAAACTTTAAACAGACTCATTGTATTAAGTGGTATCATTGCCATAATATTGTCTGTTCCAGCTATATCAATTTTCATAGTAGTTTACAATATTAGTGATAATGTTATATTAGCAGTGATTTCTGGATTTATAGTTCATTTTCTAATACTTGCGAAATCTGATAAGATATCAAGATTTTTGCTAAAATTACATTAAATTAAGAATAATTATCCAAATTAAAAAAAAAATTAGTCTAATTGTTCTGGGTGTCCTTTACCACGTAGAGCAAAAATGATGACAGATAATGCTATCCCCATACCAATTACAGTTCCGTATGCTGCCATTCCAGCTTCAGCCATGTTTAACGAACATTTACTTCCTTTATATAATTTTGGAATTCAAGATGACTATATTTTTCATTTGTAAAGATCAAAACTATTTTGGTTTTCTTCACCGCTAGTCATAGAACTTAAATTAAAAAAAATTGCGCCCTTAACATGCCACTTAATATTATCATCTAGCATTGAATCCCAAAATTCTTTTATGTCATCATTTTTGCGTATGATAATTTTGTCAGTTATTATGACATCACCATCTTTCAATATTGTAAAATAATTAGAGCTTGACATCATTCCAACTATTCGTTCACCTATTTGTCCCGTATTAATTAAAATTTCATTTCCATATAATTCATATTTCAACATTTGAAGTATAACTGAACGTTGATTTGGGTTATGTATTTTAAATTTAATTTCTATAATCGAATCTTCATTGGATATGGACAAAATAGATATTTTATCTAAATTTATAATCGGCGAAACTACATCAGAATTAATAATTTTCTGGTTTTCATTGTATAGAAATAATGTATTTGAAAATGTAAGAACGAGTACAGAGATGGATAAAACAATAATCGACATTACAATCCATATTTTATTGTTCAACAATAATTTTACATTACTGCATATCTTAAATGTTGATAAAATTATTATTGCAGATTATTATTATTATAATATTGCAATATTTTCAAGCAGTAACATTAGGAAAACAAAGAGCTAGCAAATCACAGCTAATGTTATTCAATGCATCTGGCTTTGCAAGTATTGTATTAACTACCAAAAAAATAAATGGAGAGTTTATGCCGGTAGGAAATGAACAATTAGCTACAATTATTCATATGGAAAATGGATATACAGCTATAATAGTAGATAAAGATGGTTATACTAAAGCACAATCAAAAATTTTAGAAAAAAAAATTGCGATAAATATATTCAATAAATTATTAAAAAATGGAGCCACCAAATATGACGGAGAATATGTAAATATATGGACTAACAAATATCCAACATTCCTCTCTAAAAATTAAAATATGATTTCTGTACCTACAACATTTCCAGATACAGCTTTTTCTAGTTCATGCATATTAGAATTCAAAACGATTGTTTTAATTTTAGAACGTTCTATTATTTTTAATGATATAAGATCCATCAAATCGTATTCGCCTGCATTAGATTCGTGGTGAGTAATCATATGTTGTAATTTATTGATGTTTATCTGATCAAACTTTTTCGCGTTTTTATTTTTGTTTGGATCGTGATCATATATACCATCAACATCTGTAGCATTTAGAAATAAGAAAGCTCCAATTTTTTCAGCAATGAGTGCTGCAGTACCATTAGTACTTTGTCCAGGATACAATCCTCCAGAAACTACTATCATATTTGTATTCACTGCAAGTTGCACTTCACGTAAGTTTTTTGGAGGATACGGATATACTTTTTTTAATGCACATATTAATAATTTAGCATTTAAACGTGAGACTTCTATTCCAAACTCATCAAGAGTTGATTCATTTGCGTTAACAGATCTAGCATTAGATATATAAATTCTAGCCATTTTTCCACCTCCTGCTATTATTATAGGTTGGTAATCATTACTTAAATGCGAAATAAAATTTGCATATTTAGTTATTTTATCATCATAAAAATCAAAAACTCTTCCAGATAACTTAATTACTAATTTTTTTTTCATATTTATTAAATATTAAACGTGCTGCAATTTCAACTTTCTTTTTATGTTTATTTGATGTATAGATCCTCAATATGTTCATGAAACCAGTCAGTGCTGAAATTAGTGGTAATTTTGACATTGGGATTTTTTGTATTTTTAAATTATTATTTAATAATAAAGTTATAGAATCGTATTCTTTTTTTGAAGTGGTTAGTGGTATTGAAGATGTTATAGATCTATCAACAAAAATTTCATTTTCAGGTACTTTTGATTCATAAGATAAACTTTTGATTAATTCTTGAACTTCTAATTTGCTATGAATTTTATTGGAGTGGCTTTCGAAGACACATTTAAGCAATATTCTATTGTTGTAATTTTCTGCTAAGTTTTTTGCATATTTTATTTCTTTGCATGTATCAGACAGATTTAAGAGTTTTTGTAGCATAGAATCGTCAGTGAGTGTAAGATAATCATCAATAGTCAAATAATGAAAACCAAGTTTTTCAAATGATAATTTTATAGAATTTAATAGCATCACTTCAGCTGATCTTACAGTTTTATGGAAATATACAGTTTTAAACATTTGGTATCTAGAATACATCATAGATTCAAATGAATAAATAGCAGATTTCTCCAATGCAAGTTTTTTGTTATATAAACCAAGAGATTGTACTATTCTTTTGTGATCGATTTTTGCATGTTCAGCTCCTGTAAAGTAGCCATCACGTAGAAGGTAATCCATAATATCAGAACTTAATGCTCCCGATATTATTTCATTCACAAAATGTTTTTTTGATCTGCCAAAAGCAATGTCAGCTACATATCTTTTATTAAAACCGTATTTGGAGATTATGTCGCCTATTGTTGTATGGATTATAATTTTGTGTCCCATTTTTTCATGTGATGTTTTTCCCTTCTCAATAGATATTTCTTCGAAAAGGTGAGAAAATGGGCCATGACCAATGTCATGTAATAATGCGGCTAATCTAATATTTTTGATATCATCGTGTTGTAGCATTCCTTTTTCATATAATGTAATAGCAATAAAATTTGCTATATGTAATACTCCCAACGAATGTTCAAATCTACTATGTCTGGCACCAGGATATACCAAATGCGCTCCAGAAAGTTGTCTTATGTTCCTCAATCTTTGAAAAATTGGGTTGTCTATTATCTCTATTTCATCTGAATAGATTTTAATAAAATCATGTATTGGATCTATTATATTTATAAATTTCATAAAAAATTCTTAGCTTTAAGTATTTTGACTATGGATTCATGAACTTCATTTTTATGAGCTGCTGCATTTACTATATACCAATTTTGGTCTTTTGCTAATTTTTTATATGTTTCAGAAACTTTAGTCATGAATTTTGTGTCTTTTTCAAATTTATCTTTGTTTGTTTTTTTACGACATGCTAATTCAATTGGAGTTGCATCTAACAATATAATTAAATCTGGTTTTGGCAATCCACAATCTAAATTTTCTAACCAATTTAAATTCAAATTATTTGCTATTCCATAAGCCAAATTAGATTGATAATACCTATTCAATATCAAAAAAGCATGCGTGTCACTATATTCCATTATTTGTGTAAATTTTTCCCATCTATTTGCAGATAATAAACAATGTATCACTTTAGGATGTAATTTGTACTCATGATGAAGATATATTTTTATTTGCTTACCAATGGGTGTAGAATAATCAGGGAAGCTCATTAATTTTACTTTTTTGTTCATTTTTTGTAATAACATCATCAATGATTTGCATTGTGTAAACTTTCCAGCCTGATCACAACCTTCTATTACTATTATCATTACTTAATTAAACATACAAAATTAATTAAAAATTTACCAAAATGTATAAAATATATGGATTCGATAGTATTTACTAATGAATATGGCAAAACAACTTATTAATGAGATAGGCAACAAATCAAGAGAATTTTATGAATTTGTTTTGCCACCAATAGATATGCATATGGATGATAATAATTTAATAGTAATAGTCGACATGCCTGGGTTTGATAAAAAAAATATAAAATTATCTATTCATAATAATATACTTGCCATAAGTGCAATAAAAAAAAATGATAAGGGTAACCAAAGTATAAACATAATTTGGAAACAAAGACCTGCTAAAATTGAAAAAAAAATTTTGCTTCCTGTAAATATTAAAGATGATAAAATTACTAAATCAGCTAAATATTTGGGTGGCATATTAACTATTTCACTTCCTAGAATTAATCAAGGTAAGAATATAGAAATTGAATAAAATTATTTTCGAAAGAAAATAATTCCAGCGACTAACGAAATCACAAATCCAATTGTTCCGAAGGTTTCATTCATAGAATAAAGAAAAACAGATCCAATAAATGTTGAAGATATCATAATACTGTTAGAAATAAATTTATTTGATCTGTTAGTTAGTTCATCTGTATTATGTTCAACTAGAAACTTTTGCAATTCTGGAATTATAGAAATTGCAGAGTCTAAAGATCTAGATATTTTTGCAAGGTTATTTTTTAGTTCTTCAATGTATGCTCTTGGTAGCAATTGTTCTTTTATCAATATATTTTTTAATATATTAACAAATTCGAAATCAACATTATGAGTTTTATAAATACCTTCAATAATTGAAGTCATTCTAATATATAATGAAAGATTTTTTGGTAAAATAAATGGAAATTTACTCATGGATTTATTAACTATATTTGTAAGAGAATTAATTTCATTCTCAGTGGGTTTTTTACCATATAATGAATTGATGGACATGTCTACACTTTTTTCCATTAATGTTCTATTGAAATTTGGTATCAACATACCAAGTTTATACATTATATCTATAGTTCTAGAGATATTTCTATCTACTAATGCTAGATACAATCTTACTAATAACATTCGTGTTTCGTTATCTAATTTTCCAACCATTCCATGATCATATATAATTATTGTTCCATCTTTTTTAACAGCCAAATTACCTGGGTGCGGATCAGCATGAAAAATAGCATGCGATAATAACATGGTAAAAAATATTTCATGAAGATTTCTTACTAATTTGGCTCTATCAACACCATATTCATTTAGTTTTTTCTTATCAGTTATTTTTATTCCTGGAATATATTCCATCGTGATGATATTTGTTGTAGAGTAATCGTCATATATGTTTGGGATCACTACATTACTAAAATCAGACAAATTTTTTTTAATATTGTATAAATTTTGAGATTCCAAAGCGTAATCCATTTCTTCATATATAGTTTCAATAAATTGTGATAACATAGATTGCATCGATTTTTTTATACTCGAATCTACAAATTTTGTTATAATAGGTAGTATTTTTTTCAAGATTTCTATATCAGTTTCTACCACTTTAGTAATTCCAGGTCTTTTAACTTTTATTATTACAGTTTTGCCATGTAATTTTGCTAGATGTGCTTGAGCTAATGATGCTCCAGATATAGCATGTGGAAAAATATAATCAAATTTATTTTTCCCTATCTCGTTTTCTATTATTGATTTAATTTTATAAAATGGATCAGGTGGGATTTTATCCTGCAAATTTGAAAGTATGGACAAATATGGTTGTGGCAAAATGTCAGCGCGTGATGAAAGCCATTGTCCCAACTTGATATAAGCAGGTCCTAGAGATATGAAAGTATGCAAAATAGAATTCGCATGTTTATTATATTTTTTGATATTAATATTACTACCGTGTTTTTTGATCCAGTCATTCCTATCATTTTTGAATATCAGTATTATTGGTAAAATTTTAAAAATTACTTTAATAATTCTAAATATTGTGTATTCCACTTTATCTTAACTTTTTTGTTAAATTATAACCAACATAGCCGAATATTAATGACGATAAGAACTGAAATAAGTTGTGCTTACCTTTGTTTTTTTTCAATATGGCTCCAGTTAATTTGTTACCAATAAATGAAAATAACAAACCACTTAGTACTTCAGTAGCGTCAAAAATCAAATGTCCTATTGGATCTTTACGTGGATCTTTTTTATCTACATGCACCAAAAAAAATTCGTCGTATTCACGTATATGTAAATTACCATAACGGTATTGTTTGATGGCGCCTTTTTTTGTTCCAAGAAAGGTTTCTTGTGCATCAGACAACATAATTTGTCTTATTTCTTTGGGTACAGATATTTCATTATTCATTATTTAAAAATTCGCTTCACATTTTATATAGGTATCAATAAAGCATATTTTTGCTACTAAGTATATAATATGTGTCGATAACAAAAAGAGCATGTATAAATGCAAAAAAATAATATCAAAAAATAACATCTATTCTAATAATATTTTTGAAATAAATAAATATAAATTGTTGTTAAATGGTGAAACAAAAAAAATAGACATTGTTAAACATAATGGTTCTGTTTCAGTGTTAGCAATAGATAAAGATCATTTGATAATGGTAAAACAGTATAGAGCTTCAATAGAGAAAGACATTTTAGAAGTGCCTGCTGGCACAATTGAAAAAAATGAACAGCCAGAAGAATGTGCAATACGAGAATTAGAAGAAGAAACAGGCTACAAATCTAGAAACATGACCCATATGTTTTCGTATTATTCATCAATAGGATATAGCACAGAATTAATTCGTTGTTATGTAGCATCAAAATTGCATAAAACTAACACACAAATAGATTGTAAAATCACAAATGTCCAAAAAATTAAATTCAATGCCATAATGAAAATGATAAAGAATAAAGAGATTACTGATTCTAAAACAATATGTGCAGTATTATTTTATAATCAATTTTATAACTAGTTATTATAATTAGGTTTTACAAGATCTGCAATATCTATCCATGATCTTATTATTTTTTCAAACGTATAAATAATGTCTAAATAGTCTAGTGGTATTTGTTTTTTATTTTCTAACAAGTATTTAATATCATAAATTTGATTTTGATATTGATTATATAATTTAGTTGCTTCTATAGCAAGATTTCTATCGTTTAGTATAAAAGCATTTATTGATTTTTGTTCTACTAAACCAAAATATCTTGTTAGATCATAAACTTTTTTTAGATCATTTCTTGTCAGAGTTGTATTTATTAACAAATTTGCTAAATCAACTATAACATCACCTGTTGTTTCTAATATATGAGCAGCTATTCTATAATCCAAAATGTCAATGTTTTCTAAATTAAATTTATTTGCCAAATTTCTATCCATTATAATAGTACGAATTAGTCGTACCAATAGAAAATATTGTCTATCTACTTCATCATCACTAGTAGACAAAGAATGTAGATTAGTTGTATCATTTAATGAGAATCCTAATAGAACAGTGTTAAACATTCCTAATTCTATTGTACTAATTCGTTTCAATATTTTTTCCGGATTTAATGTTGTACTGTCTAATAAAAATTGTAAATCAATGTTAGATGGTCCTTCTTCTACTATTTCCATTCCAACCAATCTTCTCATAGAATTACGTATTTTTTCACGATCGTCAGTTGGAATAATGATGACATCGCTTCTTATTTTAATTAGATCATATCCTAATAAATACGCGCCTATTATGCTTGCAACGATGTTTCCTTCAGTTTTCATTGGATAAGAGATAATTACTTCTTTTGAAACATGAGTGTTTTTGTTTATTGTTATAGATATATTATTATGATTTGTTTCTAATTCAATTTCATTGCTTTTGGATAAATCGTTTTCATCAATCCATTCTTTTGGTAATGAAACCAAAATACTATTTCCTATTTTTTGTAATTTCCTAATGAATTTGGTCAATTTAAATTAGTATAATTAATTTAAACCATATTTTTATATTTTTAATTGAGTTTAAATTTTAAATGATGAAAGCTATTGCGTTTTGTCCTGCTCACATAACAGGTTTTTTCAAACCAGAGATAAACCACACGAAACCAGAATTAATAGGATCGACAGGAGCAGGATTTTCTATTGAACATGGCATAACTACATCAGTTGTAGTCAAATACAGCACAAAAACTATAGTTCGTATAAATAATATAGGTTATAAATCAGATGATAATAGAGTATCAGAATTCATAATAAACGAATTTCTCAAATTAACTAAAAAATGCTTTTTTGTAGACATTAAACACAATATAACAATACCAATAGGATACGGTTTGGGATGTAGCGGGGCAGTAGCGTTATCACTTTCTTTGGCATTAAACAAAGCATTTAATTACAAAATTTCAAGAATAGAAGCTAGTAGAATAGCACATAAAGCTGAAATAATATGTAAGACAGGTTTAGGAGATGTTTTAGCTACATTTTATGGCGGCTTCGAAATACGTACTAAATGTGGAGCTCCAGGAATAGGTTTAGTTAAAAAAATACAAACAGATAATTCTGCAATAGTGATAATAGGTTGTTTATCTCCAATAAATACCAAAAAGCTAATCAAACAAAGTAAAAAAATGTCTAATTTAGGAACAGTCATGATAAACAGATTTAAAAACACAAGAAGCAGTGATGAATTTCAAGATATGTCGTTAAAGTTTGCTAAATGTATGAATATAATTACGCCAAGAATGGAATTAATAATTCATGAATTACATAAGTATAATATTAAATGCGGTATAGCACTTTTTGGAGAAACAATATTTTCTATAATACACCAAAACATGGAAAAAAAGGTTTGTGAAATTATGAAAAAATACCAATGTACGATAATAAAATCAAAAATAAATAAAACAGGAGCTAGAATAAAATAAATTGCAAATAAAAAAAATAGCAATACCAAAAAACCATCCAAGATTGAAGTCGTTACTAATTAGAGAAAAACTTGCAGATGGATTCAACAAAGGTATTGTGTCAAACCAAGGATTAATAGCACATGGCAGAGGCGAAGCTTTTGACTATTTATTAGGAGAAAGTACAACTAATAATGCTAAAAATGCCATGAAAACAGCTTCTGCTACTTTATTTCTTGCAAAATTTCCAATAATTTCAATAAATGGGAATATCGCTGCATTATGTTCTAAAGAGATAATAGAATTATCTAATATATTGAATGCAAAATTAGAGGTTAACTTATTTTATCATAGTACAAAAAGAAAAAAAATAATTGCGAATCTTCTACAAAAAGAAGGCGCAAAAGAAATATTAGGAGTTAAGAAAAAATCGCTGAAACAAATTAATAATTTAGAAAGTATGAGGAGGGTGGTAGATGAAAATGGTATTTATAAAGCTGATGTAGTTTTAGTACCACTAGAAGATGGTGACAGATGTATAAAATTAAAACAACTTGGAAAAACCGTAATTACATTTGATCTAAATCCATTTTCACGAACATCACAAACTGCAGACATAACTATAATAGACAACGTGGTGCGTGGAATTAAATATTTAGTTAATATAAGTAAAGAATTATCAAATAAGGATACAAAGTATTTAAAAAGAATAGTTACGGTTTTTAATAATAAAAAAAATATAGATCTCTCCGTATTACAAATTAATAATAATCTCATAAAAAATGTAATTAATCATGAATAGATCTATTCTGAACATACTGAACAAAACAAGAAAAATATCAGCAATCACAAGTTATGATTACACCATGGCGTCCTTATGCGATCAAGCAGGGATTGATATTATTTTAGTAGGAGACAGTGCAGGGGTAGTTATGTTAGGTTATAATAATACAATACCAGTGACGATGAACGACATGTGTTTATTCACAAGAGCTGTAAGTAAGGCAACCAAAAATGCAATTGTTGTTTCTGATATGCCTTTTGGCACATATAATAATACAGACCAAGCGATCCGTAATTCACGTAAGCTCATTAGATCTGGTGCAAATGCAGTAAAGCTTGAAGGTGGATCTGGCATTACAAGTATTATAAAATCTATGACTAAAAAAAATATTCAAGTTGTTGGACATCTAGGATTACAACCACAAACCATGATTAATAAAAAAAACAAGATAAAAGGTCGTACCAAAAACGAAGCGATAAATCTCATAGAAGATGCAAAATTACTTGAAGAGTCTGGAGCAATTTGCATAATATTAGAAATGGTAAATCACGAAGTTACAAGAATAATAACTAAAATGTTAAACATACCAACTATAGGAATAGGCTCCGGTATACATTGCGATGGACAAATATTAGTGATTCACGACATGCTTGGTTTATATGATAAACCAAAATTCAAATTTGTAAAAAAATATTTAACTCTATCTAGTGAAATAATAAAAGCAATCAAAATGTATAAGAATGAAGTAGAAAATTGTAAGTTTCCAACCTCAGATAATTGGTTTTCTATGAAGCAATCAGAGTATGAAAAATTACAAAAATGGCATAAACATAAATTTTGAAAGATATTAATTATCATCATCCATCATATGATATAGTTAATACATGTGGCAACGAGCTAGAAAATAAAAAAATAATATTATGTATATGTGGAAGCGTAGCTGCATACAAATCCATTGAACTAGCAAGATTATTGATGCGACATGGTGCTAATGTAGTGTGCGTTATGAGTAAGTCTGCTACCAAATTATTAAGTCCTGATTATTTAAAATGGGCTACTGGTAATGTTCCAGTGACAAAACTTACTGGAGAATTAGAGCATATAAAATTAGCAGATTATAGTAAATCAGATTTGATAATAGTTTACCCCACAACTGCCAATATTATAGGTAAATTAGCAAATGGCATATCAGATAGTATATTATCAACAATATTAATGGTAGGATTAGGCTCAAACACGCCCATATTTATGGCTTTAGCCATGCATGAATCCATGTATAACAACATTGCAGTGATAAAAAATATCAATTTGTTGAATAAAAAGATAAATATTTTATCGCCCAGAATCAATGAAGACAAAGCTAAAATTATAGAACCTGAAGAAATGACAAAATATGTAATTGATAAAACCCAACAGAAATCTGCTTTAAAAAATAAATGTTTTTTAATTACTGCAGGTTCAACTATAGAATACATAGATCCAATAAAAATAATTACAAATAATAGCACTGGTAAAACTGGAATACTACTTGCTAAGGAGCTTGCAGAACAAAATGCAAATGTAACATTGATATGTGGACATACTCAAATCGAGCCTCCAGACAATGTAAATGTAATACAGGTTGATACATCAGATGAAATGTTCAAGGAAATAAAAAAAAAAATGAAAAATAGAATTGATGTTGTTATTTTATCTGCTGCTGTTTCTGACTATAAACCTAATAACATTATTAAGCATAAAATCAAATCAGATAAACTAACGTTAAAACTTAAGAAGAATATTAAGATCATTGATCAGATAAAAAAAATTCAAAACGATGTTTTTTTAGTTGGTTTCAAAGCTGAATCATGTGTTTCTAAAACCACACTAATAAAAAAGGCTAGACAAAAAATGCTTGAATCTGATTCTAATATGATTGTAGCTAACGACATAGGTAGAATGATGGTAGGTAATAATAATTCTGATTATAATGATGTTGTTATAATAAGTAACAATTCAATTATTACTACTGGCTTGACCACTAAAACAAATATAGCAAAAACAATCATACGAACAATAATTAAAAATATTAGCAATTAGTTATAGAATTAGAAGATCTTTTGTGAAGTTATGTAATAATGTATTTGGATTATCAACAATAAGGGAATCTTCGATGCGAACTCCAAATTTTCCAGGCAAGTAAATACCAGGTTCAATTGTAATTACCATATTACTATCCAATTTTTCATTATTGTTAGTAGATATTATTGGCGATTCATGTACATCTATACCTATACCATGTCCAGTAGAATGTATAAAGAATTTTTCATAACCACATGATTGGATGTATTTTCTACATACTGAGTCTATTGAACTACACATTATCCCATCTTGTACTTTATCTATTCCTTTAGATTGAGAGATTTTTACTATGTCATAAATTTCTTTTGCCTTGTTTGAGATTTTGCCTAAACCAAATGTACGCGTAGCATCTGAAATGTAGCCTTTGTATCTCAATGTAAGATCCACCACAATTAAATCTCCTTTTTTGAATTTTCTATTTGTAATCTGCGAATGAGGAAATGCAGAGTTTGGACCGCTAGCAATAATCAATGGGTTAGTGGTGAATTTATAACCCGTATCAAACATTTTTTGTTGCATAGCTTTACACATTAATATAGATTGTAATTCAAATTCTGTTTGTCCTATATGTACTTCATTTGTACACATCTCAAATAAGTTATCAATTTTTTTCGAAGCCTGTTTGAGTATATTTAATTCATTTTGATCTTTTATTAAACGTGAATTAGTAAAAGGCTTAGTTGATTTAGTTATTTTTAATGGTGAGTTTTTTAATATTTCTGGAATATCACAATCAATACAAGCACTACAATTTGATATGATTGGCAATAATGATTTTATAGTGTTGCCTTTTGTGGATTTCACGATACAATTTATTGATTCTTTTTTTGCGCGACTTTCTTCTAATTCTGAGGTTATGATTATTGTTTCCAATGTTTTTTTTAGTATAGCTATACTTTCTCCCCAAAATCCAGTCATATAAAAAATGTTTTCAGGTAAAAAAGACACTAGTGCGTCACAACCTACCTGTAATACGTTATTTATGAGATTTTTTCTTCTTTTTTCCATTCTGAACCAGTTATTTTATTTAATCTAAGTTTGTAAAGTTTTATAATGTCAAGTGATGTAATTGTCTGATCATGAGTAAGAAGAAGATCATTGCTTTATTATCAGGAGGTTTAGATAGTCAACTAGCAGTGAAAATCATGCAAAAAAAATTTGATGTGATAGCGGTTGCTATAAAAACACCATTTTGTGATTTTGATTGTGGAAAAGGTTGCGGTTCCGAAATTAGAAAAAAAGCTGACGATCTAGGAGTTGATTTAAAAACAGTATATTTAGGAGACGAGTACATAAAGATGCTACAAAATCCAAAATACAAATTTGGATCTGGTATGAATCCTTGTATAGATTGTAGGTCTATGATGTTTAAATCTGCCAAAAAATATATGAAAGAAATAAATGCAGAATTCATTATTTCTGGAGAAGTATTGGGACAAAGACCAATGAGTCAACATAAGAAAGCACTAAAAATTATTGAAAATGAATCTAATTTAGTTGGTAAAATTGTCAGGCCTTTGTCTGGAAAATTGTTACCTAAAACAAATCCTGAAAAAAACGGACTGATAACAAGAAATGATTTAAATGGTATTAGAGGACGAACAAGAAAGTCACAATTAAGATTAGCCAAGAAATTTGAAATTAATAATCCTCCTAATGCAGGAGGAGGGTGTTTATTAACAGACAAATTGTTTGCACAAAAAATTCGAGATTTGTTTAAATATGTAAAAAATCCGACAATGAATGATATAGAACTTTTAAAGGTAGGAAGACATTTTAGATTCGACTTGTCAAATAGATTAATTGTAGGAAGGGATAAAAAAGAAAATGAAATTATAGAATCACTAATGTTATCAAGAGATGCTTTATTTTATGTAAGAGATCATATGGGACCAACAGCTTTATTACGTGGAAATAAATTAGATCACTACAAGAGGATAGCATCACAAATAATATTACGTTACTCAGACGCACCAATAAATAAAGATGCAAATGTAGTTTTCAAGTTTGAAAATATAAAAGAAATTAATATCAAATATACAAACAAATCTTCATACGCTAAATATAGAATCAGTCTTTGACATATATGTAAATACTAATTGACAAGTAATACTTTTCAAATTATATCATAACCTCAATTAATGCAAAAACAAGAGCCGACCTATCTAAAAGCAATTACATTAAGAGAATTAGACGATATTTATTCATTAAAAAATGATATTCAAAATAAAATAATATTAATTTTAAGAATTACGCCCTTAGCACAAAAAAATATTGATGGATTACGTAAAGCGATCGATGAGCTATATTCATTTATAAAAAATTTTGATGGAGATATGGTAAGATTAGGAGATGAAAGAATTATCATCACGCCTCCAAATGTTAAGATTTGGAGGCCTAATAATAAATTAAAATAGTTTAATTGCTTCTTGTATCTGAGGATAATGAGTTGGAATTCTAAACATTCTACGTATTGACATGGATAAATTTTCTGACTTTTTTCTTTCTCCATGGTTTACTAGTACTCTTCTAAGTTTGGGTCGTAATTTATGCACAAATGATATTAGTTGGTTATAATCACTATGCCCACTAAAACCATCTAGTTTTTCTATGGTACAATTTATATTAGAAACTTCAATTTTACCATTTTTACCAATCAAGGAAACTTGTTTAGCACCGTCTAATACACGTCTTCCAAGAGTACCATTAACTTGATACGAAACGAATAAAATTTTATTTTTTTGTATGGGTGCGATATTCTTGAAATATTCCAACACAGGACCTCCTTCAAGCATACCAGATGTAGCAATTATTATACATGGATTATTTTCTCGTAGTGGTTCTTCTCTTGCATCTGGATGTTCTATGTTTGTGAAATATTCAGAACCAAAAGGATTATTATCAGTTTCTAAAATTTTTTGTTTAAGTTCATGTGCTAAATACTCAGGATATGATTCATGGATTGCAGATGCTTCAGATATCATTCCTTCCATAAATACTGGGGATTCTACCATTTCGCCAGATTTCATGTATTGATCTATCACCATCATAATTTCTTGCGCGCGTCCTACTGCAGGAATAGGAATAAGTATTTTACCACCATCAACCAATGTAGTATTTATTGCGTTAATAAATGCAGATTCTACTTCTTGTCTTGTAGGTTGTACATCTTCTTTTGCACCATAAGTACTTTCTATAAGAAGTGTTTCAACTCTAGGATAATTCCAACTGGCACTTTCGAAGAGCATGCTTCTACCATATTTTATATCACCAGTATAGACAAAATTATGATCACCATTTCCAATATGAAAATGACATGTAGAAGATCCTAATATGTGACCTGCGTTTGATAAAACAAGTTTAATATCTGGAGCTATATCTGTTACAGTGCTATACGGTATAGTTATTGTTTGTTTCATAATTTGTTTTACATCACGTTCTGAGTATATTGGAGATTTTCCTTGTGCAGCAGCCACTTTAATTGCATCTAGTTGTATTAGATTCATCATAGGAAGTGTAGGTTCTGTGCAATAAATGGGTCCTTTATAACCATATTTACAAAGCACCGGAAGAAAGCCTGTATGATCCAAATGAGCATGGCTAATAACTATTGCGTCCAAGTCATCCAATGTTACATTAGCCCAATCTAATCTAGGAAATGATTCTGTAGGGTTACGAGCTCCAGGATTTACTCCGCAATCTATCAAAATTTTGCTTTCTTGTGTCATCAATAACATACATGATCTACCTACTTGTCCGAAACCACCTAGAGTTAATAATGATACTTCAGATTTTTGAGACAGTCTAGGCCTAAAGATTTTTTCACCTATTTGTTTAAGCTGCTTACTTCTATCTGAGGAAGATATTTTCAGATTGTAATTAATTGTTTGTATAATAGAAGATGTTTTTGTAGCAGCTTTTCTTATTCTTAATCTCCAACCACATTTTTCAGTTATTTCAGAAATATTGAATTGCGTATTTTTATGTAGTAACCACGGTCTTTTCACTTCTATAGAGACTTCACCTATAGCATTATCAAAAAACATACTCTGTAAGTTAGCATCTTTAGGAACATTATTTGTTATAATTTGTTTGGCTTCTTCTTCAAGCTTTCTAATCGATTCATCAGTTCTTATAATTATTCTTTTTTTGATGATATTAACAAGATTAGAAATTATTTCATTGTTTTCTAATAGATACTTTGGTGAGTTTGTGTAAAGTGCTATCTTAGGACCTTCATAGTCTATTTTGATAACATTAGATTCTTTAGGTATATTTTGTAAAATTGTTGACATGATGTCTTGATTTGTTTGGATTTCTTTTTGTTGAATTTTTTTCTGCATTCAACCACACATCTATCATAATAATGTTGATTTTTTCTGTTCGTTTGTTAAAAGCTTATAACCATCGCTATTGATTATTGAAATATTTATTCCATCTCCAGTTCCAATATTCCTAGTGATCGCAGCTTGAACTGCTCGTAAAGCTATTTTTTTTGCATCTTCAACATTCATAGAATTTACATATTCATTTTCCAAAATGCCATAAGCTACAGGAGAACCGCTTCCAGTAGTAACATATGTTTTTTCCTCCGCAGATCCAAACATATCAATGTTATACAAAGAAGGACCGTTTTTATCATATCCACCAACCAATATATCAGCTATAAATGGATAACCTCTATTTTGATGAAAAATTAATGAAGTTAATCTAGTAAGTGACTTTATTGGTATTGGTTCATCTTTAGTGACTTTATAGATTCCTGCATGATATCTTAGTATATCAGTTATATTTTGTGCATCTGCAACACCACCTGCAATAGTCATGGCTGCGTGATCATCTATTTTTTGTATTTTCATGGTGTTATTATTAGCTATAAAATAGCCTGCACTAGCACGCATATCAGCACAAAGCACCACACCATCTTTTGCTTTTATTCCAACAGTGGTAGTCCCATGCAGTATTTTTTCTTTAATATTATTAGACAAAAGTACACCTTTAACTCATCAATGTTGTGTCCCCTTTTAAATAACTTTTTATTTTTAGTGAATGTAATTTTTCAATATGCAATTTCATGCAATGGAGCTACCTAGATTAATTGTAATAGGAGAAAAAATAATTAACAATTTAGAAAAATTTTTACATTCAATTAGTAACACTAAAAAAATTTCAATAATATCCGGCAAATATGTTAAAAATATGATACAAGAAGAAGTTATGAAAATATTATCACATTCAAATATACAATGTCGTTGGCATATTGCAACAAATAATAACTTTGAATCAATTAACATCCTACAAAAAAAAATTAGTTTGGATAAAAGTAAAATGATAATTGGTATTGGAGGAGGTCGATCTGTAGATATTGCTAAAATGATCTCATTTAAATTGTCTAAACAATTTATTAGCATGCCTACATCTGCATCTCATGATGGGATTGCAAGCCCATTTGTATCAATTAGTGGAAATAGGCCGTATTCTATAATTGCGAATGCTCCGCTTGGAGTTTTTGTAGATATAGATATAATAAAAAGAGCTCCAAAAAGACTACTAGCAAGCGGATGTGGAGATTTAATTGCCAATATCATAGCTATCCATGACTGGAAATTAGGTAGAGACAAAAACGGCGAATATTTTGGCGAATATGCAGCTAATTTATCTTATATGAGCTCCAAAATATTAATGGAGAACACTAAAAACTTTGCCAAAAATGGTTTTAATGTTAGAATAATAGTAGAAGCATTAATCAGTGCAGGAGTAGCGTCATGCATTGCTGGTAGTAGTAGACCTTGCTCTGGCTCAGAGCATTTATTTTCACATGCTTTAGATATGATAGCTCCAGGAATAGGTTTACACGGAGAAAAATGCGGCCTAGGTTCAATAATGATGGCAAAGCTGCAAGGCCAAAATTGGAAAAAGATAGCTCAAGCATTAATAGAAGTAGGCGCTCCTACTACAGCAAAACAAATAGGTATAAAACCAAAAACATTGGTTAAAGCATTAACAATAGCACAAGGATTGCGTCCTGAACGATATACAATACTAAAAGAATTCGATATGAACGAAAAAAAAGCATCCAAGCTTGCAAAAAGCACACTAGTGATATAACTACTTTTTCTGTTTTAAATCTGTATTTTTAATATGTTTTTCTATGAAGTTTATTTCGCGTATTGATGAAACGAACTTAAAAATTTCAGATTTAATTAAATACTTGATTATTTGTAGTCCTTCTAATCTAAATATAGATTCATGTATATATATATTCAATATATCCAAATTTATTTTTTTAAATATTAGTTTTGACTCTGGTATGTTAATGTGCCTTTGTAATATAGACAAAATCTTGCCATCATCTGTATCTAATAATTTTAAAATATTTACATCATAAATTATTTTTTTCCCAGCAAATCTGTGATTGAAATCTACTTGAACTCTTCCAGAACCTATAAAACGGACAATTCCTTTCCTATTATCTATTTCAATTACATCTCCTACAGAAGCTTTGTCAGCATTATCTCCAAGTTTTCTCAAAGGCATCATACGAACTTTTCCAGGATCTCGAATCCCAAATCCCTTGTCAGGAGATATTTCTATAGTGGTTTTGTCACCAACATTAGTATTTATTAATTCTTCATCAAGTCCTTTAATGACCCACAATTCTCCTATTGCAACTAATTTTGGACGATAAATTATATTGGTGTCATAAAAATTGTGTTTTTTAGCTTCTTCTTCCAAAGTTGTTTCGAATACTTCTCCTGTATCCTTTACTTTCGCAGTATAATTGATTAGAATTAATGAATTCTTAGTAAATGTCAATGTTAATAATTCTAGAATTTCCTTATATTAATTAACATGTTAAATTGCATTAAGTTCATCAAGTTTTTTTCTAGCAATTTCAAATGATGAAGAATTAATTTCATAACCCATCATATTGAGAGTAGAAAATATAGAAGAGATGGTTCTCATAACATGATATTTACCAATTTCTCCCATACATCCTATTCTAAACACTTTTCCTTTTAGATCTCCGAATCCTCCAGCTACCAACACTTTAAAATTTTTTTCAAGTGTATTTCTAAATATTTTATCTTCTAAACCATCCAAATAATTTAATGCGATGATTGAGATAGATCTATCTTCTTCTTTGGCAAATGGTTTAAAGCCCATTGCAATCATGCTGGAATACAAAGTATCAGAACATATTTTATGCCGTTTTATTCTTTTATCAAGTCCTTCTTCCAGTATTATGGATAATGCTTCTTGATATGCATATAAAATTGGTATGGATGGAGTGAATGGAGTTTCTTTAGATTTTGAGTAGTAATGAAAGTATCTTGGTAAATTAAAATACATTGTGTTAGGTGGATTATCGATCATGTATTTTTTTGTTCTTTCATTTACAGAAATTATCGATATGCCTGGAGGAGTAGCTAAAGCTTTCTGTGATCCGGTAACACATACATCAATATTCCATTTATCAACAGGTAGTTCAGCTCCTCCTAACAATGAAACTGAATCTACAATATAATAACAATTATTTCGAGATGTTAAATTTGAAATTTTATCAAGATATTTGATTTGAGTTCCAGTAGATGTTTCATTATGAACAACATAAAATGCTTTCACGTCAGGATTATTGTCAAAAGCTTCTTTTACCTTATCAAAAGTGGCATTTTCTCCAGGCGGAGTAACAAGCTTAATAGTATTTGCACCGTGCAATTCAAGCATTTGAGATAATCTGTTACTAAATTCGCCATTAACAGGGATAATTACTTTATCTCCTTTTTTAATAAGGTTTACCACCGATGCTTCTACGGCGCCAGTTCCTGATGCAGATAAGACAACAATGTCTCCGTTTGTTTGGAAAACATGTTTTGTCTTTTTGATTATATCCTCATATAATTCCACAAAATCATGCCCACGATGATTTATCATGCGGGTAATCATAGCTTTTGTTACACGTTCTGGTACATTAGTTGGTCCTGGAAGCATGGTCAAATATTCCAATGAAGATCGATCTAAATCTGTAATACCATTATTTATAATTAAAGAATGAATCTATTTTTAAAATTGATCGTGTGTAATATTTTTTTTGTTCCTTCTGGTACTAATTCTTTCCATTGTTCATTATGTATAATTTTATCTCTGATGTTTGTACCAGATAGTATTAGCCGATCTTTTAATTTAATTTTTGAAATTTTTGATATTGTAGAAAATATAGATACTGTAGACTTATCATTCGAAAATACCAAATCAAATTTTGGGACTATTAAATTTATTGTTTCAATCCATTTTGCGTGATCATTAAAATCAGGAATATAATAAATTTTGATTCTGCGTAATAAAGATTTGTCTATTGATGATAAAATCATTTTTTTTCTTTCAATTGCACTAAATGGGTTTCGTATTTCGTTTTTTTTATTAGAGCTTCCAATTCCGATGTATAACATATCAACTTTTGTCAATGCAAATTCTATTGCGTGAACATGTCCTAAGTGAAATGGTTGGAACCTACCTATAAAAAATCCTTTCATAATAATGATCTTAATAATTAGCTTAAATTCCTTTATTATTTTTAATGTATTTAAATTGATGATTATAGTCCTTCATCCAATAACGATGCTATAAAAAAGATTATAACAGAAATAAATAGAATTAATTTTCCCAAATTGACTATTTTTTTTCTAAGATTTTGAATTTGTAAATCATTTTGTTTTGATAAAAGCAGCTCATTGTTGATCATTTTAATATGGATTATAAATGACAATGCTAGTAAAACAACTAGAATTATTTTTATTAATAACAAATAGCCATAATTAGTAGTAAACATGATATCAGGTGCAGTTAAAAATGGATGTGCTTTATATATTCCTGTTATAATTAGTATTACAAAAGCTGGCATTGCTATTTTATTAAATCTTTTTCCTATTTTTATCATAATTTGCAGGCGTTTTTGAGAGTCAAAAATTTCTTTTAATATTGGAGCCATCACTACGCCAATAAATATGGAACCTCCTAGCCAGATCGATGCGGCTATTAGATGTATCCATGTAATTATTGCGTACTCTATTGCCAATACAAGTATAAAATTACCAATGTTTTAATTTAAATTTAACAACACTTTTTAGCAATAAAATAATAACAGAATAGCTGATGTTTCAAGGACGAATAATCATTTTTGTTGCGATAGGAGGTTTAATTGCTATTTTAATAGGAATAATATATTACGCAAGTTTAGATAATCCAAAATTACAACAAGCTAAAATTCGTTTAACAGAAATAAAAGTAATGGATATAAATACAGTAGAGAGATATGTTAAATTACAAATTACGTTTTTAGTGCATAACCCCACAGACAAAACTTTTACTGTACCTCTAATAGCATACAAATTGTTTGCAGATAATGTATTAATTGGAAATGGCCAATATTCTACTGAAGACATTGCTATGCCAGGGAGAGCTGCATTTTATCCAAACACAGAAATACCATTGACTCATATATTTAGATTAACATTTTCAGAGAATATAGAGAAGAAGTATTATGACATCATTAATAACGAAAATGTAAGATTTACTGCAGAAGGAACGATAACATTAGAAAATGCATGGAGTATTGTAGAAAAAAATTTTGAAGCTTCATTATAATTATATTTAATGGGTCGAGAGAGATTTGAACTCTCGATCATTGCCGTGTCGAGGCAACATCATACCACTAGACCATCGACCCATAATTAGTTACAAATGGAATACAATATTAAATTTTGATGGCAAATATTATTAAATAATCAAAATGTTTTTTATTGGGCTTGTGGCGCAGAATCTAAATTTGATGCGAATACGGATAGCGTGGTAACCTCCTAAGTTACAGGTCGAGGGATCGAGGCCCTCCTAGCCCGAATATAACATGATATATATTTTAGTTAAAAACCTTAATGAGTGATAACATCTTGAATATAGCTATTGTGTCAGGAAGCCCAAGATCCACATCCAATACTAGAATAATGATGAAATTTATTTATGATCATATAAAAAAAAAATCTCAAAATACAAAATTCTTGGATTTATCTAAAGTCAATATAGAAACATATCGTGGCAATGATAGATCATACAACGAAGATACTAGACTTGCAATAGAAATCATGATAAAGTCAGATATTTGGTTTATTGGTTCACCAATATATAATTCGTTTTTTAGTTCAGCATTAAAAAATTTATTTGAATTTATAGACTACAAAAACACAAATGGAAAAGTTGCAGGGCTAGCAATTATGGCTGCAGGTAAAATAGGATTCATTAATGTTCATACATTACTTGTTCAATTAATGACGTACTTTAAAGTAATTACTAATCCAAAAGCAGTATACATGAGCTCAGAAATGATAAAAGAAGATCAAATCATATTTAATGAATATAAAAATAGATTAAAAGATCTAGCAGATACTACACTAACATTAGCTAAAAAAATACAATAGAAGATTACATCAATAAAAACAAAATATTAATTATTATTTAAAATTAAAGTGTTTATGATTTGTGATTGTAAATGCCATTTTGGTGGTGCAGTAAGTTGCCCAAGTTGTAAAAGCAATCACAAAGAAGAGACATGTACCCATTGTAAAAATTTATAATATTATACATACATATACAATTAAAAATTATTTGATAATATGTACGTCAATTTGTTTCTTTAACTTTCTCAGTTGTTTTAGATTCAGATTGTAAAATTTGGATTTTTCTAATTAATTCATTTCGTAAATCACGTGCTACTCTTCGCACAGTTGGACGAGGGACGCCTAAATCATCTACAACTTTTGTGTATATGTCTTGTTTATTTGTAAATCCGTTTTCTAGACAAACATTTATAGCATTTTTTACAACTAGACTTTGATTCATACGATCACATAAATAATTTTTTATATGTCATATATAAGTTATATAAAAAAAATTTTCATCATGTCAGAAACCACGAATTAGTCACCATTAGACCCACAAGAACACAATCCATATTCATCTATTCTTGTATTGCATATGGAACAAATTTCACCATATGTTACTTCCCATGGTTCTTTTCCAAAACGTTTATAGTGATCATCAAGTTCAATTGGTATTTTTCTCTTTCTCATACAAGTATTTAGTCATCAATAATATATTAGTAAATATATTTTAATATTATATGAAATGTGGCTGTCATTGTATAGTGTGTAAAAATCAATTTTTAGATTCAAAAAAAATTGGAAAAACAGAAGAAGATGGATATTTTGATATGCATCATACTTGTAAAAAATGTAAAACACACTTTAATCATTTAGATGGACGGATAATCTCTAATTGTAAAATTTGTAACTTTCTAAGTTAATAGAAACAATAATCAAATGTGTTTTTAAATAAGCTCTTGAATTGTACATAATTATATATTGTAAAACATGAAAAAATTATAATTGTTTATATGGCTATTAAACAGTAATTTTTTCATTAAATAAAATAGTTAGCAACACAATTTAGTAGTATAGGATATTAATATAAAATGCAATTTTATTTATATATGGTATTTATGTAATATTATATTGCTAACTATTTTTGGTTCTATTGCACTAGATACAATAAGAACACCAGCATCAATATTATATGAAGTATTAGGAGGCGCTGCAACATTTTCTAGTATCTCAGCAAGTTTTTTTTCAGAAACTGGTATAATTGCAGTTGTAGGAAGAGATTTTCCAGATAGTTATCATAATACATTAAAAAAATATATTAATACAAATGGTTTAATCAAGAAAAAAGGAAAGACATTTAGATATGATGGAGAATATGACATAACCTTAAGTAAGAGAAAAACTCTAAAAACAGAATTAAACGTTTTAAGAGATTTTAATCCAAAAATTCCAGACGAATATAAAAAATCAGAATTTATTTATTTAGCTAATAATGATCCTGATCAGAATATCCAAGTGTTGCGTAACTTTGATAATATAAAGTTATCAATGTGTGATACTATAGAATATTGGATATCAACAAAAAAATTGTCAGTAATTAAAATGATGAAGAATTCTAATATTGTAGCTATTAATGATGAAGAAGCTAGATTATTAACCAAAGAATACAATTTAGTTAAATGCGCAAAAAAAATTATTGAATTCGGAACTGATTACGTTATAATTAAAAAAGGAGAACATGGAGCAATTTTATTTCATGAAGATATTATATATCCTCTAGCCGCATTTCCAATAGAAAATATTAAAGACCCTACTGGAGCTGGAGACTGTTTGGGTGGTGGCATGATGGGGTATTTATCTAATACAAAAAATATCAACATGAAAACAATAAAAAAAGGATTGTTATGTGGCAGTATTTTAGGTTCGTTTGTAGTAGAAGACTACGGAATCTCAAAACTTTTAAGCTTACAAAAAAATCAAATCATAGATAGAGTTAAAAAATACGAAAATATGACTCAAGAATTATAAGGTGAACAGTTATAAAAATTAGAAATGAAGGATAAGTTAGAATCTATTTTTTCATTACAAAAAGAATTATCGTCGTTGATGGACTTATCAAGATATCCAAATACAATGGAAGAAAAAATATCAATGTTATGCATAGCAATAATACACGAAGCAATAGAATTACAACGAATAACAAATTGGAAATGGTGGAAAAAACCAACAACTTTTAATATTGAAAAAGCAAAAGAAGAACTCATAGACATATGGCATTTTGTGATACAAGCTTCAATGGAACTAGATTTAAATCCAAATGATATAGTGAAAGAATATAAAAAAAAGAATTGCATAAATCGTGAAAGACAACAAAACAATTATTAACAGACTATCTTCTTCTATGATGCCAATTTGATATTGTCCAATCAATTTTTATATGCCAATTTAAGCAATCGCAACATGATCAAACATTTACAAAAAAATGAACCAGGTTATAAAGTATTTTTATATATATTTTATATTTCGTCTTTCATCATGACTACAATCATGTTATATGGAACTTTACAAATGTTTGTAGAATGGCAAGAAAATGATGCATATGTCATGGGCGAAGTATTAGTAAAAACAGAAGTGCCTTTTAAAAATTTTGCCAAACTTACTACATGGTTATTTTTTTCCAGCATAATTTCTTGGTATTGTGTTTCAAGGATAGGATGGAAACGTACAGTCATAATCGATTCATGGAAAATGTCATTACTGCAACTTATGCTTTTAGGATTTTCTATAATAAGCCTCTATGAAGTGCTATACAATTTTGCTGTATTAAATTCTCAAATAACAGCAGGCATAATAAATAATGAAATTCTAGATATAGATTCTTTAACTATTTCATATCCAGATTCAGATAGACCTTGGAATCTAATATTTGCTACAAAAATGTTTTTGGCTGCTTTTCTAATTAGCTCACATGCGTTTTATTTAAGTACAAAACAGAGAAAAAGTATCAAACAATAAAGCATGTATTTATATGGTAAAAGTAAAGCAGGGTATTGGACATTACAAAAAAAATCGATATCATAAAATTACCTCCTACTAATGAAGTAATTACAGATATAGAATTGTTAGAATTATTAAAAACTAACAACCAACCCAAACATTACATAGGACTCGAAATATCAGGGTTTTTACATTTAGGAAGTTTAATATTAATAGGTTTTAAAGTAAATGATTTCATACAAGCCGGTATAAAATGTAACATTTTTCTAGCTGATTGGCATACGCTAATTAATGATAAAATAGGAAATTTATCAGAAATAACAAAGATTTCTAAATATTATGAAAAAGCATTTAATATTGTTTGTCCAGAAGCAAAAATAATTCTCGGATCTGATTTTTACAGAACACAAAGTGAGTATTGGTTAGATTTAGTTAGATTGACTAAAAATTTATCTTTGCCACGGGCAATTAGAACTATAACTATAATGGGAAGATCTGAAAAAGAAAAAATAGATGTAGCAAAATTACTTTATTCGTCAATGCAAGCCACTGATATCCATGCTTTAGATATAGATATAGCTCATTCTGGAATGGATCAACGTAAAATACACATGGTAGTCAGAGAAATATTTCCAAAACTAAATTGGAAAAAACCAATTGCAGTGCATCATCAAATTTTATCTAGTTTAAAATTATCTAAATTAAGTAATGTAAATAAAATGAGCAAGTCTGATATAAATTCAGGCATATTCATACATGATTCAGACAATCTGATAAAAAGTAAAATAAAGAGAGCTTGGTGCGAAAGCGGAAATATAATTAGTAATCCTTTGTTAGAAATTATGAAAAACATAATTTTCCACGAATTTAGTGAAATCATAATAGAGAGACCAATAAAATTTGGTGGCAATATAACATATTATAATTATGAAGAAATGGAAATAGATTTCGCAGAGAAAAAAATTCATCCTATGGACTTAAAATCATCTACTTGTTATTATTTACTTAAAATCATACAACCAATTCGAAATAAATTAAAACTAGATCAAGACATAATTGAAATAATAAATAAAAATTATTGATTTTACTATAAAGTATATTTTGATTTATAACCACGCGGATTAATAATCAAATTTTTATAATTATATGTACTTGAGTTTCCAATAATCACTGTGCTAATCATTCCTAAGTTGTTATATTCATTATTTAGGTTTTGTAGATTAGTTATGATAATTTTTTCTGATTCTCTATATGCACCTTTAATAATTGCAACAGGAGTATTGGGAGATCGATATTTAAGCAGTATTTGTCTTGTGTCTTTAATTTGATGTGTTCGTCGCTTACTTGATGGGTTATAAATCACTATCACGAAATCTCCCTTGGCAGCAGCTTCAACTCTTTTGGTTATTATTTCCCAGGGAACGAGAAGATCACTCATACTTAATACTGCAAAATCAGTCATTAGTGGAGAACCTATTAATGATGAACATGAATTCAATGCAGAAATACCAGGAACTATTTCTACGGTTATGTCATTTTGCGGATCCCATTTCGATTCTGCAAGTATTTCATAAATTAATCCAGCCATTCCATAAATGCCTGGATCACCACTAGAAATCAGCGATACAATTTTGCCACTTTTTGCTAGTTTGATACATTGTTGTGCTCTATCAACTTCTTGTGTCATTGCATATCTATAAACATCTTTTCCACGTATTAGATCATTAACTAAATTCACATATGTTTCATATCCTACAATTGTATCACTTTCATTAATTATTTTTTTAGCATAAAATGTCATATGATCATGACTTCCTGGTCCAATTCCTACTATATACAATTTACCTTGCAATGTGAAAAATTTGATTCTATGTAATTTATTTTTTGTTCTAAAGTAATTTTTCAATTGGATAAATTAAATTCATCATGTAATGATCTTACAATTACATCACAATCCATATCACTAATTACGAATGATAAATTTAATTCTGATGAACCTTGCACTATCATCACAACATTAACATTATTATTAGAAATAACATTAAATACTTTAGATGCTATTCCTACTGTACCACGCATGCTAGATCCAATCAACGCAATTATTGCAACATCTGTTGTGACATCAATATTTTTGACTAGTTTGCCCAACAAATTTATTTCTAACGAATGAACAGCTTTATCAATATCTGTCTTTTGAACAATAATAGATATGCTAGATTCTGATGGATTTTGCGAAATCATCATCACATTGACTCCTGCATGAGCCAAAGTTGCAAATATCTTAGCTGCTGTACCTTGTAATCCAATCATGCTTCCACGTATGTCTATCAAACCATTGTGTTTAATTGTACTAATACATTTAACTGGTTTTTTTACATCTAGCTTGGATGCTGATGATATGTAAGTACCAGTATTATGCATGTCTAATGCGTTTCTTATACGCATTGGAATTTTATCTTTCATTAACGGTTCAAACGCGCGTGGATGGATTTGCTTTTTACCAAAAATATTCATTTCTGTAGCTTCTGCGTAAGATACTTCCTTTAAAACACTTGATTTATTTGTAATAGTGGGATCAGCTGTCATTAATCCATTACTATTACCCATAATCCAAATCTCATTAGCATGTATACACGATGCTATGATTGTAGCCGTATAATCTGATCCTCGTCTTCCAAAAGTTGTAATGTGACCGTATTGATCAGCTCCTGCAAATCCACCTACTACTGGTGTTAATTTTCTTCCTAATAACGATTGGATTTTTTTAGAGACATTAAGTTCAGTAGTATTTATTAGTAAATTTGATTTACCAAAATTAGAATCAGTAACTATTCCTACTTCTTTTCCAGTCAACGGAAAAGATCTACAATTTAGATTTGTCAAAGTATAAGAAATCACATTTATGGATAATTTTTCTCCAAATGAAATTAGGTAATCTAATGAACGAGATGTGATTTCACCAATAATGCACACACTATATAAAAATTTTTTAAGATCATCAAAATCCTTATCTAATTTATCAAGCAATTTATCAAGTATAGATTTTTTGTTGATTGATTCTCTAGATATTTTTTTATGTGTTTTAATTATCTTTGATATTAATGAATTTATAGATTTTTGATCTCTAGATTCAACTAGTTTAGCTATTTTGATTAAATCATCAGTAGTTTTATTTATGGCTGCACAAACTATAATTATTTTATTTTTTTTAGATAGTTTTTTCAAATATTGGCATATTATTTTAATGTTCTTAGATGTTGATATTGAACATCCGTCTAATTTTATTACAATCTTCAAATTAACAATTATTAATATTGTTCTTTTAAATGCGTTTAGTTTTCTACTCTAGGTGCAAGATAAAAATGTATACGACCAATATTAGTTATTTTAAATTCCATTCTTAATGGCTTAGCTGTAGAATATTCGCAAGTTATTGAATTTGCAGTAGTCCCAACTGCTTTAACTACTGGATTAAGATATTCTAAACTATACGTGCCTATTACTACATCTTTGGAAATTACTTCCATGATTTCATTTTCTTTTTTTTCCATACTTATTGTAACTTCCCCTAGATCGCCTTTTCCTGAAAATTCAACATTAGGAGAGAATGATTTGATAGTTAGATAATCAGAAACAACTTGCACATCACCTAATATTTTGTCTAATATTGATGAGTTCAATTCTATTTTTGCATCATATGATATTTTAGGTAATGGGGTGTCAGTAGATGAGCTTTCTATTAATCTAATTTTGTATTTTTTACTATTTCCCACTTGCACAACTAGCATGTTTTCGTTAGAAATTCCAATTTCAATACTGTCTTTTTTGTTAGCTCGTTTTACTAATTTTGAAAATTCATCTATACGTACTCCGAATTTTATGTCGTCATCACATTGATATTTTTCAAAAGTGGAATTTGGCCACGAAATATCTATTAGTGCTACATGAGATGGATCCATGCCTCTAAACGTTATTCCTTCAGCAGTAGCCACAAATGTAGCTTCTTCAACCAGTGTCGATATAGCAGAAATTATTGCTTTTAGACTATCAGAACCGTTAGTTTTAGCTGAAAATGACAATTTATTCATATTTGTTAGTTATTCAATTTCTATGAGTAATCACGCCACGTATAATTACATTTTGTGCATCGATAAAATTGCGTAGTAGGTTCATCAGCACTTCTTGTTTGTAACATCCACCAAACAGCTTTAACATTGTTACATTTTTCACATTTAATATCAATTGTAGGTAACGAAATGTTTTCTTCATCTTCAAATATGTTGAAATCTGATTTTGGATGAATCAGGTCTTTGTTTATTTGAGATTTAGTTTCTATATATCCACACTTGATACACTTTAGTTCTTCATTAATTGTTTTTAATCTAACATCACAAGTAGGACAAAATTTCATTACAATTTGTCCTCATTTTCTACTTTCTTAAAAATATTTGATATTTTATTTACTACAGATATAGCTTTGTCAATAGCTTCAATAATTTTAGAAATTGGTTTAGAATCAGATGATTTCACACGCATCCAACATTCGTTAGTTAATGGATGCTTTATGATAACTCCTGCAAATTGAACATCTTTTAATAGTTCGTTCTGTATCATGTATAAAATGCCGATATCAAATTTTTTTATAGATAAACAAATTTCATTGCTACCAGAATCTATCACATCAACATTCATGTAATTAAAAAATGATTTATTATGGATATAAATCATTATATAATAAAAGTCATGAAAAGTTTAATTTCAGACATAAATTTGTCTATAAATAAAAAATACTTTAATTCTGATGAAGAAATCATATTGAATGTAAAATTTGCTATAGATGGTTTAATACGCAATATGTTTAATGAAAAAAATTGGACAGATGCATATAATAAAAATGACACGCAACTAAAAATAAAATATGGTATAAAAACAATCAAAATCGGTATAAAAAAACGAGAAATAGGAAAGCCCATAAATTCATATAGAAAAGCCACATTTTTTTGGACTAGAAATCCAAAATTAGTAAATCCGTCTGAAAAAAAGCGAGTGTGGGTTCAAATAATCAAAAATTTTAATTCATATATTAAATTACATGAGGATGAAATAATCAAAGAATTTTTTTATTTTGATGAGATTTTGGTTTTAAAATCATCAGAATTAAGAATTGGAACTCACAATATTTTAGTAGATATATATGCAACATGGCAAAAACATGATTATATAGAAGAAGATTACATCAAAAAGCGTTCACAGGAAATACAAATCATAATCAATTAGGATATAAAACGGTAATTATCTACATTATCATATGGCAAAATACGATGGTTTAAGGGGACAAGAGCTATTAGAAATAGAAGATCCAGACAAAGAAGGCGGAATAACATTAATTTTTAAGGATAATAGATATCTATTTATCAAGATAGAAAATGGCAAACTAGAAACACAGTCAATACCAGAATAATTTTATTTTACATATTTTTCGTATAGATTTATTGCTATTTCTTGAGATTCAGATTGTATAGATCCTGGTCTGTAATTCCTAATTTTTTTTATTGCATCCGTGGCTGAATAATTTAAGTATTTAATTAAATAACAAGCTAATATAGTTCCAGTTCTACCAATTCCAGCAGCACAATGAACCATAACTGGTATTTGATTATTTAATTTTTCATTTATAAAATCTACAACAATATCTATTTTTTCAATATTAGGCGCGCTACGATCTGCTGTAGGCATGTGTAAATAATGCATGTTATTTAACCAAGATTCTGGTAAAGTGTTCTCAGTCATATTAATTATTGATTTGATGCCTTGTTCCATAATCCAATTTATTTCTTGTTTAGATGTAGGCATACCACAACCAGCTAATTTATCTGTAATAACCCACGAGAAATTAGTAGGCCGTCTGATTATTTTACCGTGAAATGTTCTCCAAATATCACCAAGTTTTGTCAATATAGACAAATATTGTTAATGATATTTAATAGTAAAGTCTATGGTTTTGTATTATTTTAATATACAAAACTAAATTTGCAAATATTTCATCATTATTAAAAATAGGAATTTGATTCATAATTGTTTGATAGCTTCTACAACTTTCATTACTTCATTTTCATTATTAAAAAAATGTGGTGAAATTCTAATAATCTTTTTATCATATATTTCACGTACTGCAAGAATAATTCGTTGTTTTTCTAATTTGGCAACTACAAATTTAGGATCTAATCCATCTATATTAAACGAGACAATACTATTTCGCATGTTGGGATCTTCAGGGCCATATAGAGTAATAGTTTTAATTTTAGATAATTCATTACGTAATAAATTTGCCAATTTGATAGTAATTTTTCGTATTTTACTGATTCCTAATTTCAGAAGATAGTTAGCTGATTCATTTAACCCTATAAATCCAACGTAATTGCGAAAACCAGCTTGAAATTTATTTGGTACATCTTTATAAACCAATTTATTTTGAAATAGAATTACTGATTCTCCTCCAATATTAGTTGGTTGTAGTAATTCTGGATTACCACAGTAAAATATTCCTGTCCCCATAGGCCCACATAACCATTTAGATCCGTTGAAAGACGCAAAAGTACATTTACATTTATTGACGTTAAATTCTACGCATCCGATTGTTTGTGCTGCGTCAATAAAATAAGGCACGTTTTTTTTTTCAAGCATATCACCCACTTCATTTATGGGCATAATGGCACCTGTATTATATAATGCATGGCTTAATACAACCAAATTTGTGTTTTTGTTTGCTTGTTCTACAAGTTGCTCCATATCAAAAAACCCATTTTCATTGACCTTCAAATTGCTTATTTTAGTCTTATTACGTAATTTTAACCATGGATAATAATTTGCATGATGTTCATGATTCAAGCCTCGTAATATTACATTAGATCGTGTTTTAAATTTCAAACCATTAGCTACCATATTCACCCCATCAGTGGTACTTTGAGTTAAGATAATTTTATTAATGGAACAATTTAATAATTTAGAAATTGTTTTTCTAGTTTTTATTAGTTGTTCTGTTATGAACTGTTCTGAATGCATAGAATCAGGTCCTAATTCATTATATGAGATAAGAAAGTTTCTCATTTTTTCAATGCAAGAATGTGGCATCAAAGATACTGATGCGTTATTCATGTAGACTTTTTTGCGTGGAAAGTCATACAAAATCTTTTCATAAAAATTCATATTATTTTCAAAATAGCATATAACATGTGTATGATAAAAATTATGTGGATAGCGACATAAAAAAAATAAGCAACCTAGCGCATTCAAATATAATTAATATATATTACAAAAATCCATTTACCAAAATTAATTTTATTGATAAATTAATCAAAGTTATGAATTATGAAATAATTTATGTAGATTGCGACCTTCTTTATAGTGGCTACGTTAAATCAGGCATATTAAGACAAGAAAAAAGTGTGACTATAATACAACCAACTAATAAAGCCACTATAGACAATATTAAGAACATATCATTGAAACTTGCTAAACAAAAATGTTTATTGATAATTGATTCGTTAAATAGCTTCAATAATGTATTCAGTAATGATTCCGGAATAAAAATCACTACTACCATAATGTTGTTAACATCATTAGCTAAAATATCAAAATCAATGATTCTGTTATCAAGTAATGTTGATTCTGAAGATGAATATAGCTTCACATTATCAATTATTGGAACATATATTATCAAACCAAAAAAATTACACAATGTGTATATCAAGTGAAGAAACAGTAAACTTTTAAAAAGTTAACACCATTATAATTTTCTAACGCCGTTATAATTAGCATTTTATGGGTAAGTTATATTAATACCAGTACACATCATTATTACAATGCCAGTAGCAATATTACCCGACATTAGTGAACAAATGTGTATTGGATGCGCATTATGTGTTGAAATATGCACAAGTTTGGGACCAGATGTGTTAAGAGTAAAACCAGTAGAAGGCTGGAAAAGAGGAAAAGCATTTGTCTTTTACCCAGAAAGATGTATTTCAGATGGAGCGTGTATTGGTGTATGTCCAACAAAAGCAATATTTTGGATGAGGCCAATGGATTTCACAGTAGGACAACCAGTTCCATTATACAAGAATTCAGTCTTCGTAAAAGGTTGGACAGATCTAGTAGACTAGAATGTTCAATCATTTAATTTCTTTTTGACTTAATTATTTTATAGAATCTAAATATTATACTAATTTTGATTTACGAAAACTATGTGTGAATCTACGATCGTATAATTTTGTATATTCATAATGTTGTGGGCATATAACATCTCCAATTATGATTATAGCAGTTTTAGTAATTTTTTCATGTTGCATCTTTTGCAATATATTACTTAATTTACCAATAATTATTTTTTGGTCATCCCAACTGGCTCTATATATAATAGCTACAGGCGTAGATTGTTTATAACCACCATCAATGACTTGTTTTATTACGTAAGATAAAAGATGTATACTAAGATAAAAAATCATTGTGGCATTATGAATTGCGAGATTTGATATTTTTTCTTTTGTTGGTACTTTAGTTCTAGATTCTGCTCTGGTGATTATGATAGTTTGAGTTATTCCTGGTAGTGTTAATTGAACTCCTAATGCTGCTGCAGAAGCAAGAAATGACGTAATTCCAGGGATTATTTCAGATGCTACATTGCGTTTGGCTAAATTATCAATTTGTTCTTTTATAGCTCCATATATTGTTGGATCTCCATCATGTAATCTTACCACCAGTTTGTTTTGTTGTGCTGCATTAAGAAGCAAATCAAAAATTTCTTCTCGTACAAGTTTAGATGCATCATATAATTTGCATCTTTGACATAGATCTATTATTTTTGATGGTATTAAAGAACCAGAATAAACAACAACATCTGCTGATTTTATTAACTTCATGGCTTTAATTGTCAATAAATCAGGATCTCCAGGACCGCATCCAACGAAGTATACTTTATGCACGTTTTACCACCATTATTGAAAAATATTTGGTTGTTAACGTATCTTTGGTTATTTTACCAAGAGTTGTCTTTCGTATTATTTCTTTTTCAGTGTCAAGATCTTGCCCTATGATAAATTTGGAATCTTCTGAAAATCCAGCTTGTGATAATATTTTTATTATTTTTCCAAAATGTCGTCCATCTTTAAGAAACGCAAGCGTGTCACAATTTTTTGCTATATCTTGTATCGTAGACAAGTCATAACAAGATGGAATAATAGCTATTTTATCTCCTGCTTCTCCTATTCCAATTTTGGCTTTTGCTGCAAAAGTAAATATTGATGTAATTCCAGGAATAACTTTAATTTTGATTTGAGGGTAATTTTGTTCTAATTTTTTATGCATGTATATCCAAGTGCTATATAAATGAGGATCTCCTATTGTTATGTATATAGTATTTTTTCCGGACAAAACGTAGTCAATCAAGATTTTAGAATTTTTATCCCATGATTCATCTAAAACGCGTTTATTTGTCACCATTGGAAAAACTAAATTTACAATCTTGGGTTTTCTTTTTAACAAAAATTTGGAAATTATAGATAAAGCCATACTGGTTTTACCAGTTTTGGAAGTTGGGCATATTATTATATCAGCTTTTTTTATGGCATCAACAGCTTTAATTGTCAATAAATCAGGATCTCCAGGACCGCATCCAACACATGTTAATTCGTACATCACAACTTGTGTCATAAACAGCTAATTAAATTAAGATTTAGTAGCAGAAATAATAGTAACAGGGTTTCTAGATGACATCATTGTACCGGTAGAGATTTGTCTACTTTTTGAAATTATTACTTGTGTTAAATCTACAGACATGGATAATTTCTTCATAGTTTGTAATGCTATAGATAAGGTTTCTATTAATATTGTGCCCATGATTATTTTTCCATTTGGTTTTAGTTTTTTATAACATATTTCTATTATTTGCACAGCATCTACACCAGTGCCACCAATAAAAATTACATCACAATTTGGTAATGTATCTAACATATATTTTGCATTTCCATCTATAGTATGTACATTAGTTAGACCAAATTTTGCAATATTTTGTTTTGTTAATTTTATTGCCTCTGAGTTTATGTCAATAGAATATACTCTTCCCGTTTTTCCAATTTGTAGTGCAGCCTCTACAGTTAAAGATCCACTGCCACAGCCAACATCATAAACAATGTAACCTTGACGCAGTTGAGATTTGCTAATTTGGATTACACGTATTTCTTCTTTTGTTATTGGAACATGAACATTACGCAAAAAATTTTCATCAGGTATTCCAGGAGTTCTATACTTCCACATTTTTGATTCAGCATCCCCCATAGATTTGTTAGGTTAAGTTTTAACATGTAAAAGAGTATAAGTTAATATCCATACAAATAAGTAAATGAAGACATAACTACCTATTCCAGTGGTTATTAGCTTTTTCTGTTCAGATTTAGGAAATTGTATTTTGAACAATTTGGCAATTATGATAGATATTATAAAAATAACTAATAATAACAATATAGATAACCATCTACGTTCTTCCCCCTCCACAGGCTCAAACAGTAACGTTGCCATCAATCCGCCTATAGATGCCATACAAACTCTAATCCAAAATAACTTATCAACAAATTTTTTATTTATATCAATATTTGCAAAGTCGTTATTTTTTTTATCTTCATTATTGTTCCCAATCTTTCTATTATTTTTTTTTTTGATATGTTTAACCATACGTCCAATTTCATACGATAAACCTGGTTTAAAATCTTTAGCAATAGTACATAAAAATAAGACGATATAAAATAAAATCTATTGGCAATAACAGGTATCGAATTACAATATATAACAAAGTATATAAACAAGTTGGCAAGCGGGTATTATGTTAGTAATATATATAGTATCAACGAAAGTGCATTGTTATTTAAACTTCACCATACAGAAAAGTCTGACATATATTTAGTTTTGTCAACATTTGGAATTTGGATCACCAGCACAAAGATCACCAACATAGTCCCAAATAAATTATTAAAACGATTACGTACAGACATAATCAGATATAAATTTGGTAAGATAGATCAAATAGAATTAGAAAGAATAATTTGTATCACATTTCATAATCATGAAAAAATAACAAAATTAATTTTAGAATTTTTTGGTGGCGGAAACATAATTTTATGCGATGATGAAATGAAAATTTTGGCGTTGTTACATTCCATAAATTCACGTCATAGACAATTATATGTAGGTTCAAAATACGAATACCCGCCCAAGAATTTTTCTAATGTTTTAGAAATGAATCTAAAAGAGCTAACAGCAGACATTAAAAATGCCAAAACAAATATTGCAAAATTTATTGGCATTAATTATAGAATACCTCATAAATATGTACACATAATTTTAGTATTATCTAAAATAGATCCTAAAAGGAATTGTAATGACTTAAGCAACGATGAAATAAACATGTTGTTCAATTCCATCAAAAAAATTTTGTATATTATAATAAATGGAGAGCATAAAACTACTGTAATCGAAGATGAAAATAATGAATTAGATATAATTCCTGTTGAAACACAACTCACAAATACAATAAAAAAGGTATCAGGTATCAATGAAGGGATGGATTACATATTTACTAAAAAATTTATAGAAGAAAATAAATTTAATAAAACTACAAAAGTAGAAAATAAATACGAAGAATTAAAAAACAGATTAAAAGAACAATCTAATGCCATAGAAATTGTGAAAACAAAATTTTTTGCTATGACTGAATTGGCAAAAACACTATCAAATTGTATAAAAAATGGGATAATAAACATTAATGATCAGAAAATCCAGAAAACATTTGATAAATACCAAGTCTACATAAATAAAGAAAAAAATATCAAGTTTTTAAAGATAAACAATAAAAAAATCAAAGTAAAGGAAAACATGTCTCTTCATTCAATAATTTCAACAATTTATGATGAATCTAAGAAACAAATCCAATCAATAAAATCAATTGAAAATGCTAAGAACAAAACCGAAAAAGAATTAATAAAAATAAAAAATCAAGCAACAAAAATTCGAAATAATGTTTCATTTGAAAAAATTAGGAAAAAAAAATGGTTTGAAAGATACAGGTGGTTTTATACTCATGAAGGATTATTGGCAATAGGTGGCAAAGATACTTCATCAAATTCAATAATCATTAGAAAACATTTAACAAGAAATGACATTGTTTTTCATGCAGATATTTTTGGTTCGCCTTTTTTTATTTTAAAAGATGGTATTAATGCACATGAAGATTCTATAATTGAAGTTGCTAACATGACAGCTTGCTTTAGTAGAGCGTGGAGAGAATCTACTCATGGGTTAAATGTGTATTGGGTAAATTCAACACAAATTAAAAAATCAGCGCCTAGTGGTCAATTTTTATCTAAAGGTTCATTCCAAATAGAAGGAAAACGCAATTATGTGAAAACATCAGAACTAAAATTAGCTATAGGCATTGAATTATTAGACGGTAATAATGTAATAGTTATTTCTGGTCCTCCTCATGTAATAATAAATAAATGCAAGCGTTATGTAATTATTGCGCCTACAGGTGAGGATATTTCCGAAATGGCAAAAAAAATACAATACGAATTTAGTAAAAGCTATATGAACAATAAAATAAAATTAGATGAAATAATACAAGCTCTCCCTTCTGGAAAAAGCCATATAATTGATGTAATATAAATAAAGATGATATTAGATCACAGATCCAAATTCAATTAGTTGATGCATAATTTATCACCAATTTGTAGTTTATCATAGATCTTATCAGATATTATTGCTAACGGTATATTTGCCATTGCACATCCAGATGATACTATAAGATCTACGTTTTTACATAACATTGCATTGGGCATCACATCATTAGATTTAAGAGAATAAATTGAATATGCACCAACACTACTACCTACGGCATATGGAAAAACAAGAATTTTATTCTTAATTGATTGTTTGAAAATATTGCTTTTAGAATCTTGGACTATGCCTTTTTTTGTATCTATAAAACTTAAAAAATTAATTGGGACGTTAGATTTCATAACAATGCCTTTTATAGCACCTCTAATTATGAATTTTTTAATTAATTTTTGTGTTTTCATCTATTATATTTTTTAATGATTTAATATTTGTGTGTAATTTGTTTTTGTGTTTTAGATAATATGAACCTTTAACACTATTAGTTATAACAGAATCTATATTTTTCCTAGTCAATAATGGAGTAAAACAAGCACAACAATTTGAAAGTATTTCGCATCCAGCATGTTCTAATTTGTTATTATAGCCCAGTACACTCGCTTGATTTTTTACTGTACGTGGACAAAAGATCATGCAAGGTTTTGTAAATTTCTTATTGTTTAACATACATGACAGATTTGATAATTCTCTCATTCCTAATTGCGGACTGCCTAAAACTATCACATCGCCGTTTTCAGATGTGTTCAATTCGTCATATATATTTTGAAAATCTTTTTTGTCAAAATCTATTTTCTCTTTAGGTTTTTTTGATTCATTTAGTGTATACTTAATGCATTGTCCAGAAGTTCCTATTCCTCCACACAATGATTTTGTTTCAATTTGATCTATTTCATATAAGCCATCTATATTAACAAATTTTTTCGAAGTTTGCCCTGCAAAATATCCCAAGATTCCACATTCAAGTTCGTTTTGTATATTAAATTTACACCGTATTGAGATTTCAGGCGTATCCAAGTTTTGTTGTCTTATATTTGAATAAATGCTCTTGCCAGTAATTGCACTAGCTAATGCACTAAACGCACTTTCTTTATTAGTTTTAAGAAAATCAACTGAATTAGCATGTATAGCAGCATTACTTTCTGCAAACGATACTTGAGTATTTTGAGCCGGTAATCCATATAGCTCATAAGGAATACATGAAAACGTTGGAATAACGCCCATTTTTTTATATGAATTATTTATGCTTTCTTGCTTACTTATGAAATTTTCGTCCAAATCATAATTTTGTATTTTATCAATATCATAACCAGTTGGATTTAATGTGGTCATAATACGTACATTTGCATTTTCACTGAATTTTGATAAAAATTCTTCTCCTGCATCTCCTATTGTATTATAATTAACTCCAGAAACATGCGTCCATCTAATTGGTATCAGCCTATCAGATCCCATAGCTTCACCTACAGCAGTTAGTATTCTATATGCTATTTCTAACGTTTCTCCTTTCTTACCATCTAATGCATCTTTTTCGTATTCTGTTAAGTCCAATACGTTACAATAATAACTTAATTAATATAATGTTTGATTATTTGAATTTTATTGTTGAATATAAACAATATTTTTAAGCTGATGCATGAAACATTAGATACAATTAGATCTAATAAACAAACCACATTAAATAAAATTCACGATATTAGTAATAGTGATCCTTTTAACATTTTAATTACTACGGTTCTTTCTGCTAGAAGTAAAGACAAGAATACATTAAAAATAGCTAAAAAATTATTTTCTATGTATAAAACCCCAAAAACTTTAGCTAATGCAGATATATCAACAATAGAAAAATTAATAAAATCAATTGGTTTTTACCATCTAAAATCTAAGAGGATCATAGAAATATCAAGGATCATACATGAAGAATATAATGACGAAGTTCCTTCTAGCATAGAAAAGTTGATTAGATTACCAGGAGTTGGAAGAAAAACTGCTAATTGTGTTTTAGTTTATGCATTTAACAAATCTGCAATTCCTGTAGATACGCATGTACATAGGATTTCTAATAGATTAGGTTTACTTGAGACAAAAAATGCGGAAAAAACCGAACTTGAATTAATGAATATAATACCAAAAAAAAATTGGAACAAAATAAATGAGATGTTTGTGATTTATGGACAAAATGTATGTTTGCCTATTTCTCCATTATGTGATAGATGCAAACTACAAAGATTATGTAAATATAACGGTATCAAGAACGCTTCTTAATTAATAATAACAAAACCATCATGCAACCAATTGATCCTACAAGATAGAAGGGGAATAAATGGAATTGGTTTTTTGCTGGATCCCCTGACATTATTTCAAGTTTCATACTACCAGATTTTACATTTGTTACACTATTATTAGATGTTGCACTTAGATCATAGTATAGTATAGAAAATTTTCCTATGTCTAAGTTATATAATACTATTCTTTCTCCATTATTAACCGTTAAACCAGAACGTTCGCTATATGTAATAATTATATTTTTATCTTCAAACCACCCTCGATTTAATTTTTTGTACGGAATCAAATATTGATGTTCTGGCAACCATACACCTACCCAAAATTTATTTTTTTCATTACCACCCATTCCTATTTCAATAAATTTATTTTCATTATTCTCATCATAAAATCTAATTATTGTGTCGGTATCGGCATCATAAACAAGATTATTAAGTAAAGAAATTTGCCAACTTATGGAGTGAGGTGCATCTAACTTAATTTTAGTATCTTCGTCTTGATGTTTAAAATTCCAATATTGGATGTCTTTTTCGTATATCATTAATGATGGATTTAATTGTTCTTGTCCATTAGCAAGACAAATAGGAATTAATAATAAAATAAAAAAATAACATATCATTCATAATGAATAAACAATATTTTAAATAAAAATCTAATCCATAAATGGAAATTTTGCGCTTATTATTATTTTAGATATTTCTGGTCTCATTATGTATTTAGATGGCATGATTTTCTTAGTTAAGATTTGTCTAAGTTTAGTACCGCTTATTTGTTCTCTATTTTCTATGCTATGCGGACATACTTTTGAGTTAGTAAAAGATAAACATGCACCACAATAAAAAAAAGTTGGAAAAAAAATAGGTTTTATTTTAATGTCATCATATTGACCAAATATCTCCTGAGCTTCAAATGGTTTATAATAATTTCCAACCCCAGCATGATCTCTACCTATTATTATATGTGTACATCCATAATTTTGTCTCATTATTGCATGATGTATTGCTTCTTTTGGCCCTGCATATTTCATATCAGTATGCAACGTGGCAAGCTCACATGTTTTTTTTGCATAGTATTGATTTGTCAATATTTCATAAGATTTAATTATAATTTCGTCCGTAAAATCTCCAGTTTTTTTCTTTCCTATTAATGGGTTTATAAACAATCCATCATGATTCACTAAAGCTGTTTTTTGCATCATTTCATGTGCAATATGTGGTGGATTTCGAGTTTGAAATGCTACTATTGACTTCCAATGCAAACTATTAAATAAGTTTCTAGTTTCTGTAGGAGTTTTCCTATAAATTCTATTTGGTTCATTTAGTCGTTTTAAATATTCTATTTTACCACCTATTAAGAAATTTTTCATTAAAGAGGTTTTCATAACTCCTGGATGATTAGGATCAGTAGTTCGATAAACTTTTTCCATTACTTTTTTCTTATCGAATGTATAAATTTCATCAACGTGCAAAATTGCTATGTTGTTATGCTTTATTTTAAGAAGCACATCTTGAGAGTCCTTCATTTGTTCTGCTGTAGCCTTGTCCACGTCTAATATTATGGGGATTGTCCATGACAAACCGTTAGGTAAATTACCATTTTGTACTACACTTTCAAGTTCACTTTCATTCATAAATCCTTCTAATGGACTAAAGATACCATCAGCTATATTTTCAACGTCATTAGCCAATTCTGAATTTATCTCTACTTGTAGTAAATCCTTAGTACGAGGATTTTTCGAAATACGGTTTATCAATTTTCCTCCGTGCGGATCAATACTTTGATTAGACAATCTATTTAGTATGGTCCATATGCAAGCCACATTCTTTGTCTGATTCTTTTTCCCACCACCATCTACCAGCTCTAAGATTTTCACCTGTTTTTATTGCACGTGTACATGGCTCGCATCCAATGCTAGGATAACCCAAATCGTGTAATTTATTATACACAAGATTATTTGATTTAATGTAATTCCATGTAGTTTTCCAATTCCATGTTATTATAGGATTAACTTTTATCATGTCGTTATGCTGTTCATCTATCTCAATGGCTCTAGATTCATTTCGATTATTAGTTTGATCATTTCTAATTCCAGTAACCCAACAATCTAACGTAGATAAAATTTTATTTAATGGATTAACCTTTCTTATGCCACAACATAACTTCCTATTATCTTTATTTTTGTAAAAAAGATTGGTGCCGTATTTATGTGTCATTTCTATGACTTCATGAGCGTCTGGAAAAGTTACTTCAATATGTATGTTATACTTATTTCGTATTGCATCTATCACATCATAAGTTTCTTGATTTAATCTACCAGTATCCAATGTAAATATTCTAATATTTTTATCTATTTGCATCAACATATCAATTACAACTACATCTTCTGCGCCAAAGCTAGAAGCAAAAGCAAGTTTTGGAGAAAATTCATGGTTTGCCCATTTTATTAATTCTATTGGATCTTTTAGCTCGTCATTTAATTTTTGTATTTGTAATTCTGTTAACATTTAATAAATTTAACAAACATGTTTTATAAATTATTATAATTTTAAAATTATAAGCAACCAAGTAAAAGTAAGATCATGTACAATTCATGTATAGTTGTTTTTCCATCCGTTTATTCTCAAAATAAGTTAAATATATTAAAAGACAACATAAGAAAAATTCTTAAAATCAAAAATCAGAAATTTACTAAAATAATAACAGATGAGAAAATAATCATAATACATGCAAATGATCCAGTATTTGCATCGTCTTCCATATGCATGTTAACTGGAATAAATAAAGTAGCAATTGCTAGGAAAGTAGACAATGAATTCGATGTAGTTGTTAATGAAATTACTAAAATAACTTCAGATCTATTATTAAATAACGAAAAATTTTATATAAAAGTAGATAAAAATAATTCAAAATATATTTCAAAAGATATCGAAATAGCTGCTACATCATCCATTATAGAAAAAATTAAAAATAGAAACATAAAACCTGCTAATGAAAATGAATGTGATAAAATAATTGTTTCACATCTAACGAAATCAAATGCATACATATGTATATTTGTTGATGATGGAGTTGGAGGAAGTCCTTATAACGCTCAAAAGACTAGAATATTATGTTGCGTCTATAATGAAATATCATTTATCATATGTATAAAATGTATTAAAGCTGGATTTGATGTTAAAATAATTGCTTGTTACCAAAGTTATAAAGATTTAATAAAAACAACAAAATTAGTTAATAAAATAATTTCCAAGGTACCAAAAGAAAAAATAGAATTAGAATTTTTTAAATTAGATAGAAAAATGAATTCTATTGATTTTATTTTAGTATCTAACATAATCTCTGTTAAAATAGCTCAAAAAAATAATATAAAATGGGTACAATTACCATTACCACCAAATGTGGTGCCCATGAATGTCATCGATTATATTATGAAAAATATTTATAAAAAAAAAATGAATCCTGTGTTATCATTACATGATTTAATCATTAACGAATCACTGAAAAAAGAAATAAAAAAACTTACAAAATTAAAAATCAATAAGACTATTCAAAATTCTATTCATGAGAATATTGCTAATAAGGCATTCCAAAATAGAAAAAAAATTATTGTTAATAATGAAACATATGACATGCATAAGATCTTAGATAAATTAAAATGATAAAAAAAATTGGCGAGTTTATATATCCATGGGGAAATGGGCATTACCAAAGAATGATGATTCTAAATAATGAATTATCAAAATACATGGACAAAAATAATTTTCAAATTCATTTTATAAGTATGGATCATATATATAAAAAACTAATCAAAAAATTTCCACATACAAAAGAATTAATACACGAAGTACCTATGCCTATGCCTATAGATGGTAAAAAAGGCCCAAGTGTATTTTTATCATTACTTAATTTATTGTTACCCATATCAAATAAACCGTCATTACTAAATCAAATCATAAGTTATTTAAATGCAGAAGCAAAACTTTATGATAAAAAAAAATTTGATTTAGTTATAAATGATGGCGATGTAGGTTCTAACGTAGTAGCTAAAAAACGCTGTATAAAAAGCGTTTTTATTACAAATCAATTTATGCCAAAATTATGGAAATCACACTTTTATTTTTATCCATCATTAATTTTTATTTCGAAACAAATTTTGAAAGCTGACAAAATATTAGTTGCAGATTCACCGCCGCCATATACAATTTGTGAATATAATTTAAATTTTCCTAAAAAGATTAAACATAAAATTATGTACGTAGGACATTTTGCAAATAAAATAAATATTGAAAATAAAAATATTCCAATAAGCAAATTATTAGTTGGAAACAAATTTGGGTATTGGATGCGCACAGGTAATAAATCAACTAATGAATTTACTGGTAAAAGATATGACAACATATTCAACGATGACAAGATGAAGTGTGAGAAGAGGATAACATCATACGCTCAAAATGATAAAAATATAGATTGCGTAATTAGTAAAAATGGTGAAAGGTATACCATAGAAGATGCTATTGATAAAAAAATCGAATGGAAAGAAATCAAAGTCGGTTATTTATCTGAATATGAAAAACAGCTTGTATTGAATTTATGTGATTATGTAGTAGTTAATGGTTCTCATACTATAATAGGAGAAATTGTAGGTATTAACAAAAAACCGATAATTGGTATTCCTGTATATGATGAACATACAAATCAGCTAAGATGGATAGAAGAAAAAGGGTTAGGAATATTAGCTAATAATGAAAAACAAGTTATCAAAGCCGTAATAAACATAAAAGAGAATTTGAATAGATATTTAGAAAATATAGATAAATTTTCTAGAAATTTTGTAGGTAATGGAGCTGAAAATACTGCTAAAATAATTAAAAATATGTTGTAGAAAAGATAATAAATGTTATTATCGAATCTTACGTGCATGTTTATTTCGATGGGCAAACTGACATAATGGATGATGAATATACAAACATGCTACGTAAAATAATACCACTTTGTGGTAAGGCTTTTATGGAAAAAAGCACACTTTAAAAAGTATTGCCAAACTGTCCAGAATGTATTTCAAAAGCAAAAAAAATCTTATATGAACAAAACAAAACAGAAGTTGAAGTTACTGAATCTATTAATAAATCATCATTTATAATGAAGTTTGATGTAGTAACAAAACATTTTATTTGTAAAAAATGTGGTTTGTATGCAACTAGAGAACAAATAAATGATATGCATGACAAACTAAATAATAGGAACACAACTAGAGAAGACAAACAGTACGAGTATTTAAATTGGTGGCAACGTAGTAAAAAAAGTAAAGAAAAGATGTAATTATTACTAGTAACAAATTTAATGCACGTTAATGAAATAACAAGTTTATTTATTTGTGTATTTACTTAATGCCAATTTAACTAGCAGAAGCCAGCTTATTGATATTGGTACATGATAAGTAGATACTCTCCAAATTATGATTCCGTTCCATAGCATTTTATTCTCAGATGATCTAAAATCAAGCGTATCATAGTTTTCTAGATACGCCCATAATCCCAATTCAGCAAGTCCAGAACCACCAATTGTTATTGGCACATTTCCAATAGTATTAGATGCCATAACAGCTAATATTGAATCAAATACATTTATTTTGTAATTTATAGAATCAGCTATAAATATAAAAGAAACTCCGTAAAAAGACCATGCTGCAAATGACAATATGAAAGCCACAACAAATGTTTTTTTTGTCTTATTTGTTTTTAGGTTATATTTACTTATTATACAAATGTCTTTTATCCATTTATTAGTCTTATTAATATATTTTTCTCCTTTTTTTTTACCAAACTTGATAATAATTGTAGATATGAAATTAGGTATTTGAAATATTCTTTTTGATGAGAAAAAAAACAATATTATCCATATAGACATCACTGGAATGCTAGTAAATAATATTAATGAACCAATAAACAGAGAACCTTGTATAAGTGCAAACAATCCAGATATTATAGCAAAAATTCCAGCAGCCATTATTTCAGTAATTATTTCGATTATAATTAACCATGAAGCTTTTCCAGTAGGGACTTTTCTCTTCTTTAACCAAGCTATTCGTACTATTTCTCCACCTACAAACATAGGAGTGGTGAATGTAACAAATTCACTTCCAATACGTATTAGTATTATTTTCCACGTGTTATCAATTTTTCCAAAAAACGAAACTAATACATAATTAAATTTTATTCCTTGGATAAACAGCCTTATAATAATGAATAATGATGCTAAAATAAATGGCATAATGCCAACTGAAAAAATATCTTCTAATCCTATATTGAATTGAAAAATAATAATTAAAAACGGAAAAACACTTGCAATTATGGATAATAATTTCCAGTTCACTCCATATTTTTTCATGATTCAAATATAAGCGCTCATAAAGAAATTATGTTGAAAAATATATTTGTGACAGGAACAGCTAGATCTGGAAAATCAGTACTAGTATCAAATATCTATGAACATTATAAAAAGTATGAGTTTTTTACATCTGTATTGAATTTAGATCCTGATGTAAAAAATTTACCATATAATTGTGATATAGACATAAGAAAATATGTGTGGACACTTCAATGATAATGAAACAATATAATTTAGGTCCAAATGGAGCTTCGATAATGGTAACATATATAATGGCAACTAACATCTGCAAATTACAATCAGATGTTGATTCAATAAACCCAAAATTTTTAATAATAGATACTCCTGGACAAATTGAGCTATTTGTATATAGAAATAGCAGTCCTTTTTTAATAGAAAATTTACAAGCTGATGAAAAGATGAATATTTTTGTATACTATGGAAGCATAGTAGATACACCCAACAATTTTGTTTCTGTTTCACTTTTAGTTGCATCCATAAGATTACGTCTTAATATACCAACACCCAATGTATTAACAAAAATTGATTTAATCCAAAATAAATTAGAAAAAATTTTAAAATGGTCAAATGAGCCAAGCAAACTTGAACAACAAATTTCAAACGAATTAAATAATGAAAAATATACTTTAACCACATCAATTTTACGTAGCCTGAATATGGATGGATTATTTAATGAAATATTACCGATCTCAAATATAAAAAATTTTGGATTCTCAGATTTAGAAGTTACGATAAATAGAATGATGAATTTAGAATCATGAAAATTTCAAGTGTAGTTGTTAAAGCACCGTCATCAACAGCTAATTTAGGTCCAGGTTTTGATGTTTTTGGTTTGGCAATAGATGCATTTTATGATGAAATAAAAATATGTAGAAAAAATGATTCGGGAGTCAAAATGATCAATGTCAACAAAGTTCTAATCAATAAAAGAAATACAGCTACCATAACAATAAGATGTATGAAAAAAGAGTTTGGAATCAATGACGGAGTATCAATATATCTGAAGAAAGGTGTTCCAATAGGCTTCGGTATGGGAAGTAGTGCGGCGTCAGCGGCAGCAGCAGCAATTGGGTTTAATAAATTATTTAAATTAAACTTAGATTCAAATTCATTAATAAAATTTGCAGGGTTGGGTGAAAAAGCTAGCTCAGGGACAATACACTATGATAATGTTGCAGCGTCTATACTAGGAGGTTTTGTGATAGTTAAAAATAATCCTTTGAATGTTTTTACTGTAACTCCTCCACAGAATCTTAGACTATGTTTAGCAATACCAGAAATTAAGATAGCAGATCAAAAAACTAAGCTTGCAAGAAATGTAATGCCGTCTAAAATTAAATTAAAAGATAGCATATATAATTTGTCTAACGCAACACAAATGGTATATGGTTTTATGAATAATAATATTAAAACAATTGGAGAATCTATGAACGATCGAATAATAGAAGAATCTAGAAAAAAATTAATACCAGGTTTTTTAAAAGTAAAAACAAGTGCTATCAAGGCTGGTGCATTTGGAGCTTCTATAAGCGGTGCAGGGCCAACAATAATTGCTGTTGCTGATAAGTCATCAGAATTAAAAAAAATTTGTTATGCAATGAAAAAGAGTTTCAATGAAGAAAATGTAAAATGTAATACTATAATATGTAAACCTAGTAAAGGTGCTCTAAAGTAAAAGGAAACAAAATGGATCTAAATAAATGCGTAATTATTTTTAGTGGCGGATTAGATTCAACTTGCATGTGCATACATTTAAAAGAATATGAATTATATGGAATAACATTTTCGTATGGACAACGTGCAAATAGAAAAGAAGCTACTATATCAAAAAAATTGACCAGAGTTTTGAAATTAAAAGATCATAAAATTATAAATATTGAATTTATGAAAGACATATACAATAATACTAACGTTCTGACTAGTTATAATGAGGAAGTTATTCCAAATAAATTTAATTATTCTGTTGTTGTTCCAATACGTAACGCAATTTTTTTATCAATAGCATCAGCATGGGCATTTAAAATTGGGGCATCGATAGTGGCATATGGTGCTCATAAAGACGATATAAATTATCCAGATTGTAGACCAAAATTCACAAAAAAATTTGAAGATGCTTTGAATCAAGCAGAATCAGATGGGATCAAATCTGGTTTAAGGAAAAAACTCACTATATGGTCTCCTTTCCAAAATAACTATACAAAAAGTAAATTACTGTCAGAAGGCCATAAATATTTAGGAAACGTTATTTTTGAAACATGGAGCTGTTACTATGGTTTTAAATTTCATTGTGGCAAATGTGAATCTTGTAATAATCGTAAGATTGCTTTTTCAAAGACAAATATAACTGATAAAACTAGATATATGTAATTGAATAAAAACATTATATTCTCTTAATAACGAATCTTCTGATTATAATGTACCATAAAATGAATATACTTCCAATGGTACTCCAGAAAATCCAATTATTAATAGTTTCAGTAATTTCATAGTTATTAATTATTTTGGAGAGTTCATTGGCTGTTAATGCAGATATCGATAACACTATAAAAAATTCTAGTGCATACCAAATCCAATTAGGAAATGATTCACTTGGAATATGGATATTATTGTGCGATGTCATAATTTGTGTTTAATATTACTATTTAAAAATCATATGCAGATCTTCTTATCATCGAAGTAATGTTCTCCTGATCATCTTCATAAATCCCTCTTCTTGTTATAGTTGTTAATTTAGATTCATTTTTCACACCTCTCATTCTCATGCATAAATGTTCAGCATTTATAATGACTATTACGCCTCTAACATTATGACCATACAGTTCGTTTGCAATATCGTTTGTTAATCTTTCTTGTATTTGTAGTCTACGTGAATATTTTTCTACGAGACGTATAAGTTTTGAAATACCAAATACTTTCTTATCTGGATGATAAACTATTGTAGTTTTACCAAAAAATGGCAACATGTGATGTTCGCACATAGAATAAAATTGTATGTCTTTGGCTATAACAACATTTGAATTTTCTGAAAATTTTAATGATAAATCAGAATTTGAATTATAACCACAATAAATTTCATCATACATGTTAGCTACTCTTTCTGGTGTTTTTTTTAATCCTTCTCTTGTTGGATCTTCTCCCAACTCAACTATTAATTCGCGAATAAGTCTTTGTACTCTTGCTTTATCCATATTTTTTAAAAAATGACATCGTATTTTAAGTTGAAGATAGTAATTATGATACGTCCATGAATTTATGTAATTGTGGTATTATTCTAACTTCTTTATAATATGCATATACTAAATCATAAAATTTCAATAGTTTTTCTAATTTAGGTTTTCCAGTTCCATGCACTGGTTGTAATACGAAACCTGAAATATTATTTATTCCGTTTATATTGAAAATCGATCTTAATAGTTTTGTAAATTCCGATTTGCAAGTTTTAGATGTTATGAGTATTTTGATGTATGGACATTTATTCTTATCTATGGAAGTCTTCAAACACATTAATTCGTTTTGTAGTATATGTACATAATTTTTTTGGTTTACAAATTGCGAATCTTGTGTTTTGAATTCTATTTTAATATAATTCATATATGGAATCAATTGTACAAATTTACTAAAATCAAAGCATGATGATTCTAGATACGTTGGTATTTGTTTTAATTGTATATGCTTGGCCAATTCAATAACAGCTTCGTGTTGCATTAGTGGTTCACCTCCAGTGAAATTTACTTTATAAGTATTATGCTCCAACTTTGAATCTATTAATTTACGTGCTTCTTCAATACCATATTCAATTCCAGAATCACTTGGTAATGCAGGCATCGTATCACAATAAAAACACGAAAATGGGCATCCTGCCAGTCTCACAAATAATGTCTTAGTACCATAAAGTATTCCTTCACCTTCAAGTGATGTAAATATTTCAAATAATCGTACTTTTAAATTTCTATTTATCAAGTTTTGCTTCTGCATTTAAATAACTTATTCGTGTTTATAAAACAATCCTGCTATAAAGAATATACAACCAGTAATTCCAATCAAATACCCTACAAACTCAATTGTATCATGCATAGAAACTTCAGGAGTTGATAATAACACAACTATAAACCCTACCAACATCATTGGTATAGATGTATATAATGAAATTTGTTTTGAGGCCACAAGTAAAAAACATATGAAAAATATATTAGTTTATTGCAGTAAGATGCTAATATTTATATATATTAATAATATTTTTCCTTTTTAATGGAAAAATGTCCACTTTGTGGCGAATTATTCAGTAATATTCATTTAATTCAAAACCACATAAAAAAAATACATACACAAAAAATTACATTATGATTTTTATCAATTAAGGCAAATATACAACAAAACCAAACTACAAAAGATTCAAGAATTATTTTTATACCAACTTTGGTTTTCTAAGTATCCAATTTGTTTGATAATTTCATTGATTTTAGTGGTTATCAATACAAAAGATTGGAATTGTTCTAACATTGCTGCTTCTTCTTCTACTGACAACACTTTTTGTGCATGGTCAAAAAATTTACTTTCTTTTGCCAAATGATCATTTAAGTAAATTGAATAAGTTTTTAGAAATCTTGCTAATTTTTCTTTTTCGTCATTACCATTTTTCATGCTTTGTAGGTACAGCATAATTTTTTGCGATATTCGACGACTAAATTCATGTTCAATTAAAAATGTTCTAATTTCTTTTTGTAATATGTCATAACTAGATACACATGCAAAGTAAGAATTTTCTTCTCTAGTATAATGTATAGCATCAAGAAATTCTGATATTATGAAAGATATTTTCTCCAAGTCTTTTATGGGTACGTTGTTTTTTTTATAGAGAAGTAATGAACACTTTGCTATAATTTTTTCAAATCTTCTAATTTCAACATGATCTTTCTTTAATACGTCAGTGGCATTCAATAATGATTTATTATGTAATTAATATTTTAAGTCTGTTATTAATATAAAAAAATATTCTCGTTGAAAGACATTACATCTTAAGTGAGTCTTTCAAGCCTTTGTATCTATTTCGTATTGTGACTTCTGTTACATTGGCTGCTTCTGCAATATCACGTTGAGTTTTATCTTCGCCAGTTTTAACGCATGACAAATACAGTGCAGCTGCTGCTAACCCCATTGGATCTTTGCCTGCTGAAACTTCATTATCTTGAGCGTTTTTTAGTACTTGAATTGCATATCGTCTTGTTTTTTCTGCAATTCCAATTCTACTAGCAATTCTAGCTACACATTGCACTGAGTTTGTTACAGGCATTCGCAAATCTAATTCCTTTAATAAAAGTCTATAACATCTGGCTATGTCTTTACGCTTTATATTAGCAGCTATTTCTATATCTTTAAGATTACGTGGAGTAGCCGTATCTCTACAAGCAGCATATAGAGATGATGCCATTAATGCAGGTATGGATCTTCCTCGTACTAATCCTTTATCAAGTGCTTTTCTATATATATAAGCAGCTTTTTCTATTACGGCTTCAGAGATTGCTAGTTTATCTTTCAATCTATTTAACTCACTGAATGCTTGTCTAAAATTTCGATCTACTGGTTCATGAACTTGACTTCTACTATCCCATGTTCGTAGTCTTTCTATAGTGCTCTTCATAGATGCCGTCAAAGGACGCCCAGAAGCGTCACGGTTTGCAGGATTGATTATAGTAGCAAGGCCCATGTCATGCATTGCTAATGAAGTAGGAGCTCCAGCTCTTGCTCTATCTCCATGTTCATCTTGTGTAAATGAACGCCATTCAGGACCAGCTTCTTGTAATTTTTCAGATAACACAAAACCACATTTTGCACAAAACATTTCTCCTGATTCATTGTCTGTTACTACTTTATCGCTTGCGCAGCGTGGGCATTTATCTTTTTTATTTATTTTTGCTCTCACCATATCAACCTGTGATTATTATAATATAACGGTACTTATGAATCAACAGATCATTATCGAGATTAAATTTGTTAATTAAACTTAGTTTTAACATGATCTAATTCAAAGCAAAATTTATTCGAAAATGCCGGTTGTAGTTCATCAATCCACATAGCGTTTTCATTGTATTTAGCATAAAATGGTTTTTGAACTAAATCTGGATTTCTGCATTGTAAAAATCTCAATGTCAAAAACTTTTGCGAGTTTAGTGTTATTATTCCATCAATAAGTATTTTGCCAGGAGTAGCTGACATACTTGGTCCTCTAACAGTTCTTGCTAATCCACTAACTTGTCTATAAGCATCTACAAAAATTTTGTATGCTTCTACTAAAGTTATACCAAAATATTTTTGCGCACCAGTATCTCTTACTACGAACATGTAATATGGAATGCATCCCAATTGAACTTGTAAATTCCACATTTTAGACCACATTTCAGAGTTATTATTAATTTTAGATAAAATAGGCGATTGAGTCCTTATTATTGCACCAGTATCACTGATTTTTTTAATTGCTAATTTTGCAGACGGTGTAGAAAGTTCTGTTAAGTGATTAAAATGAGCCATGAATGCGAGATGTAAATTATTATCAGTAACTTTTTTAAATATTTCTAACATATCTTCTGAATCGTTATCTGTGATGAATTTATATGGCCAATATGAAATGGCTTTTGATCCGATGCGTATAGACTTCAAATTTGGTAGATCTGCCTCCAATATAGCATCTATATAAGCAGAAAATATTTTTGCCTTCATTATCATAGGATCACCACCTGTGAATAATATGTCAGTTATTTCATCATGTTCTTGCAGGTATTGTATCAGTTGATTGCTTTCATTCATAGCAAATTTTAACTCGTCTATTCCAACAAATTGTGGCCATCTGAAGCAAAAAGTACAATATGCATGGCAAGTTTGGCTTTGGCTTGGAAAAAATAAACAAGTTTCTTTGTATTTATGTTGCATTCCTAATAATTTTGTACCATCAAATAATTTTGGAATATTAAATTCTAATTGTCCTGCAGGATGTGGGTTTAATTGCATTCTAATTTGGTTTGCAACATTAATGATTTCTTTCTGATCAGAATAATTTTCTAATACAAACTTCATTTTTTTGTAGTGTGCTTCAGATAACATATTTTTTTGCGGAAAATTTAATATAAACATTGGATCGTTTTGCGTATTATTCCAATCAATAAGTTGTTCTATAACATAATTATTTGTCTTGAACGGAAACACGTTACCTACAATTTCGATTTCATGTTGTTTTTCTGTACTCATAGATTCAATTTGTGGTATTTTACGAAAATTTTGTAGTGTGTAAGTTTGTATTTTATGTGATTTAATATCATCACATCTAATTTTGTCTTCTCTCAGCATAACAAATAATTAGTTTTTGATGTTGTTAAGTGTTAACATTTTTGATAAACGAAAAACAATTTAACTATTGTCAGTCATAGAAATTAAATGACAAATGAAATCACAGAGATTACAGGAGGTCAAATCGAGAATGTTTTCAATTTACTTTCATCGTCCATTTCTCTTCAAATTGCAGTAGTACTTTTGATAGCAGGCATGATAATAATTGCTACAATTTATAAGAAATTTTCATTCTGGATTAGATCCAAGAGGTTTAATTATACAAAACCTCACTTGGCTGATTTTTTACGTATCGTGTTGCTACCATGTTTTGCATTAGTACTTATATCTTCAATTAATGTATATGTACAACTTTTTGAACCTTTTAACGAAGATGAAAAAAAGATTCGTGAGGAAAATGGAATTGAAAAATTGACTCCGCATAGAACATTCATTAAAATTATTAATACAATTAATGTATTAATTATTGGCTATACTATATCTCAACTCGTTCCTATCATATTAAATAAAAGGGATGAATCAATATTTGAACATAAAGATTTTGATGTATGGAAAGCAAAACAAGGTTTTGATGATGACGAAGATGAATTATTTTTTAGATTGTTTGAATGGGTACCACCAAAATCAATACCAAATGAAATAACAACAGTGCAATTTAAAAAACATTTAAGGCACGTTGATGGACAAAAGTTTTTACAGAATTTTCGTACTAGCAATGGATTACAAATTGGTAGTTACAAAAAAATAACAAAGAACCCTTTTTCTAATTGGAGATCTTCAGAAGATAAAAAGTATCTTAAATATTATAAGGATTGTATTAATGGAAATAATAAATCTGGTAAAAAACTAAAATTAGGAGCTCCGATAGAAGAGATTTACAATAGATATACATGGGCAGAAGAAAGAAGAACTCATAATTTTGAAATTTTGATTCCAGGATCAAAGATCCCTGGCTCAACTAAAAAGTTAATTCCTACATCTGTAAAAAAAATAATTCCGCTAATAGTATTTTCGTCTACAATAATAGGAGTGATTTCATGGTGGGGAATAGATCTAGTGGTATTAGCTACAGCTACTGGAGGATTAGCATTAGGAATCGGGTTAGCATTAAAAGAAACTGTAGAAAATTATTTTGCTTATATTTTGATTCGTAAAGACAAAATGTTAAAAGAAGACGATATGATAAAATTAGATAGTAATTATAGAGGATATGTACATAAAATTACTCCAAGAATTACATATGTACGACATCCATTAAATGAATCTCTAGCAATAATACCAACCAAGATGCTAGTATCTAACCAAGTTATTAATTACACCAAAGAAGCAACCTTGTTTCCAGTTGTTATAAATATAGGCGTTTCATATTTGAACGATCCAAAACAAGTTGTAGCTATATTAATGAAAGTAGGAAATCGTGCAATGTTAGAAATTAAAGATCATCGTGGAATTCATCTTATAAGACAAAATAAATGTCCATATGTAAAACGAAATAAACAAAGTTGTGGATGTGACAAAGACATCAATATAAACATAAAACAACCGGTAGTACGATTTAATAAATTTAATGATTCGTCTTTAGATTTTACTATGTGGATATATGTAAAAGAATATAAAAACCAATTTAAAGTTAAAAGCGATATCCATATCATCATGTTTGAAGAATTCAAAAAATACGAAATTAAGATACCGTGGCCCATTAGGACTATTTATCAAAGTGACGAAAAATTAGAAGCTGAAGAAATAGCAAAATTGGATGAAGCAAGATCTAAGATAATAGAAGAATTTGGAGTAGGAGATCTAACAAAATAGAATAATATCTCAACATTTAAGAATCAGTCGATAGTAATTTGAACCTATTGAATAATAACATCATCATAAGTAACGAAGAATCTTCTCAATTAGCATTAGAAATTGCCAAAAAATTTAGTTACGATTGTATTACATATAAATTAAAAATATTTGCAGATGGAGAAAGCAAAATAACAATAAGAAAAATAGAAGCAAAAATTGTAATAATAATACATTCTATAAATCCGCCTGTAGATTCAAATCTAATTCGAATAATATCTTTGATATATGAAATAAAAAAGCAATCAGAATTAATTGTAGCGGTAATACCATATATGGGTTATTCTAGGCAAGATAGAGTGTTTCTTCCTGGAGAAGTGGCAACCATAGAAGTATTATCTAAACTGTTTGAAGCTGTAGGTGTATCTGCTTTGATAGTATTAGATATACATAGTAATTTAGCATTAAAAAAATTCAACGTTCCGATCACTAATGTTTCAGCGGTGCCAGCAATAGCTAAATATGTTAGTAAATTAAAATTACAAGATCTGATTATTGTATCTCCTGATTTTGGTGGTAACGACAGAGCAAAATTACTTTCGCAATTATTAAAGACTGAATACTTAACATTAAAAAAACAACGTGATAGAACAACTGGGGAAATTACAATTATTTCTGATAATTTGTGTAATGTGCATAATAAAAATATCATTTTGATTGACGACATAATAAGTACAGGGAATAGTATCATCAACGCTACCAAAATATTAAAAAAAAATAAATGTAAGAAAATTTTTGTTTGTTGTACACATGCAATTCTAGTTAATGATGCTAGAAAAAAAATTATTAAATCCGGTGTAGAAAAAATTATAACTACTAGTACTAAAGAAGGTTGTGAAAAAATTGATATTGCACCTATAATGTACACGGCTATAAAAAATGTAGTCAACAAATTAGATTTTAAGTTACAACGATAAAAAATATCTATATGTAAGAATATAGATGTATGATTTGAGAATTATATTCTTAGGAACTTCTGCATCACGACCTACAATAAATAGGAATTTGTCTTGCGTTTGTATTGAGATTGATGATACTATCTTGATGTTTGATGCTGGAGAAAATGCACAAGTTTCATATGCCAAATCAGGTTTAAAATGGAATAAAAAAATGAAATTGTTCATAACACATTTACATGGGGATCATTGCATTGGAATACTTGGGCTATTACAAACCATGTCAATACAACAAAGAACTAAACCAATAGAAATTTACGGTCCAGAAGGAATAATAGAATTCATAGTAGAAAATATGAAAACATTAAATTTTAATTTAACTTATCCAGTACTTATAAATTCAATAAACGAAAAAACAGTAATACAAGAAAATATGTACAAGATAAATTGTTGCAAAGCACGACATTCGATAAGAACATTTTCATTTTTATTAGAAAAAGTTTTCAAATATGGAAAATTTTCTCCATCTAGAGCTATGCAATTTAATGTTCCAAAGGGGAATATGTGGAAGGAACTTCAAAATGGCAATAATGTTAAAATAGGAAATAAAATGGTAAATGCATCAGATATTGTAAAAATGAAGAAGGATAGTAGAAGAATAGGTATTTCTGGAGATACTAGGCCGACAAAAAAATTAGAACGATTTTTTAATAATTGCGATTATCTGATTTTTGATTCAACATTTTTACACAACATGAAGTATAAAGCAATAAAAACTCAACATACCACAGCATATGAAGCTGCGTTACTTGCAAATCATGCTAATGTAAAGAAATTAATTTTAACTCATTTTTCTACAAGGTACAAAAACGAAAATAAATTTGTAGAAGAAGCAAAAAAAGTGCATCACAAAGTTATTTGCGCTGCAGACTTCAAAGTAGTAGATGTAGAATGATTAGCTATATTAAAATGAAATGAAAGAAATCAAGTATTCATGATCAAAATTCTAATAGTTTTATTTATTATATGTGTAATCATGTTACTTGTGATCAATAATAGAAATACATCGTACATTAATAATGAATATTCGAATACTGAATTAAAAAAGCCTCAATCTGAACAAGATAAGAAACATAAAATGTTGAATTTTGTAGAAAAATCTATTCATATAATTAATGAAATTAAATATTTATACTAATTTAGTTTTTTTGTCAACCACGTTATAAGTGACATTATATCGTCAGAAAAAATACTTATTTTAATTGGTCCCAGTGGAGATTCATCTATATCATTACATAACACAATTGAATTAGCATATGCAGCTTGTTTATTCATATATAACCACGTATTGTTATTATGTAGATTGTTATGAAGTTTAGTTTCATATATTTTATATTTATTATGAAAAAATATGGTGTTATAAATTTTAAGTAATGAATCTATCGTATTAGATCTAGCATAGATATTATGCAAACTTATTTTTACTTCAGCATTTAAAATGATGTTGTCTATAGAATATTTTACTTTCTGCGGATCTTCAGATGTATAAATTGTCGAACTTGCTATTATTTTACATTTTAGATTTGGAATATTTGTCATGCCACTTTTTTATTATGTTGTATGCTGCATTTATTAATTGTGGAATGGTAAGATCATTGTTAGAAATACTTTCGTCTGCCAAAGCAATTGGAGAACTAACACCAATATCAATTTCTTGTTTATCACGTTCGTCAAAATATTCTCGACAATTAGGGTCATCTGATCTTCCACGACGAAGTAATAATTCATATCTTTTATTAGTAGATGTATGTATTGAAAGAATTTTAGTAGTAGCTAATTTTTTAAGAGAATTTACTTCTGCATATGATCGTATACCATCTATGATAACGATGTCATGATTGGAGGAAACGATCTTTTCTTTAATTAATTTTGCAATTATTTCTGGACCGTATTTTTTTCTCATTTTTTTCATTATGGTATTAAGAGCACTATGTGTAGGAGGCAAATTCTTTTTTTTAGCTGCTTCTCGTATGACATTTCCCATGTTAATGACGTCAAATTCTTTGGATTTTAATCCATTTGCAATTGTAGATTTCCCGGCACCAGGCATTCCAGTTATACATATAATTAGTTTAACCAATTAAATGAATGATGCGAATAATCTAAGTAAAAATGTTACAAGTAATATACAAAAAATAATTATTGAATTAGTCATAAAACAAAAATACAGTAAGTGTTAAAATGAAGTATAATGAAAGTAAATTTATTGGTAGAATAAATAAATCTAATGATTGTTCTATATATACTAATAAATAATATAATTTAAGATGGATGAAATAATTGAAAAAATAAAGAAAATTGCAGTGCCATCTACAAAAATAAAAAATATGAAAGATGAAATTGCAGAAACCGCAATAAATTTGATTAAAAAATATGCATCCCAATATCCACAAATAAAAAATATCGAATTTGGAGGATCATACGCTAAAGGTACATGGATACCAAAAAAAGCTGATATAGACATATTCATGAAATTCAAAAACGACGTAGATAAATCTGAATTCATAAAATTAACAAGAATAATAGGGTTTGAGTCTCTTAAAAAATTTTGTCCGTATACAAGGTATTCAGAACATCCATATATAGAAGCAATTATTAAACAAACTAAAATCAATTTGGTACCATGTTATGATGTAAAATTAGGCGCGTGGAAAAGTGCTGCAGATAGATCAGTGTTTCATACAAAATTCATGACGAAATTTCTTTCAGATGAAATGAAAGACGATGTTCGTGTATTAAAATTATTCTTAATTAGTAATGAAATATATGGTTCTGAAATATTAAAGCAAGGATTTAGCGGCTATGTTACAGAGGTATTAGTTTATAATTTTAAGAGTTTCATCAATTCGATAAATGAATTATCGAAATTACAACAGAAACAAATAATAGGAAAAACTAACAAAAAATTCAATACACCTATATCAATTATAGATCCAATTGATGTTAATAGAAATTTAGCTGCTGCTATTTCAATTAAAAATTTTGCTAAATTGGCGTTAACATGTAGAGCGTTTTTAAGGAAGCCGTCTACTAATTATTTTATTAGTAAATCATTAAAAAAGAAAAAAAACTGGAAAAATGTAATAATTATCAAATTTTATTATAGCTACAGAAGTCCAGATATACTAGGAGGTCAAATCATGAAAACCGTAAATGCTTTAACTATGCAAATGAATGAATATGGCTTCAATGTGTTACAAAATTCTGTCAAGGTAAACAAAAAATATGTATGTTTATTATTATTATTAGAAACTAGAAGAATAAATGAACTCTACATTAAAAATGGTCCTTGTGTCTTTCATAAAGAAGATTGTAATAAATTCATTACAAAAAATACTAAAAAATCTGATTTAATGTGGATTAATAATGAAGGGCATGTGTCAGCATTACAAAAAAGACAATATGCAGATGCCAGACAGTTTTTATTAAACTTTTTAAAAAATAAATTAACAGGAGTGTCTAATGGATTGAAAAAAGATATAAAAAAATGGAACAATGTCACATATTTTAGTATTAAGAAAAATCGAACTCTTGAGAACATGTTAAATGGATTTGCTGTTACCGATGAAACAATTTTTCCATCCAATTAGTAAGATATTAGAAAAACCATATGTATCAATATTAGGATATCCTATTGCGACAAAAAATCAAATAGAATCTAGATATACTGAAATTAATCATTTAGGAATAGAAGCAATATCATTTTTTGGCAATACAAAAATAAATAATATATCAATTCTAGGAAAAGGACATAATGGTTTAATAGCGTTAGCAAAAAAAAATAAAAAAATTGTCGCCCTAAAAATAAGGCGTGTTGATTCTCAACAGCAGACTATGAATAGAGAGTCTCTGCTTTTAAAAATAGCAAATGATATAAACATTGGTCCTAACATAATTGAAAGTAGTAAAAATTTTATTGTAATGGAGTATATAAATGGAGAGATAATATCTAAATGGATAGATGATGTAAGCTATGATGACTTCAATCATGTAATAAAAACGATACTTATTGATTGCTATATTCTTGATAAATACAACATAGATCATGGAGAATTAAATAATGCGTCAAAACACATAATCATTAGCAACAATCATCCCACAATACTAGATTTTGAAAATGCAAGCGTGACAAGAAAAGTGTCAAATGTAACATCAGTAATTCAATACATGTACATAAGATCGTCAATATCAAAAAAAGTTAATAACGATGGTAAAATTACCAACGAAAAATTAATAGAGTTATTACGCCTATACAAGAATAATAATAACAAAAAAAATTTTACGCGTGTTTTAAAATTTTTAAACTTATGAACCCGTAATTTATCATGTATTGGGACCAGCAGGATTTGAACCTGCGACCACCAGCACCCCAGGCTGGAATCATACCAATCTAGACTATAGTCCCAAGTTATAAAATAAATTAATATATTAAAATATTATTAGATTTCTATCATAATCCAATCTAATAATGATTACATGAATTATTTTAACAGTAGTTTTTCATAAGTTTAAAAATTTTGCATTATGCTTTTTCATGACTCCATGATTAAATGATTAATTTTTGTCAATGAGTTATAAAAAAAATTGCTGTATGTGATGATTATTATCAACTAGAGCTTTTGTGAAATAGGTCTGATTAATAATTCATTAATATTAACATGTTTAGGATTTTGTATAACAAATAATATTGCATTTGCTATATCTTCAGCTTTAAGAGCAATCATTTTTTTACTGTTCTCAATAAAATTTTGCAAAGAATTGTCTGTAATTGTATTTGTAAGCTCAGTTTTGACAACCCCAGGTTCAATTGAGGTTATTCTAATTGAATATCTACTTAATTCTTGTCTCAGCCCTTCACTTAACGCATTTATTGCATGTTTTGTTGCACAATATACGCTACCAGCTGGAAATACTATTTTGCCTGCTACTGAAGAAATATTGATTATATGTCCAGATTTCTGCTTTATCATATGCGGAATTGTAAATCCGGTACAATACAAAGTTCCTTTAAGATTCACATCGATCATTCTATCCCATTCTTCAAATTTTAGATTTTTTATGAAGCTTAATGGCATTATACCAGCGTTATTTATTAAAATATCAATGCGTTTCCACTTTGTTATAATATGATCAATAAATGAATTACAACTTTGTTTTTTAGACACATCCAATTCTTTGTATATGACGTCACTTCCATTTTCAATCATTTTTTTTTTTAAATTTTCTAGTTTTTTGGTTCTTCTTGCTCCAATAGCAATCTTCATTTTGAGTTTTGATAAGTGCAATGCTGTAGAATAGCCAATTCCACTACTTGCACCAGTGATAACCACTACCTGATTTTTCATCATAAAAAAATGCATAGTAATGTATTATATATTATATTGTTATTTTGATTTTACACAAAATCATTTGGAATTTTTTGCCTGATATAGTAATACAGCTGCTAATGAGAATAGCACTATGGAGGTTAGCCAATGAGGTTCAATTACAACCAAATAAGATATGCCAAAAATTATTAGCATACTAGACTGTAATAACAATTTGTGTTTTAAATTAGTTTTGATGAATTTATAGATAAGTTCTATTATCAATAAAGAAATTGTCGGATATATTGTCAATAGAATAAAATCCACTATATCAACATCAAGATGGGACATGTTAACTTGGATAAATTTTTTCTATTATTTTTTTCTTAATTAATACTTGAGCGTTTTTGTTAGGAATAGTAGCTACATCTTCACGTTTGAAAGGCCCATATTTATTTAAATCAAAACCTACTATTTCGTCTAGATCATGGAGAAATCTCACGGTAACTAGTTTGGTTTTAAATCTATTTGAAATAGATTGAATAAGTTTGTTATTACCGTTTTTTATTGCGTCTATAATGATGTTTGTGTTGGAATCGAATTTTCTATACTTGTCTAATATCCACTGTTCTACATCCAATAAATTTTCGTCTGTGTTAAGCTTTATAGCTTTATCTAATCTAGTCTCGATAATCAAAGAAATCATATCCAATGTTATATTTATAAACATTGTTTTCACTTTAACTTCAATACCGTCATATTCTTCAGTTTTTATTTTATCAAGTAATGATGATACATCTATATAAAAATTGGAATTAATTTCTTGTATTGATTCTGTATTCATTTCACGTAGAGCTGTTACATACAGATAATTATGGTCGATTTTTTTATTTTCTGACATTGAAGACATCACAAATCCTTAAATGACGGGATCATTATGCTTTAGCTTAAGATACAAAATTGCCATATAAAGTAATTGATGGAAATGCGGCCCAGATAAAATATTCTGGCCAAGATGTTTTTACAAGAATAAAATCAGATAACATAAAATTCATAGATTTACAGTTCTCAAGTTTAGTTGGTAGGTTTCATCACACTACAATATCTGCAAATACTTTTACAGCAGATCAGATGAATGATGGTTTACCAAAATTAGATGGATCGTCCATCATAGGTTTTACTAGCATTGATGATTCTGATCTTATTTTAAAACCAGATCCTAATTCGTATTCAATCATACCATGGATGACTGATAAAAAAACAGCTAGGTTGATATGTGATGTATATTGGGGAAAAGAAAGAGGCAGATTAGAAAGAGATCCACGTGGTATTGCGCAAAAAGCTGAAAGATACATCAATGAACAGATGTTTGATTATAGCCTATGGGGTCCAGAAGTAGAATTTTTTGTATTTGATAAAATTCATTGGGATGTGTTAACTCCATATAAAGGCCAATCATATTCTATAGAATCTAAAGAAGCGCCTTGGAGTGAAGATGGTACTGGGTACCCTATGGGGCTAAAAGAAGGTTATTATCCAAGTACTCCATCAGATACACTAACTCCTTTTCGAAATGAGTGTGTTGATGTTTTAAGTGAATATTTTGGCATTCTTTGTGATAATCATCATCATGAAGTTGCTACAGCTGGTCAATGTGAAATAGATATTAAATATGATCGCCTTACAAATGCTGCAGACGCAACTCAAACGTACAAATTTGTAGTACGTAATATAGCACAGAAATATGAGAAAATAGCAACTATGATGCCAAAACCGATATCAATGGATGCGGGATCTGGTATGCATACTAATGTAAGTTTATGGAAAGATAATTTCAATGTATTTTATGATGAAAATGATGTTGATGAATTAAGTCAAATTGGTAGATATTTTTGTGGTGGCATAATTGATCATGCAAAAGCATTAACTGCCATATCAAACCCTACAACTAACTCTTATCACAGACTAGTTCCAGGTTATGAAGCTCCTGCATATATAGCATGGAGCACTAGTAACAGATCAGCAATAGTTAGAGTACCACAGCATTTTAAAAATAAAAAATATTCATATTTAAAAAGATTAGAATTTAGAGCTCCAGACCCTTCTGCTAATCCATATTTAGTTTTTTCTTCAGTATTGGCTGCAGGCATAGATGGAATTAAGAAAAAAATAGAGCCTGGGAACCAGGTGCGTGAAGATATATTCAAAATGTCAAAGACAGAGAGAACCAAAAAAGGTATAGATGTGCTTCCTGCAAATTTAGGAGAAGCGTTGGACGAATTAGAATGTGATAGAAAATTTTTGATCCCTGTTTTTTCAAATGATGTGATAGATAAAATTATAGAGTTGGAACGAAAAGATCAAAGGGAAATATCAATAAGACCGCATCCACATGAATTTTATCTTTATTTTGATGTATAAATAAAATTGTTAAAAACAATATTAAAAATTAAACACAACATAAAAATGGGTTAGGGCTACATGTCCATTCCGCCCATTCCAGGCATTCCGCCCATTCCAGGCATTCCGCCCATTCCAGGCATTCCGCCCATTCCAGGCATTCCGCCCATTCCAGGCATTCCGCCCATTCCAGGCATTCCGCCCATTCCAGGCATTCCGCCCATTCCACCTTCACCACCTGGTGGAGGACCTGCTGATTTTGCTGTGGCTATTACATCATCTATTCTGAGTATCATACAAGCAGCTTCAGAAGCAGCAGATATTATTTGATGTTTTACTGATAATGGTTCTACAATATCACTAGACTTCATGTTAACAATACGGCTTTTCATTACATCTATTCCTGTCCATTTTTCATCTTTTAACTGCTTTGAACGTAAATTAGCTAACGTATCTATTGAATCCATTCCAGCATTTTCTGCTAATGCTAATGGTATAGATTCTAATGCATCAGCAAATTTTTCAGCAGCTAATTGCTCTCTACCTTCTAATGTTTTTGCCCATGTTCTAAGTTTAGTTGCTGCGTATGTTTCAGGCGCTCCTCCTCCAGCTACTATGGAAGGGTGTTCCATAACATCTCGCACTACCATAATTGCATCATGCACAGAACGTTCAACTTCGTCAACAACCCTCTGAGATCCGCCTCTAAGTAGAAGTGTAACAGAACGTGGGTGTTTACAACCTTCAATAAAAACCCATTTGTCTTCTTCAATAGATCTTTCTTCTACAAGTTCAGCCTCTCCTAATTCATTTTCATTTAAGTCATCAAGATTTGTTATTATTCTTGCTCCAGTAGCTCTAGCTAGTTTTGTCATGTCACTCTCTTTTATTCTTCTAACTGCGATCACGCCAGATTTTGCAAAATAATGCTGAGCCATATCATCAATTCCTTTTTGACATAATACTACATTAGCATTATTTTGTATTATTTTATCAACCATATTTTTTAACATTCTATTTTCTTCATCAAGAAATGCTTTCATTTGTTGTGGATTAGAAATGTTAATTTTAGCGTCTGTTTCAGTTTTGTTTATTTCAAGAGCAGCATTAATTAACGCAATTTTTGCATTATCAATTTTTTTTGGCATTCCGCCATGTACAATTTCTTTATCTATAACTATTCCATCTATTAAATTAGAATCTTTAATTGATCCTCCTGATTTTTTTTCTACTTTTATATCGTCTACATCCACAATATAATCATCTCCATTTTTTTCTGCTACTGCCAGAACTGATTTTACTATTATTTTAGCAAGAACTTCAGATTCTTTTCTAACTAACTTTGTCTGCATTGCAGTCTTAGCAATTTTTAGTAAAATTGATTTATCATCTGCTGGAATTTTATCTGCGATATCTCTCAAAAGTTCCTTGCTTTTATTAGCAGCTTTTCTATAACCATCAACTATTATTGTTGGATGAACGTCTAAACTCAGTAAAGATTCAGCGTTTTCTAACAAAGAACCAGCTAATATGACAGCAGAAGTAGTACCGTCACCCACTTCGTTATCAGTAGTCTTGGAAATTTCAACTAACATTTTAGCAGCTGGATGTTGCACATCAATTTCTTTAAGAATTGTAGCTCCATCATTTGTTATTGTTACGTCTCCCAAAGAATCAACAAGCATTTTGTCCATTCCTCTAGGTCCCAAGCTAGAACGTACTATTTCAGCAATAATCTTACTAGCTGATATATTGTTTTTTTGTGCTTCGCGCCCTTTAGTTTCATTAGCGCCTTCTTTTAGTAATACCACAGGTAAAGTACCCTTTGGGGTTTGTATACTCATAAATATATTAAAATAAATTCCCTTTTTTATACTTATTTCACGACTAAAATTAAAAAAATATATTGATAAAAAATTTTACTTATATGAATGCATAATTCTTTGTATAAAGAAAAATATAAGAAGATTTTTTCGTTATTAGAAAATCATAATGATTTTTTTAGCAATTCTATTCCATTGATTGCTAGTGAGAATATAACAAGTCCTGCTGTTAGAGAAGCTACAATATCTGACTTTGCAAATAGATATGCAGAAGGATGGCCTGGAGAAAGGGTATATGCAGGATGTGAATATATAGATCAAGTAGAATTAGAATGTGCAAAGTTAGCAAAAGAACTATACAATGCAGAATTTGCAGATGTTAGACCAATATCAGGAGTGGTGTCAAATCTAATAATATATTCAGCGTTTACGCTACCTGGAGACATAATGATATGTATGCCTATTTCTTCAGGTGGACATATATCACATGGAAAAAAAGAGTATAGTGGGACTGCAGGATTAGTACATGGTCTAAATATAGATTCGTTTCCATTTGATAAAGTCAATATGAATATAGACATCGATAAAACAATTCATAAAATAAAAAAATTAGAACAAGATAAAATTCCCAAACTATCTATGTTCGGAGGATCGTTATTTTTGTTTCCACATCCAGTAAAAGAATTGTCAGAAATATTCAAAGAATACAATATACATATCAATTATGATGCTGCACATGTAGCAGGTTTAATAGCAGGTAAACAATTTCAAGATCCGTTAAGAGAAGGTGCCGATACTATGACTATGAGTACGCATAAGACTTTATTTGGCCCACAAGGTGGTTTAATTTTATCATATGATAAATTTGCTGAGAAAATAAAGAAGGCTACATTTCCAGGATTGACTAGTAATCATCACATTCATCATATGGCAGCTAAGACTATAGCTTTTATAGAATCTTTAGAGTTTGGAAGTATATATGCAAAAGATATTATAGAAAATGCAAAGATGTTAGCTTGTTCATTGAATGAATTTGGTTTTGATGTACTTGGTGAAAAAAATGGTTTTACTAAATCACATCAAGTTGTGGTCGACATATCAAAATATTCAGATGGAGGGAAAGCAGAAAAAGAGTTAGAAAAATCCAACATAATTGTCAATAGGCAATTGATTCCAGGCGATATTAAAGCTGGAAGAAATTATCTTCATCCAGGAGGAATAAGAATTGGCGTATCTGAGATAACAAGATTAGGCATGAAAAAATCAGAAATGAAACAAATTGCCGAATTCATTAAAAATGTAATAATTGATAAAAAAGAATCTGTTAAAATACAAAATAAAGTAAAGATGTTTAGAAATGATTTTCAAAAAGTAAAATATTGTTTTGATGATAAAACCAAAGCTTATGAATATATAAAAATTAAATAAATTATTTTATAAAATCTGAAATAATAGATTGTATGTTATTTTTATGCCCAAAAATAAAATCTATCTCTTCTGATAATGTAGATATTCTATTTTTAATGTATGGGCTGACTGAATATTTGTTTGCTAGTCTAATCGCGAAGGAAAGATACTTTTCTACAGTAGATCTTGTTATAGTTTGAATTAAGTTATTTCCACAATTACAATAAAAAAAAAGCGGGACTCTCCTATATTTTTTACCACAAGATGTACATCTAAATTTTTGTGTTGTGTAAGCTCTAAGATTGCCCATTATGTCAGGTATAATGTGAGTTGTTATCAAATTAGATATCATTTCGTCAGTGTCAATAGAATTTATTATATTAGCATTTCGTATTTGTAGATCAAATTTATCCAACATCGAGTTTAATGAAGTATATGCACTACGAGATTTTGATACATTCAATATAGAGGTATCATGAGTATAATGGTATCCATAAAACTGTTTTTCCGTATCTAGTTTTGATTTTATTAATTCAACAGATTTAACATCTGTAGCTTTTTGTTTTTTTATAGTCGATCTAAAAAACGATATTGGATATTTTTTTACTATTTCTAAATTATGTGCTTGTGATTGTGATTCATGTGGGACTACTAATGGTTGTATTAATAATGGTGCATCCATCAAACCACCAATTTTATCAGATAAAAAATTTTTAGAGAAATTTAATAATACATCCATAAGTAATATTATTGAATCTGCATCGCCGTCAGCATCTCTACGCTTAGCAGAATGCCAATTAGGAGTGGCGAAGCATGTATGTGTTTTCGTAAATCCAATTATTCTTCCAATTATGCCTACAGAAGTATGTGGCGCCAAACCAACTATTAAATGCCCTATAAGATCATAAACATTAGATATATTGTAAAATGTGTTTTTTTTATATAGTTTTTCTAATTCTATATCTATATATTTGGATATCTTCATTAATGATTTTCCACATTCATATGGAATTATAACATCCTGTATACGTAATTCTATTATTTGATTGGAATTTGTTAATGGTTTATTTTCTATATCTTTTTCATACCCAAGTTTTTTAAGAATGGATGTACTAACATTTATCCATTTTGGTTTGAAATGAGTTAATGGAGAATTAGTGGAATCAAATCTAATTGTACCGTCTCTAAATACTGTTAGATCTAAGTTTTGTCTAATTAATCCTTTTTCCAGTGGTTCAGCTACCTTATTTTGTCCAATTAATTCTTTAACACCTTTGAGTGGTTTTTTAACGCGAATTCCCATAGTTTTTTGTATTGCTAATAATTCTTTTTTAAGTGAAAAATAGTTGTTAGAGTATACAACGCATTGTTTTTTACATTTTTTACATATGTTAGTTGCATTATGTATTTTACATAAAGTACATGAGTATATGATTTTAGTTTTATTATTACATTTTTTACATTTTATACCAATTGATATGTTATTACATTGTGAACATATTTTATTATGTATTATAGTATGGAAGTTTTCTTTTTGTGAAGCTTTACATATATCTCTAGAAACACCACCTACTCCACCTGTTGGAAATATGACATGGATTGGTGGTTTCATTTTACGAATAGACGCTTTTTCTGGGCGTCCTATCCTAACACCTATAGTTGTTGATGATTTATTACAGATTTTGATTCCTGATGAATTAGATAATATTTTTACTACAGAATTAGAATTAAAAACAATGTTTTTTCTAAATAACAAAGTATACAAAATATCTTTATCCAGTCCTACTATAGAGATGTGTTTTTCTGTTAATACATGCGGTACACCTAATTTTTCTAATATGTTTTTATTACTACGATCATATAATATTTCATTATTTTGTATTTTTATTGGTTTTAATAGTTTGTATAAATCATCAATTTTTATTTGATCCCAATAATACAAATATTTTGGGTGTAATGGAATCCCAAAATTGATGGACATGTCAATAGATTCTTGTAAGGTTGGTGTTTGTTCAAGAAATTTATTTATGTTATGTTTTATGATTTCAGAATTATTTAACATTTCATGTAGTTCAGCATTCCAATATTCTTCAACATAACCTGTTGGTATTAGTTTTGCATTATTTTCTATAAAGTCACCAAAAGATATTAAAATATCACCTAGGTAAATAATTTTTTCAATGTTGTTTTTTATCTTTATTGCCTGATCAATATTTTGAACTTTAATCACATTACCATTTCGAAGTTTTATTATAGGCGGTTCAATAGAATCTACAAACGCAATTGTTGCTCCTTTTCCAGGAATATTCATTTTAATTTGTGTTCCAGCAACAATTGAATTTTCCAAAATTTCTGCCAACACAGGGTGTATACCTACAGCTGTGAATCCGGTGTTGCATGCGCGGCCATATCTTAGCCGAAACCCTCCAATATTATTAGGGGTAGAGAGCACAGATCTGCCAGCAATGACTTCTTTCATTCTTTTTGTAGACGAATCAGTTTTATCAGTTGTTTGTATTGCGCCTTTAAGATCGTTAAGCCAGTCCCAACCATCGAGTTTGTATAATTCTATTCTTTTTTGTAGTTTTTTTGCTCTTCCTATTAACCCATCATTAAGAACTCGTAATGCGCCCCCTCTAACACGATTTGTCTTTATACGTATCATGTTTTTATGATTAACTACTTCAAATGGATCTGTATCTACGCCTGCTAGTTCTACTGGTAAATTTGAAATAACTTTTGTAATATCTTCATCAGATACATGAAATTGGAAGTTTCCTTGAGCTTCACTCTCATAAATTCTGAGCTCCTCCACAAATCTCCCTGTTTCATCATCAAATGAATTAGCTTCATATTTTGATAATCCTGCAGCTTTTCTAATATAGTCTGCAATTAATATTGTAACTGCAGATTCTGTACCCCCTGCAGATCTTATAGGTCCAGCTATAGATACTGATAGGTATTCAGAATCATCTTTATTTTTTTTTATTGTTACCTCATGGATTCCTTGTAGTGGAGCTATTGTAACACCTTCAGTAACTATTGAGAGGCCTACACGTATAGCTAATTCAAGTTTTTTTTGTTTTGTTGTGTTTGGTGCAATATATTTCCCTAACACTATATCTTCGGCAATTTCTAATGCAGATAGTTCTTTACCTTTTTTTTTTAAAAGGTTTCTTAATGTGTCTGCAATATCAATATCATGCATTTTAGCAACTCTATCAGCTAGATCAAATGCTATTTTAGATTCTATTACACCTGATGAGTCAATTAATGTTGATTTTGCACTTGCTGAAATCTCAAAATTTTGAAATAATTGTTCTATAATGTTAGTATAATAACCAACATAAAATTTTGGTATATTCCTTGCGTTTATATATGTGAATATTTTAGAATTTCTTTCCATTTATAACATTTACGATTTTTTTTAGTTCATCAAAATTATTTTTTTTTTCTAATAATGTGCCAATTACTAGTATGTCTGCACCAGCATCAGATAACTTCTTTGCAGTAATATAATCATTGATACCACCTCCTACAATTAGAACGCCATTAAATATTTTCTTAACTTCTTTCACCATTTCTGGGCATACAGTAGTATTAGCTCCAGAGCCAGCTTCAAGGTAAACAAATTTCATACCAAAAAATTTTGCTGCTAATGCATATGCTGCAGCTAATTTATTTTTTTTAAATGGGATCCCTTTTGCTGAGCCTATAAATTCAGCTGTAGTTCCAGTTCCAATTATTATATATGCAGTTGATAAAGGTTCAAGATTAAATTTCAATATTGTTGGAGCAGCAAGAGCTTGTGCTTTCGAAATAAAATATGGGTTTTCAGAATTTAAAAGAGATGTAAATAAAATTGCATCAGCTCCAGGAATAACTCCGGTTATATTACCTGGAAATAGTATTATCGGTATTGATGTGTTTTTTTTTAATTCACCAACTAATTTTATCATCTCTAATTGATCAATAACAGATGAACCTCCTATTAAGATGGCAGAAACACCAATAAATTCAGAGTGTTTTGCACAATTAACTGCCAAATTTATATCCATGTTTTCAGAATCAATTAAAACAAACACTATTGTTTTTTTATATTTTAACTCTTCTAATAATTTATTTTGAATATTATTATTCATGATATATTATTTTTATTTAAATTACTATAAAGTTATTTAATACTATACAAATATGTATAGTATGACAAACAAAAAAATAAATAAATTTAATGATATAATTACAGAATTAATAAAAAAATCACAATTAACACAACGGCAATTTGAAATAATTTTAAATGAGAGAAAAAAAGAGAAGACAAGATTACCTATAACATCAGGAGCATATTACAGACAAGTAAAACAAATACGAATAAAATTAAATCGATTACAACATACAATGTTACTTCTCTCTTGTTTTGAAATTATTGATGAAAAAACAATTAATATTATTTTAAAATTAGCAAAACAAGTATCTCTAATTAAATACTCAAATCAAATTATGGATATTGATAAAATTATTCTTGTGATAAATCAATTGATTAAACAAACAAAATTGTTATAATAATAAGTATAAAACTTTAAACATTTATAATTATGTGATGTTACATCTGTGATATATGATTGATTTTAATCAATTAATATTATTATTTATGATGTTAGCTATAACTATGATAATTATTTTAATAATTATTAATCATTTAATTCATAAAAATATAACCAAAATTCGTAATGATATTTTTTCCAAATTAGAATTTTACGAACAAAAATTATTGGATTTAGACATGCAATTTAATTTATTAAATTTTCAAAATACTGAATTACAAGTGTTTAATCCAAAAAAACAAACTACTCACGCAATATTGACGCAACATAGTAATTCAAATTTAATTGAAAACACTACATTATTAGAAATTTTAGGATTATTAAATGATAAATCACTTACATCACGTGATATTCAAAAAGCAATTAAAAAAACAAGAGAACATGTAGCAAGATTAATGAAAAATCTATACGAAAATGGATATGTAAATCGAAATACCAAATCTAGACCATTTAATTATTTTATAACAAAAAAAGGAAAACAAGTTTTATGAATTCATTGTAGTTAACGTTTTTATTTTATAACTCCATTCTCTACCAGATTTTGAGCGTGTTATTTTACCTTTATTAACAAAACGGAGTAAATAAGTAGAAATGATACTAAGTTTAATTGGTTGATCATATTCATCTTCAAATTTCTCTAAAATCATTGTGGAAGTAAAACTCATAGTAAAAAAATATTTATAAATTATATTCCAAATTTTAGACCCAATTGAATCTAATTTAATTTTAGTTTTTTCTTGTTGTAAATTTAACAATTCCATTAATTCAAAAACTTTGATGATTTTATCTTTTGTTATTTCTCCTTCAATATTAAAATTATACTTAACACCTTTATCATCTTTTAAATCCATCCTAAAACGTTTTTCCACCATAATTTAATACTAAACATTATTATTAACACTTGAAATGTTTAAACTATATTTGTTAACAAATTAGTTTGTTAATATTGAGCCAGATTCTTCTTAATATTAACAAAATTATTAACAGTAAAAAAAAATCAATTAAAAATATGTAGAAAATCCTTCTTGGAATGGAAATAGAGGTGTTATTATAAATTTTAACTATGTTAACTTGGAAATTTGAAATCCGGAGTAGAAATAAAGGTGTTTAATAGTTTTATTATAGTATAATTAACTTAAGTTCACAATAGTTAACTACTCACACACCATTATTTCAAGTGAATTTTCTTAAAAAAAATTACCATATTAATAAAAAATTCTAAACAAATTAATTAATTCTTTATCAATTTAATATGAAATTATGGTGTCTATGTTTGATGATCATTTAAAAAATTTGTTAAATTCAATAAAAAATGGAAAAACATTAATTAAAGATCGTAATGTTTTACATTTTTCTTATTTTCCAGATAATATATTACATAGACAAGATGAACAAGAAAAAGTTTTACAATCATTATCGCCAATTTTAAAAGGATCAAGACCATCAAATTTATTGATTTATGGAAAACCAGGTACTGGTAAAACATTGGTTGTAAAAAAAATTCTAAAATTAATAATAGATAATATTAAAACTAATAAATTTCCAATTAAACTTGTTTATACTAATTCGAAGGACGAAATGACATTATATGGTCTTTTAGTTAGTTTGGGTTCTCAATTAGGAATTAAATCAAAAAAACCATTACAGAATAATGAAGATTGGATACCTAAAACAGGATTATCAATTAGTATGGTGTTTAATATAATAATCAAAACCATAATTAAAAATAATTTTAATACTGTATTTGTAATTGATGAGATCGATAATTTAGCTGATCTAATATCAAAAACTGGTAAAGATATTTTATATCAACTTACACGAGCCAATGAAAGAATTATTCATGGCTCATTAACAATTATAGGTATATCTAATGATCTTACATTTAAAGAAAGATTAGATCCTAGAGTGATAAGTAGTCTTAGTGAAGAAGAAATAATTTTTCCAAATTATAATGTTCATCAATTAAAAGAAATTTTAATAGAGAGAATAAAACAAGCATTCATACCAAATTCTGTAGAAGATTCAGCATTAAATCTTTGTTCTGCGTTAGCTGGTAGAGAACATGGAGATGCACGACGTGCAATTGATCTTTTAAGGGTTGCTGGAGAAATAGCAGAAAGAGAACAATCTAACATGGTAAAACAATATCACATTAAATCTGCATATAAAAAAATGGAAGAAGATAAAGAAGTAACGGCTATCAAATCATATTCTTTACATGAAAAATTACTTATTTTATCAGTATTAAAAGCAAAAAAATTTTATACAGGAGAAATATATGCTATTTATAAAGAATTTTGTAAAAAAATCAGCCAAAAAGAATTAACACAAAGAAGAGTAACACAAATACTAAGCGAATTAGAGCTATCTGGAATGATCAATGGTAGAATAATAAGTCAAGGCATTCATGGTAGAACAAAAAAATATACATCTTCAATATCATATCAAACTATTATTAATACTTTAAAAAACGACACAATATTTTGTGATATATTATAATCTAAAAATTATTTTGGTATATTGTAAATGTTTTCAAATCTATAATCATCACAACACCTGGAGTTGGTGTAATACCAACACTAGATTGAAATGGTGTTTGCTTTTGCCATGTACCTGAATTAATTAACAAAATTCCACGATAACTATCATAATCAATTATATGAACATGACCGGTAATAAAAATATCAGGAATTTCATTAATTATTAACATATCATGAGATTCAGGTGCTATTGGCGTCCTACTTCCATATATAGGACTTAAATGTCTGGATCTTAACAATAATTTCATTACAGCAGTAGGTTTATTATAATGCATTCCAGGAGTTGTTTTTACTACATCATCTATACTTTGTCCATGATATGCTAATATTTTGACATTATTTAATGAAATTAATGATGGATTTCCTAACAAAAATATATTCTCACAATTCTGGAAATATTTATGTTTTTTTTGTATTGCTGGTTGTGGTAAAGCTCGTCTTCCAGGATCATGATTACCAGGTATTATAAATATTTTAATATGTTTAGGGATTTTTTTTAAAATACTTACAGCTTTGTATAATTGCTTATCTATACTGTCTAAATCAAGCTCGTCTTTTTGATCCGGATAAATACCAATACCATCTATTAAATCTCCAGAAATTACTATGAAACGAATTTTTTTTGCTATATTATTATCACTAGATAGCCATGAAATGAAATTGTTTATTTCTTTCTCCATAAAATATTTACTACCTATATGTAAATCTGATAAGAAAGCAGCGCAAGCATTAGTTCTCGATCTATTATGCTTATGTTTTGGTATGTCCGGCAATATTATATCTTTACAAACAATATTTTTATTAATATTAACTTGAATTTTAAATACAGCAAACTGATCTAAAAGCAACATATTTGCAATATTTTTTACATCTTCTTCAAAAACTAAAATTTCAAGCGAATCTGTCAAATCATCTATTAATAATCTTGTAAACTTCTTTTCAGAATCACGTTTTAATAATAAACCACAAACATATATCATGGTATTATTTTTACTATTTGATATTTCTGATATTGTATATATTTTACTAATTTCTGATCTTTTACTAATTGTTTTTTTTAGTTTTGTAAAACGATCTTTGAATAATGAATAATATCCATGCATTCCCTCATCTGATGCAATTTGTGATGTAGGATCAAACAAAACATCATGTTGAACTATTATTTTGTCATTTATATATTCATCAAAATCTTTTTTTGTTATTATACAATCGCTTTGTTTTTTTTTATTAATTATTTTTTGTATCACATTTTTGATTTCATCAATATTGATCACTTCACACAATTCTAATATGTTTGGCTGTACTTGGTATCCCTTTTCTAAAGCATAGTTCATTACAACTTCGAATTTTCTATTCAACTATGATCCAATAGTTGATTGAATAAATATATTATACGAAGCTCCTAAATTATTAAAATTAATATGATTGATATGAAAAGAATTTTAGTTTTTTTTGTTTTTCTATTTTTGTTTACAATTATTTATTATTCCGGAACTAAAACTGAAGTAAATAAAACAGACGCAGAAAAATTTATTGAAGATTTTAACAAAATAATACAAGAAATTAATTCTGTTGGAATTTTTCTTCATAATATTATTATAGCTTTACCCATGTTTATTCCTGGCTTTGGTATGCTTTGGGGTTTTTTCTCTTCATGGTCTACAGGATACGCATTTGCTGCATTAGAATCAATCAAACCATCATTATCTTCCATAGATCCACTTAAATTATTATATTTTACACCTTTTGGATTGTTAGAATTATCTGCATATTCAATAGCAATGTCTAGAAGTTTTCTATTAACACATAAAATTATTAAAAAACTTTCAATTAAATCAGATTTAATTTCAACATCTGTTGAAATATTAATATCAACGATTTTATTGTTTTTAGGAGGTTTTGTAGAAGACTACATGTTAACATCGTTACACGATACTAGTATTTAATATCGTGATAGGATTCTAATTTGGATTGTTTTATAACTATTATTGATAAATCAGAAAAACTCATATTTTCTAAATCGCTAACTTTACCTGAAAATATTTTTTCATTTTTAGTTGTAAGATACTCGTATACAATAACTTGCATGCTTGATGTATTAAATCCGTTTTTTTTTAGATATAATGCAAATTCTGAATGCATAAATTGTTTTTTAGGTTTTGTTGGCCAGGGCCTAGGCAGCATAATTATGTTAAACCCATCCAATAATCCTTTTTGTAATTCTATTTTTTTATTTTCTATCGATGTTGATATATGAAAGGTAATTATTTTCGTTTTATCTAAAGCAATACGAGCTTTTGCAGCTGCTACTTGAGTAGAACTAATTCCTGGAATTAGTATCACGTTTTTAAATATTTGGATCAGTCTATCTACAACTTCTGATTCGGAAAAATTCACATCACCTGTAAATGGCACTACTATTTTCTTATATTTCATTTTGTTTTTTATTTTTTTATACACTTCTTCCTGATTTTTCATATTTACTACATGCACGTTTTTATTTTTTATTAGACATTTTATTGTATTCAATGTAAACTTGTATCCTATTATGACATCAGCTTCCAAAATTATATTTCGTACAACATCTGTTATATATTCATAAGCTCCAGGTCCTACTCCTACTGCAAAAACTTTTGATGAATAGGAAGTCATTTTACATACGTATTTTTTTTATAAACGGTTCCCAATCTACTTTCATATACTTAGTAGGCTCTTTTAAAGGATATTTCACCCAATCCTGAACAATAGAAAATCTACATTTTTTTTCTTTATTACCCACAATATATACTAAATTTAAAACACTTCCCCATTTTTTTTCTTCTTGTTTAATGTTTAAAATATCTTTAAATCTAATTTCTATATTTCTTTTATCTTTCAAATCTTCTATTAGATTAGCTTCATTATATCCATCATGTTTAACTATTGTTTGTTTTGTCTTCATCATATGAATAACTTGTTTTGTTACAGCATATTGCCACCATTTTATTTTTGCTTTAGTTTTATATACAAATATTAGATGTTTATCTGTTAGAAATAACATTCCCTCTTTACCACCTATCATGACTAATCTTTTTACTTCCATCCATACTGAAAGCAAATGTGTATGAATTTTTTCACTAACATCCATTTATATCATATTTTTTGTATTGTTTATATAAAATGAATTGTTGAAGATACAATAAAATAACCATATATGAACATGTTTTTTATGAAAAAAGAATACATCATAGTACGTATAGATGCATCTCATGACGGTTCTCCATATGTGGTACTATCACTATCATCAAGTAAGGATATCAAAGAAAATAACCAGCCTCTTTCTTCTCCATTTGGAACTAATATGGTTGGTTTTTCTAATATGGATGACATGATGAGAGGACTTAATAAGATGTTATCTGGAGGCGCATTAGGTTCTTCTGGGGCAATCACATCTATGAAGTTGGATATACATGAATATAAAGAACTTAACTTATCTGTAGGCGATAAAGTATACTTAGAATTAACAAAAGCTGAAAATCTTGGAATATAATATTTAACGATTTATCTCAGAATATAAAATTTGATACGCTCTAGATGCATCATTTGCATCTATTACTATTATTATACTATCGCTACTAAAAAATGCATTTTTCATTTCTATTCCATTATTATGTAGTAATTCAGTTATGTAAGATGTAATATCGCTTCTGTTTTCACTATTTGTTAATGTTATTTTTAATTTTGCTAACCCTGTATTAAATAAATTTTCATTATTTGGAAATGTCGAAAACATCTTTCTAACATCATCTATATCTTCAGCTAACACTATGAGTGAATCAGCTAACCTAAAAAATTCATAATCTGATTTCATTCTAGAAAATTTATTCATTATATCAGAAGTCTCGTTTCTATCTATATCGTCCAAAGAAAATTTTACATCCATTATTTTATCAGTTAAAGATAACCTTACATTTTTTAATACTGCTTCTTTCTTTATTTTTATTTTTTGTTCAAACGAGTCAGAATATCGTTTTATTGCAACTACAATTGTGTTTAAATTTGCTGGACTGCCTATGATCCGTTCTACTTCTGGTTGTATTTTTACAGCTAACGCTGTATAATTAATTACATCCATTTTCATACAATCATAAATTGATCTATTATGAGTTATTATCTCTTTCACCACATCTGGTATTGGCATTTATTAATTTAACATATATGATATTTATAGTTTGTAAAAAATGCAAATATAAATAATTTTATATTATCTCATGTAATAATATAATTATAATTTCAGTTAAATTTATATTATGTAATTTGCATTACAAAAAATTGTGAATATGACATGATATTCGATGATGAAATAGATAAAATATTCAAGAAAATTTCTTATCCTTTCATAAATGTGGATGAGTTATTCAAACAAGAAAAATCAAATATTGATTCGAGTCCATATTATTATGGATACGCATTAACTATCGGTCCTGATGGTAAACCAGTGATTAGAGAGTATGGTAATGTAAAACCAGGTTCGCTTCTTACATCAAAAACTAAAGAACCATTAATTGACAAAATAGTAAATGCTGATGTAGTGAAATTAGTAACTGAGATGCCAGGATTAGATAAAAGCAACATCAAAATAACTACGGACGAAGATAAAATACAAATCAAGGGAGAACATGGAGAAAAAAAATATTATATAGAAACAAAATTAGATGAGAATATAGATAAAAATTCTGGATCTGCTAAATATACAAACGGCATACTTGAAGTCAAATTTAATTTGATAAAAACACAAAAACCAAAAACCAAAACAATCGAAATCAAATAATTTTTTTTATGGTGATGTAATATAAATAAAACAACCTTAACTATAGCTGAAATTGCAAAGCGGCATATCGGTAAAGGAATAGCAATAATTGATCCAAAAATAGTTGAAGAAAATAATTTAGTAACTGGGCAAATACTTGAATTAATAGGTAATAAAAAAAATTACGTTAAATTATGGTCTGGTTCACAAGAAGATTATGGCACATCAATAATAAAAATAGATGGCCTTACTCGTTATAATATCGGATCTGGGATTGGAGAAAAAATTTCAATACGGATAGTAGAAGCTAATAGCGCTAAAAAAATAATTTTATCTTCTACAGAAAAACTATCTATAGAGGGCTTTGAAGAACATATGATTGATGCTTACGACGGTCATGTATTCGCAACAGGTGATACTGTAGTAATAAATACACAATTTGGTGATAAATTACAATTAGTTATAACCGATACTGTTCCCTCATCGCCAGTAATAATTTCTGGAGATACTCATTTCGAACTAGGTCACATGCTTAAAACTCCAGATTTTTCTGTTTCAAGAATAACATATGATGATTTAGGTGGATTAAAAAAAGAAATACGTAAAATTAGAGAAATGATAGAATTGCCATTAAGACATCCAGAATTATTTGAAAAAGTTGGAGTTGCTGCACCAAAAGGTGTTTTATTATATGGACCACCAGGAACTGGAAAAACATTATTAGCAAAAGCTGTTGCTGGAGAAACTAATGCATATTTCATAAGCGTATCTGGACCTGAAATAATGGGTAAATATTATGGTGAAAGTGAAGAAAGGCTACGAAAAATATTTAAAAAAGCAGAAGAATATTCACCTTCAATAATTTTTATTGATGAAATAGACTCTATTGCACCAAAACGAGAAGAAGTAACAGGAGAAGTAGAACGTAGGGTGGTTTCACAAATGTTGTCATTAATGGATGGAATAAAGAACAGAGGTAAAGTTATTGTTATTGCAGCTACTAATAGAAGAGATAGCATAGATATTGCACTTAGAAGACCAGGCAGATTTGATAAAGAAATTGAGATCAGAATTCCTAACTACGAAGAGAGACATGAAATAATTAATATACACACACATGGAGTTCCAATTGATGATAAAGTAGATCTTGTAAATATAGCAAAAAAGACACATGGTTTTGTAGGTGCTGATTTGCAAATGCTAATTAAAGAAGCAGCTTTGAATTCAATGCGTAGAATATTACCACAAATAAACATGAATGAAGATAAAATCTCCTCATCAGTATTAAAGAAGATCAAAATAAATGATGAAGATTTCAATAATGCATTAAAAGAAATTAAACCATCTGCATTAAGAGAAATATTGATTCAAATACCTTATGTATCGTGGAATGATGTGGGTGGCTTAGAAGAAGTAAAGAATGAATTACGTGAGATTATAGAACTACCAATTAAACATAAAGAAGCTTTTAAACACGTTGGTGCAAGACAAGTAAAAGGAATACTTCTATATGGACCACCAGGAACTGGAAAAACATTATTAGCAAAAGCTATAGCAAATTTAACACAATCTAATTTCATTAGTATAAAAGGACCTGAACTACTATCAAAATGGGTAGGGGAATCAGAGAGGGGAATACGTGAAATATTCAGGAAAGCCAGACAAGCTTCACCCTGCATCATATTTTTTGATGAAATAGATTCAATAATATCCAAACGAAGTATGAGTTCTGGGTCTAATGTCACTGAAAAAGTTGTATCACAAATTTTGACTGAGATCGATGGTTTAGAAGAATTACATGATGTATTGGTTATTGGTGCAACTAATAGATTGGATATGATAGATCCGGCATTATTAAGGCCAGGCAGATTTGATAGAATAATTGAAGTTCCATCACCTGATTACCAAGACCGTGAAAATATATTTAGAGTACACACGAAAACAAAACCTATAGATGAAAAAGTAGATTTTAAAAAACTTGCAGAACTAACTACAAAATTTAGTGGCTCTGAGATATCTTCTGTGTGCGATAGAGCTGCTATTTTAGCACTAAAACGTTATTTGAATAATAAAAATAATGTAGTGAATGATATCAAACTAATTCAAAGTGATTTTATTGACCCTATTAACACGATCGATAATAATAAAAAAAACAAACTAAAAATCTAGTCAGATAAATTTAATCTAAAGTTGATCTTAATATACACTTTATATTAAGAACATATTTTTTTAATCACATTTATGACAAATTTTGATAAAACTTGGACTCGACAAGAAACACAAAGTATGACCGGCAAATTACGTGATGTTGTTAAACCACAACAAGCACTAAAACCTAGAATACAAAATGCTGTTAATAAATTACAAACACAGATATCTAAAATAGACTTGATGCTTTCAAAACTTAAAGATAGAGATTCTAATATTTTTCAACGTATTGTAACTTCAATGCAACGACATGATTCTATAACTAGTAAAGTATTATCTAATGAATTAGCTGAAATACGTAAAGTCTCAAAAATGCTTAGTAACGCTCGTATGTCTTTAGAACAAGTTCAACTAAGATTAACTACTATCCATGATCTTGGTGACGCAATGGTTGCAATAGCTCCTGCTGTGTCTACAATGAAAGGATTAAAGACGTCTATTGGAAGATTTATGCCAGAAGCAGATTCAGAACTAAACTCAATGACACAAACATTAAATGGACTTATGATGGATTCGCTAACTGATGAATCATTTAATATAGAATCTGATTCTACCAATGAAGAAACTGAAAAAATATTGCAAGAAGCAGCAGTTATGGCAGAACAAAAAACCAACGACAAACTCCCATCTGTACCCAATAACTTTACTCAGTCTACCGATGAACAGATAGACTAACATTTTTTTAAATAAAATTTTTATATACACATTTATTTTTTATAATATTAATGAGTTTATGAATACATTTGACTAATTTAATTAATAATTAAAAAACATAATAAAATGTAATTTAAATGGTTTATTTTGGTAAATACTAATTTATGACATGTTTTTATTATTCATATTGAAAGTTGGATGTCATGTTTCAATAGCTGGTTCTATTGATAATTCTGTGGACAATGCTGTATCTAAAAATTGTTCAGCGTTTCAAATATTTACAAGGAGTCCAAGAAGCTGGAATGCAAAAGAACTAAATAATAATAATGTAAAAAAATTTAAACAAAAATTATTGTCTAGCGCAATTGATGAATTTTCTACAATAGTTCATATGCCCTATCTGCCTAATTTAGCTTCACCAAGCAACATTATTTATGAAAAATCTATTTATGCATTAAAACAAGAAGCTTCTAGATGTGCAAAATTAGGAATACATTATTTAGTAGCACATCTAGGTAGCCACATGGATTCTGGTGAGACAAAAGGGATTAGAAGACTTGTTGATGCCTTGAAAAATGTAAACGAAAAAGATGTAATGGTGCTTCTAGAAAATTCATCAGGACAAAAAAATTCCTTAGGCTATGATTTTAAACAACTAGCATCCATTTTCAATCGATTAACTAAACAAAAATTTGGAATTTGTATAGACACATGCCATGTATTTGCTTCTGGATATGATATAAGAAACAATCATGGAATTCAAAAAATGTTTGAAGAATTTGATCAGTATATTGGAATTGAAAATTTCAAATTATTACATCTTAATGATTCTAAAAATAAACTAAATTCTAATATCGATAGACATTATCATATTGGTTTAGGCCAAATAGGTGAATTCGGATTAAGTAACATAATTAAATTTGTTAATAAACTCAAAATTCCAATAATTTTAGAAACTCCAATAGATAGCATACGTAATGATCTAGATAATATTAAAAAAACAAAAGAACTTGCATATAGAGATTAGAAATTTATTCTATTAATTTGTATTAAATATAATGGATTATGAAACAGTAATGAACTTTGCACTAAAAAAAGGATTTTATTTCCCAAGTTGTGATATATATCCAGATAAATCAGCTGGATTTTGGGAATATGGACCACTTGGTGTGAATTTTAAAAATAATTTTATTGAATTATGGAGACGTGAAATAATAAGACATGATGATATATTGGAAATAGACGGATCTCAAATCATGTCAAAATCAGTTTTTATTGCATCCGGACATGCTAAAAATTTTACAGATCCAATAATTAAATGTCAAAAATGTAATTCTACATTTCGAGCTGATAAATTAATAATTGAAAAAACAAAAATTAATCTAGGCGAGAACGAACCACTACATAAATATGATGATCTCATAACTAAAAATAACATACATTGCCCAAAATGTAGCAATAAATTTTTAAAACCTACTAGATTTAACATGATGTTTTCAATTGGAATTGGTCCTGAAAACGAACTTGCGTATCTTCGTCCAGAAACATGCCAATCAATATTCGTCGATTTTCCAAGGTTATTTAAGATCATGCGTGGAAAGCTACCGTTCGGAGTTGCTCAAATAGGGAAAAGTTTTAGAAATGAAATTGCTCCTAGACAAAGCATATTGAGATTAAGAGAATTTTATCAAGCTGAGATAGAAATATTTTGTAATCCAAATGAATTGAATTCTCATCAAAAATTATTAAAAATAGATAACACTCTTATTCGTATTTCTATAGATGGTGAAACAAATGTTATATCGTGTAAAGAAGCAGTTGATTCTAAATTCATACCCAACATGTTAATTGCTTATTATATGGGGTTATTAACAAAATTTTATGCAAAAACTGGTATTGACATGACAAAAACACGATTTCGTAAGTTGTCTGAAAAAGAAAAAGCGTTTTATTCAGAATCATCTTTTGATTTTGAAGCAGAAACTACAATTGGATGGTTAGAATTGGTATCTTGCAATTATAGAACAAATTATGATTTACTTAATCATGCTAAATTTAGCAAAGAAAATTATTCTGTGATTGACCATGATGAAAAAATCACACCACATGTATTTGAAATTTCTATGGGTATAGACAGAAGTCTTTATTCTATATTAGAACATAATTTAAAAAATGATGTTATAAATAAACGAACAGTTTTGATGTTGAAACCTTATCTAGCTCCCATTCATGTAGGCATTTTATCATTATTAAAAAAAGATGGATTAGAAGAACAAGCAGATGTAATATATTCTGAAATGAAAAAAAATTTTATTGCATTTTTGGATCATTCTGGTACTGTAGGAAGACGTTACAGACGTCTTGATGAGATTGGCACTCCTTTTGTAATAACTGTTGATTATCAAACTATAAAAGATCAAACTGTAACAATAAGGATACGTGACGACATGAGCCAAAAGAGAATAAAAATAAATGAAATCAAATCATTTTTAACAAATAAAATTTTTATCCATTAACAATACTCTTAAATCAAAATTTTACTGAATGTATAATACTAATGCTAAATCTAGGTACTGATGAAATAATAAAATATCCTTTCATTGCAGAAGCAAAGGAATATCTAAAGGATAAAGGTTTTACATTAGAACAATTTGTTAATGATCCAGATCACAAATTAATTATTGATATGGCATATGAAAGAATAAAATCGGCTGCCAATGGCAAAATATATTTAAACAAAAATATTAATAAACCATCATTTCTACCTAGAGAGATCTTTTCTTTTATAATTGCAGTAGTTTTATTAAAACTATCGAACGCTGATGTTTTAATAAAAAAATTTGCTTTATCAGAAGCTAGACGTGCAGAAAAACATTTAGAAAAAGACTTAGAAGCCAAAATAAATATACATTCTGATAATATCAGAAAACAATTAGAATACAAAAAAAGCCAACAAGAACTTGCAATTAAAATAATTAAAGAATTATTTTCTATTAATATACAAAAAAATAATGATTATTTTATCATATCTGTGCCTGATTATCTCAAACACTCTATTCACTTTCATGAATTAGAATGGAAATTAGTGAATAGATATGTGCATCATGGCTTTGTATTTTTAACTCCGCATGAAACAGTTAGGTTGCTTAGACAAAAAATTAATTATTATATATTTTCTAGAATACAATCAATAAAAGTAGGAAACATAAAACATTCACTACAAAATTATATAAATAACATAAATATAATGACAAAAAAATTCAATGTTGCTTCTACTGTTTCTACAGTATACCCACCTTGTATAAAGCATGCACTTCATGTACTAGATGATGGCGAAAATTTATCTCATTTTGGAAGATTGATGCTTGCAACGTTCTTGTTAGGGAAAAAGAAATCTGTCAATGAAATTGTGACACTATTTAAAAAAGCACCTGATTATAACGAAAAAATTACACTATATCAAATCCAACATTTAGCTGGGATCTCTGGTAGCAAAACTAAATATAATTGCCCATCATGCAAAAAAATAAAAATACATAATTTATGCTTCGCAACATCAGAATGTAATAATATTGTGAATCCGTTCCAATTTAAAAGAAAATGAACAAGAAAAGTTTATCAATGCTAGAAAAAGTTTTCAAAAAATATTACTTTGATAACTTTGATTTGCTCCATGTTCCAGATACTCCAAAAGAGAGAGAATTCGCGTACAGAAAATTTGATTCCAAATTATATAGACATATTTCATTAAAATCTGATAAAGAATTACATTTACTGTTAATTACAAAAACTCCTTCTGATATTTATTGTTCTAATGCATGTTATTCATTTCCTACGTTACCTATGGACGAAAAAAACTGGAAAAAAGCTGATTTGATATTTGATATAGATTCTAAAGATCTACAATTAAGATGTAGAGAGTCTCACACATGTATAAAATGTATTAATTGTAATACTATTTCTACGAAAAAATCTAATTGTTCTAAATGTAATTCTAACAATGTTAAATCTATTTCAGTATTATGTAAATATTGTATAGCAGCAGCAAAAAAGGAAGTGAAAAAACTACTAACAATTCTTATTGACAACTTAGGAATTGAAACGCAACATATTTTTGTTTATTTTTCTGGCAATGACGGCTTTCATATTTATATAAACAATTCTCAATATCAAACGTTGGGTTCACATGAAAGAACTGATATTGTAGATTACATAATGCCACGTTACATATTAACAGAAATAAATAATAATATGGAATTCAAAAAATCAGATAGAATAAATCAAAATTATCAGAATATTGTGTTTAACAAAGATCAAAGCTCATATAAAAATAATTTTATGGTTTATTCTAAATCCAATACGCATATTAGATTATCAAGAACTATCATTGATCCAAGTGTAACAGTTGATATACACAGAGTATTTAGATTAGCTGGATCTATTAATAGCAAAAGTGGCATGTCCAAAATATTATGTAAAGATTTGGATGAATTTGATCCTATGCATGATGCATGTTTAATAGACAATTTACCTACGGAAATTCTAGCAAATTGCCCTATTAGGTTTACGTTAAAAAATAAAAAATTTGGTCCTTTTGAAAATGAACGTATAAATGTTCCTAAATATGCTGCAGTATACATGATTTGTAAAGGTTTAGCAGAAATATATAATTAAATTCAAATTTTTAGGTAAAACATTAATTTATGACATTTTAATATAAAGTGATTTTGTATAACGCGTCAACTGAAGACAACCCATCTTCGCCCCGTGCTAGCAAATACCTACGATTAGGTATAGTGATAGCCATATCTATTGCAATATTCGTTATAGTTGGCAGTAAAGGGGTAGAATTATCCATGAATATAAATGAATTCGATGATAAATTCACTAAACCATTATTATATTCCGTTATTTCTTCCTTGATTTTATCAGCTATTGCATTTGTTAGGATCAATGCATTATCAAAAAAATCCATTTTTTGGTATCTTATTTATACATCTATAAACATATTGAATAATAAAAACAAAAGTGCTATAATTAATAATGTTTCTAATTTTAAAGATTACAAACTATCAACAACTCATTTTGTAATTTGGCAACTTACCAAAATTTTGTTGTTTGGAGCGTTTTTTTCTAATATTATGTTTGGCTTTGCAATTACTTATCTTTATGAAGGTAATTCACTTGGGTTAGAAAACTCTTCTGTTTTATTTGCCCTTCCATTTTTTACTCCACCTATTGATCCATCATATTCTATTGAAAACGTTGTGCCCATGATCCCGTCTTTATTAATAATATTTCCTCCAGTATTGGCTGCAATTGGTGTAAGATTAATCATATATGTTGGGATAGATCGAATTATTTCCATCTTTACATCTTACCTAAATGATTCAATAAAAGTAAAGCCAAGATATCTTGATTATGTATCCACTGTAGAAATAATTGCCGGCACTGCAGTTCTGTGGTTCGGACTTAATATGTTTTTTACCGATCATATTGATTATAATACAAAATATTCTATCGCTGGAACTTTTGTAATAGGATTTATATTATTATCATTTTCATTTCTTGATAAAATTAGATCAAAAGTATTTACTCTTATGTTAAAACGTGATATTTACATGCGTATTTTAATACTAGCTACTGTGGTTATTGTTATCATTACTATAATGACTGTTAATAATAGCATAGCTGATGCAAGAAAAATAGAATATCTTGGTCCATACACTGCACAACAAATAGCTATTAATAGATATTTGGGAGATTTGGAAACAGTAAAAGAAAAGCAACATTACATATCTATAAAATCTATCCCGCCAAATCATATTCAAGAATACATACAAGAAAATAAAAATTTGCTTGATGTGATCAGAATATGGGATTGGGATGCAGCATTTGCAAAATTAAAACCTGAAATAGGCTTAATACCATATGTAGATTTTGAAGATAACGACATACTCAGATTTAATGATTCTTTATATTGGACTGCATCCATGAAACCAGTTTTACCACAATCAGTAAGCAATGAAAATAAATGGTATAATGAACACTTAGTATATACACATGTACCAAATGGATTTCTCACATTAAATGCTACTAATGGACAAATAGTAGATAGCAGTGAATTTTTTAAACAACGAGCAATTTATTATGGTGAAGGAGGTTTGTTAGATCGTACATGGTCTGCATATCCTGAAAATAGGAATAATAACAGTGCTGAACTTAATAATTCATTTTATTCTGGAAATGGTGGCTTGAATGTACCGCCTCCATTGAGCTGGATATTTGAACCTAATTTTTTGTTATCTTTCCCTACAGACTCAATACATATAATGAGATACAAAGACGTAAATGAAAGGATGAATATACTGTACCCGTATTTCTTATATAATTTATTTGGAAAAGAACTTGACACATTCCCAGTAACAGACGGCAAAAACTCGTATTGGTTAATACCGCTTATTATAGGATTTGATACACATAACGTACCATGGTCTGTGGGAAACCCATATCTAAGATTAGTAGGATATGCATTAATAGATACATATGATGGAAACATATCGTTATTGAAGTCTGGAGATAATTTTTTTAGTAACATGTTTGAAAAAAAATATCAAGAACAATTTATTGAAATCCCAAGCTGGCTTGAAAATCAAATAAGATATCCTCAAGAACTTTTTAACTGGAAAACAGAAATGTACAATATTTATCATGTGACAGATATTGAGACATTCATACAAGCTAACGAATTCTATGAAATACCACTTGGATTAAGCACATATTATATTGAAGCGAAACCGCCTGGATTCTCTAAACCTGAATTTTTAGGATTACTTTCATTAGAGTTACGTGGCTCACAAGGGAGAAACTTAGCTGGATATATGATTGTAGAAAATGATCTGGACGATTTAGGTGATATGCAATTCTATGAAATACCATTAGACTCAACAACTAAGCTTATTGGGCCAACAGCTGTACGTGAGGCATTAGATCGTGATCCAGATTTTGCACAACTAAAAACACTATTACGTAATCCTAGAATCGGTGACAATATTCTATATCAAGTAGGAGAACATGATGTATACTTTATACCTGTCTATACAGCTGGTTCTGGAGGAGTTGTTGCACAATTGGGTACGATAGCAGCTGTAGGGGCTGCATTTACAGGAGAATATTATGTGGGATTAGGAGATACACAAGAAAAAGCATTCGAAGCATATCTAAAAAAACTATCAGGTATAACAATAAATGATTCACAAGAAAACGGATTAAATAAAAATTCAAGAATCGAAATTGTAAAGTCAATATTCCAAAATCAACAACTTACAATAGTATATCCAACATCGATACAAATACCATTGTCATTCAAAGAACAAGAAATAACGTTTTTCACTGAAAATGATTTGGAACTAACTAAAGAATCAATCTTAGAATTTATTGACGATTTTGTAAAACCAAGAAGCAGTAGAATAATAATGTGGCAAACAGAAAATACAATAAACTTTGGCACAATTATGATTACAAACAATTTCCCTGAAATCCATTATATGTCTATTAACATTGGAGATTAATATAACTAATTAATTTGTAATTTGTTAAATATCAAATACTCTTCTTATACACAATGAACATTTTGATTGTAGATAATGGTTCGTTATACAATGATAATTTAATTTCATTTCTTAAGATTATAAAATCACAATTCACTGTCTTACCATATTTTAAAGTTATTAGGTTAATTGATAAATTTGATTCTTTTATTCTTACTGGACGACAACATAATAATAAATTAATGAATATAATCAATTCTAAAATAATCAATCATTGTATATCTTGTGATAAACACCTACTTGGCATATGTTACGGTGCAGAAATCATGGCTTTATCATTAGGTGGTACAATAATAAAAATGGATTCGATTAATCGTGGAATTACTGCAATGAAAATAATTAAAACTAATTTAATCTGTAATCATAATTCGTATAGAATATTTAAAAGTCATCGTTATAGAATATCTAAAGTTGGCAGATCTATTTCTTGTCTTGCTAAATCTCAAGACTGTTTTTACGAATTAATACAATATTCAAATCACAACATTTTTGGAACACAATTTCATCCTGAAATGACTCTAGACGGATTAACAATTCTTAAATCTTTCTTATCACTTGATAGTTTTTAATATCATTATATATGATCACATTTATGGAGTCGTCATCTAGTGAATTATATCTGCCATTAATTTCAAATGAACATTTATGCCTTCCACTAGCAATAAACGTAGTTTCTAAGTACTGGAATATTGATTTACCAATATCTGAGGCTAAAGAAAATGAAAAAAAATATACTAATTTGAATGGAAGTATATTAATAGAAGGAATAGAACTTGCAGAGAGATATGGATTAGCTAGCCTGATTTTGAATTCTTCCTTAGGTGAACTTAAAAAGATAATTGATATGGGAATCCCGCCTATAGTTATTCTACCAGGTTTGTACCAAACAACACAACATGCATCTATAATTTCAGGTTATGATGATATTGAAAAAACAGTTATGCATTATATACCAAAGCCAGATCAAGTTGGAATAATACCTGAGAAACAATTTGATAAGCTATGGCATGAAGATAATAGAATAATGATACTAATAGCGCCTACTGATATAATCTATAATATAAAACCACAAAATAATAACATGGAAAAATCAAATAGATTATATTTTCTATCTGAACGATCTAACGCACAAAATAATGTTGAAGATGCAGTAGCCTTACTAGAAAAGTCTATTAGTCTTAATGAAAAAAACGTTACAGCTTTATCTGCTTTAGGAAGTATGCTTAATAAAAGAAACTCTGATGATTGTATAATGTATTATAAAAAATGCATTGATATTAACAATAAATATTACTTAGCTTATAGAGGACTTGGTAACTATTATTTAAAGAATAAACAATTTAAAACAGCAGAACATAATTATACTAAAGCAATAGAAATAAACCCTGAAAGATTCGGACCAATATATAAAAATCGTGGAATAGCAAGACTAAATCAAAATAAAAAAGAAGATGCTAGATCTGATTTTAATAATTATTTAAAATACACTAGAAATCCAAAAGACAGTAGTGATGTTATGAATCTATTAAAAAAAATATGAGTGCGAAGTACGTGATTTGAACACGTGTTCTTCAGCTTGGGAAGCTGACGTCATACCACTAGACTAACTTCGCATACCATATGATAATTAAAACATTATATAGCGTTCAAATAAGTTTTTAATGTATATGGATGCTAAATGTCCTAAATGTTCAAACATTGCATTCATGGATGATCAATTAGCTATCATCAAGTGTACTCATTGTGGGTTTAAATCTACATATGACGAATACATCGGAATAATGAAAGAAATTGCAGCTACACTTTCTTATGATTATATACCAAACAATACGTCATATAATAAAGATTAATTAATGGCATATGGTTTTTTTATTCCTTGGTTAATTTTAAATTAAATATCTCTGATAAAATAGGAAAATCTACCTCAATGGAATTAAAAAATAATGCAAATAACTTACTTGGCCTAAAAATAGGAGATCAAATAAACGCATCTATAGTGGATCTAAACGGAAATCTAAAAATTACTGGCGGTAGCGATTCCTCTGGAATTCCAATGCGAGCTGATGTTGATGGAACATCTAAAAAATATATCTTGTTAACGCATGGTATTGGACTACAAAACATTGGCAAAGGACAAAGAATACGTAAACTTATAAGAGGAAATATAATTTCAGAAGAGATTCATCAAGTAAACTGTAAATTTGATGGTAAATTAGAAATATCAAATAAAAATCAATAAGATTACATATTGGAATTTTTCAGTTTTTACTAATGCATTGGAGTGAAACTCTTCCTGAGTGGTACATAAAAAAATATGGTTTTCAACCATGTGTAAATATAGGTACTGCCGGACATGTAGATCATGGTAAAACTACTTTGATTCAATCATTGACTGGAGTATGGACAAGTGTACATAGCCAAGAATTAAAACGTGGAATTACAATTAGAGTTGGTTATTCAGACGCAGCATTTTATAAATGTGAACAATGTAAACCTCCATTTTGTTATTCTACACAAAGCAAATGTCCTAATTGCAATGAATCTAGCAAGTTTTCTAGAGTTGTGAGCTTTGTTGATAGCCCTGGGCATGAAAGTTTGATGGCAAATATGCTATCTGGTTCTGCAATAATGGATGGTGCGATGTTGATAATAGCTGCAAATGAAAAGGTACCAAAACCACAAACCAAAGAACATTTATTGGCATTACAAACACTTGGTATAAAACAAATTGTGATAGTTCAAAACAAAGTAGATTTAATAACATATGAAGACGCAATAAAAAATTATCATGATATACAAAACTTCATAAAAAATACTAATATAGATAATGAGTGTCCTATTGTTCCAATTTCAGCACAATCAGGATTGAATTTAAATGCGTTGATCTATTATATAGAATCTACAATAAAAACACCGATTAGAAATGAATCTAAAAATTCTATAATGCATGTTATAAGATCTTTTGATGTGAATAAGCCAGGCACAGAAATAGATGATATAAAGGGTGGTATTATAGGTGGTAGTTTAACGCAAGGTATACTAAAAGTAGGCGATGAGATAGAGATCAAACCAGGAATAATTAATGACAAAAATAAATTATATGAACCAATACTAACAGAAATAACATCATTGCAAACTAGTGCTGGAAAAGTTCCAATAGCTAAACCTGGAGGATTGATAGCAATTGGGACAAAACTTGATCCATCGTTAACAAGAGGAGATTCACTTATAGGTTCTGTAATTGGAAAACCAGGAACATTGCCAGAAAACTCTTTAACTGCAAAAATTAACGTAGTTTTATTTGATTCTGCAGTTGGAGATATTGAAGATACAAAAATCTCTCCTATTAAACCAGGAGAATATTTGAGATTGAATATAGGTACTGCGCCAATATTATCTAGGGTAAAAAAATCTAATAATAAAACCATAGAAATAGAATTTACAAGACCCGCTTGTTTGTTTAATAATAGTAATGTTGCAATTAGCAGACGCATATTGGATAGATGGAGACTAATTGGGGCCGGTACTATTGGTTGATGTTATTTGTGACACAAGTTTTCTAATACAAATTACTACAAAAAAAATAAAAAATATTCATAATTTGGACACTGAAATAGGCCCAATCAAATTTGTAGTACCAAATGTATTAATTACAGAATTAAATAGACTTCGTAATAATGTAAAAAAGCACAGTGCTGCGATACGTGCATTAAATTTTACCAAGACTCTTGATATTATAAACTTGGAAAATCATGATCATGTTGATAATGTATTGTTTCTAAATGCTAAATATAATAACAGAATAATAATAGCCACATTAGATACAGCACTAAAAAAGAGAATAAAAGATATTGGAGGATCAATCATTTCTTTAGCAAATGATCGCATAATAATTGAATAGTAAAATTTAATTCTAATCACATTAGTTATACAAATCATGTTTGAGATCAATAATGTCAAAATAAGATGGTGTGGTCATGATACATTCATCATAGATGACTCTGATAAAAAAATTTGCATTGATCCATACAAATTAACAAAATCGATAAAAACAGATATAATTTTGATCTCTCATAGTCATTTTGATCATCTTAGTATTGAAGACTTGTCAAAGGTAGCAGATAATAATTCTATAATAATTTCATCTATGGAATGTATTGATAAAATATCGCATATAAAATGTAAACAAATAATTGGAATGTTGCCTTATGACGAAAAAATAATTTACAATATTAAAATCAAAGCAGTACCGGCTTACAATATTAATAAAATAAACCCAGATACTAAAAAACCATTTCACCCTAAAAGAGATAACAAAGTAGGGTTTCTCATTAATATACAAAATGTTTCAATTTATTATATTGGTGATTCTGACTTTATACCAGAAATGAATGAGATTAAGACTGATGTATTATTAATTCCTGTTAGTGGTACGTATGTCATGAATGTACAAGAAGCAGCATCTGTAATTGACAAAATAAGACCAAAATTAGCAATTCCAATGCATTATGGCACTATAGTGGGAAGCATATCTGATGCTTATGAGCTAAAAAAAATAGTAAATTGCTGTAATGTAGAAATTCTAACTAAAGAATAATTACGCGTATTTATCTCTTGTTCTATATTTCAAGTATTTGTCACTTAAAGAAAATTTTGCTGGATGTACTGAATTTGATTGTGTATTACAATTAGAACAATTGTCATTCATTGTATATACTTTACATTTATTACATTTTCTAAGTTGATACCTCAATTATGACTCTCTTGTTTTTTTTTGAATACTCTCGCATAAAATTAAACCGCCCTTTTTTTTCTATTTGTTTTTTAATTTCTGTTAATATTGGTTTTAATTTTTTTTCAGCAGATTTAAAATCTGGTTTTATTATACTTAATCTATATTTTGGAGCTCCTATGTAGGTTATCTTCACACTTTCTTTATTATTTTTAACTATATTTGTTAAAATTTTTTTTATTATTTCTACACCGTTAGATTTCTTATTAGAAATTTCTAATATTCCTCTAATTTCAACCATGGGCAGCTTTATTTTTGAACAAGTTTCATTTATTGTTTCTTTGATATTTTCAGACAATTCTAAATCTGAAATAACTTCTATTCCTTTTGAAGCAATATCTGTAAACGCATCGTATACAGAATCATATTTTGAACATAATCTTTCTTCTAATTTTTCTATATCAGAATCCGTCATATTTATTTTTTCTTGTATTGTTTGAATTATTTTTTTTCCTTTTTCATACTTTTTTGTATGCATGAGTTTTTTTTTCTTTTGATCATTTGATACTTGTTTTAAAGATAAATCTACATCTTTACTTTTTGCGTTAACATTTTTTACCAAAAGTACTTTTTTTTCACCAATTTTTACATATTTATTTACAGATCTTATCCATCCTGGAGCAATTTCAGAAATGTGCAAAAAACCTTGTATTTTATTGTATTCATCAAGGCTTACATAAGCACCATGATCATTAATCTTAATGATTGTTGCTATTACTATTTCTCCTTTTTCTGGAAGTTCTGAAATTTCTGCAGACATTATTTTACTCTTTTGTATAGTTTTATTCTCGTTCATTAAAAATCTATTCCTTCTTTTGCTTTGATACCTTTTTTGAATGGATGTTTGATCTCTTTCATTTCAGTTACTAAATCAGCTAATTCTATTATTTCGCTTCTAGCATAATTGCCAGTCAGTACAAGATTTTGTTCAAACGGTTTTAATTTTATTATATCGATAACATCGTCTAATTTAATTAAGTTTATATTTACTGCATAATTAATCTCATCTAGGATTATTGTGTTGTATTTTTTAGACAACATTTTTTTTTTACAAATGTTAATTGTTTGTTGTGCAATTTGTTTATGTTCTACTACTGGTTTATTATCATCAATGATACCAACAAAACCTCTGCCTCCAGCTATTAATTCGAATCTTGGTTTTAGAAGATTTGCTGAAGTCATTTCGCCATAATGCCAAGATCCTTTAATGAATTGTACCATACAAACATTGTGATTATGCCCTAATGATCTTAAAGCTAACCCTAAAGCCGCTGTTGTTTTTCCCTTGCCGCTGCCTGTATATACGATTATTAATCCTTTTTTCATTGTTTGGCTGGGTTAATATTTATTACATTATTTATTTATTTTGTAGTTAATTGAAAATTCCGCGTATTGTAATTGCAGGTACAAAAAGTGGTGTAGGGAAAACATCCATAACACTAGGCATCATTTTTGGAATGATAAAAAAAGGTTATAGTGTACAACCATTCAAAGTAGGGCCTGATTATATTGATCCAAGTTATCTTTCTGCAATATCAAATACAAATGCAAGAAATCTTGATATGTGGTTGATGGGAAAAACAGACGTATTAAAAAGTTTTGTTAGAAATTCTTCTTCTAATATTTCTGTCATAGAAGGTGTTATGGGATTTTATGACGGTGCATATGGAAGTTCTAATTTTGCAAATACATATCAAATCTCAAATATATTGAATGCCCCTGTTATCTTAATTTTGGATGCAAGTAAAACAGCACGTTCTATAGCAGCTACAGCATTTGGCTATAAAAAATTTCAACAACATTCTAATATCGTTGGGTTTATCTTAAATAAATTACATAGTAAAAAACACGAATCTATGTGCAAACAAGCTTTGCGATGCTTGAATTTACCAGTTTTAGGTTCTATATACAAAGATGAAAATTTAGTCATTAATTCACGTTACTTGGGATTAGTTCCAGCAACTGAAAAATCAATCTCAATTAGCAATATCAAAAAAATATCAAATAAAATTTCTGATTCTCTTAATATGGCAAAAATTATTGATGTCGCATATAATTCTAAAAACTTGTCAATGAAAAATAAAGACAAGAAAGATAAAAAAAAAGTTAAAATAGCAATAGCACTTGATCAGGCTTTTAATTTTTATTACTATGATAACTTAGATTTGCTTAAAAAATCAGGAGCCGTTCTACAATATTTTAGTCCTATGCATGATGATACACCGCCTGATTGTGATGGAATTTATATTGGAGGAGGTTTTCCAGAGGTCTTTGGTAACATTTTAGAACAAAATACTCAAATGAAGAATTGCATTAAAAAAATGGCCGAGGATGAAACTCCGATTTATGCTGAATGTGGAGGGTTAATGTATTTATCAAATTCTATATCTAATAAAAATAAAGTTTATCCTATGACTAGATTACTTGATTGTGAAATACATATGACAAATAAACTCAAATTGAATTATACTAAAGGCATTATTAATGCCTCTTCAATTTTGTCTAATAAAAATATGAAAGCCAAAGGCCATGAATTTCATTATTCAAAAGTAGATTATGTGCGAAATGATTCTAAATTTGCATATAAATTATCATTGGGAGATGGAATTAAAAATAAGCAAGATGGTTTGATTTGTTATAAAACTTTAGCATCATACATGCATATTTATTTTAACAAGAAACACATGAAGAACTTAATACGCGAGTGTACGCAACATATGAAAAAATGAATTGGAATTCTACATCATTAATCTAAATAAAGCATTTATTATTGCAGCCGCACATGCACTACCACCTTTACGTCCTGCATTTGTAATGAATGGGACTTTACTTTTTCTTAACATTTCTTTTGATTCTGTTGCTGATATAAATCCAACTGGAATTCCTACTATTAATTTCGGTTTAATAACTTTCTCATTACACATTTTGACTACTTCGATTAATGCAGTTGGGGCGTTACCGATGGCTATTATTCCATCATTCATATGCATAATGGATTCTCTCATAGACATCTGGGAAATAGTTTTATTATATTTTTTAGCTTTGTCTCTGACCATTGTGTTTGAAATATTACAAATAACATTTACTTTGAAGTCAATTAAATTTTTTTTGTGTAGTCCTCCTATTACGCCATTAACATCCACAACTAATTCGCAACCAATTTTTAATGCATTGATGCCATTTTGTATTGCAGTTTGATGAAATATGATTTTGTTTTTCTTCGCAAAATCAAAATCTGCAGTAGTATGTATGACTCTTTTTACTATCGCCCATTCAGATCCAGTATATTGATGTTTTCCTATTTCTTTTTCAATTATTTGCATACTCATGTCTTCTATGTTTTTTCCTATGTCAATTTGCATTTTCTACCTCTCTATAACGCTTAATTACTAAATCTGAAAAATTTTTGTCCTTGCCAATGTGATCTGTAATGATAACTTTTTTCAGTTTATATTTCTTAATTGCAGGATCTAACTCCTTATGCACATCATATTTTACATGAATTCCACTATGCAAAAAATATAACACTATAACCAACACATCAGGATTTTTATTTGCACAATATAATATGCCATTATTAATGTCTGGATTTTCTATCTCTAGAAAACAATGTTTGACATTTCTATATTTGGGACGTAGTTCATCTATAACATACATTATGGAAAAATGAGAATTTGATTCCTTACTACCATGGCAAATAATTAATACGTCTATATTTTGTTTATTGATAGTGATATTATTTTTTTGCATAGCTTTACTTATTCTGTGTTCAATAGCTTTTATAATTAATGTGTGCATCAACATTGGCTTTGATATGATTATTTTGGTAGTAGTTTTATTATAGAATTTCATAATCCTATTTATTGCTAGTTTCACTTTCTTACCCGAATATAAAAAATATGGAATTATAATCAATTTATCCATATGTAATTTAAAACAATCATTTAGCACTTCATCTATTTGTGGTTCTGTTACTTCTAGAAAACAATATTTTGAAAATAAACATTTTGTTTCATTTTTTATTTTAAAACAGATTTCGCTTAACTCTTTTTTAACTTCGTAACTTTTGCTGCCTCTATCCACTATTATTACGCCATTCAATTTATAATTCTCGCTATTGATATAGTCATATCAGGAGGAAATTTTTGCTTTTCTATAACTAATTTTCCATGCGAACCTAATATAGCTGAAGCTTCGGCTACACTGAATGTTTTTTCAAATTTATTTACAATCTTTGATGGATTTGGAACATTGATGTTTGCTAATTCATTTCTTTCAAAATATTTTATTCCTATGTTGATTTCTTTACTCAATTCTATCAAACCTTTTACATTGAATTTTTTATTGATTGTTGCAAATTTTGCTATAGATTTTTCTGATAGATCAAACATTGTTAAACATTTTGTTAAGTTATTTTTAATAGTCTCTTTTGTTGTATCATGATGCAATCCTATTCCTATTACCAAACTACGTGGTCTATATATTATAGAATTATTTAAAATATACTCGTCTTTGATTATTCTATCAGAAATAACTAAAAATGCCTTAGACTTTGATTTTTTTAATGTATTTATGTTCTGATAAACAGTTACATTTTTTGGAAGTTTATCGCGCCAACTCGTTTCTCCTACTTCTTGGTATACTCCTATTTTTTCTTCGTTTATCATAAGCGCACTAATTTTTGTTATTAGTGATTTCGATTCAATTGACCAATTAAACTTACTTCCTAGCATGTCTACTGGTATTGTTTTGTTCACTTCTGAAGCAGTGGTAATTACTGGAATTGCATTTAAGATTATTGCAAGCTTGCTAGTAAGTTCATTTGCACCACCAATATGTCCTGATAACGTACTAATTACAAATTTTGCTTTATCATCTATGGCTATTACGGCTGGATCTGTATCTTTACTTTTAATTTGTGATGCAATTATCCTTATCACAGCCCCCAAAGAAAATAAACAAATCAACGCATCATTTTTATGAAATAAATCTTTAATTTGATCAGATGTAGATTTTGAATACCACGTTATTTTTTTATCTTTTGTTGAAAATTTTATTGGTGCATAAATTTTACAAAACTTGATTGTGTTTGCAATGTTTTTACTTATATTAATCCCGTTTTTTGTTATTGCAACTACTGCTATTTTTTCCAATGTCATGTTTAAAGGAGTTTTATTTTATTAAGGATATCTTCCTATTATGTTACCATCAAAATCAAATAAAATAACATTCAATACAATTTTAGATTCTGAATGTTTTCTCATCTGTTTATACACTTCTATACACAATTCATTAAAAAAATTATCCATCTTTTTTTCTTTTATTATTTCATAAACGTGCCTAGCTGTATGTGCTGTTTTAATTAGTTTTAGCGTGTTACTATCAGTATTACATTTTTTAGCTAATTTAGAAAGAAAAATCATATTTACTTTTGATCCTTTAACATGAGTTTGTTTTATTCCTGTTGATATCTTTGCAAATTTTGCAATCAAACCAACTATATATGCCATCTTGATTTTTTTTTGAACGCATTGGGACATTGTATATCCTGCAAAATCCCCCATCTGAACAAAGCAATGATTTGGAATTTTTATTATATTTTTAATATATTCTTCGCTTCTACTTCCTACTGATAATGCAATTTTTGTATTGTTGGTAGCTACACACACATCCAAATTTTGTCTTATTGACGCTGCGAATGATGCTGTAGAATATGGTATCACTATACCACTTGTACCAAGAATTGATATTCCATTTTTTATACCAAGTCGCGGATTATCTGTATGTTTTGCTATCTTATCTCCATTTGGAACTGAGATTATTATTTTTATACCATTTTTTTTAAGCAAATCTGAAAACAATTCATTAATATTGTTTATGATCATTTTTTTTGGGGTATTATTTATTGCAGCCTTTCCTATTTCTAAGCCTAATCCTGGTTTTGTTACTATCCCTACTCCTTTGCCACCATAAATTTCTATTTTATTACCATGATTTGTTAAGTAAACATCGGTAATAATTTCGGCTCCATGAGTTACATCAGGATCATCGCCCCCATATTTTATAACTGAACACCTAGAATGTTTTGTTTGAAATACACACGAATTTATTTTCATTATGACGTGCTTTTTATTAGGCAACGTTACTTCTATTTCATCTATTTTTTTTTGATTCATAATAGATAATATTGCAGCCTTAGATGCAGCAGTTGCACATGTGCCAGTGGTAAAACCAGTTTTAAGTTTTTTGTATGTTTTATTTTGATGCATTTTTATTTCATAGCTTCAGAAATAATTATCCAAAAAGCCATTATAGATAACCCACCATAGAGTAAAAGATGGGTTATTTTATGTGACGCGTTCTCTTCACGATCATAATTTTGGCTTAATTCATCTTCATGCATTTTGAAATCATTGTTAATAGTGTTGAAATTTGTTTTTATATTGGTTTTTCTATTAGTATAAAAATTATTGTTTCGACTTATTTTTATAGAATCTGATTTATGCCTTTTTAATATCTGGTATGCTTCTATTATCTGTTTGAATTTTTCATCCATATTTTCTTTATTTCTGTCGGGATGATATTTTAAAGTTAAAATTCTATATGCATCTTTTATTTCTTTCAATGTGGCGTTATCACGTACTCCCAATATCCTATAACATGTGATTAGTTCCAACAATTGTTTTATAATTAGTTTAAAATTAAATATATATTAATAATGATTAGTAACAACAATGCAAAAATAATTGTAGCTGGAGCAAACGGATATCTAGGAACTAATCTTCGTAAATCATTACATAGAAAGAAATTTAACTTTGTTTCTATTTCTAGAAAAGATTTTGAAGCGTATGTTGAAGAAGATAAGATACTTGTTAACAACATAGATGTATCTATTTCGAATAGAATAAAAAATTATGATGTGTTAATTAACCTTATTGGATCCGGAAGGAAAACAATTTATGAAGATTATTATTCCACAAATACGAATCTAACAAAAACCATTGTTGAAATATGTAAAAATGCTAACATTCAAAAAATAATCCATATAAGTGGTCTAGGAGTTTCAAAATATAACACTTTAAGTTATTTTATTTCTAAACATCGTGCAGAAGATGAAATTATAAAGTCTGGTTTAGATTACGTTATATTTAGACCATCTTATATAATCGGAAATCAAGATCCTTTATCAAAGAAAATAATGAAAAATGCTCTAAAATATAACCAAATTTTTGTACCTGGATCTGGAAATTATGTGATTCAGCCAATTTTTATTAATGATGTGATAGAAATAATGATCAATGCAATTAGCAATTCTCTTTTTACAAATAATATATTTGATCTGGTAGGGCCTGAAGTCATAAGCTTTAAAAAATTTGTTGAAATTTTTAAACAAGCTAAAAAACTTGAACAACAAACTCAATTTATTGATATGGAACAATCATATTTTCAAGCGATTAGAGGATATTCTAATGTGTATTGTGTAGATGATTTGAATATATTAGTAGGAAGTTTTACTGGAAACCCAAATAGAATTACAAAGATAACCGGCATCAAACTTAAAAATATACAATCAGCTTTAAATTTTAATGGATCTTCTTAGTGATTCTGCTTTGTCTACTAACTCCCATGTAAATTCAGGCTCATTTCTTCCGAAATGACCATACGTGGCAGTTTTTTTGTATATAGGTCTTTTCAATTTTAATTTTGATATTATGGAAGCAGGACGTAAATCAAAATGTTTTTTAACTAGCATTTCGATGCTTTTATCTTTAATTTTACCTGTGCCAAATGTATTTATCATCAAAGATATTGGATTTGATACGCCTATCGCATATGCAATTTGTATTTCGCATTTATCTGATAGTCCAGAAGCTACTATGTTTTTAGCAATATACCTACACATATATGATGCAGATCTATCTACTTTCGACGGATCTTTGCCTGAAAAAGATCCTCCTCCATGACGCCCTTGTCCTCCATATGTATCTACAATAATTTTTCTCCCTGTTAACCCTGCATCACTATGAGGACCTCCAATTTCAAACCTACCAGTAGGGTTTATTAATATTTTAATATCGTCATTCCATAAATCTTTACATACTGGGCGTATTACTTTTTGTATGACAGTATTTCTTATCTCATCGTTTGAAACATCTGGATCATGTTGAACAGAAATTACTATGTTAGTTATCTTTATTGGTTTATTATTTTTGTATTGAACTGAAACTTGTGATTTTCCATCAGGCCTCATCCATGTTATTTCTTTTAATTTTCTAACATTTGATAATTGATGTGTAAGTTTGTGTGCTAACATGACTGGCATTGGCATTAATTCTCTAGTTTCATTTGTAGCATAACCAAACATTATTCCCTGATCTCCAGCACCTTGTTCTTTTACAGAAGTTGGAGTTATGCCCAAATCTATATTTGGGCTTTGTGAATGTAATTTTAATATTATTTCACAAGATTTTGAATCAAATTTTAAATCAGGCTTATTGTACCCTATATCTTTAATTGTTTTTCTTATTGTGTCATTTATTCTTTTATTAGTAATTTTTGCAGTTGATGACACTTCTCCTACTACAACTACTAGATCGCTAGTTGTTATTGCTTCAATTGCTACTCTGCAATTTGGATCTAATTTCATATATTCATCTAAAATAGCATCTGATATTTGATCACAAATCTTATCTGGATGTCCTTCTGTTACTGATTCTGAAGTAAAAAGAAATTCTTTTTCTGTCAATCATCCATCATAATTCATTTTCTAACTTTATGAACAATACGTTATTACCTCTTACAATCACTCTTCCATAGTTTGCTACGACTTTTCCTTCGTGAAGTTCTTCTGCATCGGTCATAATCAAATTCATGTATGAATCCACATTGCTCATTTTACCTTTGTATTCTATTTCATTTTTCAATCTAATAGTGACATTCTTTTTAGTATGCTTTTGTAACGCAGTTAATGGTCTTTTTAAATTTTGTTGCGACAATAATCATCCACTTGTCAAGCATCGTTTTTAAAGAATAAAAGCTTTCCTTGCATATTATATATAAAACCAATTGCGGTTTATATTTTAATAGCTTAAATGATTACTGGAATTAAAAAATTAGATGCTTTTCTAGATGCCGTTGAAAACGGAGTATTAATAAATATATTTGGAGCTAGAGGGACAGGAAAAACACAGCTTTCTATGCAAATTTCAATAAATTTACTACAAAATAGATCCGGACAAATTATTTATCATGACATCACAGGTGATTTTAGACCAGAAAAAATGGCTAAAATAATAGAAAAGTATGGAATGAACATGAATTTGCTAGACCGAGTGAAAATTCTTCGCATAATTAACACTGCAGAACAAATGGATCACATACAAAATATGCAATTCGGTGATATTTTGTTACTAGTGATTGATGATGTAACAGATCTATTTTCTTTTGAATATAAAAACAAGTTTGAAAAACATACATTATTCATGAAATATATGCACCGCCTATCTTTAACTGCGATCAAAAAAAAAATCCCAATTATTGTGACCAATAACGCATCTCAAATCAACAGAACGGAATTTGAGCATCTGAAAAATATTGTAGATATGTATGCCCATATTAAAATATGTTTACAGAAAATTAATAAAAAATATTATGGTATATTGTCTACACCGTGGGCATCGGAATCATTTTATTATCAAATAAATTATAATGGAATTTGCATAGATAAATGAAAATACATTTTACATTGTGTATTTTAGTATAACACATGAATTTAATTAATCCTGATATCATTTCATATTTCCATATGTTGGGATTTACTATGCTTACTAGAATACAAAAAAAATCATTGATGCCTATATTACAAAAAAAAGACACATTAGTAATAGCTCCAACAGGATCAGGAAAAACCGAATCTGCCATAGTGCCGATATTTTATCATATTTTAAAATCAAAACAAATTGGTAAAATCAAAGCATTATACATCACGCCATTAAAATCATTAAACCGTGATGTATTTAAAAGAATAATAAAACATGCTAAAATATACAATTTATCAATAAACGTTAGGCATGGTGACACTACTACATCTACAAGAAAATACATATCAAATAATCCGCCAGATATTTTAATCACTACCCCTGAAACATTAGTAGCTCTTTTGATACAAAAAAAAATGTTACTAGCTTTATCAGAATTGGAATGGGTTGTTATAGATGAAATACACGAATTATTAAACAGCAAACGTGGTACACAACTTTCATTAGCATTAGAAAGACTAACAGTAAATTCGCAACTAGATATTACTAGAATAGGATTATCCGCCACAATCAAAAATACAATTGAATCCGCTAAATTTTTGGTAGGCTCAAAAAGAAAATTTATTATAGTGCAAGATAAATCGCAAAGACAATATGATATCAAAATAAAATATATAAATGGAACTATTGGCGACTCAGCAAATTACATAATAAATTTTTTGTCAAATATGGATGTACATTCTCCAATACTTTTATTTACAAATACTAGAGCTGAATCAGAACTTATGGCTTCTATACTTAAAGAAAAATCAGACTTTAATATAGAATTACATCACGGTTCATTATCAAGAATAATAAGAGAAGAAACCGAATACGCATTAAGAGAAAATAAAACAAATGTAGTAGTATGTACATCATCAATGGAATTAGGAATAGATATTCCTTCTGTAGAATTGGTTATACAATATGGCTCTCCTAAGCAAGTATTAAAGCTAATACAAAGAATAGGTAGAAGTAAACATGGGTTTAATTCACCTGCAACGGGATTAATAATTGTTAATAATGTTGATGATGAATTTGAATCAAAAGCTCTAGTAGCATCAATAAAATCTAAATCATTAGAAGAACAAAAAATACATGTAAATGCATTAGATGTATTAGCGCATAATATTGTAGGATTGGTTATACAATTAGGAAAATTATCTGTACGTGAGGCATTTGATATTTCTGTTAAAGCATATCCATTTCGAACTGTTAACGAATCTGATTTTCTTAAGCTAATCAATTTACTGAAATATCATAAATTAATCAACTATAACAAAGACATGATAAATAAAAATTTTAAATCGTTTCGATATTATTTTGACAATATTTCGACAATTGTCGATGTAATTAAATTTAAAGTATTTGATACGATTAACAAAAAAATAATAGGCACATTAGATCAAAGATTTGTAGCTATTGCATGTGACTATGGAAATATTTTTGTTTTACGAGGTACGCAATGGCGTATAATAAACATCGACGATGATGAGTTAAAAATAAATGTTGAGCAATTTAATTCTGGAGAAACTACCATTCCATATTGGGAAGGAGAAAATATACCAATTGATTATATAATTTCTCAAAAAGTTGCAGAACTTAGAACCAAATCAAATTTAGAATTATTTAAACTGAAATCCAATAGCACATATGATATACCAAATGAAAAAACAATTGTTATTGAAGCTATGAAAAACGTCATTATACTACATGCTTGTTTTGGTACTAAAACTAATTCTGCATTGGCAACTTTACTATCTTCAATGATTTCTTCATTATCTGGATTTTTGACTGATTCCAGTTCTGATGCATATAGAATAGTTATTTCATCTAAATCAATAATTTCTCAAAGAATTTTTACTGAAATCTTGTTTGATAAATACGACCTTAATGATCTAATTAGAATTTCACTTGTAGGAACTCATAATCTAAATTGGAAAACTTGGTGCATGGCAAAAAAATTTGGCGTATTAGAAAACAATATGAGTTATAATAAAAAAACTGCTAGATTTATTTATGAAAAATACCAAAATACAGAAATAGTACATGAAGCAATACGTGAGCTCCTTCATGATAAATTTGATATCAAAAATTTAGAATCGTTATTATTTAAAATACGTAGTCATGATATACTACTAAAATGGCATGATGTAGATCATTTTTCTGATTTATCAAAACCAGTCCTAAATAGTACTGCTAGATATTATTCATCTCCGTCATGTATAGATAAGGGCATTTTAAACACAGTGAAAAATAGACTGTACGAGAATAAACATAGGCTTATTTGTGTGCGATGTGGAGTATGGCAGCTAGTAGCTTCTACAAAAGAAATACCAAAAACTATTTTTTGTCCTTACTGTAAAAGCAGACAGATCACGGCAACTTTTTATTCTGATCACGAATTACAAAAAATCATACAAAAAAAACATGACGGTAAAAAAATGTCAAAAAATGAACTTATTAGATTTAATAAAGCATGGAAAATCTCTTCACTAATTGAAAGTTTTGGACAGATAGCATTGCTAGTTTTGTCAGGATATGGAATAGGTGTAGATACAGCAGCACGAATATTGAAGAATATGGTTGATAGTACTATCTTATACGAACAAATTTACCAAGCTGAAAGACAATATATAATTACAAAAGGATTTTGGAATTAATTCTTTTTAGTAATTTTAGTAAATCTATTTAGTAGTAATTCTGAACTCCCATCTATTCCACTTTTTGCATCTACATTTATTATGTTTATTATATCTCCAATTGCACATAATTCTATTAGTTTTGTTTGTTCCCTCCACCCTTTAACTAGTATATTTCCACTATCGTCTTCTATTAGCATGCTTGTCATCTCTATTGATTCTCCTATCTTTGTACGTACCACATTTTTATCAGATATTTTTAGTACAATTGCTTCCACACAATATTCTTTTCCTGGGATTATATCTGTAATTTTAGTGCGTTGTTCAATGTCATCATATTCAGCTACAATCTTAACTAAAGAATCCTTGTCTATGATCATAGTATTTCCATATATTTTAGATGGTGTGAATTCTACAGTGTTTCCTACTTCGTAATTGATTTTACCTTCAGCTATATTTTTAATTTTAAAAATAGACTTTTGTTGATTTATACCTAAAGTAATTATGTGATCAAAACCAGTTCTAATAATTGCTAATATCTTCAATATTATGATATTTAGCTCATTTTCTATGATGCCTACATCGATAATAGTACTTTCGTTACCATGAATTTCAAGATTACCATATTTGCCTGTTTTAGAATTGACTCCAATTAATTTGATTTTTGTATCAGTAGGTATATTTCTAGGCAAATCTGATTCATCTTTTCCCCATAAAATTACTCTCATTATTTTTCCATCATCGCCTTTGATAGATAATCTTAATGCGGTAGATTTATGTCCTTTTGAATTAACAAACCTGATTAATTGTATTGTGTCACTTAGAATTCCAGATATTACTAAATTTTTTTTAATATCGTGTATGTTACTTACATCTATAGTTATTGAATCAATATCTGGTATTTTGCTAATGTTATCGATTTTACTTATTTCAGAATTTTGACCAATGTTAATAACAGGTTCTCCATTTATATCGGCACGTACATATGCTTTAGTTATCTTGATAGAATCTCCAGATCGTAATTCTTTAACATCATTTAAATTTGATTTCTCATTCCAAAGTTTTACAGACGCAGTAGAATGTTCATCATATATTATAACAATCCTAAGAAGGAGCTCGCTTCCATCTTTACGTATAAATCTCCTTACAGGAGACATGCTAATAACTTTCGCTTCTAAGGTTATTTCTTTAGCTCCTATATACAATTCATCCAAACTCATTTCTATTTTTAGTGGATCTGATAATTTTACACCTAGATCTGACGCTATTAAAAAAAGTGCTCCTTGATCTGTAAGATAGCCAGCACCTACAATTTTTTTTTTCTCTTTTATCATTTCATATATTTTATTTTTAATTTCAGGTTTATGATCTAATAATTTCTTTAATAAATCTTCAAATTCTGACAATTACATTATTATTGTTAAAATGCATTAATAAAAATTTTAGTTCAAATTACTGTTATTTCATAATAAAATATCCTTTTAATCATATTATGTTGTATTTTATATATTGACAAAATGCTTGTAATGATTATCAAAATATGTTTTTTGTAATGTAATTTAGAGAATTAAAACTAATCATCATGGATGGTTTATATTTTTATTTTATTATTTTAATTATGAAATCCATCTATGTAGTTAATTAAATTTTAAAAACAAATTTTGTAATGATTGTGTCTGATTGAATTTTTGTAGCCCGGCCCAGATTCGAACTGGGGTCAAAGGCTCCAAAGGCCCTTATGCTTGACCTCTACACTCGGCATTATGATTCTACCGGGCTGCCGGACAATAATGGTAACTAAAACCCATTAATGATATTTTCTATTTGTTTGATGTAATCATTTTATACTTGAATGTGCTTTAACAACGTTTTTCTTATCCTTTATGATAATTTTATTCATGAAACCTAACGTGGTGATCTATGGTATTACTACAGAAAGTTATTCTCTAGCTTGTACTATGTCTAAAAATGCGAGCGTCTACATAATAGATGAATCAAACTTAATGGCTATATTCATAACATCTGAAATAGCGAATAGTTATCCTACTATATCTTCATTATTGGAAGACGAGCCGTTATTATCAATGATTCCTCTTGACACAGCTATTTCTAATTCTCGGTATGTTTTTTTTGCACCGTTAATAAGAAAGATAGAATCGGAAACAACAAATGAAGTACGATCTAAATTTAAAGATGTTGTAGGACACATGGCTGAAAAAAGTTCTATGATTTGTTGTTTGCCTACTGGTATTGGAGGCAATGATGAAAACATATCTATATTAGAACATGTTACAGGTTTTGAAGTAGGTAAATCCATATCGTACTTTTATTATCCTTTAAGTAATGTACATAAACCACAATTCATAGGATCTTTTAATAAGAGAAATGACAACATTCTAAGTGAACTTCTAAACATAGATCAAAAAAACTTCATACATATACAGGCTGCTGAACATTATCATATTGTGTACATAATTTCTAAGTTTTCAAAAGTATGTAGTATATTAGAAGTTTGTAAGTTAATAAAAGATGAAAAAATAAAGTATGATTCTTCATATTTAGAATATAGTGATATATATCTTGATGACATTATATATGAATCGTATGACCTACATTCAATAAAATTATCTTTAGATACTGCTCCTGCTTTTATGTATTTAATAAACGGTAGTATAAAAAGTATAACTAATTATGTAAAAAGGTTAATTGATGTAATAAAATTAATTCTTAAAAAAAACGATCTTAAATCAAGTAAAACTAAAATCGCATTATCATGGAAACTGGACTATACAGAAATTCGCGGTGACAAACTAGAAATACTGTCCAATATAGTTTCTAAATTAAGAGATTATGTGGTAGACGTAGAATCTTATACCAAACAAAATGTTAATGTATATCATACGGATAAAACTTTGATTGTTATAGCATGTTCTAAGCCTGATTATGATTATATTATAAAAGAAAAAAAAGATAATCACGTTATAATTATAAAAGCAAATCCATTATGCGAAGTTATATGAAAAAAATAAAATTACGTAATTGGATATTTTAATAAATTGCAAAATAATAATAACAACGACGTGAATCCAACTAATAATCGGAATAATGATAATAACAACAATTTTGATGAGGCAGGAAATTTACGCAAGCGATTAGATGATGAGAAGGAACGCAGGTTAATAATAGAAGAAAAACTAAAACGATCTATTGCAGACTATAACAACTTGGAGAGACAAACTAAATTGAATGTATCTAATCAAGTAGAACAAAAACTAGATGTATTTATGATTGATTTCCTTCAAATTTATGATGATTTAGAACGAGCAAAAAATGTATTAAATGAAGAACATGTTAACGTCAAAGGTTTAGATTCTATAATAAAAAATATCGAAATCTTGTTATCAAAGTATAAAGTAAAAGTTATCGATGCTTTGGGTGAAATATTTGATCCACATTTACATGAAGCAATAAAAGTAATTGAGGATAAGGAATTGGATGAAAATACTATTGTACATGAAATTAGGAAAGGATATATTTCACATAATAGAGTAATAAAACCAAGTATAGTAATAATTTCAAAAAAGTCAAAATGTGAATGAAATGGTTAAAATAATTGGAATTGATTTGGGAACAAGTAATTCAGCTGCTGCTGTAATGATGGGAGGAAAACCTGTATTGATACCTGCAGCTGAAGGTACATCAATTGGTGGGAAAGCATTTCCATCATATGTAGCTTTTAGTAAAGATGATGAATTATTAGTAGGTGAGCCTGCAAGAAGACAGGCAATAACAAATCCAGAAAAAACAATAGTCGCTGCTAAAAGAAAGATGGGTACAGATCATATATTTAAAATAAATGATAAACAGTACAAACCACAACAAATATCTGCATTCATCTTACAAAAAATAAAAAAAGATGCGGAAGCGTTTATCGGGGAAAAAATAGAAAAAGCAGTAATTACAGTACCTGCTTATTTTGATGATAACCAAAGGCAAGCTACTAAAGATGCTGGTACTATTGCTGGTATCGATGTAGTTAGAATAATAAATGAACCTACAGCGGCTTCATTGGCATTTGGATTAGATAAAACAAAAAGTGATATGAAGATGTTGGTATTTGATTTTGGTGGTGGAACTCTTGATGTGACAATTATGGAAATGGGCAGTGGTGTATTTGAAGTTATGAGTACATCTGGAGACACTAATTTAGGAGGTACAGATATGGATAAAGTAATAATAGATTATATAATTGATGAATTCAGAAAAAATACAGGAATCGATCTATCAAAAGATAACACTGCAATGACAAGAATAAGAGAGGCTGCAGAAAAAGCGAAAATAGAACTATCTACTGTGATGGAAACTGACGTTAACTTACCATTCATTTCTTATGATCATTCTAAAGGACCACAAAATTTAGAAATTAAGCTAACTAGGGCTAAACTTGATGAACTTATTATGCCAATAGTGGGGAAATGCAGATCTTCAATAGAAAAATCATTGAGTGATGCAAAGCTTTCTAATTCTGATATTAATAAGATTGTATTGATTGGCGGCCCTACTAGAATCCCACTTGTTAGAAAATTTGTAGGCGATGTAATAGGTAAATCTCCAGAAAGTGGTGTTGATCCAATGGAGGCTGTTGCACTGGGTGCAGCAATACAAGCTGGAATAATTGCAGGAGATGTAACAAGTGATATTGTATTATTAGATGTAACTCCACTAACTTTAGGCATTGAAACTTTGGGTGGAGTAAGAGAACCATTAATTGATCGTAATACCACAATACCCACATCTAAAAATAAAGTTTTTACTACTGCTGCTGACAATCAAACTGCTGTTACAATACATATAGTGCAAGGTGAAAGACCAATGGCTACTGACAATGTTTCTCTTGGAAGTTTTAATTTAACTAATATACCTCCTGCACCAAGAGGGATACCGCAAATTGAAGTCAAATTTGATATTGATGCTAATGGAATTCTAAATGTTACTGCAAAAGATCTAGGAACTAAAAAAGAAGCAAAAATAACAATAGAAGCAGCGACTAAATTATCTACTGATGAAATTGAAAAATTGAAACAAGACGCAGAAAAATTTGCTGAAGCAGATAAAACTAAGAAGGAAACAATTGACATTAAAAACCAAGCAGAGAGCTATATATACACAACAGAGAAATTAATAAATCATGATTTGAAAGGCAAGATAAGCCAAGAACAAGGAATCAAAATTAGTGATGCAATAAAAGATCTGAAAGAATCTATTAATGAAGATAAAGAAGTAATAAAAACTAAACTTGATAAATTGACTGGCTTGGTAAATGAAATTACGACTGAACTATATAAAAACGCACAAACTGGACAACAATCTTCTAACCAAGAAACTTCACAAAATAACAAGCAAAAATAATAGATTTTGATTACTTATATAAAATAGAATTGAGTTCAAAACGTGATTACTATGAAGTTTTAGGCGTAGCTAAAGACTCATCACAAAATGAAATAAAATCACAATATCGTAAACTAGCTTTAAAATTCCATCCAGACAGAAATAAATCTAATGATGCTGTAGAACATTTTAAAGAAATTTCTGAGGCTTATGCAATTCTATCAGATCCAGAAAAACGTAATGTTTATGATAAATATGGTCACTCTGGAGTTGATGGTAGGTATAGTACAGAAGATATTTTTAAAGGCGCAGGCAGCAATTTCGATGACATCTTAAATGATTTATTTGGAAAAGCTGGAGGTGGATTTGAATCTATATTTGAAAATCTACGTGGCGGAGGATTTGGATTCGGAAAACAGCAACATCGTGGACGTGATCTATTATATGAAACTTCAATAACTCTTGAAGACGTATTACATGGAAAACAAATGGAAATATCTCTCAACAAAAATGTCAAGTGTGATGTATGTAATGGATCTGGTTGTTACCCTGGAACATACAAAATAACATGTTCTACTTGTGATGGCAATGGACAAGTTAGGAATACTCGTAATATGGGATTCTCTACTTTTGTAACTGTTGAACCATGTAGATCTTGTAAAGGAAATGGAAGTAGAATAGATAAACCTTGTAAAAATTGTAAAGGCAATGGAACTAAAAAAGGAATTAAACAAGTAAAATTTAGGATTCCACCTGGTGTAGATAACGGAGATTATACAATACCAGAAGAGGGGGAATTTGTTCCAAATGGGGTGAATGGCGATCTAATTTTACGTATAATGATCAAACATCACAAATATTTTAAGAGAGATGGCTCAAATATTTTTTATGATAAAAAAATCAACATGTTTGATGCTGCATTGGGAGCAAAAACTGTTGTACCTACGTTACATGGAGAAGAAAAAATTCATATCGAACAAGGAAGCCAACCTAATACTATAATTAAACTAAAAAACAAAGGTCTGCCACAAAATTATGGTTATGGAGATCAATATGTTAGATTAGTAATTGAGATACCAAAAAAATTAAATGGATATCAAAAAGAAATAATCAAAAATCTTAAAGAGAATATTTATAAAAAATAAACTTGCCATCCGCATTATCTATTTATTTGCAATTTCTTTTTTCTTTTATATTGCGGAAATAACCAAGTGGCCAAAGGTGTAAGGTTCAGATCCTTATCTCTAGGAGTTCGTGGGTTCAAATCCCATTTTCCGCATTTTAATTGATGAACAAGTTTAAACAATAGTTATTGAAATTCTACATATGGGCATAGTGACAAAAGTTAGTGGTAGAGGTACATCAAGAAAAAATGTTAAAAATAGTAAATCTACATGGGCTGGTGAAAGATATAAAGAATATCAAAAAAAACAAAAGGAAATGGCTAATGATGCATATGTTACAGTTGGCCGTGGTACTAAGAATATTAAACTTGCTGATATTAAAGATACTAAAACAACATCTACAAAAGGACATTATGTCTCTATAGGACGTGGCACTGGACGACGTAAACTGAATTAGATAAGCTAATCGTTTTGTAATATTAGAGAAATTTTTTTTTGTAGTAATTGATTTATTTTCTTTCCATCTACTTTACCGCGCAGATCTTTCATTATCCTACCCATCAGTTTATTTACTGATCTGTCTTTTTCCTTGTATATAAAATCAATACTATTATTAATTAATTCATCTATTAGTAGATTTACTTGTTCGTCATTAATCTTTGATGCGTTATGAATATACTCATCAGCTGTCTGTAATTTTTTAGACATTAAACCCATGAAGATCATTTCAACAGATTCATTTGTTATTTTTTTTTCTGATAATAAGTTAAATACGTTTAAAATTTCAACTTCATTCAGATGAGATGAACCTAAGTTTTCTCTTTGTAGTTTTGTTATTGTAGAACATAAAGATGAAGCAACAAAGTTTGGAGAAACCTTAGTACTTTTGCATATATGTTCAAACAACTCTAAATATTCAGAATCAAACATTTGTTCAGCAAGTTGTGAACTTAACCCATATTTTTTTTTGATGTGCGTTATGGATTCTTCCCATGATTTATATTTATTACGATTTGCAACTTTAATTTCTTCTTTTGTTATTATAATTGGTGGTAAATCGGTTTCTGGATACATTCTGTCCGCTCCTGATTTTGGTCTCATAAATACAGTACGTCCATCTTTGGTAGCTTTCCTAGTTTCAGACGGAACAGTAGTTTTTGATTCGTTTATTCTTTTTATTAAATATTTTATTGCTATATCTATATCTTTTTCGTTTCCTTTAATTAATATAAACCCATCATCTTTATGGTTGATTTTTAGAATGGACATAATTTTATCTAGGTGTTTGCCAGCTATTTCATTTTTATACGCATTATCAGAATGGTAAATTTGATTTATTCTAAAAAATCTTGCAATTTGAATCAATTCTTCGTATATTTTCATATATTGAGAACGTTCATAATTCAAAAATTTTATGAAATTTATCATTTTTATTATCATCACTTTGTAATTACTTTCTAAGCCACATTGCTTCATTTCATAATTTTTGATTAGTTTTGTTACATCATGTACATTATTATTTGATATTGAATCTAAATTTTTAGATTTAAAAATATCTACAATTTTTAATAATTCTTGTTGTCTTTTTATTTCATACTGTGTTACTTTTTCCAATTGATCTAAATTTTGTAAACCCTTTATCTCCACTATGGATCCACCATTAATAGATACATTTACATCCTGTCTTATCGTGCCAAGACCTCGTTTTACATTTTTTGTTGTCCTTAATATCATTCCAATATTGAAAGCAATTTTTCTAATTTCTGAAGGAGTTGTACATATTGGTGCTAAAGCAATTTCTATTAAAGGTATCCCTAAACGATCCAAGCTATATTCCTTTACATTTTCTCTCTCTACTATAAATCGAGCAGAATCTTCTTCTAGGCAAATTGTTTCTATTTTAACATCTCGATCATTCAGTTTAATAACTCCTCCAGAAGATATTAATACACTTCTTTGAAACCCACTTGTATTTGATCCATCTATGACAGTTTTTCTCATTATGTAAGTCTCATTAAAAATGTTAGAATTAATGTTCGTTGCAATTGTAATTGCAATGTTTTTAGCGGCAGGATTTAGTTCGTGTGGAGGTTCTTCATCTTCTTCTACCAAACAACTATTCTTGGCAGCTGAATATAATATGGTTTTAGATTTCATATTTTCAAATACGGACGACTTGTCATAATTGCCCAACTCTCCTCTCGACATACGTAATCTTCGTAAAATTTTTTTTGAAATATTAGAACCTTCATCATTCTTGCAACTACAAAATAATTTCTTGGATGTTAATAGTTGTTGGTGTATTTCAATCCCTACCAATAATCCTATTTTTTGTAATTCTGTGTTCATAAACATTAAAATTCAAAAGCCACATTTTTTAGCATTATTTTTTTCATTTCCTGGATATTATGAGAATTACCTAATGCCCACATTGCTTTTACTAATGCTGTCTCTGGAATCATATTTAGTGGTGTAATCCCTAAATTTATCAATTTTCTACCACTTTCATAAACGTTCATTTGGATAAATCCATTTATACATTGTGATGTCATGCCTAAAAAAATATTTTTTTCGTTAGCATGTTTTATATTCTTATATAATATATTTCCTACATGTCCTAATCCTGTACCTTCAAAAATTATAGCTCTATAATTACATTTTATCACATATTCTAAGAGTTCTGGATTATATCCAGGATAGTATTTTATTAACGCTACACGTGGATCAAGATTTAATTTTGCTTCATATTTATGATTAAAAACTTTATCTGTATTTTTAGTGATGTGGCCATCATTTATTAAAAATGCTGGCTTACCTCCAATAGTTTGAAATGCACTTCTTTTACTAGTATGATTTTTTCTTACTCTAGTTCCAATATGACATGCTATTACATCATCGTTTCCACCATGATGCATTGCTACGAAAACTCCTTGAGATTTATATTTTGTAATAAATTGAATAGTAGAAATTAGATTCATTGCTGCATCTGATGACGGCCTATCCAATGATCTTTGTGATCCTACTAACACTATTGGTATTGGAAATCCTACTAAAGCAAATGATAGATATGCGGCAGTATAATGCATTGTATCAGTCCCATGTGAAATTATAATACCTGAATATTGTAGATTTTTTTTAGTAATTATAATTTCAGCTATACGCTTCCAATGTGCAGGAAGAATATTCTCTGAAGATTCCAAAAAAACGACTTCCGTGTCTATATTTGCAAATTGAGAAATTTCTGGAATTAATTTTTTTATATCATCGCTGCTAAATGTAGGTGATACTGCTCCTGTAATATAGTCTAAACTACTTGCAATGGTGCCGCCAGTAGACAAAAGCAAAATTTTAGGACGCGCTGCATCGTTTTTTCTAATGCTATATGAAATAGAATCAATCTTTGATTTTTTTTTGATAACTTGTATTTTAGTTATTTCTTTTATTGGCAGCCCAACATTGTATCCATTATGCAGTTTAATAACTATATTTTTTTGATTGGTATATTGATATCTAGGCATAAGCATTCCAGTATAATATAGTTCATTACATTCTATTTTGATGATGTCTCCTATAGAAGCTTGTGATTCAATTAAAACAATTTCATCATCATATGTGTTATATGGCATTTTATAAAATGACGGCTTTCTTTATCTGTAATACGATGCAACAACTTTTTGTCCTATTTTCAAATCTTTTTGTTCTCTTACTTTCTTTACAGCTTCCTCGAAATGTTTCATGGTCACTTTAGCATTTGATGCGCTTTTTTCTATTTCCTTAACTGCTGGATGGTTGTCTAAATATTCATGAATTACTAATGATACTGCCGTGTTTGCTATAGCAGCTACGTCGGCTCCACTCATGCCATCAGTCATTTCTGCTATTTTGTCAAGATCTACATGATCAGGATTATTAGGATCAAGTACTATTGGTATGGATTTTATATTTATATCTAAGATACTTCTACGACTTTCTTTATCTGGAATCGGAATCTGAATTATTTTATCAAATCTTCCTGGTCTTAATAATGCTGGATCTATCATATCTGCTCTGTTTGTAGCTGCTAACACAACAACACCGTGTAAATTTTCCATTCCATCTAATTCTGTTAATAATTGACTTACAACTCTCTCCGCAACTGCTGTTTCTCCTCCAGCTCCTCTAATTGGAGCAATAGAATCAATCTCATCAAAAAATATAACACATGGTGATGCTTGTCTAGCTCTTCTAAATATTTCACGTATTCCTCTCTCTGATTCACCAACCCATTTTGATAATAACTCTGGACCTCGTACTGACACAAAATTTGCTTCGCTTTGTGTAGCTACTGCTTTTGCAAGTAAAGTTTTGCCAGTGCCACTATGACCGTGTAATAATATTCCTCTTGGCATCTTATGTCCTAGCTTATCATATAATGCAGGGTATTTCATTGGCCATTCTACTGCTTCTTGTAATTCTCTTTTTACTGCTGTTAGTCCTCCTACTTCTTCCCACTTCACATCTGGATTCTCTATAAACACTTCTCTCATTCCAGATGGAGTGACTTCTACTAGAGCTTTTTGAAAATCTTCAGAATTTACAATAAGCTTATCTAATGTTTCTGGAGGTATCTTTTCATCTTCCAAATTAAGCTCAGGCAATAATCTGCGTAGGCATTTCATCGCACTTTCTTTACACAAGTATTCTAAATCTGCTCCTACATATCCATGACTTATGGAAGCTACTTTATCTAAATTTACATTATCAGATAAAGGCATATTTCTAGTATGTATAGCTAAAATGTCCTTTCTGCCTTTTTTATCAGGAACTTTTATTTCAATTTCCCTGTCAAATCTTCCTGGTCTTCTAAGAGCAGGATCTATAGCATTTGGTCTGTTAGTAGCAGATATTACTATCACTTTTCCTCGTGCTTCTAATCCATCCATTAATGACAACATTTGTGAAACCACCCTACGTTCTACTTCTCCTGTTACTTCTTCTCGTTTTGGTGCAATAGAGTCTATTTCGTCTACAAAAATTATTGATGGTGCTTTTTCTCTAGCTTCTTTGAAAATCTCTCTTAATCTAGCTTCACTCTCTCCATAGAATTTACTCATTATCTCAGGACCTGATATACTTATAAAATGAGCATTGCTTTCATTAGCTACTGCTTTTGCAAGTAAAGTTTTGCCAGTTCCAGGAGGACCATAAAGTAAAACGCCTTTTGGAGCTTCTATTCCTAACTTTTCAAATATTTCTGGATGTCGTAATGGAAGCTCTATCATTTCTCTTACTTTTTTAATTTCGTCAGTTAAACCTCCTATATCTTCATATGTAACTTGTGGTACACCACGTAATGTCTCTCCTTTTTCTGCTATGTGGAATACTGTTTTTTGTGTTATTAATACTGCATCAGCTAATGGTGATACACTAATAACTTGAAAAGTTAGTCTACCTCCAAAATAAGGCACCATTACGTTATCTCCTTTTATTAACGGTACACTTTCTAAAGCGTCTGCCAAATATCGTTCATCTATAGGTGGTATAGCTTCCAATGGTGCCACTACAACTTTTTCAGCAGCTACTGCTTTTATCTTTCTCACTGAAATTGTATCTCCTATCGCAATTCCAGAATTATTACGACCTAATCCGTCTATTCTTATTATTCCTTTTCCTTCATCTGATGGATAAAGAGGCAAACATTTAGCAACAGTTCTTCTTTTTCCTTTGATTTCAATTACATCTCCAGTTGAAGCGTTAAGCGTATCCATAGAGTCATAATCGATTCTAGCTACACCTCTTCCTACATCTCTAGTGTATGCTTCTAATACCTTCAGGGATAGAGCATTTTGATCCATAGCCAAATTCTCTCATATTTTTTTATATCTTTTACGTTTAAATTTTCTTCGATCATGAATCATAACCTTAAAATTATTATTAACAAGCTTTGTTTTGTGGGCAAAAGACCATTAGTACGCAGACGTGGACACGGAGGTATGCAATTTAGAGCCAGTGATAGAAAAATATCCAAAACAAAGTATCCATCTTACCCATTATCAGCACAACACGAAGGAAAAATTCTAGATTTATTGCATGAAAGAGGACGAGATGCCCCTCTTGCAAAAGTCAAATTTCATAGTGACATTTCATATATTCCTGCAGTTCTTGGAACGCGGATCAATTCTAAAATTCAATTTGGGCTTAAATCTGATATCTCGTCTGGTAGTATAATAAGCATTCAAAACATACCAGATGGTACCAGTGTTTGTAACATTGAAAAATACTTTGGTGATGGAGGCACAATGGTAAAATCTGCCGGTACAACAGCTACCATTTTTTCACATGGATCTAATGGAGTTACAATCAAACTCCCTTCGGGAAAATTTGTTACTCTTAATCCTAAAAATAGAGCAATGATAGGTACAATTGCTGGTGGTGGAGCTGCTGATAAACCATTTATGTCAGCTGGCATGAAATGGAGACGTTTTAGATCAAAAGGTAGAAAATATCCTATTGTAAGAGGAGTTGCACAAGCTGCATATGTTCATCCTCATGGAGGTGGAAGACACCAACACGTTGGACAAAGTTCTACGGTTTCTAGAAATGCTCCACCGGGTGCAAAAGTTGGTAGTATAGCCGCACAAAAAACAGGAAGAGCAAGAATCAAAAAACGGAAATAAACTACAAAACACTACATGAAATAAATAATTCTTATGATGTGATATCGCTTATTGGTGAAAAAACGTAATCTAAGAATCCATGTTATCATTTCTGGCAAGGTGCAAAATGTATTTTTTAGACAAACGTTAAAAACTATTGCAATCAAAAATAACGTACGTGGTTGGACTAAAAATTTGGATGATGGAAGTGTAGAAGCCATTATTGAAGGTGCATATGGAAATGTATTTGTTGTAATCAATTGGTGCCATCGTGATCCTGCTAATGCTATAGTAGAAAAAGTGAAAACTAAAAGCGAAAAATATACTGGTAAATTTAAAACATTTGATGTTTTGTATTAATTTATTTTTTCATATGCGTCACGAATTATTTTTTTTATTTCGTTTATGTCGTAATTTGAATTAATTATTTTGCTTTCTTTTCTATTTTTTTGTATTTTTATTAGCAATGTATTGTTGTCAGGTTTTATGTCTGCAAACCATCTAAAATTAATTGATTTACAAAAAACTATTCTATGCATCCTCACATCTTCTATAACATCATTTCCTAAAGATAAACAAAAATTTCGTAATTCATCAAACAATGTTTGAATTTTTTTTGGCAGTTCGGGTTTTATTTTTTCATAATCGTACATGTATTTTATATGCTTATTCATAATTTATAGTAGTAGATCCACGAATTCCAATCATAACTAAAGATCCCATTTCAAAACATATGAAATCTAACACGTTGACAAAGAAGCGCAGATATCCTACCTTAGGATTGCTCCCTCCAGGTCCTCATCCATTTCGATAGCTCGATCTTGTTAGATCGTTCTTTCGAATGATCCTAGATCTGTATTTGCCCTCTTTGGCGTGATTTCATTTTCACATATTAAGCGGGAATTCATCAATTACGAAGTTTATCTCGTAGTTGCTGACCTCTGCTTATAGCCGGTTTCAGAATAGGGCACGGCTAGCACCCTGATCCTACCTACTACCGTACTATTATACAATTGTATGTTATATTTGCATTAGGATTTTTTAATGTTTGATATCATATTGCATACAGAACATATGTTATTAGTACAAATATTGCCACATCTCATACATGATTTTTTCTCATTGCGGTATGAATTTTTTGTATTAGTGAGTTTTAAAATGGAGCTTAACAAATTGTTTTTTACTCCAGAATGTTTTTGTTCTAACATGTTTACAAATTCACGTATTTGAGTGCGTATTCCTTCATACATGTGTGAACATGGTTCTGACTGAAAAGGTATTTTATTAATATATGCAAAAAAAACTATTTCTGATTCATAGATCTCAGAAAATGGTTTTATTTTATTTGTAGAACCTGGATACATGGTACTTATTTTTTTGGTATCTCCAGAAATCATATTTATCATGAATGTTTGTATTAGATCATCCAAATTATGTCCAGTTGCTATTATATTGTAACCTATTTCCTTTGCTGCTATGTCCATGGCCCTTCTTCTTAAAATACCACAAATAGAACATGAAGATATTTTAGCAGTTCTTAAATCTAAAGCGTCATCTAATGTTAATTTAAATATTTTTTTATAAGAATATACATGATGTTTAATATGTAACTGCTTACAAAAATTACAGGCTATTTGTAATGATTCTTCCCTATATCCTTTTATCCCTTCATCTATTGTTATTGCCTCAATATTAAATTCGAATTTTTCTGATATTTTATTTAATACATATAACAAAGCCAATGAATCCTTCCCTCCAGATACAGCTACCGCTACGTTATCACATCTTTTTATCATTTTATATTTGGAAATAGCTCTAGCTGTTTTTTGTATGATAGAATTTGAAAAACATTGTTTGCATAGTCTTTCTCCTGAATATTTGCGATAAAAAACTGCTTTTCCGTCACATTTGTTACATGTTTGTTTCATGAATACTTTAGATTCTGTCATATAGTAAACCAGCCAGATTTTATATATGATAAAGCTATGTTTAATCCAAATATAATAAATGTGCCTAAATATATTGCAATCATGAATATCTTTACACTTTTTTCTTTTAATTTTCCTTCTATTATGCTGTAAATAAATTTACCACCATCTAGTATAGGTAGTGGCAACATGTTGATAATCCCTATAAAAAACGAAATCATCCATAGCCATAATAAAAACATAGAAATTTCTGGACTCTTCCATTCTATTATGTCATATTTTGGTTTATATGGTAATGAATTATCTCTTATTATCCCTATCAAACCAGATTTTGGATCTTCTGGATTTTCTATTGTTTTTACTGCGAAGTTTAATTCTTTACCATCTCTTATTACGTCTATTGAGATAACATCATTTGGGATTATTTTTATCTTTTGAAAATCAAGAGGAGTTTTAATGTCAGTATTATTTATTCTGGTTATTATGTCGTCTGGCTGTAACCCTGATTTCCCTGCTTCGGAATCACTCATTAATGAAATTATGGTCACTCCTTCCACAGACCTGTAAAACCAGCTTAGTAACGGTTCAGGCATTACGATAGCAAAAAATGGATTTGTTATTAAAACCATGCCAAGTATAATAGCAAATATAACATTCGAAGTGGCACCTGCACTGATAACCTTTAATTTTGATATTTTGTTAGCTTTCACGAACTTTTCTTCGTCCGGTTCAACAAATCCTGCGAACATTGCAATAAACACTGCAAATCCTCCAGACTTAATTTTTATTTTCTCTAAGGTAGCTACTATGCCATGAGCTCCTTCATGTATTATTAAGACAATTGGTATAGATAACAAAAAATATGTTATTGACGTTGATGATGTTAATGTTATTCCTGGTATTAGCAATGTTACTTCTGAAAATTCTGTTGGCTTCACAAAAAAATTTAATATATTACTTAACAAAAACCAAAATGCCACTCCTACCATTATAACTCCTGATACTATGCTAATATTTGCAAAAACGTTTACAACAGTTCTAGTTTTTGCTAATATTTTTGCAAATATTGATTGTACATTATAATTTTTATACACAATACTGTACAATTTTATTTCAAAACCATGCTTGTCAAGTTTCAAAGCTTTAGCAATGATTACGGCAACTATCCATATCGCCAATACATATATTATTGAATTTTCTGTCAGTAATTCTATTTCCAAAACAACAATTACTTTTTTTAATTACATACATTTATCGTTTACTATGAAATTTATAATCTTGATGACAACTTATGATAAAAAAGAATTGGCTATGAAAAATGCGTCTATATGCATTAATAATTCTATTGCCGCTTGCGTAAATATTATCAAAATTTCGTCAATTTATTCATGGAATAAAAAACTCGAAAACTGTAACGAATTTTTGACTGTTTTTAAAACTACTAATAAAAACAAACAAACGTTAGTAGATTTTATTAAAAAAACCCATTCATATGATACACCTGAAATAATTGAAATACCAGCTGTATCTGTAGATAGAAAATACTATGATTGGTTAATATCTCAAACATCAAACGTCAAAACTAAATCTTAATAACGCTACAATTCCGCCCATACTATTTACTCTTAATCCTAAATCCGTAGTAGAATCTACACCATATATTTTTGCGCCACTATTTTCTACCTTGTTTAAAAAATTAATCACCTCTTCTTCATTTTCTTCCTCTATAATTTTATAAGAAAAAACTACTGATTCAACTGCATGATATTTGTTAGCTAGATTGGTTTGTTTGAAACCCATAGAAAATTTATTGCTTTTTCTTCCAGCTAAAAGCATGATTTCATTAATTATGTATGCAACTTTTGCAAGTTTACTATTGCGCATCACATTTTTTATAATTTTTGATTTAACAAACACGTATATTCCGTCTTCTCCTCCAGATTCTATTCCATCTGTTATTCTGATATCTATATTTTTAATTTTTCTATTTAGATAATCGCCAACTCTATTTTTTGTATTTCCTGGACCAAAAACAATAACGTTATTACTGTTTTCCAATAATAACATAATTGATTTTTTAATTTGGTCTAAAAATTTTTCCATATTAAAATCTGTTTTGTATTGTTTTCCAGTAGATCCAAAACTTGTCTCTGGATATATTTGTAAATGGGTTCCCTTTACAATCCCAATACAATAATTGCCACGCTCTACTGATAATAATAAAAACCCTGCAGCCATATTGCTACTAATAAGATTTTTTTCAGTAGCAGTCCACTCTTTAATAATTTTGATACTGCTATTGATTTCTACGTAAATAGAATGATGTGATCCATAAGAAATAGAATCATTATTGGTCTCTATTATTTTGCCACTTATTTGTAATCTATTAAATGCTCCTACTAAATATACTTTATCTGCTTGCAATAGTATTTTTATTTTAACTCTTTCTTTTTTATTAGGTCTGATATATTCGCCACTTTTTTTTAATGACCATGTAGTTTCACTTGCTACTAAATCATTTTTTTTAATTACTCTGCGAAGAACTAATAAATCATCCAATTCTTCAGGAATGACAAAAATAGAATTTTTATCTATTATTCTATTTTTCATTATTTTTTTCTAAATGTATGTTATTTGTCAATTTTTTTTTGATATAATTTTCAACCCATTCTAGTGTTAATACATTTCCTTCTGCAAGGTTTACCAATGAATTTTGTGAAGCATTCCCAGTAACTTTACCGTGATTTTTCCTAATTTGTCTCCATTTTAAATTGGTATTTCCACTTTTGGAATTATAAATTACACCTAATATGTCTCTTGCATTGACGAATGTTATTTCTCTGATTCTTTTTAATGTGACTTTATCTGCAGCTTCTACATATACTGCGCCTAAGCTATCTTCCCTCTCTGGAAAAATTTCTTGATCTTCCAAGTATTCTTTTGGAGCAAAAGAACTACATGTACTAGCAATTATGAATTTTCTAAAGTTTTCTAATGATGACGGTGTATCTATCTCTACCATTTTTAATAATTTTATGTATTTTACTATTTATCAAGCTTCTTAAAGGTGGATATATTTATTACATTGTATGCAGACGTTGATGATTGATATATATATATATATATATATATATATATATATTTGAATTGATGATGATATTGATCTTGAGTTCTGAGTCTGCAACAAAATTTATGCGGCAAATTCATTCTTATTTCTAAATATGTCCTCATGATTTTGTGGTCCATGTCCGCATGTTATACATCCTATTTTAAACCCATTCTTATTTTTAATATACTTCTTACACCCACAAAAACAAACCATTCTAATCTTCAAGAAACTACCACATATATTTTTAACACCGAAACGATGATAATATTATGTATGATTCACATATAACGTTTGCAAATTATTAGATAACGTTTTGTTTGATTTATATTATTAAAATCATTTCATAACTCAAAAGCATGATTGAAGTAAATCGCATAATTAGTTATTTGTAATTTCAAAATATAATTATGTGTTACATTGTATATAACAGTATACTTTTTGGTTGTCTAATTTAATAAGTTTGATATTTTTTAATGATATTATAATAAATGAAAAATTTCATAAAATTACTTCTTCAGAATCTTTTAATAAATATTCAAAATACTCTTTAGCAAATCCAGCTAGTCCTATATGATCTGCCCAAATTGCTACGTATTCATCAAGTTTCTTAGTCTTTCCAAATAATATTATGACATATCTTTTATCACAAATTATTCCACTTCCAAATAATGATTTTTTAATTTTAATTTTAGCTATATTGTATATAGGTTTTAAATATCGCGTATCTATTTTATCGGAGATAAGTATTGTTATTTTGATACCTTTATCGTGCAACGATCGTAATTTTGGTATTGATTGTTTTACAAGGTGTTCGTCTATTTCAGGAAGCGCTATCATCACTTCGTTTTTACATAGCTCGATCATCTCTAAAATTTTTATACTAATGTTTACTACACCAGTTAAAACCCAAATATCTGGTTTTTCATTAGTACCGCTCTTTTCATAGAGAGGAATCAATTCATTTAAAATAGTGCTTTGATTTTCTTTAAATTCCAATTCAAAATTTTGTCTAGTGTGTTCTAAACCTGTAGTAGGTGATCTAGCAAAATATTTTGTAGGTCTAGATTCGTCTGAACCCACCCATCCTTTACTTTCCAAAGAACCTAAAATCTCATATATTTTAGAATATGGCACACCTGATCTTTGACTTAAATCAGAAGCGGTGAGTTCATTTTCTTTTAATAATGAAATGTAAGTCCTGATTTCATAACTAGTTAATCCTATTTTTTCTAATGATTTACGTGTTTTATATGAAATACTCATTTATAATATTCATGTTTTTTTTCTATTTAAATTTCATATTTCCATACTAAATAATACGGGGGCTAGTATGAAATTTATTAAATACTAACATGTTTTACACATTGTATGGCATTAATTCAAATTTCTAATCAATCTATTAAAAGAATAGGAAAAAAATCTACTATTAGATTCACTCAAAGCATATGTCCTGAATGTAATATGATATTGGATGCAGAGATATTTGAAAGAGAAGGAAAAGTATACATGACAAAAGTATGTCCTTCTCACGGTGAATGCGAAGAACTTTATTTTGGTTCATATGAATTATATCAAAAATTTAGTACATATTGGATGGATGGAAAAGGAACTCACGCACCAAATGTAATGATAGATAAATGTTCATGTCCGAATAATTGTGGTTTATGTTCTAATCATCTTTCTCATAGTGGATTAGCTAATATGATAGTGACCAATAGATGCGATTTAACTTGTTGGTATTGCTTTTTTTATGTTAAAAAAGGATTAGAAGGTGCTTATATGTATGAACCATCTCACGATCAAGTAAGATCTATGATGAAAACACTACGTGCTGAACGTCCAATACCTGGAAATTCAATACAAATAACTGGCGGTGAACCAATGTTACGTGACGATATAACTGAAATTATAAAAATAATGAAAGAAGAAGGCGTTGATCATATACAAATGAATACTAATGGTATCAGACACGCAATGGATCCAGAGGCAGCAAGAGAAGTCAGACTTGCTGGCTGCAATAATCTGTATCTTAGTTTCGATGGTGTGACTCCTCGTACTAATCCAAAGAACCATTGGGAAATACCATATACATTAGACAGCTGTAGAAAAACTGGCACTACTGTAGTTTTCGTACCAACTGTAATTAAATCAATAAATGATCATGAACTTGGTGGAATTATCAGATATGCACAGAAAAACATGGATGTTGTACATGCAGTGAATTTTCAACCTGTTTCATTAACTGGTAGAATGGGTAAAACCGAACGTGAAAAATATAGAATCACTATACCTGATTGCATTCAAAGAATAGAAGAACAAACTGACGGGGAAGTGACTATAGATGACTGGTTCCCGGTTCCAAGTTGTATGCCATTAACAAATGTGATAGAAGCTTTTTCATCACGCCCTAAGTATGAATTATCAATACATTTTGCGTGCGGTGCAGGTACATACATATTTGAAGATGAAGAAACGAAAAAATTTATTCCGTTGACTAAATTTTGTGATATACAAGGAATGTTAGAATTGTTTGAAGATAAAGCAGACGAAATACGTTCTGGAAAAAATAAATACTTTACAATGCTCGAAGTTGTACGAAAACTTTCTAGTTTTATAGATAAGAAGAAACAACCAGCTGGACTAGATTTAGCAAAGATGTTTGGACAAATACTTATGAAAAGGACATTTAATTCTGTAGGATCTTGGCATGTTAAAGGATTATTTTTAGGCATGATGCATTTTCAAGATAAATACAACGAAGATCTAGAGAGATTACAAAGATGTGATATACATTATTTGACACCAGATTTAAGAATTATACCATTTTGTGCTTTCAATGTTATTCCAGAATGGTACAGAGATAGAATTCAGAAAAAATATTCTATTACAGTTGAAGAATGGGAAAAAAGAGAAGGCGTTAAGTTAGAGGATGGTCTTTATAGAGGATTAATGAGGCGCGGTGCAGGAGATGAATTAGCATCTGGATGTGCTAAAAGTAATATTCTTCATAATGCACAACAAGCATTAGATATCTAATTATTTTATAAAAATTAACGGAAAGTATTGAAGCAGTGATGATCTCTCAATCATGTATAATTTAATAGAGAATATCGTTTGTTTGTGTTGTGGTTATAATTGGTAGTTAAAACCATAGAATGGAAAAATAATTCAGTGATTATGATTGATCAAACAAAATTACCACAAGATTTAGTATTTGTAAAATGCACTAAATACATAGAAATAGCAAATGCAATAAAAAAATTGATCATTAGAGGTGCTCCAGCCATATGTGTAGCTGGAGCTTATGGCTTGTCTTTAGCTGCTATCGAAAGCAAAGCTGCTGCAGCTGAAGAATTAATACATGATCTCGAAAACGCAAAAAAAATACTTTTTGAGACAAGACCCACTGCAATAAACTTATCATGGGGCTTAGAAAAAGTCATGCAAGCTGCTATAAAACATAATAGTGTTAATAAAATCAAAAAATCTGTTCTTGCAACTGCTAACAAATTAGCTATAGATGATGTAGCTACAAACGTTGCTATTGGTAAACACGGTTCAAAATTGTTTGGTGATAATGATGTTGTCATGACCCATTGTAATGCTGGTTCTTTGGCCACAGTTTCTTATGGTACTGCATTAGGAGTAATACGTTCTACTAAAGAAATAGGAAAAAAAGTAAAAGTAATCGCAACTGAAACAAGACCGATACAACAAGGATCTAGACTTACAGCTTTTGAACTAAAATATGATGGAATTGATGTTGATATAATTCCTGATACTGCAGCTGGTTATGTAATGGCCAATAAACTAGTAAACAAAGTGATAGTCGGAGCAGATAGGATTCTATTAACAGGTCATGTATTCAATAAAATTGGAACATATCAATTAGCGATACTTGCTAAGCATCATCAAATACCATTTTATGTAGCTGCTCCATTATCAACATTTGACTTAAAACATAAACCAGATGATATAACAATTGAGCAACGTAATCCAAACGAAGTCACTAATATAGGGAATAACAAAACTGCGCCTGAAGATGTAGGTGTAATAAATCCAGCATTTGATATAACTCCTCCTTCCATGATAAATGGAATAATAACCGAAAAAGGTATTTTAGAGCAACCATATGAAATATCCATTAAAAAAATATTTGAAACCAAGTAGAAAGTTTTTATTATTTAAGTTAGATTTTTGATCTATGAATGTAGTTAACGTTGATCAAATCACCAAATCATTAAAACAATGCATGGATCCTGAAGTACCAATCAGTATAGTTGATATGGGGTTAATATATGGAATTGATGTTTCTGATAAAAACGACGTTAATATCAAAATGACAATGACTACACAAGGATGTCCATTGCATGAAACACTGATACAGGATGTGACCAGATATACAAAAAAGGTTCCTGGTGTAAACCAAGTGAAAGTAGATATAGTATGGGATCCTCCATGGTCAATAGACAAGATGTCTGAAGAAGGAAAATCTATTCTCAAAAGTATGTCGATAACTGGAAATCCTGTACCTATAAATTATGATACTGCTATGCCTCAGGGAGTAGGTAAACTACTCAAACAAGATGATGGATCATTAGTGCTGTCTAATGAACATAATCAAGGATTTATGGTCAATCAACACATAATAGACTTCTGGAAACTTTGTAATGGAAATAGAAAAATAACAGAATTGGTGGATATATTTTCACAAAAAACAGGTTTAAAGCGTGCACAAGTAGAAAAAGAAGTTTTACAATTAATCAATCAATTGCGTGAAGGTGGATTGATAGTAATACCTCAAAGCAACTTTTCGAATGTTGAATTTAAGAATTCGAAATCTCATTAATACCTAATAATTTTCCATCTAGAGAATTTAATCTTACAATCATTTTTTTATCAGGAATGCTTAATGCTACATACCATTCTCCAGAATTGTAATCGTATTTAGTTTCTAAAACATTTATTCTTGATTTGTTATATTTTTTTATCATAATTGATATTGCTAATGCTATTGCGTCTTTATCTTGTTCTAATTTGTGTTTTATAATTCCAATTCCAGGGTTCAATGTTATCATAATTATGCCATAAGGCGTATATATAATTCATTTCAAAGTTTGGTAAAATTGAACATTAAAAAATTTGCGTGTTATTATCATCATAATGTAAAACCTAATCGTACTGACATAGAAAAAATAATTTTGTTCATGGCTATATGTGGCTCATTTTTAGAGATATGTGGCGGAGTTTGGGACTCTTTATCACACATCTTACATGAACCTGAATATTTTTGGACCATACAACATCTAGTGATTTATTTTGGAATTATAATGACATCTACTACTGCAGTAATTAGTATGATAATCTTATTAAAAAATAAAACTAATATTAAATTTGGGTTATTAATGATAGTCATAGGATCTACATTGCAACTTTTAGCTGGTTATGCTGATTCAATTTCGCATGAAGTTTTTGGTTTAGACGGGCTAATTTCATTACCGCATCAAATATTAGAATCTGGTCTTGTAATTGCCACTTTTGGTTCATTGATCATTTCGATAAAAATTAGTCCTCACACGAAACACATGATAATTATATTTCCAATGTTTTTGTTTTTTTCATCAATTTGTTGGCTATTTTTTAACTTTAGTTTATTGATTTTTAGCACAGTTGCATGTGTTCCAATTTATCAAGTTTTCAATTCTGGATGTATAATTTTCTGAGTTGTAATGCTATAAAAAAATTTGACAAATATCAAAATGGCACCAGCTATAATTATTACTAAACTAGAATAAATGACAGGTAAATTAATTTTACCAAAATCTAGCTTAACGTAGTTCAATTCATCAACACCTGTTATTGAAATTACATATTTTCCATCGTAAATTAAATCAAAATAATTTATTGATTGTTTTGTTTTAATTTTTTTATTATCTACTACATTACTATTTGGATCTATTATTTGAACTACAATCATACCATCATGGTAATTTTGAACTGTTAATTTATAAAAAGCAATTCCATCTTTAATAGAATTTATACTTGTGTTTATCGTTTGCAACGAATCGAGGCTAATTGGATAAGATGAGTTCGC
>JAPOVD010000002.1 GCA_026708305.1 Nitrososphaerota archaeon | reverse complement strand
GGTTAACTAGCTTTTGAATATTTGGGATATAGATCCGAGTTGATTTCTTATTCTGATGACATGGATGGACTTAGAAGCATACCTGATGGGTTTCCAAAAGAGCTATACAGCGAAATAGGGAAAGCAGTATCAGAAATATATGATCCTTTTGGATGTCATGATTCCTATGGAATACATATGAGCAGTTTATTACTTGATGGTCTAAATAAACTTGGAATAAAATATATTTTTAGGAGAGCTAAAGAAACGTACAAAAATCATTTACTTCAAAATGAAACTCACAAGATATTATTAAATCATAAGATCATAGGTTCACAAATAAAAGAAATCACCGGGCAGACAAAATACACCAAACATTTGCCATATTTTCCAGTTTGTAATAATTGTAATAAACTGTATACTACCTTTGCATATGATTACATTACAAGTGACAAAAAAGTAATGTATCAATGCAAGGATACAAAAATAAGTAATAATTTAATAAAAGGTTGTCACTACAAAGGAGAATCAGACATAACAAGAGATATGGGAAAATTAGCTTGGAAAGTAGAATTTGCAGCAAGATGGAGTGCATTTGATATTAGATTTGAAGCATATGGCAAAGACATAATGAGCTCAGTGATGGTAAATGATTGGGTTTCTGATAAAATATTAGAGCATATACATCCATATCATGTGAGATATGAAATGTTATTGGATAAAAAAGGTAAAAAAATTTCAAAATCATCTGGAAACGTTATAACACATGAAAATTGGTTAAAATACGGAACTACGAAAACTATTTTATTGCTTCTTTATAAGCGCATAAGTGGTTCTAGAGAAATAGGTTTTGAAGACATACCAGCTTTAATGAATGAATATGATGAACTAGAAGATGTATTTTTTGATAAAATTCATTACTACAACAAATCAAAAATAATAAGGTTGAAAGGTTTATACGAATATGTAAATTTATTAAACCCTCCTAAAAATCCATCAATACATATAGATTATAGATTATTGGTTAAATTAAATAAAATTTTCAAAAAAAATCAAATTAGAATGGTGACTGATAAATTAAATGAGTACGGAATTGTTACAATACTTGATAAAGATGCAGAATCACGAATAAACATGGCTGTAAAGTATGCAAATGATTTTGAATTAGAACATACAAATATTAAGCTAGATAAAATAATCAAAGTAGCTCTTAAAGAATTTGCAGATTTTATAAACAAACAAGATTTGAATGATGATATTCTAAATATTATTTATAAAATATCAAAAAAACACAATATAAAATTAAAGAATTTTTTTATCATATTATATCAAATTATTATATCATCTAATAGCGGTCCAAGAATTGACAAATTAATAAATGACATAGGAAAAAATAAAGTTGCCGAAAGCATTCAAAAAGTTATTAAAAATGAAAAATAAAAATAGCTCAAACTCATTAATTATGATATTTATAGGCATAATAATTTTTATAACTACGCCAATATACCTAAGCAATTTTCCTACAATGGGCGTTTTAATGATAATCATTGGATTCATAATAGGATTTATTGGGTTTTATTATAAATTTAATAAGAAATATTAATAAAAATAATAGATGAAAAATATATTCAAGAGAGAAAAAAATAAACTCATCATCTACAAAACAACCACAAATATAAAATTAAATGAATTAGATAAGTTACAAAATGAAATTAAAAAAAAATCAAATAAATTAAGAACGATATCAGAAAAACTAGTTGCGGTAGAAGCTGAATATGATAAAACTGTAAACAAATTAATGGTATGTAAAAAAGAATTACGAATCAAAATGTTAGAATATAATGAAATTTAAAAAAAATACAAAACCATTACAAAATAAATATTCAAAATTTTGTTTTATTAAAAAGGTCAGTAAATCAATTTGTTTAATTTAATATATCAATCACAAATTTTAATTTTGAATTTCAAATAATGGTTTTAGATTTGTATAAAAAATCAAAATCCAAATAATGATTTATACAGATAGAATTTAACATATGGTTTTAATAGACGGTTATTTTACTTTTTAACATGGGGAATGAAGAAAAAGAATGGGCTAGTTTATTAGCTGAAATATTTGAAAGATTAACTTCCAAACATGCATCAATAACATATGAGTTTGATAATATGACATTGGAAGGTACTAAATCTAATACAAGCGATATAACAATTCCAAATGGAAAAATATCAATCAATGGTAAACTTACTATATCGTCTAGTTAAATGGACAAATTTTCAATAGCATCGTTATTAAAAATAATAATTTTGGGAAACATTTCAATATCGGATAACGGTAAAAAAATACTTGAACTAAATTTCTCAAGTAAAGAAAAAACTGTAAATATAATTGATTTTACTTCCAACGTACCGTCTTCTTCTAATACTTTGAAAAAACTTATACAAGCACGTAATTTTGCTCAATCATTAAATGAAAAAAAAATCACACTAAATATATCCCACAAAAATTTAATTTTCATGAAATTAGGATACGCTGCTCGTCCAAAATTATCTAGATTGATCACTAAAAATCACAATATCGAAATTGTAAACCTAAGCGAATTAAGAAGACTAGATAAAAGGATAAGACTAAAATGATCGTTATAAATATTAAATATATTTCAATTAATGTTTTATGCAACGTGATGAGATTGGTTTACATCATTATGGGTTTGAAGGGATTCGAACCCTTGACCTAATGCTCCGCAAGCAATTGCACTATCCATGCTATGCAACAAACCCGTTAGAAATAGAATTTTAGATTTTTAAAATGTTTTTGAAGTTATCAATCAATTTTCGTTGTTATTATTAACAAAAATCCAATTCATAATTACCCCAGCTATTATGCCACCTACTATAGGTCCAACCCAATAAATCCAATGAAATTCCCAAAATCCAGAAGCTAGAGCTGGTCCTAATGTTCTAGCAGGATTCATTGATGCGCCAGTCAATGGTATTCCTATCAAGTGTAACAAGAATATCATTCCACCTATTGAAATACCATGAAATCCAGTGTAGGCTTTCTTATGAACAGCAGTCATAAATATTACCATCACTAAGAAAAATGTGAATATTATTTCTAATGATAGACCAGTTATTGCATCATTATTTATTAAATCACTTGGACCTCCTTGAACTCCATAATTTACTTTAGAACCTAATTCTGGCAACAATAATTTTAATGAGAACGATGCAATTATTGCACCAATAATTTGGAAAATTATATAACCAATACCATCAGATATTTTAATTTTTTTTGTGATTATCATAGGAATAGTAACCGCTGGATTAATATGCGCGCCAGAAATATGTCCAAAAGAATAAACCATCAATCCAATAGCAGCGCCATGTGCAAGCGAGATAACAAATATTGTTTCTATGGATAAACCTTTACCAAAAACTACAGCAGTTAAAATTATTGATAAAGGACCAAAAAAAACTAGAGCAAAAGTTGAAATAGATTCAGCTAAATAGGCCTTGCCATTCATTAATAAACTTAATTTCTAATCTCCATATAAAATATTCGAATTAACATTTTGAAATTAAACAAAATTAGGACAATTAATATATACAATATATGATAAAAGTACTAGAATTGGAAATAGATCAAAAAATACCAGATTTTGAAATAATGAATTCAAATAAAAAATTAATTACAACTAAAGACGATATAATTGGAAAGAATACTGTTATCTATTTTTATCCCAAGGATTTCACTCCTGGATGTACTACAGAAGCAACTGAATTTACTACAAACTATGATAAATTTAAGAATAACGATATACAGATATTCGGTATTAGTAAGGACGACATAAAAAGCCATAAAAAGTTTTCAGAAAAAATGAAAATCCCTTACGAATTATTATCAGATGTAGACAAGCAAGTATCTAAGAAATTTGATGTTTGGGGTGGAAAAAAATTCATGGGTAAGAAATACGAAGGAATACTACGAACCACTTTTCTAATAGATAAGAAAGGCGTTGTTTTTAAAATATTTAAAAACGTCAAACCAAAAAATCATGCAAATGAAGTTCTGAATGCGTTTGAAAGTATATTAAAAACAAAATAAAAAATATTTAGTTAGGTCTTTTTTTGTATTGAATTATAGCCATTCTATATTTTGTTGCAAAATATTTATTGGATGGAGCTGTATAGCCAGGAGTCTTTATTTTTTGTTCATTCCAGTCATGTGTACTTATTTCTTCTGTACTTAGATATGGTATTTTTCTTGCATAATATCTATTTGGAGATGCTGAATAACCAGGAGTTTTAGTCTTTTGCAAATGCCAATTTCCCATAGGAATTTTTTGTAATTCTGATTCCTTATCATGTTTTTGAGACGAGATGTTTTCTTTTTTAATCTGTTCTGCTTTACTTTTTTCTTTAGTACCTTTTGGTAAAGTTTCATGTGGTTTCTGTAGAGATGGTTTCTGAGCTGTTGTTGGTTTAGTACCTTTTGGTAAAGTTTCATGTGGTTTCTGTAGAGATGGTTTCTGAGCTGTTGTTGGTTTAGTACCTTTTGGTAAAGTTTCATGTGGTTTCTGTAGAGATGGTTTCTGAGCTGTTGTTGGTTTAGTACCTTTTGGTAAAGTTTCATGTGGTTTCTGTAGAGATGGTTTCTGAGCTGTTGTTGGTTTAGTTTCTAATTTTGAAGATAAATAAGAAAGTTTTTCCTCTAATTCTATAATTTTTGCTTCAAGATCTTTTTTAGTCAATGATTTTGATTTATGATCAGCCATATTTTCTAACCAAAAAAGACATATTTATATGTGCTTGAAAATGTAGATCAAGGTAAATTGTTAATTATTATTTTATCGAACAATTAAAAAGCTAATCAAATTTTATAAATAGTATCATGTTATACTAATTACATATTGGATGACTTTGAAAAAGAATATCCTGGATTTGATTGGAAAAATACTCCAGCTTACAAGCATCCTGGAGGCAAAGATTGCCCTTGTCCTAAACATGAATATATTAGAGAACAAATAAATTTTACAAAACAAGTTAACAAAAATCATAAAGAAAATGCTAAAATTACATTAAAATTTTGCCCAGAACATTATAAAGTATACATGGAAGAAGTAATTCCATCAATGCCATTAAGATATAAAATACTCACTAAAATTGCATTAAAAATTGGCGCTATAGATATAGAACATTTAACACATATGCAATCAGATTTGTGCTTTTACTGCAGATTTGGATCTGGAGGGCATAGCAAACAAAACGAAATTCCTCCAAATATGCATTAGTGTTAAAATGGGTTTACTAAAACTTTTGGTCTATTAGGAGTATCATGATGACATCTTTTTTTACATAACGGGCATATTTTTCGATCTAAAAAAATGCATTGACAAATATGAGACTTAAGATAACTTTCTGCAGATTTATTATAATCACCAGTACCATTACAAAATGGGCATGCTGATGTAAATATATCTATAGTTCCTTCACCATTACAAACTGCACACTTTTTAATTTTTTTTAACATTACAAAAATATTGTTTAGTTAGATTAAAAGCTTCTGAAAATATTTATCAATGTAGATGTCAAAAGAAGATATGCCAATTGAGAGTATACAACAATATATAAGCAAATTATTGGAAGCTGGAGAATTAAAAATAATTAAATCTGAAGTAAATCCAAATCTAGAGATTGCAGAAATTTTAAGAAGATATATGTATGTTAAAGGTCCAGCAATATTATTTAAAAATATTAAAGGATACGATATGCCAGTATTGGGAAATGCTTTTGGATCATTAAAGAGATTGCAAATAGGACTTGAAACTGATGATTTCATAGACATAGGAAAACGTATTGTGGAAATGACAAAAATGGACATGCAGTCTGGAATTATAAATAAAATAAAAAAAATTCCAGAGATTTCAAAAATTGGAGATATTTTTCCAAAATTAGAAAAAACAGGTCCTATAAATGATGTTATTAGTGAACCTACCATGAGTAAAATTCCAATACTGAAATCATGGTATAAAGACGCTGGAAAATTCATTACTTTTGGAATTGTTACTACTAAACATCCTGAAACTGGTGTTAGAAATCTAGGAGTATATAGAATCCAGATAATTGATGATAAACATGCAATAATACATTGGCAAAAGCACAAACGTAGTGCTCAACATAGTACATTAAGAAAAAATAATGAAAAAATAAATGTAGCCATCATATTAGGTGCAGATCCGGCAACTGTTTTTGCATCTGTTGCTCCTGTTCCTGAAGGCTTAGATAAATATGTTTTTGCTGGAATTGTTAGAAAAAAAGGAGTGAAAATAACTAAATGTAAAACTATAGATTTAGAAGTTCCTTCTAACTCGGAAATTGTTTTAGAAGGATATGTGGATCCTAATGAATTAAAAGAAGAGGGTCCTTTTGGAGATCATACTGGTTATTACACTCCAAAAGATATGTTTCCAATATTTACATTAACTGGATTAATGCAAAAAAATAATCCGGTTTATTTGACGACAGTAGTTGGAAAACCTATTTTAGAAGATGCATATATTGGAAAAGTAATAGAAAGATCTTTTTTACCACTGATAAAATTTTTGCAACCAGAAGTAGTAGATTTTTCTATGCCATCTTCTGGTTGGTTTCAAGGAATGGCTATTGTATCTATTAGAAAAATATATCCAGGCCAAGCAAAAAAAGTAATGATGGGCTTATGGGGAATGGGGCAATTATCACTAACAAAGATTATAATAACTGTAGATGAAGATATCAATATACATAAAATAGATGATGTGATATGGTCTCTTACAACTAGAACTGATCCAGCTAGGGATATAATGATAATAAATAATACGCCCACAGATACTTTGGATCCAGCATCTCCAATTGTGAATATGGGTTCAAAGATGGGAATTGATGCTACACAAAAAACTTTTGAAGAGAATTACAATAGACCGATTCCAGAAAAAGCAATTGTAGATGCAGTAACTAAAAGTTTAGTAGATTCAAAATGGGAAAGTTATTAACAAAATCTGATTGGGTTATATAGATTATCTCTTTCAAAAACATCATAACCTATTTGCTGGATTGAGTTTATTATTTTTGTAGATGTCAGTTCAGTAGAACGTGCTCCAGTACATGACACTACTTCTTCTCCAATCAATGTACCTCCAAAATCATTTGCTCCATACAATATAGCAAGCTGAGCCATATTTACTCCATTAGTAAGCCACGAAGATTGTATATTATTAATTAATCCGTCAAATATCAATCTAGATAAAGCTATAGTTTTTAAAATAGATACACCTCCAACTAATTCTTTAACATAATTTTTATTTTGTAAAATTGTGTTATTGGACTCAAAACTCCATGGTATAAAGGCAATAAATCCGTGAGTTTTACGTTGCAATTCAACTATTTTAAAAAAATGATTAATTATATCTTTAATGGATTCCACATGTCCATACATCATAGTAGCGGAAGATGGAAGTCCAATAGAATGAGCTTCAAACATGATTTTTAACCAATCATCACTAGAAATTTTTTTAGGGCTTATTATATTTTTAACATTGTCAACAAGTATTTCAGCACCAGCTCCAGTTAATGATTGTAATCCAGAAGCTTTTAATCTAGACAACACTTCTTTAGTAGATGATTTTTCAATACGCGAAATCATATCAATTTCTGATGCAGAAAGACCATGAATTCCCACATCTGGAAATTTACTACGTATCATTTTGAATATTTTCTCATAATATTCTATTCCTAATGAAGGACTATGTCCACCTTGTATCAGTACCTGACGTATTTTAAACATATCACAAGATGTTTTGATTCTGGATTCAATTTGATCTATATTTAGAATGTAAGATTCTTCATGTCCAGGAGGTCTATAAAAAGCACAAAATTTACAGTCAGTAATGCATACGTTTGTATAATTTAGTATTATATTATTAACATATGAAATTTTGTTTCCGAATCTTCTTCTAGAAATGTAATTAGCAGCAGTTCCTATAATATGTATATTTTCAGAATCAAATAGCTTTATGCAATCACCAAATACTGGATCCTCTCCAATCAAAATTTTTTCAAGAACATCTTTTATTGGTCCATCATTAAATATTTTATTATCCAATTAATTTTACTTAAAATTATATGTATTTAATTCTTAATTAATTTTTATCATCACATTATTTAAGTATGGCATAATGAGTTGAACTACATGGTAAGTGGATATCAAATTAGGCTAAATAGAATTCTAAAAAACAATAAAATGCTTTGCATACCTATGGATCATGGCATTTCTAACGGGCCTATTTCTGGAATAGAAGATCCGCATTCAATAATATACAAATGTCAAAATCATGGCATTACAAGCATAATTATCAATAAAGGAATAATAAAGTCATTACCTCACACTATAAAAGTGGGTATACTTGTACATTATTCTGCAAGCACATCATTATCTACACATCCAGATAGAAAAGTACTGTTAGGCACAGTGAAAGAGGCTCTACGACTTGGAGCAGATGGAGTGTCAATACACGTTAATATAGGCGGTAAAGAAGAACCAGAAATGTTAAAACAACTAGGAGCTATTTCAGAGCAATGTCATGAATGGAACATGCCACTTTTAGCTATGATGTATCCAAGAGGAGAAAATATCAGTAATCCTTTAGATCCAGATATAATTGCACATGTATCTAGAATTGGTGCAGAGTGCGGAGCTGATATAGTAAAAACCTTGTATCCAGGAGAAATGAACGCGTTTAAAAAAATAATTAAGAGTACTCCTGTACCTATCGTAGTAGCAGGAGGTCCGAAAGCAAATAATATTAAAGATATTTTAAGCATGACAGAAGATGTTATGAAAGCTGGTGCCATAGGCATAACATATGGAAGAAATATATTTTCTTACAACAGTCCTGAAAAAATTGTAAGAGCATTAGCATCAATAATATTCAAAAAATTAACAGCAAAAGATGCGGTCAAAATTGTTCAGTAAAAAACTAATAATAGAACCATCAATATCAACAACAAGTAAAGAGCTAAATGATTTTCTCACAAAATTAAATGATAAGATTGTCATGTTATACATAGACCCAAAAAAATTAATTGCAGCCAATATTAAATTTAAAACTATTTCCACTGCTACAGAATCTAATTATATAATATCAGAAAATAATATCGAAAACATTTCCGGTAAAAAAATTGGTAAAAAAATTAAAGTGTTATCAAATTCAGACATAGAAAAAATTTCAACTTTATCTAAAGCAGGATTAGATTTCATTATAGTAGAATTTATAGATTGGAAGATCATACCATTAGAAAACATAATAGCAAAATTGCATAAAATGAATACAGAAATCTTTGTATCAATAAAAAATTTAAGTGAAATGCAAAAAATGTTTTCAATATTAGAAATCGGAGTAGACGGAGTAATCTTAAAAACTTCATCTGTGGGCGATGTTAACACTGCATTATCTTATTTCAATTATTCATATCTAGAATTAAAAAAAGCAACAATAATAAATATAAAAGAAGTAGGGAATGGAGAAAGAGTCTGCGTGGATACTATATCAATGTTACAAGGAGGGGAAGGAATGCTTGTAGGAAATAACGCTAATTTTTTATTTTTAATTCATAATGAATCCATTGGATCATCTTTTACCACCCCCAGGCCTTTTAGGGTAAATGCAGGAGCTGTACATTGCTATACAATGGTTTCAGACAATACTACTAAATATCTATCAGAATTAGAATCAGGTAAAAATATCTTAATTATAGATCATGATGGCAATACAAGAAAAACTACAGTGGGTAGATCGAAAATTGAAAAACGTCCAATGATCATGATAAAAGCAAAAATTGATAATAATAAAGGAAGTGTAATAGTGCAAAATGCAGAAACAATAAGACTGATTAAAGATAACAAAGAACCAATATCAGTAACAAAACTCAAAGAAGGCGATACTGTATTAGGATATTTCCGAACATCGTCAGGACGACATTTTGGAATGGAGATAAATGAATACATTCTTGAAAAATGATCTAATTGTAAATAAAACTTGCATAACAATTACAGAAAAAAACCCTCAAAAAATTTATGAGAGATTAAATCATGCACTTAATGTATCAAAATATGCTGAAATTCGTCTTGATTATTTAGATAATGAAAAATATATAAAAAAAACTATAAATTCAATTGGAAAAAAGATTAACAGATGTATATGTACATTGAGAGATGTTTCTGAAGGAGGAAGATTTGATGGTAACGAAAAAGAGAGAACATATTTGTTTGAATGTATGTACAATGCTAACCCGTTTTTGATTGACATAGAATTTAATATTATTAACAAAAACAACAAAATTTTCAAACTATTAAAATTGCAAAAAAATTTATTAGTGTCATGGCATAAGTTAGATAATACACCAACTTATTATTATTTGACACATAAACTTTCACAAATGAAAAAAATATCTACAAATGTAAAAATAATAACGACTGCAAATTCAATTAGTGATAACATACGTATTTTATCGCTATACAAAAATTCTAATGATATAAGTTTGATTGCTTTTGCAATGGGACATATAGGTAAGATTTCCAGACTAATTTGTCTATATTTAGGTAGTCCATTTTCATATGTAGTAATTAATAAAAATGTAGCAGAAGGACAATTTAAATTGTCTGAACATAATTTGTTTTTTAAAAATATCAATATCAAGTATACATGAATATAATATCAAAAAATCTGCTCAATGCAAAGGTTTAATCTATAACTAAGTTTTACTTAATTATGAACCATATACGAAGCGATTATGATCAAAATAAATTAACGATAATTTTACCTAATGATGAAACCAAACCCATTAATTGCTCACTATGTCCTGGCAATGAGAACATGACAAATTTATCTATAGTATCATTAGTTGCAAAAGATGGAATGTTACAAAGGCTTCAAGATAGTGCAGACAATTATATAATAAATTGGACGATACGAATTTTTGAGAGTAGCAATCCTGTTGTGTCTACAAAAGTTGATGAGCTTTATAGTGACAGTCCTTTATACATGGAACCTGCATATGGATATCATTACATAGTTGTTGCATCTTCCAAACATGAAGAAACTTTTGCTACAATATCTATAGAACAATGGTCTAACATTATTGTAATATTGCAAGACAGATTACGATGGCTATACACAAAAAAAAAATCACATATGTAGCTATATATATAAATTATAGAAAAATTGATACTGGCGAAACTTCTATTCACCCGCATATAAATATGGTAGCATTATCAATAATTCCACCTACAATAGAAAAAGAATCACAAATATCTCATAAAATTATCAATGATAAAGGCATATGCCCTATGTGTCAAATTATTAATGATGAGAGCAACGAAGAACGACAAATTTTACAAACTGATTCTTTTATTGCTTTTTGTCCTTGGTCTTCTTCGTACCCATTTGAATTTTGTATATGTCCAAAAAAACACATTACTAATTTTTCACAAATAACACAAAAAGAGATTAGCGATTTGGCTTTAATATTGCGTTCTACATTAGGAGGCATGTCAAAATCTATAAAAAATCCATCTTATGATTTAATATTTCATTTATCTCCAGAAAAAAAGAACAATAAACAAATTCACTGGCATATTGAGATATATCCACTTACAAAAGCAGTATCAGGTATTGAGCGCGGATATAATATTTATTTAAACAATGTTCATCCAGAAAAAGCTGCTACGATATTAGGAAATGCATGCAGAAAAGAATTAGCATCGTTAATAGGCATAATTTAATGTACAATTACAGATCTAGGCGGGTTTGATGTCAGTAGAAAATTATACCGCAATAGCTAGTTTAGGCTTATTTATTATGTTTGCAGGTGAAATGATAACTATTTATGATTTCATGATTGATCCTCCACGTGACATAGAACCAGCAGCCAAAATTCTACAATTTATTTCAATAGGAGTAGCTCCTGCATCTGTATTAGTAGGAGTTTCATTTATAATGACAAAACAATATGGATCTAAATTTGTTGCATTGATTATAATTAGCGGAGGCACTATATTATTGATTAGTATGATAATAATAAATAATATGTTAAATTATATAGAAAAAACTTATCTGGTATTAGCAGTTACATTGTCTCCGACAATTTTTATTATTGTTTCCGTTGCAGTTCTTTTTACTGGTCTGTTGTTATTATTTACCAAAACCAAGAAAAAAAAATACCATCAATAATCTAGTCTCATAGAAAATTGCACATTACGAAATCCTAACTTTTCATAAAATAGTTTCATGCTTTCTTCACAATTTAAAATTGTTTTATAGCAATTATTTCTTTTAGCGTATTGTAATAATTCATTTATTAGCATACTCCCAATTTTTTTATGTCTATGTTTTGGATGCACCACTACATCTTCAATATGTCCAACATATTTACCGCCATGTATGAATTTTGGTTCCAATATCAACGTAGAAGCTGCAACAATTTCATTATTGAATTCAACTACAAGAACAATATGAAGTGGGTTATTATTTATTATATGTAATATATTAAGTGCTTTAGTTTTGGACATATCAGTATGTCTTAAGTTATTTAATAATGATAGAAATTTTTCTAATATTTTTATATCAAGTTTTTTTATTTGATATTTAGATGATGCAATATTTTATTTAACAATTTTACACATATATTCATATTGTTTTATATTTCCAATGTCATAAAAATCATCGTCTATCATAAAACTACATACATATTTCCTCATTTTTAATATAGTATTTACTAAATTGTTCATAGCATATGATTTTTGTTTAGGAATGAAATTAAATATAGAATTTTCAAAAATTATGCAGCCAATATTTATATTTCTTGTTATTGTTGGTTTTTCTATCCAAGATGTTACATGATCATTTTTAGTATTTATTACACCATAATCAAAATTTAATTTATGTTTACAAATGCACATGGTAGAAAATGCTTTCAAGTGTTTATGTCTGTTAATAGCATTTTGCAAATTAAAATTATAAAGCGCATCTCCATAAATACATACGAATCTATCGTCTACAAATTTTTCTGCTGTTTTAAGTTGACCAGCTGTAGATAATCTTTTTTGAGATATAGCATATTGAATGTTAACTCCAAATTTAGTTCCGTCTTTAAAATAATTTTTGATTATTTTATACATGTACGATACACATAAAATTATAGAAGTTATTTTATTTCTTTTAAGCCAGTTTATTATATATTCTAATAACGGCTTGTTTTTTAACGGTAACATTGTTTTTGGTAATAAAGTTGTGTATGGCAATAATCTTTTTCCAATGCCTCCAACTAGTATTACTGCTAACACATCAAATTTTGCGTTGAATGTTATATAACTCATTTGTTACAAGATGTTATTTATTTTTTTTATTACATCAAAAGGGTCCCTACCAAAAATCAAGATCATAGGTTCTTTTCCTATATCACCTGTATGAAAAATCACATCTGGTTTTTTTAAAGTGTATTTTATTGCGTTGTTTATTCCCAAAAAAATTGAACGTCCCCATTTTTTCATGTTTGGAGGTTCTTTAGATCGATCATAAAACAAAATATGATAATCCATTTTTTTTAATTTTTTTACTAATTCATCACTATATTTTATGTTGATTGCAGATCGTAGATCTGGAAATTTTCTTGCTATTTCTACAATTGCCGTCGCAACGTGTTTAGATCCACCATATTTTAATCCACCGGCCACAACTATATTATTTTGAGATTTTACTATTCGTCCAGATATTCCAATTACGTCATTAATCGATTTTGGATTGGATTCAGAAAAAACAAAATTAGTTTGACATTCTGGTATTAAATCATGAAATCGTTCTAATTGTTTTAGTTTTAAAATAGCCTTATTCAAAATACTAATTAATTTATTTGATTCGTCAATTATTGGGATTTTCATATTATTAGATTTGGAATTTTTGATTATATTATATACAAATTTTTGTGCTAATAACGCCGAACGATATAAATTCTCACCCATAGATAAATATGAAACAAGTGCAGCAGAATAATTACATCCTGTTCCATGCACCATATTACATTGTTCGTGCACAAATAATTCATGGTATTTATAATCTTCGTATATCAAATCCACAATTTGATTTTTTATTTTAAATCCAGTGATTACAACATTTTTTGCTCCAAGAGAATTTAATATCGAGGCGCATTGATAAAGATCATTTTTAGATTTGATTTGCATGTTTGCTAATACAGATGCTTCATATACATTAGGGGTTATAACAGAAGATAATGGTATTAACAGTTTTTTATAAACATCAATTGCACTTTCTTGTAACAATGTACCACCAGTAGTGGATTTTAATATTGGATCTAAAACTAGAAGTACATTTTGTTTTTTAAGTTTTGAATATATTGTTTTTGTTATACTTGAGTTATAAACTACACCTACTTTGATAGAATCTACAACAAAATTAGATAAAATTGAATCCAATTGATTTCTGACCATATTAGCAGCGATTGGAGTTATTTTGAAAAATTGTTTTGTATTTTGACTTGTGATGGATGTAACTACTGTGAATGCATAAATATGCAACATAAAGAATGTTTTAATATCACTTTGAATTCCAGCTCCAGCTGTAGGATCAGAGCCAGTTATAGAAAGTATATTCAATAATATTTATGCGCCATACCATTGTTTAAATCTAACATTGATCTATTGATCATAATGGTAACTCAAATGAGCGCTGCAAAACGTAACGCCTGTACAGACGAAATGAAAACTGTTGCCAAAGATGAAAATGTAACAGAAAGATGGCTTATGTCAAAAATTGCTAATGGGTCTATAATAATACCTAGTAATAACATACGAAATCAGAAAATACACAATGTAGGGATAGGAAATGGTTTGAAGACAAAAGTCAATGTAAATATAGGAACTTCCACCTTAAAAAATGATATAAATGAAGAGGTTGCGAAAGCAAAAATTGCTATTAAATATCATGCAGATACAATAATGGATCTTAGTGATGGTGGTGATGTAAAAAAAATAAGACAAATATTATTAGAAGCAGCGCCTATTGTTTTTGGTACAGTCCCTATTTATGAAGCATACAACAAAGGCATAAAAAAGTTTAAAGATCCATTACTAATTAACGAAGATGATTTTATGAAAGCATTTGAAAGCAATATAAAAGACGGAGTAGATTATACTACTGTTCATGTCGGAATAACTAATCACATAGCCAAAAAAATATTAAATGTAAAAAGGCATGCCGGAATAGTTAGTAAAGGTGGAACAATAACTGCTGCATGGATGTTGAAATATGAAAAAGAAAATCCTTATGTTACTTACTATGATCATATCTTAGAGCTTGCATGTAAATACGATGTCACTTTAAGTCTTGGTGATGCTTTAAGACCTGGATCTATTTTAGATTCTCATGATGAATTACAAATACAAGAAATGATCAACATATCAAGGTTAGCTAAGGTTGCACATGATAAAAATGTTCAGATAATGATAGAAGGTCCAGGCCATGTACCTTTAAATGAAGTAAAAGCAAATGTAACTTTAGCTAAGTCTCTGATTGGGAATTTTCCATATTACGTTTTAGGACCATTAGTAACCGATATTGCATCAGGTTATGATCATATAGCAAGTGCTATAGGAGCAGCTATATCTTCTAGTGAAGGTGTAGATTTATTATGCTATTTAACACCTTCTGAACATTTAGCTCTACCAAATGTTAACGAGGTGAAAGAAGGATTAATTGCATATAGAATTGCAGCGCATGTTGGAGATTTAGTAAAGTTAAGGGAAAAAGCTATAAAATGGGATTTCGAAATGACAAAGGCTAGAAGATCATTAGATTGGGAAAAGCAATTAGCATTATCCATAGATCCAGAAAATGCAATGCATATACATAATAGAAGTTGTGATAATCATGCATATAACAATTTACCGTGTACAATGTGCGGTGGAGCATGCGTATATATCATGTTACCACAACAAAGGAAATACACTACAGTTTAGTTGTAAGGTTTAAAAAAACAGCATGTAATTTAGGTACAGTTCTAAAGAACTTCAATTTATTTGGAGTGATCCAAAGATAAGAAGAATTTTCCCAATTCAATTTAATTTTTTTTATGTTAGTATAAAATAAAAATGGATAAATCAACCAGTAACATTTGTATTTATTATCAAAGATATTCATTGTTGTTCCCTCTTTAGATAGTTTTATTTGGTTTTTTGTCAATCCAGTTTCTTCTAATATTTCCATTTTTGCACGCTCTAAAGGAATTTCATTTTTCTCTAATGTGCCGCTGATTGCCGACCACATTCCACACATGGTAGTAACTTTAGAGCTCCTCTTTAAAATTAATAATTTATCTAAACACATTACAAAAGATGTAACTACAGTTTTTTTACTTTGTTTCGATTAAATCAACTATTGATAATAATATTTGGTATGAATTATCCAAATTAACATTCTTAGATAGTCTTTTCTTGCAAGATTGTATATAATTTATTATATCGTCTGTTTTGCCTTCTTGTATGTATGTAATAATATGTCCTAGATCTTTCCAAAATTCTTCTGAAAACTTTTTAATTTCTGGATTTGTAACAATAGTTTCTATCAGCTCTGGAGATTCATTCATAACACTTTCGCATATTATCTTTTGTGTTTTAAATGTAGTACCAGACATTTTATTGGTAAGAGATATTTTTTCATCTTTTGACAATATATTTGCAAAAATTAGATTAATCAAATGAGTGAGTCCCAAGATGATCGATATTTTTTTATCATGTTCTATGGCGTCGATGGTTACAAATTTTGCTAATGGAAAAAGAGATTTCGCTACATGTAATTCATTTTGAGCATCTTTTATAGGTATGGATATAATATTTTGTCCATTTATATTTTTAATACCAGGTCCAAACATCGGATGTATGCATATAGGATTTATTTTTGAAGGTACTTTTGAAAGTGCAGATACAGTTTTTGACTTTTGAGACGATATATCTATAAGATAAGTTCCCTTTTTCATTTCTTTAGAAACCAATCTAATGATTTCAGGAGTTTTGCGTATAGGAGTGCAGAGTATTACATAGTCTGTATTTAAAACTGAACTTATTAATGATTGTGATTTAATTGCATACTGATTTGTTATTTGATTTTCTGGATCATATCCTACAACATCAAAATTGTTGTCTAGAAAATATTTAGTAAACCAACGTCCCATATTTCCACCTGCTCCTATTATCGTTATTTTCTTTTTCATGATTCACTATCCAATACTTTGTTTAATATGTTCATACCTTCAATTAGTTGTTTGTTTGTACAGCACACAGATATCCTAATAAAATTTTTATAGTTCCCAAATGCAGTTCCAGGTGAAACAGCTAATCCAGAATCTAACAATTTATTAGAAAACACTGTACTATCAGTAATACTAGTAGGTAATTTAATGAATATATACATGGCACCATTTGGTTTCATAAAATTAAGATGCATTAGCTTAGCTTGTTTGGAGATCAGATTCAATCTAGATTTGATAATTTTAGAATTATTAGATACATCAGAAGATAATGCTTTTAATGCTGCATATTGGATCGGAGTAGAAACATTAGTCAAACATAAAGCTTGGAGGCGTTTTATTTTGGATATTATGTCTAATGATGCTATTACATAGCCAATCCTAAAACCAGTCATGGAATGAGATTTTGAGAATGATTGAACAATTATGCTTTTTTCATATTCATATGAGATAATACTTTTCCACTTAAAATAAGCATAATTAGAATATATTTCATCACTTAAAATATACAGGTTATTTCTAATAGCAATTTTAATTATTTTATTTTGTATTTGGATAGGTAAGATTTTTCCTGTAGGGTTATTTGGATAGTTAAGTACAATCATTTTAGTGTTAGTATTTATCAATTTTTTAAGTTCGTTTGGATCAGGATTCCAATTATTTTCCATTGTTGTTTTAACTATTCTAGTTTTGATACCGAAATTAAAAGCAAAATCTTTATATGCTGACCAAGATGGATCTATAATAATTATTTCGTCCTCATTATTTAAAATTGTAGCCATTATCAAATAAATAGCAAATCTAGCTCCAGGACATATTATGACATTATCTTTTTTTACACAATTATGTTGTGTAGAAAATTTTCTAGCTATAGCAGAGCGTAATTCTACAATTCCTTCAGCTTGCATATATTTAGTATATTCACTATCATATATTTCAGATAATGCCTGTTTGATAATTATAGGAGGTTGAAAATCTGGTTCTCCTACTTCCATGTGAATTATATTTTTTCCTCTAGATTCGAGTTCTTTTGCACGAATAAATATGGATGTGTTTTGTTTGTTATTATTTTGTATTTTAATTGATTCATACAATAAATAATTTAAAAATTTCGAACCTATAGATTTGTTAAGGTGTATTTTTTCACATAATGAAATCACTTTGTTGCGAAGTTTTTCTTCCCTAACTTCATCGGTTATTTCTATTCCAAAATTGTTTTTTATCTCTCCAATCCTTTTTGACATTTCCATCCTATCTTTGAACAGTTTGATCATTTGTAATGTTATAGAATCCATTTCGCTTCTAAGTTTGGTTATTTTTGACATGGTGTATTAAATAACAGGTCTTATAAAACCGCCTTGTAATGCATGATCAGCCAATGTTAACGATGTTAATGAATCAACAACTGGAGGCGCTCTCGGCACTACACATGGATCATGTCTGCCTTTTACATTTATTGTAGTATTCATTCTAGTTTTAATATCAATTGTGTTTTGTGTTTTATTTATTGACGATGTAGGTTTAAACGCAATATGGATGACAATAGGCATACCTATTGATAACCCTCCTAAAATACCTCCAGAATTATTAGTAATAGTTACAATCTTATCATTTTGAATTGCAAATTCATCATTATTCTGTGAACCAAACTTATTGGACGATGCGAATCCTGAACCAAATTCTATGCCTTTAACTGATGGTATAGAATACAGTGCTTTACTGAGGTCAGATTCTAATGAACTAAAAATAGGTTCACCTAGTCCAACTGGCAAATTATTAGTAACAGATTCTACTATACCACCTATAGAATCTCCTGATTTTTTAGCTGATTTTATTTCATCTACCATATCAATTACAGATTCTTGATCAGGACATCGTACTTCATTTGAATATATATATTTCATCATACTATGTGTGGGTTTATTTTTTATTTTGATGTTGCCAATTTGAACGGTATATGAATTTGTTTCTATATCTAACGTATTTTTAAGTAACTTTTTAGCTATAGAACCTCCTAATACATATGTAGCAGTTAACCGTCCAGAAAATCTACCGCCACCTCTAAAATCATTAAATTGTTTATATTTCACTGATGCAGGATAATCAGAATGTCCAGGTCTAAGTTTGGTTATCAAAGAGTCATAGTCTCTAGATTGCGTATCTTTATTCCAGATAATCATTGCTATTGGAGATCCTGTAGTATATCCTCTGAATACTCCCGACACAATAGAAACTAAATCTTCTTCTTTTCTAGTTGTAGATGTCGAATATTGTCCAGGTTTTCTTAGATCAAGCATAGATTGTATATCATTCTCGTCTAATTCTAATCCAGCTGGACATCCATCTAATACTGCACCAATGCATTTACCATGACTTTCTCCGAAACTAGTCAAAACCAGTTTAGAACCTAATGAATTACTAGACAATAAATAATTAATTGCTTTTTGTTATAATAATTTTTAA
>JAPOVD010000008.1 GCA_026708305.1 Nitrososphaerota archaeon | reverse complement strand
TCCATCTAACGAATCTCCATCTAACGAATCTCCATCTAACGAATCTCCATCTAAATAAAACTAACTTTGAAAGTTAAATTATTCGGAATATTGAAAAAATTTTTCCGTTCTACAGAACTATTTATAGATAATGTTGATGATATTCAATCTCTACTCACTTACTTACAAAGAATATCCAATAATAGAAAATCAGAATTGGATTTAGACAACATAATAATTGCCATAAATGATATAGATTCAAATGTGTTGAATGGTAGGCATACAAAATTAAATAATGATGATGTTGTGAGTATCATACCAATAATACACGGAGGAAATGACGACTATGAAGAAAGAATCAAATTCATTATAAATAATCAAGTTGTAGAACTAATGGAAATAAATAAAAATTTTCCGTTTGATTTGGATTATTTACGTGAAAAATTTCATGAAATAGCGTTGCAAGGCATAAATTCCAAATATATTTTAAGCAAAAACCATGCAAAAAAAATAATTTCAGTTTCTATGTTTGCTCAGCAACATAATCTGATGTTGGCTAAAGAATTACCTACAGATATAATAATGAGATTCGCTTGTACTAATCAAATTTCAAAGGCAATAAAAACTGCTGGAATAAAAAAAAATAAAAACTTTTTTATTATATCTATAGGTGATACAAAATATATTGATTTATTATATCATTATTTAAAACCATTTGTAAGTATGCCATTTTTAATTGATTACAGTAGTTTCGTAATGGATGCTTTTAATATATCGCAACTAGCATTAAGTAGTGTGCATTCAAAATCTCAATTAGAAGATTTACTTGTAGAACTAGCTGTAGTTTTATTCTGATTCTGATCTTTTTAGTTTTAAGACGCTTAAAATAGAATTAGGTTGTTCTACTGTAATTCCTGTTCTTTCTCCAACTATTTGAATCATGATCTCATAATCAAAACAAGTTAAGCTTACCTTGTTTGGTACATTCTTAGCTATTTTTGATATTATTTCCTTGGTGCTTATTTTTGAATTTCTTTTTTCAATTGTTATCCTGTATCGATCATCCTTATTTAATTTTAATAATTTTAACACTCCATTTGTTATCTCCATCACTGTAGTTTTTACTTCATTATGTATTGGAATTATTCTTGAACAGTACCTGATAGACCAAGGCTCTAAAATTATTTTATTTTTAATTAACTCAATAACATATTTTGGGTCAATGGAAGTTTTAATAAATAATATTCCTGATAATTTAGTTATGGTTATATTATAAGAATGATTTTTGAATTGATCTAATACTTGCTTCATCTCTTCGCGTGCATTAAATTCATTATTTCTAGAACAAGTTATTATCATATTCATATTATTTTTTCAATATCCTTTTTTTTGATAACACCTTTTCTTCTAATTATTATGTCTTTATTTATTATTTCTATAATTGTAGATTCGACACCAATCATGCGAGTATTATCACTTATAAAATAATCGTAGTTTGGAAAATTCTTTTTGCATTTTATTATATTAGTTGTTAAATTTATGCCAGAAATGTTTGCACTTGTTCCTACTAATAATTTACATTCCTTCAATAGTGTTAATGCACACTTATTATTTGGAATTCTGACAGCTATCTTATCCTTTAATTTCAATGATTTTTTTAGTTTCTTGTCTTTGATTTTTAAAAGTATTGTTATTGGACCTGGAAATAGTTTTTGTATTAGTTTTTTTTCTATATTATTAACATTAGCTATCTTTGAAATATATTTATACGAATAAGCTAAAATTGGAAACAGTTTATTTCTATCCCTTCGTTTTAGTTTATAGATTTGTTCAACCGCATTTTGATTATATGGATCACAACCTATTCCATAAATTGTGTCTGTTGGGAATATGATTATTCCTCCATTTTTTATTATAGTGATCACAGATTGTATGTTCGATGCATTATAGCCTGAATTTATCATTAACATAATGATTATATTATTATATCAAAATATTACTGTTATAATCTAATTTTAACTTATTGTAGCTCTGGTGTATATTCATTAGCTTAAGCTTTTATTAAAACTAAATCGTATCTTAGCAATTGGAAGAAATAACAAAATCAATCCTATTATCTTTAAAATAATTGCAGTATTATAAAATATGGATTCTGGAAAAATAAGCTGATACCAGCTTAAAAATTCTCCAAAAGCAAGAGACAATAATCCTAATGCTATTAAAATTACTCGCCTAGTTTTTTTTTCTAAATATGATAAAATTGTTTCTATTGATCCATATATTAATAAAATAAACGAAACTGATCTAATTATATTTTCTATATTTGACACAGTTATTAAGAAAATTGGCAGTACGATAGAAAAATACTTTTTTATAGCGAAAAACGATTTTATTATATGAGAAAATGCAATGAAAAAGTAACCTACTGTTTGAAATGACACACCTGCTATTTGAATTACTTGTTCTATTTCATTTTCTTGAATTTGTGTATCGATATTTTTTAATAACATTATCATAAAGCCTACGCCTATAGAAAAAAACGCAATAGCTAATCTTAATAATGAAGGGCTACCAATTTTATTAAATCCATTATATGTAATAATTCCGCATGTAGTTCCAACCATTAAACCAACTAAATTTAAAATAAATTCTAATATTGATTCCAATAGTTCATCATTTCATTATCGCATTGATTACTATTCCCATTCATCTAAGGTTTGTTCTGATTTAGCATTTGAAGTTTTGTAGTCTCCTAAAATATCTGAGTATCTACTATCATCATAGGCCAATAACTTAATGTATTCTGTATAGCTAATATCTAATTTACAAAATTTACATCTTACATGAGTAAAATCATCAAAAAGAATAGCTGTATTGTTTGTACATTTTGGACATTTTATTTTCATGAATTGAATATATATTTCAGTGTTATATATTATTAGAAAAAAATAATAATAATTTAATTTATTCTATATTTGATGAATTGTATTAGGTGTAAAAATGCAATCAATAATATGGATGAATTAGAACCACGTGCAATAACATATCCATGTTGTAATAAATGCTGGAATGAATGGAAAGAATATAGGGTTATAATAATCAACGAAATGCGATTAGATTTATCTATGCCAGACCATAGAAAAGTTCTCAAGAAGAACGAAAAAATTTTTATGGGCATTATGACAGAAGATGGCGCAACTATTGATTTTACTGATGAAAAAAATAGAAAACCTGATACTCAAATTAAATAATCTTTCATATTATCTGGGATCAATAATAATAATCTCTTCTTCTGTTCGTACTTTAATGTTGTTATTACTTCTCTAATTGTTTTAATTAATATTCTTTTTTGTGAATTGCCAAGAGAATTAAAAACTCCTATCATTCCATCCATATTAAATTTTATTAATTTTTGTGGTGATGAAATCACTTCATCTATGTATTTTGATAAAATTTTTTTTCTATTTTCGTGTTTTATGTATGTTAGTGAAATTAACCAAGTTTTTAAAAGTCTAGAAAATCTATCAAATGGTATCGAAGGTCCAACATCTAATGCATTATTGATGATTTCATTTTGGTTATCATTATTCATGAAAAAAAATTCATTCAATCTTTGTTTCAAAATAGATCGTTGAAGAAAATCAGGCAAATATGATAAATTCATAACTAAATTATATGCATAATTAGATTCTTCCATATAATTTTAAATTTATAAGTATGTAATTATTTAATTTACCTATTATAAATATATATTTCATAATTTTTATCTGAGAGATAATGTCTGTGATAATAATTGTTGGAGGGTTTTTTGGTGATGAAGGCAAAGGCAAAATAATTTCTTATTTATCGTTACATGATAATCCATCTATTGTTGTTAGAGGAGGTGTAGGGCCTAACGCTGGCCACACAATAATTCATAACAATAAAACTTATAAAATACGTATGATACCAAGTGGTTTCATTAATAAAAAAACACAAATTTGCATCGGGCCTGGTGTTTTAATTAATCCTGAAGTGTTATTACAAGAAATCAAACAACTGAATTTAAATGATAGGACATTAATAGATAAAAATTGTGGGATCATAGAAAACAAGCATTTGAATGATGACGCATCAAATTTTTTGAAAAATAAAATTGGTAGTACTGGAACTGGAACTGGACCTGCCAATTCAGAACGAGCTATGAGAATTTTAAAAATTGCTAAAAATGTAAAAATTTTATCATCATATGTTACAGATGTACCAAAATTACTTAATGCTGCTATTGATGAAAATAAAAAATTACTTGTAGAAGGAACTCAAGGTACATATCTATCTTTATGGCATGGAACTTATCCTTTTGTTACGTCAAAAGATGTTACAGCTAGTAGTATTTGTGCTGATGTTGGAATTGGACCAAAACGTGTTGATGATATAATCATTGTGTTTAAATCTTATGTCACAAGGGTTGGAAAAGGACCATTGATTAATGAACTTTCTAGCTCTGAAATACAAAATATGGGGTTTTCGGAACATGGTACAGTAACTGGAAGAAAAAGGCGCGCAGCTGAATTTGATATCAACTTGGCAAAACGTGCTATTATGTTAAATAGTGCAACACAAGTAGCTATAACAAAATTAGATATTTTATTCCCAAATTGTGTACATAAAAAGACTTTTGATGATCTTAGTAGTGAAGCTAAAATATTTATTATAAAATTAGAAAAATCTCTAAATACACCAATAACATTGATCGGAACTGGACCTGAAATATATGATATAATAGATTTGCGAGATCAAAAATTATCTTAACTATCTTTTACTTATTTTTACTATATTAAAACATTGTGTATAATAATTAAAATATAATTTATATAAAAATTAAAAAGTATAGTTTCTAATAATTTTCATGCACAATTTTAAAAATAGAATTCATAATTCATCTAAAACTGCAAAGATCATTTTAGCCAATGATTATATTAACAATAAAAAAATGCTACATGATATTATAAATAATATCAATGTACTTGGAGATTATTTATGTGGAGTGAAAATTAATTTCCATGTACTACTTCCTATGTGTCCTAAAGATCTTATCAAAATAAATAAAAATGCTCACAAATTAAATCTGCAATCTATAGCTGACATAAAGCTTAATGATATATTTGACACAAATAAAATAGTAATTAAATTACTTCATGAATTAGAATTCGATGCAGTTATAGTGAATCCTATTATGGGTTCAAAGAATCTAGAGGACACTACAAATTTTGCTCACGATTATAACATGGGAATAATATCTATATGTCATTTAAGTTCATTACATTCGTCACTTTTATATGATTCAAAAATTACATTTGAAAATAAAACTGAAGTTTTGCATGAATTATTTTTAAACTTAGCTATTAAAAATAACGTGGATGGCGTTGTTATAGGAGCTACGTTTCCAAACATAATTACAAATTGTAAAAATAATATCAAAAACAAACTTGACATATATTCACCAGGTATTGGTATTCAAGGTGGTAATGTAAATAAAACAATCTCTGCAGGCGCAGATTTTTTGATTGTAGGTAGAACAATAATAAATTCACAAAACCAAATTAATACTGTTACAAAAATAAAATCAGAAATTGAGAATACGTTTAACTTGAGATAAAACTAATTTGGCATTTTTATATGTGATTTGTTGTAAAGCATCATCAAATGTTTTCCACGTAAAACTTCTATGTTCATTTGAAATTTTAATAACTGTAGTATTGGTTTCTGCCAAATAAAAAATAACTTCTTTACATATTTTTTTCCTTCCTACATAAAATGTGTATTCTATGCTTTCTTTAAATTTATTGTTAAACTTTAAATCTGTTATTCCAGTTTCTTCCCTGGTCTCTCTAGTTGCTGTCTGTTTTTCAGTTTCACCTTTTTCTATCTTGCCTTTTACAAAATCCCAATGGCCTGAAGGATAGTTAAGAAGTAAAAAAAGCTTGTTATTATTTAAATTGGTATATATGACAACACCTATGGATTTTTCTTTTATAATTTCCATTATTAGTTTATTTACCTAAGCGCCTACTTCGTTTTTGGAACGTATATATAGCTTTAATTAAGTCTATTTTCTTAAATTCAGGCCAAAAAACATCTATGAAAATTAATTCACTATATGCACTTTGCCATGGTAAAAAACCACTTAGTCTTTTCTCTCCAGACGTACGCAATATCATATCAGGAGAAGATTGCGGTAGATGTGACGTATACAAATTTGATTCTATTTCATTTTTATTTATGTCATTAATATCTATGATTCCATTTTTTATTTTATGGCAAATTTTTTTAGTAGCATCAATTAATTCGTCTTGGCCGCCGTATGCTAAAGCTATATTTACAAAATATTCATTGTACTCTTTTGTAGCATTGTCTAATTTATTTAATATTGTTTTAATCGATTTTGGTAATAATTCTACCTTTCCAAAGGCTCTAATCCGTATTTTATGCATATGTATTTTTGGATCTAAGTATAATTTTTCTAATCTATTTTTAATTAAATCATACAACAAGTCTAACTCTAAATCATCTCTACATAAGTTCTCCATTGATAATACATACAAAGTTACTATTTTTATTTTGAGTTCTTCACACCAATCTAAAAGATTTTCTACTATGTCTGCTCCTCGTAAATGTACATAATTGTTTTTTTTATTTTTGTTAGCCCACCTCCTATTGCCATCTAAAATCAAAGCAATATGTTTTGGCATATTATGTTTTTTTATTTCGCTTTCAAGTTTATGTAGGTATAATTTATAAATCCCAAACATTTTTAGTATACATCCTTATCTGTCAATATATTTTCTACTTTTTGCCTTCTTTGCCTTCTAAATAAAAAAGTGACTGATATTAATGTTATAGATAAACCGATCAATAATGGAGGAATTAGTGTAAAAGAACTTTCATCATTGATTAATATATTTGTGAATTGTGATACTGTTGGATATAAAGAACCTAACACTACTAATCTTAGTACATCAGTAATTTGTTTTAAACTTCCACCTAGCCAATTACTAAGCAAAATACCACCAAAAATAGAACCTATACCCATCCATAGAATTGGTAGTGCTCCTGAAATAAATTGACCAATTATTATTTGATTTGTTATTATATTTGTTATTTTTGCATCCTTAATTACATCAAATTCTATTACTGTTATTCCAGCTGGTATTGATGATAAAATCAAAATAATCCCAGCTACCATTGTAAACATTCTGATGAATCCTGATGGAGTAGGCTTGGCCCATCTAGTCCATGCTTTATCTACATCAAAAGCCCTAATGAGAAAAGCACCTCCTAAGATACTTACTAATACTGCAAATATCTCTGCACTATATCCAAATACAGTTGCGATACCACCAATTAATAATAATATTCCTGGAACACCTAAAAAAAATTTTGAATATCTAGAATCGTAGGCAATCATTTTCAAGTATTTTCCAAAAACTGCATATGAATATTCTACACTGCGACTAACTTTCATTACTACTCTTTGTACAGATATTACTGGTAATACATTTTGTATAATTGGAATCACACTTTCATCATCTTCCCCATCTGATACAATGACTACACCTTTTGCATCAAATTTTTTTAATATTAATTTAATTTCATAAATTATTTTTTCATCAGCTTGAAATCCTCTCTTGTTCACTCCTCCTACTATGGCAACTTCTGCCAGATATCCCTTAGATAATAAGTCGTCATATACCTTAATTGCATAAAAAATTGAATTCGAATCTGCATCTTCTGGATCTTTAAGAGCTAATAATTGTGCAGATTCTATACATGTGTTTTTGCCAATTACCGGTGTTTTTATATTCGTCTTTTCTCCTATATCATTATCTCTATCAACACAAATAACCAATATCTTATTGTGTGCACGTGTCATGTCTTTTCTTACATCGCTAGAATTCTGTGCCACTATGTATGTAAGACATCATTACTTTTAACAATTTTTTTATTAATTATAAACGGTATGAAATAATTAGAAGTGCATGCATCCTAATATTTTTTATCTGTATTAAATACATCTGAAATTACAATAGTTTCTCCTATGTAATCATTAAGATCCAAAAACAAATTTTTATGCATGTTGATTTCACAATTTTTAATAGAATCGAACATGCTGATTATTTGATAATTAGATTGCGACATCATGATTTTAGCTAGTTCTGAAAATTCATATATTGACGTTTCTTCGTGTAACATGTTGATAAATTCGTATGTAAGGTTTTGTTTTAATATATTATACGTCTCTTTGCCGTAGTCAGTACAATTTTTATATGATTTTTTATAACTTTCGTGATAATACCATAGTGTCATGCATATTATAAAAACTATAACCAAAAAGACTACTCTTTTAAACAATATATATGATCACCTCGTTTTTATTTATAAAATATAAAAGAAATTAATAAATAGTTTTGTCATATTTCTATTTTGTAGCGTTATGACAACATAATTTGTAGTACCTTAAATATGATTATGTTGATTAGATTTTGTATGGTCACAGCATATTGTGTAAAATGTAGGTCTAAAAGAGAAATCAAAAACCCTAAAGAAACTAAACTTAAAAATGGTAGGCCCGCAGTCAAAGGTAAATGTCCTAAATGTAGTACTAATGTATTTAGAATAGGTAAAATGGAATAATAAAACCACTATGCCATTTTTTAAAAATACATATTAAGTAAATTGTATTGTATAACTTATTGAATGTATTAGAATATGAAAAACTATTAAAAAATATTCAAATCAACATATCGAAAAACCGCAAACTAGTAACCACTAGATTTGAGTTGCCATTAGTAGACATCATGTGGGAAGGGCAAAAAACATTTTTACGTAATTTTGTTGAATTCCCTAAAATATTGAGAAGAGATCCAAATAAAATTTTACAATATTTGTCAAAGGAATTTGCTGTTCCGGCTGAAAGAATAGGGGATCAAGCCATGTTTGCAGGTAAAAGAGATCCTGACGATTTTACACGGTTGTTCCAACTATATGTTAAAGATTATGTAGAATGCCAAACCTGTAAAAGTCCAGACACCAAAATAGAAAAAGAAAATAGAATATCATTTCTTATATGTGAAGCATGTGGAGCAAAATCTACTATCAAGAGTAAATATGCATAAATTCTCATATCGGCTTAGTTCATATCAAAATAATCTTATGTTAAATATCTGTGATGATTATTTATTGGACAAAAAAATAAACGACAAAAATTTAACTTTACACATTAGTAAATCTTGTTTTGGAAATAATTACATAGATCAAAATACTGCTTCATGCTTGTTGCAACAGTCTTCAATAATTAATATGGTTGGTAATAATATTATTTCTTTAGCAATACATAGTGGAATTGGCTCTAAAAATGGAATCAAAGAAATTAATAACATACAATTTTTAATCGTTTTCAAAATTTAACATCACAATTATATTCTGATACTTGGAATGTAAGATGTGGGAAAAAGGAAAGTACTTAATGAAAGTGCATTAAAAGAGGTAATACTCCCAGAAGAAGGAGAATTATTGGGACGTGTTATAAAATTATTAGGAAGTGATCAAGTTTTAGTAAAGTGCACTGATAATATAATACGTCGTGGAAGAATTAGAGGTAAATTAAAAAGACGTATCTGGATTCGTGATAACGACATCGTGATAATAGCTCCTTGGGATTTTAAAAATAATGAACGTGGAGATATAATATGGAGATTTACCTTACCACAAGTAGATTGGCTCAAAAGTAATAATCATCTTCCAAAAGATTTTTAGTATGACATTTCTTTACTTAGTAAATAAATGATTAATGCATATGAAAAAATTGTAATTAAAACTGAAAATAAATTACAAAAAAAGAATAAAAGATTCAATAACAAATTTATTTCACATCATATATTTGATAAAAATACTATGGTTGCATTACATCATCTATTAAATTCTAAAATAATTTTGTATGTCAATGGACTTGTTAAATCTGGAAAAGAATCCATGTTGTTTTGGGCTATAGACAAAAATGGTAATGACATAGCATTAAAAATATATTCTACAACAAATTCGATATTCAAAAAACGTAATCTCTACATACCTAATAAAAAACAGTTACCTAAATTTAGTAATAAACATACAATAGAAATGTGGGCAAAGCATGAATTCCAAAATTTAAAACAGTGCATCAAATTTCAGATACCTGTCACTAAACCAATATGTGTTTTTAAAAATATTTTAGTAATGGACTTTGTGGGAAATAATGGTATTCCAAATAAAACTTTAGCTGAATCTCATATTCTACAATCTGATTATGATTGTTTTATGATCATATTGCATAAATTATATAAATCTGCTAAACTTGTTCATGGTGATTTATCTGGATTTAATATATTCAAAATAAACAATGGATTATTATTTTTTGATTTAAGTTCTTCTCTACATATAACGCATCCAAACGCTGATATGCTACTAAAAAGGGATATTTATAATATGTCTATTTTTTTTAAAAATAAAGGTTTAGTTGTACAAAACCCCATTGATATATATAATTCAATAAAACATAATGTTTGAAAAAACAATCAAAATCCCATTAGATAGAGTAGGTGCTTTAATAGGTAAATCTGGAAAAACCAAGACACAAATTGAAAAAAAATGTTGTACCAAATTAAAAATTAATAGTGAAACAGGAATAGTATTAATAAAATCATTTAACTCAACTGATCAAACTCAAACCATATTTAGATCGGTAGCAATAATCACTGCTATAGGACGCGGTTTTTCACCATCTAATGCAATGGATTTATTGGATGATGAAAAATCTTTACAAATAATTGAGTTGAAAAATTTAACTTGTAGATCCAGATCTAAAATACTTAGAATTAAAAGTAGAATAATAGGAGAGAATGGAAAGGTAAGGAGAAACATAGAACGACTTTCTAATACTAAAATTTCTGTTTATGGGAAAACAGTAAGCATAATAGGAAACCATCAAAACATAAAACTTGTAACAGATACTATAATATCACTTTCCAAAGGTAGCATGCATAATACTATTTATAAAAAGTTAGAAGTAGCTAAAAAATACGAAAAATTAGATAAATTGAAACTATGGGAAGAAAAACATGACCTTTAATGAATCTTTTAATCAAATATCACCAAGTGAATTTTTTTATAGAAATCGTGATCTTGCTGGCTTTAGTAATCCTACAAGATCTATTTATACGTCTGTTAGAGAATTAGTAGAAAACTCTTTGGATGCATGTGATCAAAATAGAATCCTGCCAAACATTTATGTAACTATACAACCAACTCAACAACAAAAATCTGATCCAAAACATTATATTTTAACTGTTGATGATAACGGACCTGGCATCGATCATAATCATATACCGTTAGCTTTTGGTACTGTTTTATATGGTTCAAAATTTGGATTAAATCAAGCTAGAGGTATGTTTGGATTGGGAGCTACAATGGCAATACTTTATGGTCAAATCACCACCAATAAACCAGTGCGTGTTAATAGTTCTATTGATGGTAGTAATAGACACGAATATGAAATATTGTTAGATATACAAAAAAATAAACCAATCATAATAAAGCATTCCATTACTAGTACAAAAAAAAAAGGATTATCAATTAGTATATGTTTAGAAGGTGATTATTCCAAAGCTGGATCCAAAATTAGAGATTATATCTATCAAACATCGCTGATAACTCCATACGCATCAATAAAATTTCATGATCCAAAAGGAAATAAATACAACTATGAAAGAATAACTAAATTTATACCATCATCACCCACAATAATAAAACCACACCCATATGGAATAGATGTGGAAACTTTGAGAAGAATGATTTCTGATACTAGTTATAAAATATCAAATGTAGATAATTTGATGATTGCAAGAATAAAAAATGAATTAAAGATGCGTGGTGATGTACATAATAATTATGTGGTAATGAAACAAACTATAAAAAAGCGTTGGCCATATTTGTCATCGCAAACCAAAACTATACTCTCAATCTTGTTATGCCTAAAATTAAATTTCAATCAACTTGTTAAAATCAAGATTGAAAGCATTGATATTGCTAGAAATACTTTAACATATTGGAATTATGAAAAGTCTAAATCTTTTGTTACGCAATTAAATATTTCTAGTTTTTATTATAAACATCTGGCGAACGAATTCAAAGGAGATACATTGGAAACTTTTTTGACAAAACAATTTCAAAGAGTAGGACGACATACTGCGGAAAAATTCACAGAATTCGCACATTTTAGACCAGGAAAAAGAATAATGTTGATGACCAATCAAGAATTAGTTCATTTGAGTGACTCATTACAAAAATTCTCAGAATTCTTATCTCCAGATCCAAGCTGTTTAGCTCCATTGGGAGAAAATCTTCTTGAAAAAGGTATTGCAAAATTTTTTAACCCAGATTTCGTATCTGTGGTCCAACGTAAAGCTTCTGCATATTCTGGATTTCCATTTATAGTAGAAATGGGTGTTGCATATGGAGGTTCAATAGTAAATGGAATTAAACTATATAGATTTGCAAATAGAATACCATTACTTTATGACGAAAGTAGTGATGTAGTGTTTAAAGTCATAAATGATATTGATTGGAATAGATACAAAATCAAAAATGAGTCTCCATTAGTTATAATATCACATATATGTTCTACAAGAATTCCATATAAAACTGTGGGAAAAGAAAATGTAGCAGATCGAAATGAAATAGAACGTGAATTGAAATTAGCATTACAATTCCTATCTAGAAAATTATCATCATATATGTCCAAAAAAGGAAAAGCTGCAATGGAGAAAAAAAGGGTAAACCTTTATTTCACCTATATGCCACTAATAGCAAGATTTTGTACTGAATTATCTGAAAAATTAAAAGAACCTAATTATAAAAAAATATTCAATGAATTAAAATGAAATACAAAGAAAATAAAAATAGAATTTTATCAGATCTACTGAAAAAATACGGAGCTAGAATTTATAACGATTTAGATAACGGTATTTTTCCAAAATTCTTGATACCTAGTAGATCAACTAGAAATATAATTTATGACAAAAAACTTAGACAATATGTGCTGGGAAATAATGCTAGCATGAGAAATTCTAAAAATATTTTACAATTAAGATCCTTTACTCAGCTTGTCTGGTTAGCATTTTTTGCAAATAGACTAATTAAAGAACAAAAATCTTCTACATTAAGAGATATTTATTATTCTTCTCAAGCATTTTCGATAGATTTTGAAGATCAGCCAGAATCAGATAATATAATAGTAGATCTAGAATCTGTTTTATCTAGACCACGCGAAGATTTGCATATATTTCCTGAAGAACGTAGCAGTGTTTTTGGAGATCTTGTTATCGAATATACGGTTCCTGGATATGAAGGAAAAAGAACAAATTTATCTGACCACCCTGATGGTTATCTAATTGGACCAAGCTTAAGCAGTGCAGAATTAATTGAAACAAGTGCTGATTTGGTTATAGCAATAGAAAAAGGCGGTTTATTCACTCGATTTATAGAAGAAAAAGTAGATAAAAAATTTAAATCAATTATAATAGATACTGCAGGACAAGCGCCTAGATCTACTAGATATTTATTAAGAAGATTACATGACGAATTAAAACTTCCAGTAGTAATATTAACTGATGGTGATGTTTATGGTGAACATATTGCAATGGTTATCAAATCTGGATCTGCTAATGCTGCTCACTTACGAGAATTGACTGTGCCTGATGCTAAATGGCTAGGAGTGTGGGCTAGTGACATAGAAAAATACAAATTGCCCACAATCCCCATGACTGAATCTGACATTAAAAGAATTCATGATTTAAAAAAAGATCCAAGATATCAACATGGGATATGGAAAACTGAATTAGATGTTTTCTTAAAAATAAAACGTAAAGCAGAATTAGAAGCATTTTCTAAATATGGACTGACCAACATAACTGATAAATACTTGCCTCAAAAACTCGAGTTAGCTAAAAGCTTATGATTTGATGCGTAACGTTAATACGCCGTTCTTATATTTAAAATCATGAATTTTCATATTTTTGGCACCTTCTACCAAAACATTTTTTGAAAAATTGTTTATACTCTTTATGTATAATGTTGAATCAATTAATCTCACAGTTATTTTATCTACTGGACCCGGAACTTCCGCCACAAAAACAATTTCACCGTTGTCTTTGATTAGATCAAACATCCAATTTTTTGTATCATTTTCTATACGCGTAAATCGAGATCTGTCGTTTATAGTCATTTTTTTAATCACTTTGATCCAATAAGCAATGGTGGCAGTGGATGCACCTACTAAAATATAACTTGCAAATCCATTACCAGATTTTTGTGATATTAAATAAACGAACCCAAAGAATAAAATTATAGCGATCGGCACAACGAAGCTCAAATTTTTGTTATATCTATACGATCTAGTGTAATCTGACAATTAATAAAAATTGTATTTACCACATATAAATTACTATAGAAATAACCATTCATGAAACAATTTAATGAAACAAGATTTTATATTTCTAGATGAAAAAATTTAGTGAAGTTATTAAGATCATGTCTACAGAGATTAAACTATCCAAATTGCAAATTGAAATTTTTCTTTTAATACTCAAAGTAGGAAAAATGAACGTGAATGAAATAGCTTCTAAGACTAAGACAAATACTAGTACAACATTATTTGTATTAAATTCATTAGTGGAATTAGGAGGACTAATTAATTTTAATGATAATGAATTTGAAACAATGCATCCTAGATTTACCATAGTTAATATGTATCGTAATACATGTAAAAAATACGGGATTAAGTTTGGTATGAATAAAAAAATTGATAATTTGGGCATGGTATTAGAAGATTATTATTATAAAGCTCGTACAAAGAACTAAATAAACAATAATATGACTTCATCAAATGGATAAACAAGAATTATGTAAACATCAAATAGTATATTTTGGAGTGATAAACATTAATGTAAATAAAAAAACTATTGGTTCAATTGATGTTTGGAGATGTAGTTCTTGTAAAACAAAATTTTGTGAAGAGAAGCAATTGGGTGTTGAATCTATATCTGAAAAAGTTGGGATGCCGCATATACAATACGACGAGAAATGGGCAATATTAATTTGCAAAGTTAGTAATATACACAAATGGAAATTGATAAAATTAAAAAATAATATCATGATCAAGCATGAATGTGTAAATGATGAAATGATTACACTTTCGATCATTAATTATGGTGTGAATGACCAAAACCATTATTTTGTAATAGTTGATGATAATATAAATAAGGCAATAGAAATTTAAATGAAAGATATAACTGTACATATAAACAGTGTCCATGGAAGTCAAATGGCAGCAAAAATAAACGGAGTTTTTTTTATAGATGAAAATAAATTTAGATTTCATGCTATTGCATTTGGAAGAATTGGCGGTCATAATATTGGAGTAAAAATTTCTGAGCATACTGAAAGTGTATTAATAAAATTAGGATATAACATTGCAGAAGTAATAGAAAAATTGCAACGTAAGTTAATAGAAGGTAAAATAAATCTACCTAAAAATATTAGGAAAGAATTTTTTGCAGACTAAAGTTTTGCAGCTAGCAAAGCTTTTTCACAACTACAGTTTTTAGTTCCTGGTGTTTGTTCTATTAATTTTGCTATCATTTTGCTTATTGTTTTAGAACTTTGTTTTAGTCTTGATGATACGTTTTTTGCTGTGACATTTTCTTTGAACCATGAGTCATAATCAGTAACAATTAATATAGATATGTAACAAATTTGTACTTCTCTAGCTAATTGACATTCTGGAACTAACGTCATACCAACTATATCAGAACCAATACTTCTAAAAAAGTTAGATTCTGCAATTGTAGAAAATCTAGGACCTTCTATACATGTATATATACAATTTTTATGTAATTTTATTTTAAAATTTTTACTAATTTTCAACATTATTAGTTGTAATTCAGGACAAAACGGCTCTGCTACTGATATATGTATAACATTGCCAATTTTTGAGAATGAGCCATCTCGAAATCTTGTAAAATCTAAAAACTGTGACGGTAATGCAAATTGGCCAGGTTTTATTTTTTCTCTTAGGCTTCCTACTGATGAAATGCTGATTATTCTCTTTATTCCTATTTTTTTATATGCCCAAATATTAGCTTTAAAATTAACTAAATGTGGTGGAATACTATGTTTATTACCATGTCTTGGTAAAAAAGCAATTTTTTTATTTTCAAATTCTCCTATGGTTATGGAGTCTGAAGTTTTACCATAAGGTGTTTTCACAATAATTTTCTTTTTATTTTTTAGCTCAAAATCATAGATTCCTGTGCCACCGATTATACCAATTTCTGCATTGTATTTTTTTTGCATTAATATTGTATTAGTGTCTTGCATTTGTACTTATTTATAACGTTTCTTCCGCCCAATTCTGTTAGTTCTATTATGAATGCAAACCCTGCTACCTTGCCATGCCTCTTTTCAATTATTTTAGCAGCTGCTTGTGCTGTACCGCCTGTTGCTAACAAATCATCACATATTATTATTCTTTGATTTTTTTTAACAGCGTCATTTTGAATTTCCATGACAGATTTTTCGTATTCTGTTTTATATTGTGTTTGTGTTGTTTTGCCAGGAAGTTTGCCTTTTTTTCTAATCATTATCATTCCTTTGTTATATTTAATAGCTAATGCGCATGCTATTGGAAATCCACGTGATTCTATACCTGCAAAAACATCAACATCTTTCGTATGATAGTATTTCGAAATTTCATCGCATACATAACGTAAAGTTAATGGACTTTTTAGAATTTCACTGAAATCTTTGAATTGAATTCCTTTTTTTGGAAAATTTCTAAATTCTTTAATCTTATCTATTAGATCCATATGATTAAATAATTATGCTTATACAAAATAGTTTTGTTATTTATTCTATTGTGAATGTTGTTTTTGTTTTATGCACATTATTTGACGCCTCAACAAAGTAGATTCCAGAACTAACATGTTGTGGTATTTTCCACATTGTCAAAAATTTTCCATCTTTGGTTGAAAATATCTCTAACTGATCTATTGCATTATTGTATTGATCTATTATTTTTAATAATATCGTTGTTGATCCTGAAGGATTATAGCCATTTATTGTCATTATTTCATTAATACTATATTTGATGTTGTCAAGATTTACTAAAAATGATTCTTGTGTATTGATTATGCTTATTTTTTTATCTGTATAGTTTGATCCGCTCCTAGCTTCTATTATTAATTCTTCAGAATTTGAATTAAGTGGTATTCTGAATGTAGAGTCATAAAAAACTCCGTGTTTATCAGTAAAAGTTGCTTGGGTTTTTATTTTATTTCCATTATGATCTAACATAGATAAATGTATCTGAACATTCTTGTTTGCGTTTCCCAATACCAATATAGATTCACCAGGTTTGTATTTATTTTTAGTAGTGTGTAATTCTATATGTCCAGAACCTGATAATAACCCAATCGAAAAATTTTCTGATGTTTGTGAATTACCTCTTGTAGCAACAAGCGTATACGTCCCAGGAATATACTCATGTAAATCTAACACATATCTTGCATGGCCATTAGTTTCTAACATGACACTATCTGAAAATTTATTCTCATCATATGGATCAATGATAATTAATGATAGCATAGAGTATTTTGGGCCATAAAAATCTATTATTGCAGTTGAATCTATTTCGTAGTTAACCTTATCCATTTTAGCTGCGATCTTTTCCTTCGGAGTTTCTCCTATGCCGATCATGATCATGTTTGTATTACTACCTTGAGATGCAAATATAGAATAAGTGTCATTTAGAAAAACATCCCTGGTTGGTATTTCTAAATGTGTTGTTCCTGAATCATCAATATGTATTGAATCTGAAAAAATTTCTGAACCCTGTGAATCTTCTATAATTATTTTAAGTTCTTTGTTTGGAGCTGCTTTACAATTCAAAGAAATTATTTCGCCATGTTTGTATATTGATTTTGTTGAATTGAGTTCAATTGTTTGTTGTAATGATTTAACAGTAAATTCTTTATTAATAATTTTTTTACCATTAGTAATTTCTATTACCCATTCTCCTGTTTCAGAATCTTTTGGTATTGTTATCTGTTCATACCATTTGCCGTTACTATCTGTGTATGTTGTAGATTTTGTTATTAACATCAATGAAGGATTTCTAATATATACTGTGATATTATCATCAGGATTGGATTTGCCTTCTAATTCTAAAGTAGAATTAATATCAATATTATTAAGTATTTTATCTAATGTTAGCATATCTTTTTCTTGCTTTATATTAGGATGTAAAATTTTGAAATTTTTATTCATTTTAAAATCGTAATCGTTGTTAATAGCTACATTTATTGTGTCATTAGATTCCATAACTGGTAAATCTGCTTTGATTATAAAATTGCCTTTATTATCAACTTCAAAACTTCTTATCTTATAATCGTTTATATATAAATAATAAGTTTGATTTTTATTAAAATTTTCACCTATTATCCTTATTGTATTTTTGTTGTCGTATTCTAAAGGTTCTATTCTGAATTCAGGATTAAGTTTATGTGATTCAAGTACCTTTTCATCTTTAAAATCAGTATTTTTAGTTAAATTTATTTTGCCTATCACTTTTTGACCATCTTCATAATTGATAATTTTCCAATTTATATTTTGAACATGTTCTGTTTTGACGATGAATTTTGCAGAATTACCAGTATTTAAAGGGTTCATAGATGTAAAAATAATTGTGTTTTCTGATATTCTCTTACCTGCCCATCCTTTCTCTGCTTTAAATGATTTTAAGCCTTTTTTTTCATCAACCCAAATTTGTATTGCGTTTATATCAAAATTATCTGTATTATTATTTAAAAATTCTATTGAAAAGATACCGTTATGTTCTTCACTCGTTACCAATATTTTTTCAATATTTATGTCATCAGAATAACTTGATGTATACATAAATGTTGATATTAACAACAAAATACATAATGATGATAAAATTTTCATATTATGTGATATCTTCAGGCTTTATATTTAAACATCTTTCATGAAAATTAATTTTTTATTCTTTATATTGTCTTATTCTCTCAGCAATTAGTCTATATAACGTTCTAAAACGTTCTTTTGTTTTATCTGATATAAAGTCTACATTGTTAGACGCTATCTTTTCACATACATATCTTGTTATTTCTTCATTAGAGAATTTTCCCCATCTTTCATTCTCTGACCATATGTATTCTAAGTTTTCTATTATTCCTTTTTTTCCTACATGTGCTATTTTTTCTATTGTAATATCGTTATATCCTTCATGTCTAAGTTTTATTTCGTATGTTTGGTTAACTGCAAAAAGATAATCTTCTATTGACATGTAATCTTCTATAGTTTGTATATTATCATTATGTTCAAAAAATATTGTTTGTATTGAAGAAAACTTATTTGATATTAATTGATCAGATATGTGTTTTGATTCATCACTGTTATCCAAAATGACAAATGTTCTATAACCATGATTTCTATAAAAAATAGCTAATGGTAATACTGAATTTTTATTATACGCAGCTACTATATTCAATGGATTCATTGAGATGTTTGGATCTTGCAATAATTTATCAAAAGAATTTAGATACATACAATCTGATATTGTTTCAACGATGATTATAGGCCTAGAATTTATACCAATTTGTTTGTCTGTTATAGATTCTACTAAACCCTTAGACAATCCATATATTATTGGTATTAATGTTTTATTATCTGCATTCCAATAATCATAAAATATCCTACTTAGATGTTTTTTCTTATCTAATTCCACAACTAAGAGATTTCCAGGAGTGTAATCAAAAACCATGTATGGTGAATGTGTAGCATACAATATCTGATTGCTACCTGCTAAATTTTTTAATAAATCAGCTATCCCTATTTGTTGAGTTGGATGTAGATTTCTTGCAGGTTCATCTAAAAGCAATATTGCCTCTTTTAATTCTGCTCTTTGCGTCTCAGCTGCAAAATTCACAATAAACGAAAAAATCCATTTGAATCCTTCTGCTCTTCTACTAAGTAAACCTGTATTTGTTATAGTGCCATCTTTGTGGACATCTGATATTACCACACTCATAATATTTCCAGGATTATATCTTAAATCAACATGGATAGATTCTCCTTTCCATGCAGGATTTAATCTTGTAGTTAATCTATTACTAGAAGTGTTTAAAAATTTTATTAATCTGCTGGGACTATCTTTATATTCTTTTATTTTCTCTATTTCTAGTTCAGCTAGATAAAATAAATTCATAACTGTTTCAGTTTTGTCAAATTCTTCTTTATATTCAATTTTATGATTTGTAACTTCAGACAAATATTCATTAAGGTTGATATTGCCATAAATTTTCTTATAATCTGAAAAATAAACAAAACGTGGATGTAAGTTCTCTTTTATGAAATTTTTTAACATATCTATTTTAGTTCTTCCTATTAGTAAATCATCGAGTTCTTTTTCATTGTAAATTTTATTCCACTCTGAGATTACTTTTTGTTCTACAGAAGCTAATACCATTAAATTGTTATTTATTTCCCATATCTTTTTTTTGAAATTTTCAAAATTTAGTTGTAATGGTTCTTTTAAAAATTCTGCATTTAGTCTTATTCGAATATGATTTGGTATAGTTTCGATAAATTCTAATATTTTATTAGCAAAGTTTTCACGAGTTTTTAAATTCTCATCCATGTTGGTATCTATTTTTGTATCACCAAAATCATATTGTATTTCTGGATTTCTATTAGTTCTAAAAATTTTTATCTTATTTATTTTTGCTATATCATTAAACTTTTCATGTATGATATCTATTTCATGTTTATTAAGTTCAAATTCTCCTTCGGCAATTCTTATTTCGGTTTTTAATTCTTCTGACATTTCATCACATAGATCTAATTCAGATATACTTTCTTCTTTATTCAGTAATGTTAAAGCTTGAAGTATTGTAGTTTTTCCACTTTCATTTCTACCAATAAATGCAGCTAGATCTCCAATGCTTATTTGTCCAGAGTCATGAATACATCTATATGCTCTCACTCTAAATTTTCTTAATCTCATATCTAGCCGCTAATTAGAATAATCTGATATAACTCTATTGTGTAATTGAATAATCATTGCTTACAGATATAAGGACTGTTTATATGATTGATATATATGAGAAGTACTGCATTTCTAGTATTTTTATTCCCATTAGTATCTACAATTATGTTTGGCACTCTTGTTATGGGTGAAGTTTTAAAACTTCCTGAACGAGAATTAAAATTATTACAAATTAATGAAGAAAAATTACAAAATAACGTTATTAAAATAAATGGAATCAAAAATGAATATGAAACATCATCACCAATTAATGTTAACATACTAGTTGAGGACCAATCATTTGAATGTGGTGACTTGTTCTTATCCATCTATAAAATTGTGTCTACTACAAAAGAATTAATAACACAAAGTGGATTTTTTGGACAATGTTTTATACAAAATAATGTTACATTACCAATTAATGATGAATTTGTGGAAATAATTAATAGTGAAGGAGAATACGAAATAATGGTTGAAATGCATGATAAACATTATAAAAAATTGGCAATTGCTAGCCATAAATTTTTAGTTAGTGATCTAATACATTAAAATGAGAGTATGTATTATAACTAAAATACATTCATTGATGTAAGTATGGTGGTGAAAAAACAAATTGATAACAGTGATACTTCAAAACATATTAAAAATAAAATATATTCTACTAAATCTAAAAATGATCTAAAATCATCTAAAACCACTAAACCTGCAGCTAGACTTAAAACCACTAAACCTGCAGCTAGACTTAAAACCACTAAACCTGCAGCTAGACTTAAAACCACTAAACCTGCAGCTAGACTTAAAACCACTAAACCTGCAGCTAGACTTAAAACCACTAAACCTGCAGCTAGACTTAAAACCACTAAACCTGCAGCTAGACTTAAAACCACTAAACCTGCAGCTAGACTT
>JAPOVD010000004.1 GCA_026708305.1 Nitrososphaerota archaeon | reverse complement strand
TCTGTATTTTTTTTATGGAAGTAAAATCTTCAATATCAAAGTGCAATATAGTAACATCATGAATGTTTGTTTCATTAATAAATCCATATATTTTATATTTATTATTTAATACTACATCATTTTTTTCACCATCAAATGCACAAACATTCGCATCAAATGGAGTTTTTCCATATCCAATAGACATTAATAATTGATTAGCAAATTTTGCTTTCAGCTTTTTCTGTATTAATAAATGTTCATTTAGATCTAATTTATTAGTAATAGCAAATAATTCATCATGTCTATTTGCAAAAACTAGAGAATTTTTCTCTGAAAATAGTTTTTGTATTTCTTTATATAATGAAGCCTGGAATATTTGTAATTGATGTTCTCGATCTTGTCCCAATGTTAGAGTCCACTTTCCATAATTATATAATTTAATAATGGTTATTTGGATCAATTCACTTTATATTTTCTAGCTCAAATAAAGATTTTATAGCTGCATCTACAGCATTCTCTGGCATTTGTCTTATTCTCGAATAAGCTATACGTTCATGCATTCCTGGTTCGCTTATGCCAAGAGATACTGGTTTTTTGTATTTTAACGACAAATAAGAAAGTGAAGTCAACACGGTATGAGCTATAACTTCATCATGTTTTGTTTGTCCTTTTATTATTGCTCCCAAAGTTATAACAGCATCGATATTATTTTTTTTTAATAATGCATCAACTATTATTGGCATATCGAAAACTCCATATACTTTACAAACATGAATAACATCAATTTTTAGACGTTTAATTTTTTCTAGTGCAATTTGAAGCATTTTGGAAGTGATTTTATAGTTAAAATCAGACACAACGATAGCTACATTCATTACTAATACACATTTGCACACTTTAGTAATTCTTTACAATGAATAATTGGGATCGAATTTTGTTTTGCATAATTTTTTGCTTTTTTTGCAGATAATGCGGTATATGATTTAGCATCAAGCATTTCACATATCACAGTAATTGGAGTCACATTAGCTAATTTTGCAAGAAATATAGACATTTCTGTATGTTCTCTTCTATTTGCTAGTAAACCTTCAGATGCCAATAACATTGGTACATGCCCAGGAGTTTTAAATGAAGATAAGAAATTTTTCTTTTTATGATCAGATTTATATAATTTAGACATTTCTTTTATTGTGGTTGCTCTATCCATATCAGTAATTCCAGTATATGTTGCTCTATGATTAATAGAAAAAGAAGACTTGTCACCATATGGTTCAATATTAGAAGTCATCTTACAGATGTCCATATTACAATTTTGTAATATATTATGCATATAATCTATTCCGATCATCTTACCAAAAGTATTATCTATAGCTATACATATCATTCCACCTGCACGTTGTCTTAATCTAGCAATATGTTCTGGTGTGATAAATTCAGCAGCTGTAACCATATCAATTTCATTTTCTCGATTATCATCATCATGTATTAAAACGAACTTACTATGCCTAAAATGTTCTAATGCGTTATCTAATGACATGTTATTAATTGATTCTAATACAATATTAATGTTACAAAAAAATTAGTAAGTACCATCTAATTGGTGATTTTTTTTATAAATTAGTTTTGAAAGTATATCAATTTCAATATTAACTTTATCACCAACTTTTTTTGTATTAAAATTTGTATGAGTTAATGTTTGCGGTATTATACATGCAGTAAATTTGTCATCTAAATCATCTACCAAAGTTAAACTTACACCATCTATAGCTATGGAGCCCTTACTAACAATAAATTTACTCAGATCTTTTGAAATAGTAAACCAAACTTTAGTTTCGGAATTAGTTTTAACTAGTTTAGTAATAACAGAAGTTCCATCAACATGACCAAAAACAAAATGACCATCTAATCTAGAACCAATATTCAAGCTTCTTTCAACATTTACTTGATCATCAATTTTCATATATGAAATTGTTCTCGAAATAATTTCATTAGTCAAATCAAATTCACAGTATTTATGATTGATAATTTTAGTAATCGATAAACAAGTACCATTTAAAGATATACTTTCCAATTTTCGTTCCATTTAAGTAATTGGTTAAATCCATTACCAGTTTTGTTGTATTATCAAATTTAGTTATTGATAAAATAGTGCAGTTCCTTCTATTATTCCTGTAAACAATTCATAATTTTCCTGTTGATTCCAATAAAGATTTAGCCATCTTGTAGTGAACTTCGTCGATCATTTTATCATTTAATTTAATAGTACCCATTCCATGTTTTGTTGATTCTAAATATGCTGCATATACTTCCTGTGCCCATTTAATTTCATTATCATTAGGTTTGAATATATCGTAAGCTGCATGTAATTGGCTAGGATGTATTATACTTTTTCCAGAATAACCTAGATCCCTTCCAATAATACAATCTTTGACAAAACCATTCATATCACCTAAATCTTGCCAAATTGAGTCTATAGAAAAAACACCAGCTGCTTTTGCATCAATAGGTATTTTTTGTCTAGCAAAATTCATCAAACCTAATTTTGGAATGTAGTTTACACCTAGATTATTTAACAAATCAAATATTCCAAATATTAATGCATATATTCTTTTTGATGATGATGCTATAGCATATGAATTGATAACTCCTTGTGCAGATTCAATAGACGGTATAAATTTAATTGGATTGATTTTTTGGTCAGATTCAAATTGAGATACATATTTTTCTATTATTTTTAATTCCGCTACGGTATCAACTTTTGGAATAACGATACCGTTTATTTTAGAGTTTAATATTTTTGATAGATCCGCATATGCATTATTTGATTTTAATGTGTTTATTCTAACATATACCTGTTGTTTGTATTGTGTTATTTGTAACTCATTATGTATTAATTCACGCGCAGTTTCTTTCTGATTTTCAGGTACTGAGTCTTCTAGATCAAAACAAATTATATCCGATTGTAATGATTTAGCTTTTTGAATAAAACGTTTGTTATTTCCTGGCACAAAAAATAAACTACGTAAAACAGTCATATAAAAAAAATTAGTTTGATTTTAGTAGGATTTTTCCAAACATGCCCTTTCCAGTAAGCATTTTTGTATGAGCTTCTGCAGCATTTTCAAATGAAAATATTGAATCTATTGCAGACTTAATTTTTCCTCTACCCATCCAATATAATCCTTGTTCTAATTCAGCTTTAGTTCCTTGTGTGGATCCTAAGATGTTAGTGCCTTTGAAGAATATATGTCTAAGATCTGTTTTAGCATCATATCCAGTTGTTGCACCACACGACACCAAAGTAGCACCATATTTCAATAATGTTAGTTGTTTATTCCAATGAGTTTGACCTATATGATCAAATGATAAGTCTATTCCTGGAGATGTATTTGTTTTTTTAGCAATTTCTTTTGTTATAGATCTAATCTCTTTATGCCAATCTTCTTTTCTATGATCTACTGCATAATCAGCTCCTAGTTGCAAGCATTTATCAAGTTTATCAGGACTTGCAGTTGCAATCACATTACAATTATATAATTTTGCAATTTGAATTCCAAAGCTTCCTACTCCAGAGCCACCTCCCATAATCAAAACTGTTTGACCAGGAGTAATTTTTGCTCTACCAACTAACATATGCCACGCAGTAAGTATTGTCATGGATGCAGCTGCTGCTTCATCATAACTTACTGTATCAGGTATTTTCACAACATTTACTTCTTGTAAATGTATAAGTTCAGAAAAAGCACCCCAAGTTGGTCCAGTTTGAAATCCCCAAATTGTCCTATTAGAACAATCATATTCTCTGCCATCAGTACAAGCAGAACAAACTCTACAAGACATATTAGCGTGAGAAACCACTCTATCGCCAACCTTGATTCTAGTTACTTGGTCACCAACTGCAATTACTTCACCTGCAGCATCAGAACCAGAAACATGTGGTAATGGTACTGGTACTGGAGATCCTCTCATTCCCCAAATATCATTATAATTTAAAGCTGAAGCTTCTGCTTTAAAAACTACTTCATTTGGTTTTGGTTTTGGATCATCAAGATCTTGAACTTTCAAGATGCTTTTAAAATCATCGTTTTTAGCATATTCCTCATAAACTACTGCTTTCATAGGTATAGTATTTACCACACCTAAATATATTTTAATAAATCATATTCTATTTATTTTAAAATCATGTTTTGGTTGTTGAACAGATCTTAACAATTGTTTTAGTTGTTCATCAGATATTTGATAATTTACTTTTCCTTGTGAAATGATGCCAATTAGATAATTTTCTACTAATTTAGCTAATTCTGGTTTAACCATTCTAATGTTATTTAGTCTAAACCTAGCTTCCGAAGAAAGTATTTGTTTAAGTAATTGTTCTTTTTGTGCAGATATTTCTTGTTCTTTATCATTGATATTATTATCAGCATTATCTTTGTATGGGTAACTCATTTTACTTCGCGTATATTTTAAGAAGTGGATTCACAGTACAAAGTCTATTAAGGATACTTGCAGATAATCGATCTAGTTTTTTCATTCCTGATCCAGAAATTATTCTTCCACGTTCAGTTTTTTTAACATAGCCTAATTTTTCTAAATTATGTACAATGTTTCTAATAATTGATCCTCCTGCGTCCTTATGATGCGAGATACTATATCTAATAGATCTATTACCACCATATATTCTACGTAAATCATCAATACTTATAGGTCCATACAAATAGATTTTACGTAAAATTGATGCGCATCTTATATACCACCAATTAGGATCATTAGGAGGTCTTTGCTTATGAGAACTTGTTTTGACAAAATTGACCCATTTTGGAAACTGTATTTCTTCTTCTTTCAGCATATTAGATAATTCGCTTATCAATAAATCAGTTGGCACATCATATGCTTTTACCATGAAATAAAATAAACTTAATCAGTTATAAATCATTTAGATATTATTTTACGATAAGTATGTCCACATAAGTTACAAGTTATTCTAATTGATTTTATTCTAGAACTACCAATTCTAATTCTTGAATTCAAACATGGAATTATACAACATTTACATTTTTTACAGAAACACATTGTAATTTCATATGGTATTTTGATTCTATTTTTAGTACATATTTTTCTAGCGAGAGAAAGATACCTTACAGCTAATTTAGTATCTGATTTAAAATGTGACATTGCGTATTGAATTAATAAATTTACACGTTCGTATGCAATTTGTTTGGTATTTAGCTTCAATAATATTACTTGTTATGCCAACAATATAATTATGCGGTCACCGGGATTTGAACCCGGGCGACTGGCTTGGAAGGCCAGTATACTACCATACTATACTATAACCGCATTAGATGTCAGATACTAAATTATTGTACAATTGGTAGATTTTTATGTTTGGTTAATCATTTGTAAATTTCTAATTAGAAAATGCGTCATGTAATTAAGTAAAAAATTACGAATTACATCCGCTGTAACCACAATTAATACACATACTACAGCCTTCAATAAAAACTAAATCATTTTTGCACGAAGGGCATTTTTGATTTGTATGGGAAATGTGATTTTCTACTGATGATTCTTTTTCTAGCTGATCAGTAGGCAAGTGTAATGTGTTGCAGATTTGAGTTTTTACATAATGATTTTTAATATCATTCACTATGTAATTGATAGTATAATCACTTGGTGCGGTTTGAAAGTTTTTTTTTGTATTTTTACTTAGATGCAATACTTGTTGTTTACGAGAACCATCACGATAAACAGTTATTCCTTTTAATCCAACCTCGTGTGCCAAGAGATATGATGATTTTACATCTTCTACAGATGCATCATTTGGCATGTTAATAGTTTTTGCAATAGCATTCCCAATCCAATCCTGCCATACAGCTTGTGCCATAAGATGATCTGTCCAGTGTACATCCATTGCAGTAACAAAAATTTTTTTTATAGTATCTGGTATTTTGTCAATACCATTTAGAGTTCCATAATTATCTGCAATTTGAGATAATAATTCTTCGCTATAAATTCCAGCTTTTTTCAATGTTTGCTCAAATATTTTATTGGTGTAGAAAAATCTTCCAACTGTGACTCTTTTCTCAAAAACAAGTGCGAATATAGGTTCAATTCCATTAGAACAATCAGCAATCATAGATAATGTTCCGGTAGGAGCAACAGTAGTTGTTAAAACATTTCTTATACCGTATTTCTTTATTTTAGAAATTAACGAGTCCCAGTCATAATAATGTTCAGATTTAGGCTTTTCATAATATCCTGCTACAGGTATTTTACCTTCAGGATATTCAGTACGCGAATATAATTCAAATGAACCTCTAGATATTGCTAAAGATATACTTTCATCCATAGAATAATAAGTCAGAGCTTCAGCTAATTTAGATTGGAATTCATAGCTCTCTTGAGAATTATATGGAATACATAATTTATATAAAAGATCTGCTACTCCCATCACTCCCAATCCTATTCTTCTTGATTCTCTTGAGGCTTTAGCTATTTCATTTATTGGGTAATAATTCATATCGATGATATTATCTAAGAACACTGTAGTCTTTCTAATTATTTCTTCGTATCGCTGCCAATCAAATTCATATTCACCGTCAGCTTTCCGCTTGACAATATTAGATAAATTTATTGAACCTAAATTACATGATTCATATGGATACAGACTTTGCTCTCCACATGGGTTAGTGGCTCGTAATGGTTTTCCACGTGCTTTGGCAAACACATTATGTTTATTTATAATATCAAAAAATATTAATCCAGGTTCTGCACTTTTCCAGGCTGAAAGAGCTATTAGATCTATCAAATGATGTGCATCAATATCACGGACAGGTTTTTTATCATGAGTGTTTCTAAGAGTATATTTATGTGCATCACTATCAATAAGAACTTTCCAGAAATCTTCCCATATACCAACACTAAGATTAAAATTTTCTAGCATTCCAGGTTTAGTTTTTACTGTTATGAATTTTTCAATGTCTGGATGCCAAGATTCTATTATGCCCATATTTGCTCCTCTTCTTTTACCACCCTGCTTCACGACTTCAGTAACAGTATTTATTATATTCATAAACGAAACCGGTCCAGAAGCTACTCCAGAAGTAGATGCCACTATATCGCCCTCTTGTCTAAGTTCAGAGTAATTTATTCCTACTCCACCACCAGATTTAAAAATAAGAGCTGCATCAGAAGTAGATTTCATAATTTGTGCCATATCGTCTTTCATATCAAGTACAAAACAAGCAGAAAGTTGGCCCAATCTTCTCCCAGAGTTCATAAGAGTGGGAGAATTTGGTAAGAAATCTTGAGATGCCATTATTTCTAAATATTCAAATACTTTATCAGTATACTTATCCAGTTTTTTAGAAGCTAACATAATAAGAAGATCTTTGAAGCTTAATTTCATATGTCCATTAGTAGCTAAATAAATGTAATGATTGATTAAACTCCTAAAATGCCATTTATTGATAAAATAATCACCTAGTTTAAATTTGCAGTCGAAATCATCAAGCTTAGTAAGATATGTTCTAGCTTTTTCAACATCTTGTTTTACATTATTATCTTTACTAAATAAAGCAGGATCATACAATAAGTCACCGATCGCAACTAATATAGCTGTTCGTTCAAACATTTCAGTAGGATTTTCAATGATTTCACTGTTTTTATTTCGTATCAAGTATCTTGATGCAAGGACGCGTAAACAGTTAATATCAAAATTTTTTGCTACTGGATCTAATGATGTACTATTCAATAAGCTCATTTTTTCTTCTCTAATTTTTCTTCTTTCATGTCTGTAGAGTATGTAAGCTTTGGCTATATCACTATAGCCTTGATCTATTAGTATTGATTCTACCATATCTTGTACATCTTCAACACTAGGAGATTTTAGATTAGAAAAACCTTGCTGATGCAATTTATTGATTACGCCATTTGTTAGCTCATTTGCTAATGCACGATCTGCTTTCGATGTTGCAACCAGTGCTTTGTAAATAGCGTTAGAAATTTTATTTTTATTAAAATTAGTTATTTTGCCATTCCTTTTACGAACTTGCATAATTGAATTACTAAGTTGAGACTTTTTCATTTATTTTATCACATAATCATTAAAGAATCAAATGAATATAACTTAATTGTTAATCATAATTAAAAATATATATATGACCTATTAATTTTGATCTTCATTCAATAATGTATGGAGAATTACAAGAAACACATTTATCCATATGTTTTCCATCTTTAAAACCACAGTTTCCACATATAGCTATTGGTTTTGTGAGTTTGAATGTGTGAAATATTTCACATGAACATTCTATTAATTTTGAGATTTCTTTTAATGTTTTATCCTTATCTATAATAACTTGTGTTAACAATCCTCCATTAAGCATCTCTGTAAGTTTATCATGTTCTAAGATGATATCTTGAATTTTATCTGAATCAAACATATCATCATAAGTGAATGAAATTCCTGCAGAATAAAATTTGTTATCAACATGTTTCAACACAGAATTTTTACCATATTTCTCACCGTCTAATATTGCAAATCTAGTAACACCTTCTTGGCTATCGATCATTGATACATTGACATTCTCATTAATTTCTTTACCCTTTTTGGTTGCAACATCAACTGCAGTAGAGATCACCTTATACAATATTTTTTTACCATCATTTTTATCATAACCTAGTATATTAAATACAGCTTCATTCAAACCAACTAAATTTATTATCAACGATGTCGAACTACGTTGCATGTACTGTGTATTTCGTGCCATGATAGGAGTAAGTCCTCTTCGAATTAAATCAGATACGTCTTTTTTACGTAATTTCATTGACATTATAGCAGGTTTCATTAATAATGCCAATCTGGCTCTAAAATATGTTTCGTCTTTATTAGATTCTAATGCAAGTCTAGGCAAATTTATTGTCAATGAATGAAACTTGATTGAAGGTATTTCTGATGTAACATTATTTTTTTGGTTGTCATGTTTAATAATACCTTGATTAGATATTTGTTTCTTAGAAAACATGATTTGTCCCCCCAATGTTATTATTTCCGATAATAACAAAGAAAATTTATTTATCTCTGTTTTGTTATAATCTATAATTAATCCGATTGTAACTATCGGTGTCATTTTTACGTATTGTTTATACGAAGAAAGTATTTTGGTAACTATATTTTGATCATGTTGTAATTTAATTCTAAATGAAATGCTAGGGCATTTATTATATTTTGATGTAAACGACATTGAAAATGTGTTTAGTAATTTCTGTTCTAATTTAGAATTATCTTTAAAATATTTGGCAATTAGTTGCACAAGATCATCCACAACAACTTCTTGAGATGCTTCTTTAGATAATAATGTAATTACAATAGATAATAATGTAAATAAATTATCTTCATTATTTGCACATGCAATTCTAGTTACATCTAGAAATTTGCCTCCAATATTCATAATGCCATTTTCAGCTATTTCGATAATGTTAACAAAAATAGTATCAGGAAGCAATATCCACAATCCAGGATTTAGAACATGAGAATATCCAGATAAATATGAATCTGCTACATCTTTTGGCAGTTTGTTTAAAATTAAATTTTCTGAGAACACTTTACGTCCTACATTCTGTAACAATCCTTCCACTCCATTATCTATGCTATCCATGTTTGACAACATTTCTTCTAAATCAAAAGCTGGTAATCCTAGTCTAGTTAACTTGGTTCTATATTCTTCATGTCCATGTTCAAGAAGAACAGAATTAACTACATCACGTATTAAAGATCCTGTAAGATATGTTATCTGATATTTATAAATATGATTTTCTGCTTCTTCTGTTATCTTTTGTGCTAATTCTAAAGGCAGATTACCTTCTCGTACTAATGATTGAATTATTTTATGGGAATTAAATTCTTCTATAGACTGATGAGATGTTCTAACATACATTTTGCCACTTTCTATTATAGAACGTTCTTCTATTTGTCTTGCAAGACTCAAAACCAGTTTACCTAAATTTGTTATTGTATAGCGACGTTCAGATCGATTAAGTGAGACTAGTGATTGATGTAAAAGTTTTCTTAGATGATAAGCAAATTTGCCACTTTCTTTTTTGGATTTAAATCCAGCTAAAGATTTTAATTCAGAATATGTTAAAGGCCCTTTTGAATTCAATATTCTGAGAATATCTATTCTATTTGGACTGGCCATTACAGAAAATATCATACGTACACGTTTAGATGTAGAACGTAAAATACTACGCTTATGCTCTGTTATACCAGAACTTAATTCCATATAACGTGTAAAAAATAATAATAAATAAAATTTATGACATAAGTATTAATGTCCATCTACTTCAATAGCAAAATCTGTAGATAGACTTTGTCCGCATGAAGGACATTTGTTATTATAAGATCTAATTATATCTCTTACTGGTTTTAATACTTTCATATCGTACATTTTACATCCGCATTTACCACAACTTACATGAGCTTTAAGCATATTATATAATCAATACCAACTTATTTTTATTTTACTAATAACATAATTTACTTTTTTTGATTAATACTCCTCGTTCATCAAATCCATATATTTGTACTTCAGTTCCAATAGGTATTTCATTTGGTTTAGAAACATTAGACATAAATCCAGATATTCTAAGTTTAGAATCATTTAATTTCATAATAACCCATGCATATGGTACATATTTTTCAAATCCAGTTGGAGGAACTGTAATTATTGTAAAGGTTTCAATATGTCCAGTTCCATCAATAAATATATTTTCAAATTGATTATTGCCACATTTTCTACAAAAATACACAGTTGCTAAATTCACATCATTACATTTTTTACATTGCCTAGCTAGAATTTTTCCAGATTTAGCAGCGTCTATAAATTCTTGTTTTGCAGACAAATCACACACTTTGAAAAATATGAACTGCGCAACTTGCACCAGTAGCTCCAAAATTATGAGTTAAACCTATGTTAGCATTTTTAATTGTGCGTTCTCCGGCATTCCCAGTAAGCTGATCAAATGTTTCTACTGCCTGTCCTACTCCAGTAGCTCCAATAGGATGTCCTTTAGATTTTAATCCTCCTGACGGATTAATAGGTATCGATCCACGTAATTCAGTTTCTTTATTGCGTATAGCATTAATAGCTTCACCTTTATTAAAAAATCCAAGATCTTCACTATCCACTATTTCTGCAATGGTAAAACAATCGTGTACTTCTGCAAAGTCAACATCTTTTGGAGATATGCCAGCCATTTTATAAGCAGATTGAGCAGCTAATTTAGTGCTTGGTATAGTAGTCATATGATCACGTCCTTGTAGTGCAGCAGGTGATCCGCCTCTTCCCGATCCAATTATTTTAATGTAGTCTTTAGTATGAGATTTTGCAAATTTTTCATTACATAAAATTACCGAACTAGCACCATCAGAAAAAGGACAACAATCATAAAGTTTAAGAGGACTAGCTACAACTGGAGAATTCATAACATCTTCAATAGTGATTTTCTTTCTAAGATGTGCTTTTGGGTTCAACAATCCATTATTATGATTTTTAACAGCCACTGATGCAAAATCTTCTTCTGTAGCGTCATATTCATTTAAGTAAGCTCTGGCCATTGAAGCAAACAATCCTGGGAAAGAAGCTCCAGCTTGTCCTTCATAAAAAAAATCAGAACAATAAGAAAAATATGTTGTAGTCCATTCTGTACCAGTTTGCGTTACCTTTTCTACGCCGGTTACCAAAACAGCATTATAAAAACCAGCAGCTACATTCGCAAAGGCTTCACGTAAAGAAACAGAACCACTGCCACAAGCAGATTCAATAGATAATGAAGGTTTTTCAGATATGCCTAAATTACTCATTATAACTGGACCCAAATGTACCTGTTTATCAGCTATTCCAAATACATTAGAAATGTATCCCGCTTCAATTTCTTGAGGTTTTATATTAGCACTTTCAATAGCAGATACTGATGACTTAACTGCTATATCACTTATACTATCATCTAATTTACCATATTTTGTGCTTCCAGCACCCAAAACACATACAGTTTCCACATCAAATATTTGCAATACAAGACATATAAAAATTCTGTAAGTATATTATAACGCATAACAATTACAATAAATATTGAAAATAAATGAAGTCAATATCAAAATTACAGAACTACGCAAACTAAAAAATGAATGTTTGGCTTATTTTAATGATGATAAATATATTATCTGGTCTAATAGCAAAAAAAAATATATAATCGCTACAAATAACATTTCATTCAAATTATGTTCTTGTCCAACATGCAAAAATGGTGAGCTTCGTATTGTTAGATCTCATACTACTAGTAAACGTTTTATAGGTTGTTCTAATTATCGAAATGGATGTAATACATCATCACCACTGATACAAAGGGCTTCCATCAGATTTACGCAAAATAGATGTAAATTATGTTTATGGCCTATTTGCTTTTTTCGATATACCAAAAAACAGAAATGGAATAAACAATGCACTAATATTAAATGTATTAAAAATTTATCTAATTCTTACCATATACGTCAGGGCGTCTATGTTTAAGTAATGGTAGTTTTTTTCTTGTGTGTCGTATTTTTTCTATACATACATCCACAAATTTTATATTCTCACGTTTTTTCATATCTAATAAAATTTTACCCATAGGATCAACTACTAGACTCCTACCACAATATATGTTTCCAGTCTGATTAGATGCTATTACATAGCATCCATTTTCTATTGCGCGGGTTTTGTTTATTGCCAGCCAATGTTGTTCCTTCATGTATCCATTTATCCATGCAGATGGTATAACCAATATTTCAGAACCTCTAACTGTCAAAATACGTGATATTTCTGGAAATCTAAGATCATAACATATCAACATGCCTAATTTACCAATGTCAGTATTAATTGGGTTCATGATTTTTGATCCTGGTAAAATATAATCAGATTCTTTAAATCCAAATGCATCATAAAGATGGATTTTTCTGTAAGTTGTGATGACAGTTCCATATTTATCTATGAAAAATGCAGTATCATAAACTTTCGATGTATTACTTTTTTCGTAGAAAGTGCCTATTATATTTATAGATTCAGATTTTGCAGCATAAGAAATTTGTTTGATGAATGATCCATTAATGGATTCTGCAAAATTAGAAATGGAAATATGTTTTGGATCATAATAGAACATCATAAATTCTGGAAAAATACAAACATCAGCATGATTTTTAGCAGCATATTTTATATATTCCAGAATTTTTTTTAAGTTTTGATTTTTATGTATCGATGTTTTTAATTGTATTAATGCAATTTTAGTCATAGATAAATCATATCATTAGGGGCATGAAAAATTAATCGTGAGTAAAATACCAATTATTTTTATCATTTTCTTCAAAAACTACAATTACATCTTTTTTTTTTGCTTTTAAAACATCTATGGCAGCATTAGAAATAATTTCTGCAAATTTGTCTTTTTGCAATTTAGATCTTCCAGGATACATAGAGATGGTGATAATAGGCATACCATTTTCTATTCTGTTATGTTTATTTAAATATTAACTATCGTTTATCGATAAGAAAATTCTGTTTTATGAGTGATTTTGTATACGTATCCAAAAATTAAACCAACAGAAAAACCTCCTATATGAGCTAAATAAGCAACGCCTTCATTAGCAAAACCAAAACCGCCTACAAATAGAGGAAAAATATTTTGAAATATCAACCAAAACGGTAGAAACCATTTAGCTTGAATGCGTATCGTTCTCCAAAAAAATCCCCACATCATAAATGTGATTATTTTAGCTTTAGGAAATATCATTAAATATGCACCAAGTATTCCAGATATTGCTCCAGATGCCCCTATTGCTGGTATTACATTGTTAATATCTCCCAACACGTGCAGTAAACCTGCAGATATTCCCCAAAAGCAATAAGCTAAAACATATTTAAATTTACCAAATTTTAGTTCGATGTTGTCTCCAAATATCCACAAAAATAACATATTACCTCCCAAATGCATCAAACCACCATGAAGAAACATGGAAGTCAATAATCTAAAATATGATGCGTCTGGACATTTAATTATCATCTCTTGATAGTTCATGTTCATTTTAATTACATCTGATCCAATTATACAATTTGGCACTGTGCCAAATTCATAAAATAATTCTAATGCATTTTTATTTGTAAAATCAAAAAATTGTCCAATATAAAGTATTTCATATACAAAGGCCACAACATTTAAAAAAATTAAACTATAGGTAGCTATAGGTTTAAATCCTATTGGATGTGGATTTTCGTCTTTTAATGGGAACATGATTAATCATTTTCAAATTGTGTTACTGTGGCATTAGATGTTATAAGGAAATTATGTTATTTTTTATTAGATATTGTACTGCACTAATAAAGTCTGCATCATCAATTTTTCCATCGGCCCACCAACCAGCATTATTTTTGATCCAATCTGGTATTTCAGATATAGTTGCAGAATTATCATGATCTACAAATGGCACTTGTATCATATTTGATTTTATCATAAACTCCAATCCAGATATAAAGTCTGCATCATCAATTTTTCCATCGGCCCACCAACCAGCATTATTTTTGATCCAATCTGGTATTTCAGAGCTATTTACAATAATATCACCAATGCTTTGATCTTGATTCATATATATTTCAAATGTACCTTTACCAATACCAGAATATTCTTGATTATAATTCATTCCTATTCCAAAAATAGCTACACTTAATGAATACGAACCATTATTAGGAATATTTATTTTTTGGATATCAATACCTTCGCTAGCTACTATACCTGGATTTTTTGGATCTTCACCTACATTAGAAAATAATTCTTCATTTTCATAACTAAGGTTATAACCATATCTAACATCTTTCAAAAGGTCTCCTGTTTTATTAAAAAATGCAAATTCGATTGGTATCGCATCAACATTGAAGACGTCATGATCATTGTCATTGTTATTCCATGATATTTTGACTAATGCATTGTCGCCTACTTCAATATCTAACAAATTTTCTGTTTTAATAGCCTGTGGAACGATTGTAAATTTTATTAGATCATCTATATTGTTTGGAGTGATTTGATCTTTGATTCTTTGTAATTCATTTCCAGTAACTAAAAAATGGATTATGTTTAAATCATCATAAGAATATGGATCCATTATTATTATTCTATTATCTACTTCAACATCATTAACATATCCTTTAAATCCTTGAGTTTGCTTATATGGTTTAAAATCCTTTGGTAGGCGAAGCTCCTCATGAACCATTTGAACTAGACTAATGTAATTCTGATCCCAATTAAATGGCATATTAAATGACATCGAATATGCATTATCATTATACTCAAAACTTGTTATGTCATCATAGTACGTTTTGATTGTTATTGGTATTTCTTCCAACGTTTCAATGTCTTTGATTACAAAATTTTGATCTTGAGCCACACTAACGAAAGTTTCAAAACTCAATGGTCGTGCAACTTGAACTTTGGGACTTGTTGCACCTTCAATATCTACTTTAATGTTGTACAAACCACCTCTATTAAAAATAGGTCCAGAAATTACAGGTTTTCCATCCCCCATTGCTGTCAATCCACCACTAATAGGATCTTTAAATCCATTATATGTAGTGCAACGCCATAATTCTTTTTCATTACAATTTGTTTTAGGTCGTATCTCTACGTTGAGTTCACCATCTTCATCATAAAATAATTGTCTAGCCAAGAGATCTTCTCCTTGCCATAATTCAACTCTATAAGTAACGTTATCTAGATTATTATCTGTTAACGTATCAAAGAATCGTATTTTCATGTTAGCTTTGTTGATTTCACCAGCAGTTATGTCAGATGGATTTAGCATTGTACTCACAGTTACATCCATTCCAGCAAAATTTATTGGAGGTGCTTGATCGCCTCCAAGTCCATGCCCATACGCTACTCCAATTGTAGATGAACAAATAATTAGTAAAGTAAATACAAATGTGTTAATTTTCATACATAGTAAAATGCCTTATTAACTTAAAAATGTTCGATTTAATGAAATATCAGTACCATATACATTTAATAATTCAAAAGTTTTGATTCAAGAAGTTTTTATTTGTCTCATAAATACAAAATACAATGAAAACAAGAACTAAATGGGGTGCGATGCTTTTAGTTATTATTGCCACTTGTGCAATAAATAATGAAGTGTTTGCAGATCATTCAAAAGTTGATGTAAATGTGACAGAAGGTAGTTCTGTTCCAGGATGTGAAGAAAATGACGAATGTTATAGTCCTTACAATGTGAGCGTAGATTTAAACGGCGAAGTTATATGGACTAATAATGATACTGCTGCACATACAGTAACTAGTGGGACTCCTAATGATGGTCCAGATGGGCTATTTGATAGTAGTTTATTTACTTCAGGCACTACATTTTCTGTAAAATTCACTGATGACAAATTTAGTGAAGGAGACTATTCGTATTTTTGTATGGTTCATCCATGGATGGAAGGAATAATTAGTGTAGAAGCTGTTGCTACAATTGAAGAAGATGATTATGAAAGCGTAGAAACCATCAACGAAGAAATTACAAAAATACAAAGCATATCTGAAGATGGGAGTATAAGAATAGATGTAGAAACAAGCAAACCAGTTGCCAATGAAGTGATGTCTATTGATGTTAAATTTTATGATCACCAAAATGACAAGCTTCAGGAACATGTAAATTATGACGTGAGAGCTACTCAAAACAACGAAGTTGTTTTGTCTGTAGTTGATGCACATGAACATAATGGTAGTTCTACTCATACAACTGCAAAACTTGCTTCTGATGAACCAGTAAACATAGATATAACATTACAAGGAATAGGAATAGATGATTTAACTGGACCGATTGGAGAAACAGTTGAATTCAAGGTGGTTCCAGAATTTGGAGTTGTCACAATAGCGGTATTAACTATAGCCATAGTAAGCACTACGATACTAACAACAAAATATAGAATTACAAAATTCTAAATTCTCATTTTATTTTTATTATTGCTGCTATAGATAATATGATTCCAACAAATGACAACGTCAATGCAAGAATTGAAATATCATGCATTTTGTCATTATTAGAAATATCAGAATCAATTGGTTTCACAGAATTATTTAATGAATCAACATCTTTACTGAGAGACGAAATAATATTTTTAATTGTGGTTATTTCTTTATCACTAATAGTTGTTTCATAGCTATCAGGAAATTTCAATATTTTAGAATCTTTAACTCTATCTATAGGTATGCTTGCATCAATGATACTATCATTTATTTTACCGTGTAATTCTATTCTATATGATCCTGGTTTACTCGGTATTATTTTGGCAAAATAATTTCCAGGAGTTGGTAATGAGCTAATATTTAATTTTTTTGAGATGCCACCAAATTTTACATAAGCTTCTAGATTTTTAAAAGCGTTTTTAACTTTATTTTTAATATTTGTTTGATCTACTTCATTTATTTCGAATGTTATATTATTTATGAATCCAATAATAGGAGGTTCATCTTTCCATCCTATGTTGATACTGTATTGGTCTATGTTTATTTCAGTATGTGCAAACACATTATCTATCATAATAATGCACATAAATGTAAGTAATAGAAAATAACAAAACCTCATGTAATGATAAAGTATATTCTACCTTTTATTTTTATTTAATCAAAATTAATATTACATAAGTATTTAATATAGAAGTGAAAAAGCATATATTATTTTGCTTATTTTGTTTTTTTTGTAGTTTTATTCCTTATACTTATTCGCATCCGTTTTTAATTGAGAGTAATCCATCAGAGTTATCTGTTGTGAAGTCGATTAATGAAGTAATAATATATTATTCTGAAGATGTAGAACTTTCTTTTAGTTATATAAAAATTCTTAATGAAGGGGGGGACAGAATAGACAACAATGATTTACGTTATTTTGAAGATGAAAAATCTTTAGTTGTGACTACTCCAAATTTAGGTGATGGAACATATACTGTAATAAGCAAAGTGCTATCCAAGATCGATGGACATATTGTAGAATACGCATTTATTTTTGGTGTTGGAAACGTACAGATAAACTATTCTCCAGAATCGCTTAGTTATGACGGCTATTTTGAAACAGCCTTTTTACCAGAATCAGTTTCTAGATTTCCAGGATATGTTGGTCAGACCATAATACTTAGCTCATCATTGATATCATTACTTATATTATCCAATAAGATTGGAACTGGATCTACACATTTATTAAAATATTCAAAGCAATTTAGTATTTTGATTAAAATTGGCATATTTGCCATATTAGCTTCAAGTGTTTTGATGATAGCTGTGCACATTATGAAATTGGATGCAGGCATATTGGATATAATTAATACAACATTTGGGAAAATTTTAATAATTAGAATATCAGTTGCTATAATTCTTTTAATGATGTTAATGTATATCAATAGCAATAAAAAAATTAGATTTAAAAATCAACTAACGATGTTTTCTTTATCATTAGTATTAGTTTTAACAACAGTATTGATTAGTCACAGCGCTTCTAATGAAAATAAAGTTTTCATGATATTAGACTATGTACACAATTTTTTTTCATCCATATGGATCGGAGGAATAATTTTTTTTGGATTTGTTTTAATACCAATGTTTGTAAAAGAACAAAAGTTAATATTTTACTCATTTTTACCTAATTTCTCTACATTATTTATAATATCCTCAGGAGTTTTAATTTGTACTGGTCCCATGATATTATGGGGCATTGATGATAGTATTACAGTATTTAATTCTATGTATGGAATATTAATAATTACAAAAATTTTCATTGCGTCAATTATGATAATGTTAGGAGGTTATAATCAATTCGTAACACAAAAAAAAATTCATAATAATAATTTGCATATTTTACTATTTAAATTAAAATCAGCTTTAAAAATAGAGATGTATTGTGGAATTATTTTGTTGGTAATTGTTTCATTATTAGTAAATAGTTCATTACCAACCAATAATAATGTAGACATAAAACAACCAAACATTGAAAAAATAGAATATTCAACAAATATCAAATTTAACATAAATATAACTCCTATAAAAATTGGCGAAAATCAAATAATTATGAAGCTAGAAAGTTTTAATGAAAATGATACGTTAGACGATTTAGTCGATATAAAAGCACACATATCAAATCCCAACAAAAATATAATAGACATTGAAGTGCCATTTGAAAAAACCAAACAATCCAAATTAACTTACAAAGGGAATGCAATGTTCAGTTTTTATGACAAGTGGATTATAGATATTGAAGTCCAAAGATCGAATAAACAAAATGAATTTATTTCAACTACTATGAATATAAAACCTAAAATCACAGGCTTAAATACAAACATAATCGAATATGATTTACCAGATCCAGGAAAGCCATTACACTTGTTATATCATGACGATTCGATATGGATAAGTGACTCATCTAGAGCAAGATTATGGCAATTTATGATTGAAGAAGAAAAATTCTTAGAATTTAATTTTAGAGGAAAATCAACTACATTTTTAACCATGGATGAAAATGAAAAAATTTGGTTTTTAGATACCGTAGGCAATAACATAGGATTTTTAAATCTAATAAACAAAAAAATTGAAATTATATCGTTGCCAATAAAGTCAATTGCCACATCAATAACAAATTTTGGTGATGATATTTGGATATCCATGATTGATAAAAAGTTCATATTAAAATATGATCAAATAAAAAAAGAATTTAAACAATATGAAATACCTTCTGAATCATCATCAGTCATCAGTGATCCAGATGGTAAAATTTGGTTTACTGAACCTAATAGTGGTAAAATAGGATACATAAATTCTTGGAATGGATATGTGAAAGAATTTACTAATGAACCAAAATTAGATGAGCCTTTCTCATTGTTTTTTGATTCTGAAAAAAATTTATGGATATCAGAACATGTTGGACATGCAATAACTAAATTTGATCCAATATTAAAAAAATTTACAAAAATATTGGCGCCAAATGTTAATTCATTACCATTAGGAATAATAGAGGATAAATATGGAAACTTATGGTTTGCACAACATACTATAGACAACTTAGGAATGTATGATCCTCATAACGATGAGTTGTTGGAAATACAGATTACTACAAGTAATTCATTCACACAATTTCTGGTAATAGATGAAAAAAATAAAATTTGGTTTGCAGAACAACAATCTAACAAACTTGGTGCTTTAACTATTGTTGAAAATTCGAATCCTACTGGTGCAGATTATGTAAATTATAAAATCTTGTCTCGTAATTCGTTATTAATTTTCCCATTAGTAGGGCTGACAATAATTGCAATTACGATAATTTTGAGGAAAAATATCGTCTTTAAGAGAACATTAAATAATTTATCATGATTGATTTATTAGTCCTAATGATTTTAAACAAACGGTCACTACAAAAATTATTATTGATATTAATACTATAGTACCAGAAGAAGTAATATCTAACACATATGAAAATAATATGCCAATAACAACAGAGGATGTTGAAATTGTCATTGATAATAATACCGTTTTTTTGAAGCTTTTTCCATACAATATAGCAGTAATATTAGGAATAACTAAAAGGGATGAAATCAACAATATTCCTACCAATTGGATTGATGTAACAACAGTAATTCCAGAGATAGAAATTAATAAATAATTTATTTTTTCAACATTAATACCACTTATTTGAGCTTGTTCTTCATTAAATGTAGAATACAAAATTGGTCTATAAAAAATTAATACCACTATTAGGATTGTAATTGTCAATAAAATAATTATTATTGTATCTTCAGCATTAACAAGCAAAATACTTCCAAACAAAAAGCTAAAAATATCTATCGTAAATCCACCTGAAATACTAATCAAGATCAGTCCTATAGAAATTCCAGACGATAACAAAATAGCTACAGATGATTCTCCAGATATAGAAAAACTTTTTTTGATTTTGGTTATTATAATTGCACTGGATAATGAAATTATATATGCTGTCCATATTGGGTATACTCCTATTAAAAGCCCAACAGCTATTCCTCCAAATGATGAATGAGCTATAGCGTCACCAAATAATGAATACCTTCTTAAAACTAGAAACATTCCTACTATAGAACATAACAAAGCTATTGCTACTCCTGAAACAATGGCACGTTGGATAAAGCTATAAGTTAGAATATCAAAGACCATTTTTATGGTTTTGAATATGTTTTTGCATTGATGATTCAGAATATTTTTTTAGTAATGTGTCATTATTAAAAAAATCTTTAGAAACACCATGAAAAAATAGTGTTCTATTAAGACATGCTACTTTATTTGCCAACATGTTCACCGCATTTAGATCATGAGAAGACAATATGATAGTAATTTTGCTCAAATGCATCTTATTCAACATACTATAAAATAATTCGGTACTATGTGTATCTATTCCAGTAACTGGTTCATCTAAAATTAAAATTTTGGGATTGCCAACAAGAGCTTTAGCTATAAATACACGTTGTTGTTGTCCAGTAGATAATTCTCCAATTCTTTTATTGGCCAGTTCATGTATTAAAACTTGGTTAAGTGCATCATTTATTTTATCTTCACTACAGTTAAGTCCCATTTCAATCACTTCTTTAACAGTTATTGGAAAGTTTTTATCAAATGATGGTTTTTGTTGTACATAGCCTATATTTTTCAAGTATTTTTTTGATTTTTGTATGTTATTACCAAAAAATTTTATTGTTCCTTCGTATTGTTTTATCATTCCAAGCATACATGAAAAAAGTGTAGTTTTTCCAGCTCCATTTGGTCCTATGATACCCAAGAAGTCATTTTCTTCCACATCAAAATTTATGTTTTTAAGAACTACAGATTTGCCATATTTAACATTTAATTTTTTGATTTCGACTATTTTCAATGTACAAAATCGTCTTAATCTTGGAGATATATTATATTAATCATTGAATCAAATAATAATTTAATATTATTAAGAGCTGATATCATTAACAAAGCCATTATTTATAATTAGTCCTAAAAGAGCGGCTCTAGTATATTTACCGTATTCAGCTTGTTTGAAGTATTTAGCATGAATTGATCGATCAACATTATGAGGTATCTCATCCAATCTTGGAAGAGGATGTAAGATTATTGATTTACGTTTCATTTTTTTTACTACATTTTTGTCTATTGTATAACTTCCTTTAACTTTAAAATATTCTTCTTTATCTTGAAATCTTTCTTTTTGAATTCTAGTTACATAAATGACGTCTAGATCATCTAGATGATCATCTAATCTAGTTGATTCAAGAATTTGTAATTTCTTTTTTATCTCATAAATTGAGTCAGTTCTAATTTTTAATGATTCTGGAGATATTAGATATATTGTTACATCATAGTTGCTTAAACCATATAATAAAGAATAAACTGTTCGTCCATATTTTAGATCTCCCACTATAGCTATTTTTAATCCATCAATTTTTTTCATTTCTTTTTTCATAGTATAGAGATCTTGTATGGTTTGTGTAGGATGTTCTTCTGTTCCACTACCTCCATTAATTATAGGTTTAGTGGACATTTCAGCTGCAAATTTGCTAGAGCCATCTAAAGGATGACGTAAAACCAAGATATCAGAATATAATGATATTATTTTTATTGTATCTCCTAGACTCTCTCCTTTTTGTGTTGATGATAAAATACTAGATATCTCTATCGTGTTGCCACCAAGATGTAACATTGCTGATTCAAAACTTAATCTTGTTCTTGTGCTTGGTTCAAAAAATATGCATCCTAATGTTTTTCCTCTACAAACATCATATGTTGCATGATGTGAAATTATTTTATCCGTGACATTAAATAATAATTCAAAATCTGCTCTTGTTAGATCTCTAACCGATGTTAGGTTTCTCTCGAAAAATCTATTAACCATTTTAATGATATATACTTGTGTAATATACAAAGTATACTAATGAAAGAAGCTAATCTTTTGGTACGCAGGATAAAAAACGGAACTGTGATTGATCATATAGATGGCGGTAAAGGGTTACATGTTTTACATGCTTTAGACATAGATGGTAAAGATGGAAATGTAATAATGATTGCGTTAAATGTTCTTAGTCAAAAATTCGAAAAAAAAGATATAATAAAAGTAGAAAACAAGTTTTTGAAAGAAGACGACACAAATAAGCTTGCAGTGATAGTTCCTAAAGCAACAGTAAATATAATCAAGAATTTTAATGTTGTAGAAAAACGCTGTTTGTCGTTACCAGATCAAATAATTAGAATATTTTCATGCGGTAACCCAAATTGTATTACAAATAGTAACGAGAACATTGAAACTGTAATGAATGTAGTTGATAAAAAAATGTTACAATGTAAATATTGCAAAAGAATTTTGGACGTCAACAAATTGACGTGTATATAATATTTTATTATTAAAATTAAAAAATATATTTTTGTTGTTATTGTCCAAGTATTATGAACATCATAACTATTCCGTATATTGCAATTGATTCTACCATACCGATGAATATGAATACTTTAGATTGGAGAGCTGGATTTTCACTAATAACTGCCAATCCTGCAGATCCTACGTATCCAAGTCCTATACCGGCACCACCAGCAGCTATGCCAAAAGCTAAGCCTGCACCCAGTAATTTTGCTCCAATGTCACTTTCATTATCATTAGTAGATTCTTCACCATATACAGTAGTGATTCCTGTTACCGATATCACAATTATCATAAAAAACAGAAGTACCAAATATTTCATTATTATATTGTTAACGCATTACTCCATATTTAAATCATAAGACTAATTCTAAATTTTAGCTGTAGTCTTTTTCTTAAAATCTTCTAATTTTTTTTTGATTTTAACAGTAGAATTTTTATGACTGTTTTCTAGAATTTTGGTAGAATTCTGTAATAAATTTTTAATTTCTTCTTTTGTCATTTCCTTTTTTCAATAGCTGCTTTGACTTTTTTTAATCTTGCGAATTCTTCTCTTTCTCTCTCTTCCAAAGTAGACAATATAAATCTGATTTTTTGGTTATATTGCGGAATTATTATATTTTCTAATGCATTTAGCAGTTTTTGTGTTTTTTCTAACGCTTTAGCCAAACTTAATATAGAATTTTCATATTCTGCAGCTTTACAAATATTAGGAAGCAGATTTTTTATTTTTTTTGTAGCTAGATCAACAGATGTATTAGTATCTATAAATCCGTATGGTGTTAATTTATGGTCTTTTTCTAGTACCTGTAATGTTGGAATAACCACATCAACAATTCTTTTAACATTAACATCTACTTCCATTACAGCTGGAGTAGATTTTGCTATTGAATCTACAGTGTTGGTACCTAAAGAAATGTATGCGTCGTTTACAGATTCATAAATACTACGTAGTGGTTCCCATATATCATTACGTGCATGTGTAGCTTCTGTGATCATTTCTTCAATATTTTTTAGAAGAACTTTACGTTTATCGTCAAGTATTTTTTGAACCATCGTAGCTATTTGACTAGATCTCTTATACTTTAGAAGTTCAATTTTTGTTGCAGTAACACTTTGTGCAAATGACATTTTATTGTGTTGACTTGTAATACATTGAAATGAATTTATCTTTAACTTTTGTTAGCTCATTTTTCGGTAATAAAGATGCTGATTTCCATTGTAGTAGAAGCGTTTCATCTATAGTTCTATTTTCATCTACAGCTTGACTTAAGAATTCTTTTTCAAAAACATCTCCAAAATCCAGATATTTTAGATCAATATCTGTCAATCCAGCTTTTCCTACAATTCCTACAAGCGCTCTTACTTCTTGTGCACGTGAATAAGCATCATAATTTTGGTTTGAAATTTCTTGGTGATCTGCTCTGGTGCGCCCTTCACCGATACCGTCTTTCATAATTCTACTCAAGCTCATCAAAATATTTACTGGTGGGTATACACCTTGTCTAAATAGATCACGTCCTAAAACAATTTGACCTTCTGTTATATATCCAGTTAGGTCTGGTATAGGATGAGTTATATCATCAGAGGGCATAGATAGTATTGGCATTTGTGTAACGCTACCTTTTTTACCTTGTAATCTACCGGCTCTTTCATATATTGTTGATAAATCGGTATATAAATATCCGGGGTAGCCTTTTCTTCCAGGTACTTCTTCACGAGCAGCACTTATTTCTCGTAATGCTTCAGCATAATTTGTCATGTCTGTAAGTATAACTAAAACATGCATGCCTACTTCATAAGCTAAATATTCTGCAACTGTTAGTGCCACACGCGGAGTAATAATTCTCTCGATTGCTGGATCATCTGCTAAGTTTAAGAATAATACGCTTCTTTTTAGTGCACCAGATTCTTCTAAACTCCTTCTGAAGTATTCAGATTCGCTATATTGAACGCCTATTGCTGCAAATACTACAGCAAATTCATCTTTAGTACCTACCACAGATGCTTGTCTAGCTATTTGTGCAGCAAGTACATTGTGAGACATTCCAGAACCTGAAAATATAGGAAGTTTTTGCCCACGAACCAATGTTAACATCCCATCTATAACAGATACTCCTGTTTGTATGAAATCTCTCGGATATTCACGTTGTTCTGGGTTCATTGGAGAACCATTAATATCCAAGAATTTTTCTGCTATTGGATCTGGTAAATCATCTTTTGGTCTGCCTAAACCGTCAAATATCCTTCCTAAAACTTGTTCTGAAACTGGCATTTCCATGACCTTGCCAACAAATTTAGCATTAGTTTGAGATATAGATAAACCAGTAGTACCTTCAAAAACTTGTACCACGGCTTTACCATTTCCTACTTCCAATACTTTGCCTAATCTCTTTTCACCATATGAAGTTTGTATTTCTACTAATTCATCAAATGCAGCATTTTCTACTTCATCTACAACCACCAAAGGTCCTTTGATTTCTGCTATTTTACTATATTGAATTCCACTTTTGGCCATTTTATTGTTTCACACTTTTAATATTTTTAAATTGTTCATTCATTTCAATGTTTAGTTGTTCTAATTTTTCCACCTGATTATCAGTAATTTCCATTCTAGCCTTAAGAAGATTTCCAATTATTGGCATCGATCTAATGTCTACAATGGAAGCACCATTCTTAATTGCTTGTATACCCAAGTTATAAAATAGGATTAACAACTCTAACAATTTGAATTGCTTAGTTGGACTACAGTACGTATCAACATTATCAAATGAATTTTGTTGCAAAATTCCAATTTTGATCATTCTAGCTACTTCTAAGATTAATTTTTCTTCTTCCGGTAATGCTTCTGGTCCCAACAATCTAACTATTTCTTTTAATGTATCCTCTCTTTGCAAAATTCCGTATATTTCGCTACGTATTCTTAGCCATTCATTGCTAACATTTTCACTCCACCACTTTGCAATATCATTCAAATATCCAGAATAGCTACTCATCCAATTTATTGATGGATAATGTCTAGAATATGCAAGTTTAGCATCTAGAGCCCAAAATGTTTTTATAAATCTCATA
>JAPOVD010000007.1 GCA_026708305.1 Nitrososphaerota archaeon | reverse complement strand
TTGCTTTTTGTTCATATAACTTTTACATATCAATATTACTAATATTTCCACCCACTTTACAAACATCTCGTAGGAAGTTTGGATACGATACATCAATAGACTCACGATCAGAAATAGTACATTCACCTATATACATTCCAGCTACGCAAAATGTCATAAATAACCTGTGATCATTTTCAGGATTAAAATGTGCTCCTTTTAAATTACCAGTGTTTTGTAATATAATGCCATCATCTTTTTCTTCTACTAACAAAGATACTTTTTTGAATTCTCTAGAAATAATAGACAACCTATCTGCTTCTTTATATCTAGCATGACGAACATTAAAAATCTCTATCGGTTTACTAGATTTAAGTGCTAACAATGCTAATGGAGGTAATAAATCTGGATTATTACTAAGATCAAACTTACCACCATTTAATTGATTTGGCGATCTAACAGAAATAATGTTTTCATCAAACATTACATTGACTCCAAGCATATTTAAAATCTTGATTATTATTTTGTCACCTTGTGGTAAATCATTTTGAGATATTTTTATATTTAATTTATTTCCCACTAGTACAGCAGTAGATAATAATAAAGCCAAGCTTGAAAAATCAGAAGGTACATAAAAAGTAGTAGGAACATATTTCTGAAAGTTAATATGATATTTTTTATATTTCGATATTGTTTTAGTTGTTATTCCAAATTGTTTCATGGTTGCAATGGTAGCATCTACATATTGTTTAGAAATTAAGTTGTTTTCAATTATTATAGTAAGACCATCTTTAAGAAGCGGAGCAATTATTAGTAATGCAGATATAAATTGACTAGATACACGTCCTACTATTGTTGTTTTTCCTCCAGATATTCTACCTTCGATTTTTAATGGAGGTTTTCCATTACATGATGAACATCTTGCCCCTAATGATCGCAACGATTGTAAAATTGGAGACATTGGTCTTTTTTTTAGACTGTCGTCGCCAGTAAGTGTAATTAGTTTGTCAAATAATGAAGATATAGCAGAAGCAAATCTTATAGTAGTACCAGAATTTTTGGCATTTATAATTTCTGATTTAATTTGAAATTTGTTATTAAATATAGTTATTGCATTTTTGGTTTTGCTTACTGTAGCACCAAAATTTAGACAAGCTTTGATAGTAGCATCAATGTCACTGGAGTTAAGTGGATTAATTATTGTACTTGCATCATTTTTTACTAAAGTTGCCAAAAAAATTGCACGATGAGTATATGATTTACTTTGTGGACAATTTATTATTCCTCGCAATGTAGATTTTTTAATATTACAATTCATATGTCTCTGGTTTATTATTATTAATACTTGTAAGTATTATATTTCCTTCATAGTATGATCTAAATACCTTATTAATGGTGTTTATGTCTTTATTTTTTGTGATAGCAACTATTGATGTACCATTTCCAGAAGTAGAAGCTGCAAACGCGCCTTTCTCCATTAAAGATAAAATTAAATTTGGATTTAAATTGAAAATTATTGAAATAGCTATACCATTAAGTGTCATAGCATTCCAATAATCAGATCGTTGTGCTAAAATCCATGCTTTATTAAAAACAAAATTTAATCGTTTTAATGCTTTAACTTTCTTACGTTTTAATAATTTTGGTATAAATATAACCACAGATAATTTTTCATTACATTTTTCAGCTTTGATTATTTTATTTTTGATATTATCAGTAACTACAAATCCACCATAATAACATCCACATGCATCATCATATGCACCAGTTATACTAACACCAGCTTTTATTGATGCTAATACACTGGAATTAAGTACATCAGCTTCATTTAAACCCAATTTAAATAATTTATTACAAGCTAATGAAATTCCAGTCGATATTATGCTGGAGCTTTTTAGGCCATAACCCATAGGAATATTTGAATCTATAGAAATATGCAAACCGGTGTTTAGGAGTATACCACTCGGCACTATTTGTTTTATTATCAGTTTTATAAATTTGGCACGGTATGCATTTGCAGATTCAGCTAATATTCCAACTTTATTTTTAGAACTATTTACACGTATTGTAGTTTTAAGAGATGTTCCTAATGTCGCTCCTTTTCCAGTAGCTATTGCATTAACAATAGAAACAGCACCATTCATTAATACCTTAATTCCAGGCATTAGAATCCCCTCAAAATTGCTTGTTTCATAATGTCTAAAGGAGCTTTTCTATTATGCCATAATTCAAATGATTGAGCAGCTTGATGTAAAAGCATTTCATATCCATAGATAATCCTAGAATTATGCTTTTTTGCTTGTTTAATAAGATTAGTATTCATAGGTCTATAAACTAAATCATATACTATAGTATGTTTGTCAATCATTTTATCATTTATCAAACTTGGCTCATTATTTAGTCCAATAGGCGTAGCATTAACAATTAGATCATAATGATAATGATGAGCATAATCATAAATTTCATTAATCAAGATTGTTTTTACATCTATATTGAACAGTTCAGAATATTGTAAAATCTTTTCTTTATTTTGATTATTACGATATGCTACGATTAGATTACGTACATTTTCTTTAGCACATGCAGCTATCACTGCTCTTGCTGCCCCACCAAAACCTAACAATAAAATATCACAATTAGGTAAGGGGATGTTTCTTTGAAGTAATGGAGTTATGAATCCAACTATATCTGTATTATAACCTATGAGATTGCTTTGATCATTTATGACGGTGTTAATTGCACCTACTTTATTACAATCATCACCAAATTTATTAATATGATTTAATATTGCCACTTTATGAGGTATGGTGACATTGAATCCAGATATGTTAATTAACTTTAATGATTTTATTCCAGATTCTAACTCATGCCGCTTAATTTTATATGCAATATAATTACAATTCATTTTCAAGAATTTAAATGCAGTATTGTGTATGGCTGGAGACAACGTATGATCTATGGGATCTCCTATCACTGCAAATGTTTTTAGTTTATTATTATTCATGCCGCTAAAATTATTTAATTCACCATCTTGAGTTATTTAATTTAATTTAAATCATTTACTTTTTAAGTAAATTATACATTCATAAATTATGACTAATGGTTTTGTAAATGATTTAAAATTAGTTTATGTATTAATAGACGGTGTAAGTGACGGTATAAGCAATTTGAACACTTCACCATTAGAATCAGCTACAACAAACAATTTAGATCTATTAGTTCAAAATGGTATAATGAGTGAAGTGATGCCAGTAAAAAAAAACTTCGCTCCAGAATCAGACATAGCCGTATTCAATATGTTAGGGTATAATTTTACAAATCATAACAATTATCCAGGAAGAGGAGTTATAGAAGCCATTGGTTCCAGAATAGATTTTGCTGATGGTGATGTTGCATTACGTGGAAATTTTGCCACTATAGACAAAAATAACAACATAATTGATAGAAGAGCAGGACGAAATATCAACAAAAAAGAAGCGATTCAAATTGCTAACGAAATAGAAGACAAAATAACATTTTCTATTCCAGGCGTCAGCTTAGCTATATTACCAACAATAAACCACAGAATATGTTTAAGAATAAGACATGAAGGTAGATTATCAGGCAATATTAGTAATACAGATCCTGCATATGGTAAAATTAATGGTATGGGAATAACTAATGAAACAAACATAAGAAAAATTAAAAAATGTTATGCGTTAGATGATGAAATAAATTCCACCACCACTGCAAAATTAATTAATGAATTTACAGCAAAATCATCATCAATAATGTCTATTAGCGAGGTAAACACATTACGTAAATTACAAAATAAAAAACCCATGAATTGTATCTTGACTCGCGATGCTGGAGATAGATATCCGAATCTTATCCCAATAGAACAAAAGTATGGATTGAAATTTTCATGTGTTGTAGATATGCCAGTTGAAATAGGTATTGCAAAGGTATTAAAAATGAATGTTAACAACGATAGTGAATCTACAGAATATGAAAAAAAAGCTAAAATAGTTTTAGAAAAGTTAAAAACCAATAATGTAGTTTATGTTCATTTGAAAGGACCTGATGAATTTGGACATGATGGAGATTTTCATGGTAAAACAAAAAGCATAGAAGAAATAGATGAAAAATTCTTTGGAGTTTTGGTAGAGAATGTTGACGTAAATAAAATAGCAATTTTAGTATCTGCAGATCATTCTACTCCATGTAGAAATAAATCTCATAGCTCAGATCCAGTACCATTACTTTTATCTGCAAATTGGGTAAAAAGCGATAGTACAAAAAGATTTACTGAACTACAAGCTAAAGATTATGGAAGTCTTAAGTTACTAAATGGCGCAGATGTTTTGAAAACTGCAATAAATTTATTAAATTGTAAATAATAGAATTTTATCATGTTTTATTATGTTCTGAATGTTAATTTTAATATTTTTGATATTAATTTCATAATAAAAATCATAATGGTATAACAATAGCTTTTTTGAAGCTCTGTTTAAAATGGACATACAAACAGTATTTTCATTTTTTTGATAGTGAACAAATGCGGCCGCAGTGAGTATAATTCCTTGTAAAAGATTTTTCTCAACACCATAACAATTCTTCCATACACTTTCCAACACTTCATGACATTCCCAAAAATACTCATTATTAAAGTAATTTTGCCCTTTTTTTATTGCATCGTCTTTAGGCATCTTTTCATCAATCACATGTTTGATTCTTGTAATGCTACCGAGATGTTGCAATGTTTTAATTAATTTTTGATCTAGATTGTTTATAGAAATATCAAGCTCTAAATTAAAATTTGAAATTCGAATATCATGTATTTTAGCTTGCGACTGAGAACATAATTGACGCGATTTCATCATTACGTAGTCAATATCACTTGGATAGTATTTGCTATTTTGAATATAGATTATAAATCTGTGCACTAAATAAATTGATTTTAATGTTTATAAGATTTATATAAATATATACCAAAATTATTTTCATGGTAATTGAAGTAATTTACGATAATGAAAATTTGTTATTAAAACGACGTGAAATTAAATGTAATTTTTATGATGTTAAAAATTTAAAAAAAGAGAATGCAATCACATTAATAAAAGACAAATTAAAAATAACTGATAAAATCATAATTCCAATTAATTTAAAAAATAGTACTGGAAGCAACACAATGAGTGGTACATTTTACATCTATGACGACAAACAAATTGCAGAAAAACAAATAAATCAACATGTCTTTTCTAGATTGATAAAAGATGACAAATAAAAGTTTGCAGATTCACAAGTATTACAAAATAGATGGAAAAATAGTTACTAGGCTATTGAAAACTTGTTCCCGATGCGGAAAAGGAGTATTTATGTCAAAACATAAAAATAGGTATACATGTGGCAAATGTAGTTTAACAGAATTTTATTAGAATATTCATTTATTATGTATTCTTTTTTTTTTTTTCAATCTCATTGATCTTTGTTAGTAATTCCGATTGTAATTCAAACTTAGCTAACGATTTCATTGATAGTTTTATATTGTTATAATCTAAACCAATTATTGTTTTAGGAAGCTTTTTTTTAAGCCAAGAATTAATTATTTTATTTTCTAATTTACTATCACTGAATTGAGGTGCAAATCTTGTAGAAATGTGCTTAATAAGCGTTCTGTCCTTAAAAACAGTTTTTGGTTTAAAGAGTTTGGTTGCGTCAGAGTATATATTTTCAAATATATTGCCAGATACTTCATCAGAAATTATTTTGTTTTTAGATATTTTGTTCATCAAGTCTAAATAATGTAAAAATTCATGTGCCAATATTGCATGTATAGTACCTTTTAATCCATAAACTACAAGTGGCGCTGATATCTGTATAAGCACAGTAAATTTATCTTCATAAACAAATGGGATTGTTCTAGCAAATAATATTGCGTAATTTGATTTATCAGTATCATTAGAAATGATTAGTGAGGGTTCAACATAGATTGTAGGATATTTTATTCCTGCAGAATTTTCTATCCTTTCAATACCAGAAGTAACAATGTGGTATCTTTCTTTAATTTTTATGAAAATATTTTTAGGTAAAATTCCTTTTTCATATGATTCATTAATTTTAACTAACGGATTCAATATTAAAATAATGCCTTGCAAATGTAAAAATGTAACCACAATAAAATATACCAAAACTATACAGATATGTCCGACATTATTTTATAATAATCATAGTGAATACAATTACAAACATTTTTAATCAGGTGATTAAGATTTGGTTTAGTAAATGGATCATTAATAAATTTTCGTATTGGAAAACCACCATCTACTACCATCATTATGTAAAATGTATGTCGTGTCAATAATTTCCATTTTATGTGATAGATATTTTTCTGGTTTTCTTTATTGTTCGTGTCATAGAATTTTACTGTTTTTATTCGTTGCAATAACTTTAAATCATCATTTTTAGTAGTATTTTCTGTAGAAATAGCAAGTTTTACTTCTGATTTGAATGCTTGATTTCCAGGAATGTATTTTATCATTCTTAAATTATGTATTGTTACATCCACATCGTCGAATTTCATAAATTTTGGATTGCGTATATGTGGATCTATAATCTTTGCAAAAAATGGACGTCCTTCACCTAAAACTAAGCTGGTTTTATCTTCACCACCAACATAATTTAGTTTAATTGAATATGATTTAAAATTATCATGAAATAGTTTAATGATCTTACTTTCTATACTAGTTGATTCATAAATACCAAGACATATACAAAATTTGCAATTAATTTGAGTGCATAATTTACACATGTGTTGCTTTTGTGTTATGTGTCGTGATTTTTTTATATATCTACCATAAACATAAATAGTTTTAGATTTACACATTAAAATATTTTTTGAAAAATCAAGTGTGATTACTATATCTGGTGAAAATACATCAAGTTTAGAATTAGTTTTTCTCGAAAATGTTTGACTAAGTTTATTATTTAATTTAGATTTAATACTGCAAATACCTCTCAATTTAAAAATAGATCTTATGTCATCATCTCTATCCATCATAGAAGGTTTAAGTTTCAATCCTATAGAAAAAGTTGAAAATTCATAATTTTTAGCAATTGAAAGTATTTTGTCAATATGATAATTTAATTCGTAAAATATGTTTTTACAGATGTAACATTTTTGTTTTGTGTCTAGTAAGCTTCTTTTTTTATTAAAATAATCGTTATGTTTGCTTTTTTGAAATAATCTATTATGACAATATTTACACAAGTTGTATTTATGAATTGACATGCATTATCTCATACAAAATTTTTCAAAGCCCTATTCTACGTAATGCATTTTTCATTTGCCTGCCTTTAGAAGCTTTCATTACATGTTTAGAATTTTTGTAGTTTTTTAATAGTTCTTTAATTTCATGTTCAGAAAATCCAGAGCCTTTAGATATTCTTTTGATTCTAGATGAATTAATTAGTTCTGGATTAATTTTCTCTTCTTTTGTCATGCTTTGTATTATGTATCTCCATTTTTCTATTCTAGATTCCATTTGATCCAATTGCTCGTCTTTAATCGTTCCTGAAAAACCAGGTAAATTATCTAAAAAATTTTTTATAGATCCTACTTTTGTTACTTCATTCAGCTGGTAATAAAAATCATCCATATTCATTTTACCACTAGAAATACGTTTCATACGTACATCATTGGTCTCACTTTCTAATCTTTTGGCTAGATCTAATATAGCTTTTACATCTCCCATTCCTAACAATCTTCCTACGAAGTGAGTAGCTGAGAATTCTTCTATATCATCTATTCTTTCTCCAGTACCAATATACATTACTGTAGCTCCAGTAGCAGCAGATGCAGCTATGGTACCTCCTCCTTTAGCTGTACTATCCAATTTTGTTATTATTATACCACCTACTTTAATAGCATTATGAAATGCTTTTGCTTGTGAAAAGCATTGTTGGCCAATAGTACCGTCAATTACTAATAACACTAGATCAGGTTTAGCTATTTCATTTATTTTGATCATTTCATCAAATAAATCATGTTCGTGTTTATGTCTACCAGCAGTGTCAATTAATATCACATCAAAATTGGATCTTCTGAAAACTTCTAATCCATTTGTAACAACCTGTTCCGAATTTTTATTTTGTTCTTCTCCATATATGGATACATTTATTTTATTACAAATAGTTTTGAGTTGAGATAATGCTCCAGGTCTATATGTATCAGCCCCGATGATTCCAACTTTGTATTCTTTATCATGTAAAAGTTTTGCTAATTTAGAGGTAATTGTGGTTTTTCCACTTCCTTCTATTCCAATTATCATGATCACGTTTGTTTTGTTTGATAAAATAGAGAATTTGTTATCTGTACCTAATAGTTTTTTTAATTCTTCAAAAACAATTTTCACTATATTATCTTTTCTAGATAAACCAGGTGGCGGTATTTCATTAATTGCTCTTTTTTCTAAGTCAGTTGTTATTTTTAATACCAATTTAACATTAACATCAGCAAGAAGTAAAGATCGTTGTACATCTTTAGAAAGTTCTTTTATTAATTCTTTATCTATTACTGTAGAATTTACTATCTTCTTAATAGCTTGTCTAAGTCCAGTTTTTAATTTATCTAACATTATAATCTAATTCTGCTTCTTGTATATCAAATGTTCCTCTATAACCATCCCAATATTTTTTTCCATAATTAATTTTAATTGGATGTTTAAAAAGAGGACAGTCTATTACAAATGTTTCAGCTTCTCCACCATCGAAGTTAATATTAAAACCAAATTTTTTAGATAAATGTAAAAGTGAATTCATATCATTAATAATTATTTCTTTACCTAACCAACTTCCATTCAATCCATCTGCTGAAACATCAACTATAACAAAACGAAAGCCATGTTGTATTAATGAATATAAATATTGGTCATCTGATTCTTTTAGAGGACTATATGATTCAATATTTAGTTCATTACAAATTTTACTTAATTTGTCAATTTGAAATTTACTGGATATACAACCATTAACTAAACCATCAATATTAAAACTTTTCATAGCATCATGAATTGCATTTTTGATCAAATTCATTTCTATGTCTATGTTGTCAGATTGAGATTTTCTATATATTTGTGGAATGTTCATGGATAAAGATTGTAATTTAGTCATCTTAATATTAGGATGATGAAGCATCATGCTTTCTTTTGATGATGGTAATAAGGTAATCAAACATTCAGTGGTATGCCCATTTTGTTGGGCTTTGTATATAGAATAAATACTGTCTTTACCTCCAGAAGTTAACGACGCCAGCTTCATGATGATTCTGTTATAGGCAATAATGTTTTATAGTAGATGCCTCAAAACTCATAATCTTCATCAAATATAATATCAGTTGGCTTTTCCTATAGATCATTAGCATCCACATAATTAAGATCTAATTCGCATTATTTTAGTTCTATCCATAACTATCCAATATTCTATGTTTTGTCCGTTTTCTATTTTATCTTTTATTTCGCCATTTATAGTTGAAACATCAATTGTTTCAAATGTCTCAGAATCCATAATTTGGATAGTGTTGTCAGTTATAGAAATTACTTGTCCACTTCGTTTATTTATTAATGGTACATGTACTTGCATACTTACTGGTCCAACATGTGGGCGCTTTTGATTATCAAAAATTCCAACTCCTACTATACGAGCTTTAGCTGCACCGTGTTTTCCAGGTTTACTAGTGTCATATTCTACTATTTTGCATGGTTCTCCAGATGGTGTATCAGTAACTGGCAATAAAATATATGAGCCAAGTTTTAATGAACCTAGCTCTGTTGGTTTGCTCATGCGAAAAAGACTTTAAATCTATATTTAACTTTTTGATTTATTAATATTATATTGATCATGTTATAAATCATGTAATAATAATTTAATGTGATTGAAGATTTATAAGCAATACTCAAAATAAGATAATTATTTATCAACGTATATCAAATGTATTATGACCCACGCTAGCTCAGCCTGGTAGAGCTCCCGGCTGTAGTGTTGGCTTCAGGCTAACAAGCAACAGCCTATCAGGCGTACAGAAACCGGATTGTCACAGGTTCAAATCCTGTGCGTGGGATCATATTCTAATTTAACCAAATATAGTTACAAAATGATGTCATGGTTTAATTATTGCACGCCCAACTATTTTATGATTTTGAATATCACTAAACGCATTGTTTATTTCATTCAATTTATATTTTTTAGAAATTAATGGCTTAATAGAGCCGCGCTTAGCAAGTTCAAGTAATTGAGATAATGAATTATAACTTCCTGTATAAGCTCCATCTATAGTTATTGCTTTCAGTGGTATTGTGGGTAATGATAAATTTAAAGAACCTCCAAAAAGTCCAACTAGAATCAATTTTCCACATTTCCTCAATACTTTGATCGCAGTGCTTGCAGTTTTCTGAGAATTGATGAAATCAATTACACATTCCACACCACTATTATTGATTGAGAATATTTCTGATTCAACATCAGATTTGGTTGAATTTATGATATAATCTGCTCCAAATTTTTGTGCTGCTTGTAGTTTTTCATCATTTCTTCCAATGCAAATAATAGTAGAATTAGTAATAGATTTAGCTATTTGTATTGCCATCAAACCAAGGCCACCTGCTCCTATGATTGCAAGTTTTTGATGTGATAGAATATTTGTTTTTTTTATTGATGTAAATGAAGTCAATCCAGAACAAGCCAAAGATGCGATTTCATCTAAATTAAGTCCAGATGCCTTGATCAAAAATTTATAGTGTGGAACGATCACAAATTCTGCATATCCTCCATCCTGAAATACACCAATAGATCTTGGATATTCACAAAGGTGTTCATCACCACTACGACATGTGTAACAAACTCCACAACCAATCCATGGATAAACCAATACTTCATCACCTATATCAAAATTTTTAACTGATGTTCCAATGTTTGCTATTTCACCTGCTATTTCATGTCCCGGTGTAATTGGGTATTTGACACCCCTATCAGTAACATTCAAAAAATTACCATCGCCTGCATCATAACCGCCTTCAAACAAGTGTAAATCACTATGACATATACCAGCAGATTTAACTTTAATTTTTACTTCAAATTCACCCAATGCATGTGTTTCCACATCATGAATTTCCAATGGCTTATTAGGAGATATTATTCTAGCTGCTTTCATTCTTTGTGATAGTGAATTTCAATAATATAAGAGTTTAAATAAATAACTATATTATTTAGAGCTTAATAAAAAACATGTGGTAAAAAAGAAATTAGAAATAACTCAAGATTCTATAAATATTCTTTTAGATCCAAAATCCATATCACAGAAAAATATATGGGAAATAGATATAATAAAAATATTAGAATCTTTAATCAATATTTTAAATAAATCACATGATAAAGACTTAAAAATGGCAGGTATAGCTGCTTTATCATCATCATTAATCCATAAAATGAAAGTTGAAACTATATTTGCATTACAAAAACCAGTAGTAAAAAAAACAATACGCAACAAAAATAAAAACACAAATATTCAGATTCTGGATATCCCATATAGGCACGAAACAACATATCCTGTAACATTAAATGAATTATTAGAAGTGCTTGGAAATCTTATTAATTCTATAGTCAACCCTACAACAAATAAAAAGAAAATGGAACTAATCGAACCGGTTCCAGAATTTAATGAATATATCATATCATATGAAGATGTAGTAAAGGAATACGAGAAATTAATTCTTGATAATTTTCAAACAAATAAAACATTATTTTTTAATGATATCATATCAAAATTAAAATTAAAAGAGACAATACGGTGTTTTTTAGCATTATTATTTCTTGCTAAAGATAAAAAAGTAGAATTAGAACAAACAAACGATGATATAAAAATTTCATTAAAATAATTGCATAAATTAAATAGTAAAGAATCGTTAGCTAGATTAGAAGTAGCATTATATGTTTCAGGAAGACCATTAAGTTTAGATGAATTAGTTAGAGCGTCAGGTACAGAATCAAAAAAAAAAACAATATTATTGTTAAATTCTATAGTGAAAAAAACAAATCATGCATTCTGTGCCATAGAAATAAAAGAATTGCCTGATGGTTCATATGTATTTCAAATAAAACCTCAATTTAATACAATAGTAAGAAGATATGCTTCCAAGCCAGTGATTCAACGTGCAGTATTAAAAACTTTATCTTATATAGCATATATGCAACCTATATCCTCAAAGCAATTAGTAGAAACACGCGGAACTGGAGTATATATGCATCTCAAAGAGTTGAGACACTTGGATTATATAAAACGTACTTCGTCAGGAAGAATAAAGATTTATACCACCACAGAAAAGTTTCAAAAATATTTTGGACTTAATGGAGATTTAGAATATATGAAAAAAAAATTATTTACAAAATCACAAAATGAATTAAAAAAGTGAAATCTTATAAATCATTGGTTGTCATTTTAAATGACAGCATGAAAAAATCTATCGAAAATTTGTACAAGCGAAAATTAACAGGCGGTAGAAGACACCCTTTGAGAACAAGGCGTAAATATGAAATAGATAGGTATCCAAATGAAGCTTTACTAGGAAAGCAGATAGTAACCATTAGAAAAACTCGTGGCAATACTAAAAAAAATGCTCTAAAAAAAATAGACTTCGCAAATATCTCTATCGGCTTGCAAGTAAAAAAATCTGCTATTATAAAAGTATTAGAAAATAAAGCAAATAATGATTATCAAAGGAGAGGCGTTATCACAAAAGGAACAATTTTAGAAACCAAAAATGGCAAATGTAGGGTAATATCTAAACCAGGTCAAGATGGAGTTGTCAACGCAATAAAATATGCATAATGAAAGATTACAATAATATAATAATTTGGTTAGATTATTTTAATAAATCATTTTCAAGAAATGAAGGACGGAGAGTGCCAAATAATAAATCAATATTCAATCCTTCTTTAGATGAATTAAAAACTGCAGTTAGCAATTCAGGGTTTTCTATATCTCATTATAATGAGAATTGTAAATTTCCAAAAAGACCACAAATAAAATCTGGCTATATCTCAGTAATAAAATCTCAAACAAAAACAAAAATTATTAATAAAATTGCAGGTATCATGATAGCTATTAGATCTAATCAAAACAAGAGCTCATAGCTTAATACTAAAGTAAATTTGACAAAAGCATATGATAATACCTAGAAAGTAATATTATGATTGGAAATGATTGGAAAAATAATACATTTGGCAAAAAGTGGGCGGCTTATAATACAATTAACAAAATTAGCATCAGAAGGGCAGATTATAATTGATAATAACAATGTCAAGATTGGTAAGATAAGGGAAATCATAGGCTCTGTTTCTACCCCTTATGCTTCTGCATCACCTTTGATTGAGATAACTAATAATCATATTGGTAAAATGATAGGTACAAACAAACTTGATACTAATACAAATTAATATTATTGATAGATATGGTTGTTACTGAATTACAAGAAACATGTGAAGAATGTAAATCATCATTAATTAATGACATAGATAGTGGAGAATTAATTTGTTCGTCTTGCGGCATAGTAGCAGTAGAACAAACAGTTTACCATGGACCTGAAATAAAGAATGTAGATACTATTGAAAAGATGAAAAATTCTAGAGCTACAGGACATACTACTTATTCACAACACGATCTTGGTATATCTACGAATATTTCTATCAGTAGTAAAGATTTTAATGGAAAACCTATCGATTCGCATGTAATAAATCAAATGAATAATTTGCGTAAATGGCAACAACGAGTTAGAATTTCAACATCAAAAGAAAGAAGACTAGCAAATGTATTAACTAAAATTAATGATATTTGTCAAAATATGTCACTATCAAAAAACGTTTTGGAAACAGCATCTAAAGTATATCGAAATATAGATAATAAAATTAATGTCAAAGGAAAATCCATAACAAGTATTGCTGTAACATCTATATACATAGCATGTAAGCAATGTGATATTATTAGATCTTTAGGCGAAATATGTAAATATACTAGCACGTCTAAAGAATTAAAATCAAAAATAAAGCTGTCTTCTAGATATTATAGAATAATCATGATGGAATTAGGAAATACTAGTCTTCCAGCCACTATGGATAAATACATTTCAAAAATTTCAAATATAACTAATACCAGCACACGCGTAGAAAGGCTTGCATTAGAGATCTCAGAGAAGACTAAAGATCATAAAATAGCAGAAGGTAAATCGCCTAATGGTATAGCCGCTGCATATTTGTATATCGCCTCAACATTATTAGGACATAACATGTTACAAAAAGATGTATCCAACATTGCAGGAGTTACAGAAGTGACTATTAGAAATAGATGTAGAGAAATTTTAACTAGTTATAGATTAAAAATAATCGTAAAGCCAAACACAAGATTCAATAATTTAATTAGATAGAGTTTAGTCTATATTATATTAGAGTTATTGTTAAGTTATAATATGGTAACATTAGAAATTAAAGATCTTCATGTAGAAAGAGAAGGTAAAGAAATTTTATCAGGAGTGAATCTCAAGACAAGAGAAGGTGAAGTATATGCAATAATGGGCCCAAATGGCTCTGGTAAAAGTACTTTGGCATACACATTACTAGCACATCCTAAATACAAAGTAACAAAAGGTGACATCATGCTGGATGGCAAAAGTATTTTAAATTTGACTACAGATGAACGTGCTAAAAAAGGTTTATTTCTAGGTTTTCAGTACCCCACAGAAGTTTCAGGTGTGGGGTTTTCTCATTTTCTACGCACTGCATATAATGCATTAAGCAAATCACTACAAAGCAATGGTCGGGAAGTATTCATAACAGTTAGAGAATTTCAAAAATATCTTAAAAATAATTTGCATGCAGTAGGATTACCTGAAGAATTTTTATCTAGATATTTGAACGAAGGGTTCTCAGGAGGTGAAAAAAAAAGATCTGAAGTACTACAAATGGCAGTTCTGAAACCAAAAATTACTATTTTGGACGAACCTGATTCTGGATTAGATATAGATGCAGTTCAAGCTGTTGCAAAAGCAATAAGCGATCTATCTGAAAAAGATTCGACTACAATAATAATTACGCATTATGCTAGAATATTAAATTTTCTCAAAAAATTGGATTATGTACATGTACTAGTAAATGGACAAATACGTAAAAGTGGAAATGCATCTTTGGCATTAGAATTAGAAAAAAAAGGATATGAAGAAGTTCTAAAATAATTAAAATTTTTATTTAACTTTAATATTTTAGTAGCATGAAAAAATATCATAGTTTTTCTTTTTTTAAAGTTGATCCAAAATGGAGATGGATGTCAGATTTAGCTAAGGAAGAATCTGCAAAAGAGGTAAAAAACATATTAACAAATTCAAATATTATTTACAATACGTATTCAACTTTAGGATTACATGCAGACGCAGAATTTTTATTACACATAATAACGAATTCGCTAGAAAATATGCAGACATCAATATCAAAATTATATTTCACAGTATTTGGCAAATATATACTACCAACAACCATACATACTTCTACTATCATAAACGAACAACAGCATTCAAAAAATATAACAGAACAACAAAAATATATAACAGTATACACACTTATAAAAAAAACTAAGTGGTATAAATTAGAAAAAGTAAAAAAAAATGAAATTAGAAAAATATGTTTAGAAACAATAAAAAAATATAATAATCTAATTTTCGATTATAGTATATCTACTGGACTAAGTAAATATGACATAATATTAATTTTTAAATCTAATAACATATTAGAATTACAAAGCATTATCAACAAATTAAATTACAATATTATTGACTATATGGATATGAATTCAACTACAGCTATAAAAGAAGAAATACAAAAATTGATTATGAACTTAGGATAAAAATGAATTTAAAACTCGCAATTATCAACAACATCAATATTTTGAAAACGTGTTAGAATGATCGTTGATCTAAATTTAAGAGGCAAATTGGTAATAATAATTGGTTGTGGCAACGAATGCTTAAAAAAGATAGAAGCGTTATCCAATCAAAATTGTAAAATATTATTAATATGCAACATAATTAACCAAGAAATTGGAAATGTAATCAAAAAAAATGAAAATATTACAGTCAAAAAAATGAAAATAGATGAGTCTAATATAAACAAAGTTTTTTGTTACAAACCATTTTTAGTTATGGCAGCTACAGATAATAAGACTATTAATAAAACAATATTGCAAAGAGCTAAAATACATTGTAATAGGTATGCAGTGGATGACCCTGATGATAGTGATTTTTCACATCCTGCAATAATTACCTTCAATAATTTTATACAAATTGCAATATCCACAAAAAAGAAAAGCCCACTAGTTTCAAAACAAATAAAAATCAAAACAAAAAAAATTTTCAAGAAAATTATAAAAGACGAAGAGATTTATAAAATAAAACTGCAATTTATAGTACGTAAGTTAGCTAAAAAATTAATAACGTCATCACAAAAAAGAAAAAAGATTCTTTACAAAATTTGGAATGATAAGGAAATAACAAAATACATAGAATTAAGAGAATTCGAAGAAGCTAGAAGCAATGCTATTATGTTATTAAATGATTTAAGATGAACAAGATAATAAACTTACGTGTAACATTTAGGAAATCCCCAATACATATATTAGAAAAATTCACATTTAAGAATATAAACGAAGCTTATAGACATTTCAAAAAACATTTGAAATTAGATGAATTAATAATATTACAAACATGTAATAGGATAGAACTTTTCATATCTGCTAAAAATTATGATATTAGTGAAATCAAGAAATCATGGTTTAAACTTACTAAATTAACAAGATTAGAATTAGAAAAAAGGTTCGAACTTGATGAAAATGATGATGCATATTATCATTTACTTAGAATCACATCAGGTATAGATTCTATGGTTATAGGAGAAGAACAAATTTTACATCAAATTAAGGAGTCCATATTAGTTGCTAAAAAAATGGGATATGTAAATAGTTTTCTAGACCTTCTTTTTGATAAAGCTTTGAAAATGGGTTTAGAAATCAGGAAGAATACAAATATAAATAAAAACGGAGGTACTTCTATAGGGACTGTTGCAACTAAAATTGTAGAATCAAATGTCAATGAATTAAATTCAAAGAAAATATTGTTAATAGGAACAGGCATGGCATCTACAATTATTGCTAAATCGTTAAAAATTAGAAAATATAATTTTTTTGTAATAAGTAGAAATTTTGATCATGCAAAATCATTTGCTAGAAAAATTGGTGGCACACCATTACAATTTCAAAAAGAAATTTTCAGAATTTATGAATACGATGTAATTTTTGTAGTAGTGTCTACAGCAACAAACGTAATAAAATACAATTATGTTACTAAAACTAAAAATAAACCACACACAACAGTAATTTTAGATTTATCTAATCCAAGAGCAGTGGATGAAAAAATAGCATTACTAAGAAATATAAAATTAATCGATTTGGATCAGGTGTCAAATATGGTTCAGATCAACACAAAAATAGGAATGAAAAAAACCATAGAAATAAAAAAGATGATTGAGAAGAAGGCAATTAAATTAAAATTATATATGAATCGTTTAGAAGCTGAACCAACAATAAATGAAATATTTAGAAATACTAATAAACTTAGAATTACTGAATTACACAAAGCATTAAAAATGCTTGGAGAAAAAGATAATTCACGTATTAGAATAATAGATGAGTTAACAAAATCTATAGTAGAATGTGCGTTATCAAGACCTATGAATAATCTTAGGAGCGTATCAGAGAATGGCAACTTTGAAATTATTAATAACATAAAAAAAATTTTTGATTACAATTAATGTATTACGATTATATTATCAACTTGTAGTATTGGCATATGGCAGTATTTCCAATAAAACGATTACGTAGATTACGCGAAACAGAAAAAATTAGGGAGATTATGCAAGAAATAACTGTAGTGCCAAAAGATTTAATACACCCAATTTTTGTGCAAGATAATTTAAAAAGTAATGATGAAGAATCTATGATATCAATGCCTGACATAAAAAGATTGTCAATACCAAATGCAATAAAAGAAATAGATGAAATAAGAAATATACATATACCAGCTATAATGTTATTTGGAATTCCATCATATAAAGACGAGATTGGAACTTCAGCATTTGATCAAAACGGAATAATACAAAAAACTATAAAAGAAATCAAAAAATACCATGATAACAAAATTGTAATTGTTTCAGATGTTTGTTTATGCCAATATACAAACTCTGGACATTGCGGAATAATCAATAACAATAAGATAGATAATGACATTAGTATAAAAACACTCACTAAAATTGCTATTAGCCAGGCAGAATCAGGCACCGATATTGTATCACCTTCAGCTATGATGGATGGACAAGTTTCTGCAATTAGACAAGGACTAGACGATGCAGGATTTTCACATGTAGGTATAATGTCTCATTCTGCAAAACATAGTTCATCCTTTTATTCACCATTTCGAGATATAGCTAAATGTGCTCCTAAGTTTGGTGATCGAAAATCATATCAAGTTTCTTTCACAAATCCTAATGAATCCATGCGAGAAGTAGAAGCTGATATTAACGAAGGTACAGATATAATAATGATAAAACCAGCTTTATCATATTTAGATTTGATTCATAAAGCAAAAGAAGTTTTTAATATGCCTCTAGCTGCATATAGTGTTTCTGGAGAATATGCATTGGTAAAAGGAGCTGCAAAACAAGGTTGGATAATAGAAAAAGAGATAGTAAACGAAATACTGCATTCAATAAAGAGAGCAGGAGCAGATATGATAATCACATATTTTGCAAAATACTTTGCTAAAAATTTTTACAATTTATAATTTAAGTGCGAATATCATTGTAGATGCAGGAGATGGGATTTGAACCCACGAACTCCTTGGAGAGGGGATTTCACTATGAGCTTGAGTCCCCCTCGTTTGACCTACTTCGATACTCCTGCAATGTGAAGAAAACTATATCTAATATATAATTTAACGAAACTAAACCCTAACATTTTTAAAAAAGTACAATTATACTTTGATTAGAGTACAACATGGTAACAACTGAAGAAGCAAAAAATATGAGAAATGGAATAGATATAGAAGGAGTAATCGAAAGAAAAGGAGAACCAAGAACTGTTAATAAAAAAATGGGCGGCACTATAGATGTGTGTGATGCTTATTTAGTAGATGAATCAGGAGGCGAAATAAAACTTACTTTATGGGGGGACGACATAACTAAAGTAAAGGACGGAGTAAAAATCAAGATAACAAATGGTTATACAAATACATTTAAAGGCGAAGTTTCTCTAACAAAAGGAAAATATGGCAAACTAGATGTTATGAATTAATTATAACTAAATAATTAATCATTTTGATATCTATATTTTAATTTTTTTATATTTAACTTATATAGTCTAGGTTTTTTTCTGCAGATTGCATAGACATGGATTGTTGTTGATCTTGAGACGTCTGAGATATTTGAGATTCTATAGTTTTAATTATCTTTTCAGTATCAGCAGCTCGCTTTTGAATTTCTGACATATCAAGATCTATATTTAATAAATTACATAATGCCTCAAGTAAGGCCTTTGATGCTAAAGCATCAACCACATATCCAGAAGTTTCTCCCAATAGGCACATTCCAGTTATCTGATTTTTTTTAGCAATTCCAATAATAACACCATTCATTCCTGTAATGCTACCTTTATTCATTTTAGAAATTCCATAGTTAGAAAGAGTGTCTACAGTTTTGAGTTGTGTACAAGTGCCAAATACTTTGGGTTGTTTTACAAATTTACCAGTAATATATGCTGCCAATGTATATATAGAATGAACATTTAATTTTTTGCAAGTATTAAGAATTTTTTCTGCTAGTATATATTCACCGTTTGCAGAAACTGGTTGTGCGTCACCAGTCAACAAAATGAAGTCATGTTTATTATTTTGACAAAAATACATTGAATTTTTAATTAGATCAATTGTACCATCTTGATGTATGGACACTTGTGGCGGAAAAGATGAAGAATAAATATCTACAAATTTTGTTGCTTTGAGCTTATCTATTAGATAATCTACTGCTAACTTACCTACGTAACCACTACCAGGCAAACCACAAATAAGTTTTGCGTTTTTTAATTTCGGTAAAAAAGAGATGTCCATATTGATTTTTCCATTTTGAAACATGTATTTTAGAACCATTATAAACAATATTAACCATACAAATAATAAAATTATAATAGTTTTATATGATATTTTGATGAAGTTTATTTAATTTGCTAGATATAATCATCTCAATAGAAAGTCCTATTATAACCCCACCGATAATATCAGTAGGATAATGTTGTAACATGTATAATCTTCCTATTGATGAGATAAATGGCAAAATCAATACAAAATAAGTATATTTGTTTTTTGTATTATGAAGTATAGTTGCAACGATAACTACAATTCTGGCAATGTGTCCAGAAGGATAAGAGTTGTCAGTACCTAGTATTAATGTGTCATTTTCAATTTCTAAAGGGAGCTTTGATCCAATGAATTGCATGTTTGGAGAATCACGATCAGCCAAATATGATATGTAGCCACAAACGATAGTTGAAACTAAAACTGATAATAGAGACGAAAGTCCAATTCGCCTAGTTTTTTTCAAAATTATTAAAATAATACAAAAAATCACACAAGAGAAGATGTTACTAATTTCTGTAAACATCCACATTATATTATCATACAATGTCACACCAGAAATATTTTGGAAAAAATACAATATTGCAGTATCAATACTATTGAAAAATTTTAAGCATACAAAAATTGTTACTATAGCAAACAAAAATAATAATATAAATAGTTTTTGCATTTTAACTGATTCCATAAATGGTGATATAATTAAAATTTAAAAACATTGCAGTTGATTTATAACTAAAAATGTTTTTATAATAATAAAGTAGATATCAATGATATTAACTATTGATGATTTTGATGTAAGAAATAAAGTTACGTTTTTAAGAGTTGATATGAATTGTCCAATAGATCCAATAACAATGGAGATAGCCGGTACAAAAAGGATAGAAGAAGCTACAGAAACTATAAATGCGTTAAATGATGCTAAAATAGTAGTAGCATCACATCAAGGACGAGTAGGTAATAAAGATTATACAAGTATGAAAAAACATTCAGCAGTACTTGAAAAACTACTTGGTAAAAAAATACAATATGTAGAAGATGTTATAGGAACATTAGCTTCAGATAAAATAAAAAAGATGAAAAAAGGAGAGATAATACTTCTGGATAACTTGAGATTATGTGCAGAAGAAAATTATGAATTCGCACCCAACGATGCATCAAATACTATAATGGTGCAAAGATTAGTAAAATTGTTTGATATTTGTGTTTTAGATTCATTTCCAAGTGCACATAGATCACATCCATCAATTGTTGGTTTTTCAAATATTTTGCCATCATGTGCAGGTAAGATTGTAGAACGCGAAATAAAAAATCTGAATAAGATAATCACAGTTGCAAAAGCACCACATGTTGTTGTATTAGGAGGATCTAAAGTTATCGATAGATTAGAAGCAATAAAATTATTGATAAATAATGGACGTGCAGATCATGTTTTGTTAACAGGAGTAATAGGAAATGTGTTTATGAGAGCCCAAGGAAGAATAAAATCACCATTGGGAATAAAAAGAGAAGAAGAAGTAGTAGCTAAAGCTCATTCTTTGATAGGTACATATCCAGACGTATTTTCAACACCAGTAGATGTTGCGATCAATAAGGAAGGAGACAGAGTGGAATTAGACGTTAGAGATTTAAATAAATACGATGAGATAAATGATTTAGGACCTAAAACAATTGAATATTATAATAAAATAATTTCAAGCGCAGGTACAGTATTTATGAGTGGCCCTGCTGGTTTTTTCGAGAGAGACAATTTTAGTGTTGGTACAAAATCCATTTTAAATTCTTTGTCTAGATCTATGGCAACAAGTATTGTAAGTGGAGGTCATCTAAATTATGCGTTAAAAAAATACAAGTTAGTTAATAAAATAAATCACATAAGCACAGCAGGAGGAGCTTTAATTTTATATTTAACAGGTAAAAAATTACCAATGATAGAATCATTAGAAAACGCAGCTATTAGATACAAAAAACAAGTTTAATAAAATTTATAATAATTGCTTATCATTCCTAATAAAGATTAGAAGCTTCTTCTTTTAGTTTAGTTAATTTTTTGTGGCCCTCATTAGTCTTAATTTCATTACTTAGATATGAATAAATACTAAATTTTAGAATTTTGAGAGATAACAATGCACACTTTATTCTAACTGCGTTTAAATTTTGCAATCCAAGTTCTGATAAAATGTCGTTTTTGTTTATCTTGATCACTTCATTTATTTTTTTACTTTTTGTTAGTTCAGTTAATACAGATGTGCACGCAATACAAATTGCACAGCCTTTTCCATTAAATTTTATTTCAGATATAGAATTCTTGTCAACATTCATGTAAAGATCTATGCTATCTCCGCATAACGGGTTACTATCATGCATAAATATATCAGGTTTGTCTATAGAACCAAAATTGATAGGGTTCCTAGAATAATCTATTATCATTTCATGATAGATATCATTATTACTCATAATTTAAACAACCTAGCTGCTTTTTCAAGTGAAGTTATCAATTTATCTATTTCTTCTTTTGTATTATATATATAAAAGCTAATGCGAGAAGTAGCTTGAACATTAAGCTTTTCCATTAATACTTGTGCACAATGATGTCCTGATCTAATTGCAATTCCATCTCCATCTAATATTGTAGCTAGATCATGAGGGTGTATATCAGCAAAATTAAATGATATTATACCACCAGAATTAGAATTTTGTCCGTAAATAGTAATATTTTTAAATTTATCCAATTTAGATAAAGCATAATTCTTTAGATCTTTCTCATGTTTTGTTATTACGTCAAAACCAATATTGTTTATGTAATCAATAGAAGATGAAAATCCAACTACATCAGCTATGTTAGGAGTACCAGCCTCAAATTTATACGGTAATTCATTCCATGTGGTATCATACTTATGTACTTCTTTGATCATATCACCTCCACCATGGAATGGGTTCATCTCTTCCATGATTTCTTTTCTAATCCATAATATTCCCACACCTGTAGGTCCAAGCATTTTATGTGCAGAACAAGCAAAAAAATCACAATCTAATTCATTGATATTGACTTTCATATGTGGAGCAGATTGTGCACCGTCGATCAATGTTTTCACGTTATATTTTTTACACAATGAAATAATTTTTTTAGCATCAGTAATTGTTCCCAATACATTAGACATTTGGCTGAATGTTACTAATTTAACATCGCCTAATTCCAGATAAGACTCTAATTCATCTAAACATAATTCACCATATTGATCTATTTCAATATACTTTAATTTTGCTTTTTTCTCTTTAGTTATTAGTTGCCAAGGAACTATATTACTGTGATGTTCATATTCAGTTGTGATCACAACATCATCTTCGTTTATATTTTTTCTACCCCATGAATACGCAACTAGATTGATAGCTTCAGTAGTGCCGCGTACGAAAATTAGTTCTTTATTATTTCGTACACCTAAAAATTTAGCTACTTTACTTCTAGTACTTTCGTATGCCTCAGTAGCTTCATTAGCAATACTATACACAGATCGATGAATGTTAGAATTATAATTACGATAAAAATTATCAATAGTATCAATAACTTGAGTAGGTTTTTGAGTAGTAGAAGCATTATCAAGATATACTAATTGTTTGTTTCCATATACACGACGATTTAAAATAGGAAAATCTCTTCTTATACGTTCAATGGATATGGTTTGTGTTTTCAATTTTTAATATCAACATAAATTATGTTTTGCTCTATTTTAACATTATACGTATTTAATGGTTTTTCAGCAGGAGGATTTTGTGGAATTCCTGTTTCAAGATCAAAAATAGATAAATGAAGTGGACAGCGTATACCTTCTGAATTGATGAACCCTTCAGAAAGATCTGCATCAGCATGAGTGCAAATAGAGTCAATTGCATAGATTGTATTATTTAATTTTGTAATCAAAATTTTTTTTTCATGATAATCAAACCGTAATAATTTTTTATCATCTAGTTCACTCTTAGTACAAACTTTGATCCAATTATTCATTTTATGCAAAATTTATCTATATTTATAATGTTTTTCTAATTCAGTTTCTATTTCGTTGTATCTAGTTTCTTCTATTTCTACTAGTTTTTTTAATTGTTCATTGGTATGTATTGTTAAATCCTGATTATTCCATTTTGATTCTATTAAATAAGCAATCCAAGCTCTTGCTTGATATGACATATTCCTGGACATAGGCTCTAAAAATCCTTCTATGATTATTCGCTCTGCATCTTCTTTAGTCAAACATCTAGATTGAATATAAAAAATTAATTCATCATCTATTTGAGATACAGATGCAGAGTGTGTTGCTTTAACATCGTTAGTCAATATTTCCAAACTTGGTATTGCATCAGATTTAGCGTTTTTGCTTAGTAATATAGAACGGCCTGACAAAAATGATTGTGATTTATTAGCTTGCTCATTTATTCTGATCATACCTTTAAAAAGTGATTTTGATTGATCCTTTAATATTGATTTTTCAATTATCTTGGCAGTTGTAGAAGGTTTTTCATGATGTACATTGGATGAGATATCAAATGATTGGTTATGATCTCCAAAAATTACTTCATAGTCATTTACAGTTGAACCAGAACCTACAAGATGATGATTGATTTTGTATCTTGATAACATAGCCCCGAATAATCCAAGATAATAATTAGCTTTTCCATCTACATTTATGGTATTACGACGAGTCGAAAAATTGACTGCTTTTTGGTTCATAACTTGTAAAGATGTGAAAGTTAGTTTACTGTTTGAAGATACAGTAGAATCCAATAATTCAATATATGCATTTTGTGTTTGTGATTCAGGCGCATAAATTTCTTGTATTATTTCTAGGTTGCTGTTTTCACCTACGTTTATTATATGGCGCGATATAGTGGATATATTATTATTTAAACAACAAATAATATGAATCGGCTCATTTATGTTGACATTATCTGGAACATTAATTGATATACCAGAATCAAAAGCTGCATTATTTAAAGCAACATATTTATCTTTTTTAGGATCAATTGTTTGAAATAATTTATTTATTTTTGAATTTTCATCATTCTTGATTGCTTCATGAATTGATGAAATGTGAAGATCTTCTAATTTTATCTTGTTTGGGATGTATATTTGATGTATGTTAGAACCAATTTGAATTATATTTGCCGTATTATCTAACTCGTGAATTCTATTTTTGATGAAATCAGGTATTACAGATTGTGATTTATTTGATAAACGTATTTGATTGTGATCCATTTTTGATGCGTCACTATATTTATTATAAAGTGGAGAGACTTCGTCTCCTAATTTGTTATATATATTTATAGAATTTTTTCTATATTCTGATAACCATTCAGGTTCACATAATGATGAAGAGAGTTTCAATACGTAATCAGAACTTAATTTAGATAGCGTAGTATGTTGCATATGATACTCGAAATTATCCTACAGATCCATCCATTTCCAATTTAATAAGTCTATTTAGCTCCACTGCATATTCCATAGGCAATTCTTTAGTGAATGGTACCATAAATCCATTAACAATTAACGTTAGAGATTCCTCTTCAGAGAATCCTCTACTCATGAGATAAAATATTTGTTCGTCTCCTATTTTGCCTACTGTAGCTTCATGCGTAATTGTGGCATCTTCTTGATTTATTTCCATATATGGATAAGTATCAGTTTTAGATGTGTCGTCTAATAATAAAGCATCACATCGCACAGATGCTTTTACATTGGTAGCGCCTTTAGCAACATTTAACAATCCACGGTAAGTAGATCTCCCATTTCCTCTACTGACAGATTTAGAAGTTATTTTGGATGTAGTATTAGGAGCTAAATGGATCATTTTTGCTCCAGTATCCTGATGTTGATTATTACCAGCAAAGGCTATGGAAAGTGTCTCTCCATGAGCTTTTTCACCTAATAGATACACTCCAGGATATTTCATGGTAAGCTTACTTCCAATATTTCCATCTATCCATTCTACAGTTGCACCATTATATGCGTAAGCACGTTTTGTGACTAAATTGTATACATCATTACTCCAATTTTGTATCGTAGTATAACGTAATTTAGCATCTTTATGCGCTACTAATTCAACTACAGCAGAGTGCAATGATTCTGACGAATAAACTGGAGCTGTACAACCTTCTATATAATGGCATTCAGCTCCTTCATCTACAATGATTAACGTTCTCTCAAATTGCCCTATATTTTTTGCATTGATCCTGAAATAAGCTTGCAATGGCATGTCAACTTTAACATTTGGCGGCACATAAATAAATGAGCCTCCACTCCACACGGCGCTATTTAAAGCTGCAAATTTATTGTCTTCAGGTGGTATGATTTTACCAAAGTATTTTTTAAATAATTCTGGCTTTTTTTTAAGTGCAGTGTCAGTATCTAAGAAGATAACGCCTTGTTTTTCTAAATCACTACGAAGATTATGATATACTACTTCCGATTCATATTGAGCTCCTACTCCAGCTAGAAATTTTTTCTCTGCTTCAGGTATACCAAGCTTATCAAATGTGTTTTTTACTTCCTGTGGCACATTATCCCAATCATTTTCAGTTTTTTCAGAAGCCTTTGCATAATAATATATGTTCTGAAAATCTATTGAATTTAGATCTCCTCCCCATTGAGGCATTTGTTTTTTCATAAATATATCAAAAGATCGTAATCTAAAATCCAACATCCATTTAGGTTCATTTTTGTGTTTACTGATTCCTATAACTGTTTCTTTAGTTAATCCTTTTTTACTAAGATGAACATACATATCTGTAGAATTTTTAAAATCATATTTAGAATAATCCATCTTAAGATCTTTTCTATCCATAATATTTTGAATGGTTTTACATTATAAATAGATTCTACAACTATTACTACTCGTATATAGTCAAATTCAAACTACAATACATCATACATGGTTTCAATAGCACCACTAATAGTATAATATTTAGATAGTGTATTTGTCACGTTAAATTTATTTAATTCGTTTGATGTAGTTGGTCCAATTGCCACTATTTTAATAGTTTTTAATTTACTTTTAATTATTTTGTCACTACAATACATTTGTAGAATTTCAAAGAACGATCTAACTGATGATGAACTTGTAAAAATTATTCCATGTATTTTATCTTGTTTAAAAAGGTTATAAAATTTTGTCCATATTTTAATATCATGAAATGGGATAATATCATAGATGTAGCTTTCTTTTACACATAATCCTATTTTGGATAGCAAAATAGATAAAAATTGATTAGATGCACTACTACGTGGTATGATCACTTTTTTTCCAGATGCATCAAGTTTAGTAAAAATTTCTCCTAATCCCACAGATGAATATTTGTCTGGTACTCGAAATACTTTAATATTTTCATTTTCTAATGCAAATTTTGTTTTTGGTCCAACTGCAACTACAATAGTATTTGCAATTGCAAGTTGAAGTTGATTATATTTTGAAATATTTTTAGCTTCAGAAAATAATAGTTTAACTGCAGTAGCACTCATAAATACTGAAAAATCTGGATCGTGTTTTTTTATGACACTGATGAATTTTTCTACTATTTGATCTTTTTTTATTATTTTAATTGTTGGTAATGAAAATGGGATTGCGTTTTTATTTAACATTGAAGATATAAATTCGTTAGATTCTTTTTTATTTCGTGTGATTACAATTGTTTTACCATCAATAGTCATTTTGATTACTACAACTAAGAGTTTTATTTAATTTAACTACGTTACCAATTACTATTATTACTGGAGGTTTGATATGCAGTCTTTTTATTTTGTTTGGAATAATAGAAATTGTGCCAATAATAGTTTTATGGTTTGACATAGTACCGTTTTGGATTACTGCAATAGGTGTATTTTTATTTGCACCTCCTTCAATGAGTTGTTTACATATATTATCTATTTTAGATAACCCCATAAATATAACCAAAGTGTCAACAGAATTAATTAATTTTTTCCAATCTGTGTGTTTAGTTTTTAATGGATCTTCATTTCCAGTTACAAAAGCTAATGACGATGCAAATTTTCTGTGAGTTAATGGAATCCTAGAATAAGCTGGAGCCCCTATTCCTGATGATATTCCAGGTATGATTTCAAATTTGATGAAGTGTTTTTTCAAGTATTCAGCTTCTTCACCACCTCGTCCAAAAATCATAGGATCTCCACCTTTTAATCGTACTACACATTTCTTAATTTTAGCATATTTTAACATAAGTTTATTTGTATATTTTTCTTGATGGAGATAATCATCTCCTACTTTTCTACCTACATATACTTTGTTTATATTTTTTGGTATTAGTGAAAGAATCTTATTACTAACAAGACGATCATACAAAATTACATCTGCCATTTTAATTAATTCAAATCCTCTACGTGTTAACAAATTAGGATCACCAGGACCAGCACCTACTAAATAGACTTTACCCATCATTATTTACACCAATACATATAATTTTGTCTCCATTCATTAGCAATTTTTTCTATTCCTTGTCCATATAGAGATTCATAAACCATTTTTCCAATTATGTTTGTATCATTTTTGTTCGCTATCTTTGTTGCACTTATCGCTTTTTTTCCATCTATAGAATAAGCTGTAGCTGATAATCGTAAAGAGTTATTATTAATTGAAGCATATGCACCGATAGGAAACCTACAACCCGATTTCAAGAAAAATGATAAAGATCGTTCTGCATCCACTTCAAATTTAGAATTTTTATCTTCAATTGATTTTAACATTTTAATTGTCTTTAAATTATTTCTTTTACAAACTATACCTAACGCACCCTGTCCTGGTGAAGAAGGAAAAGAAGTTAAATCTAGATCAATGAAATATTCTTTGCATCCAAGACGATCTATACTTGCTTTTGCTAATACTAGACCATCAAATTGACCTTCATCAAGTTTTTTTAATCTAGAATCTATATTACCACGAATTGGTTTTACTACAATATCAGATCTAAATCTACTTATTTGTATAGCTCTTCTAAGGCTACTTGTTCCTACAACAGCATTTTTTTTTACGTCAGTTAAGGTGAATTGATTTTTGGATATGAAGACATCATTTTTCATTGCACGTTTTGGAATACAGCTTACAATTAAATCAGGATGTAGATCAACTGGAACATCTTTCAAGCTATGTACAGCAAAATCTACCTCATCATTAGCTACAGCCAAATCTATTTCCTTTTCAAAAATTCCTTTTCTATCGATCATAAAAACGGGGCGGCGTTCTACATCACCTTTAGTTAAGATGGTTTTTATTTTGTAGTCATTATCAGGATGTTTTTTCTTTAATTGCGATATAACAATACCAGTTTGTATTAAAGCTAATTTACTTTTTCTAGTACCAACAAAATATTTCAATTTTCAATACATTTTAATGCATCATAATATGCGGATATAGTTTTGTTAATATCATTTTTAGTATGTGCATAAGACGCAAATACAGATTCAAATTGTGATGGCGGTATAAAAATACCATTTTTCAAAAGTGAGCTAAAAAGTTTTTTGAATTTTGTGGTGTTAGAAGTTTTACATGTAGTATAATCGATTACCGGAATGTCAGTAAAAAATATTTGATACATTGATGCAACATGATTTATGACATGAGGTATTTTAAAATCTGTTGCAATATCATCAATTGCAGATGTAAGTTTATCACAATAATTTTGTAATTTATCATATAGTTTGTTTTTTAATTCATTAATTGTTTGAATTGAATGTATTGCAGCGGTTACAGAGATTGGGTTGCCAGCAAATGTGCTAGCTTGATATACTTTTCCTACTGGAGACAAATGTTCTAATATTTTATTTTTACCACCAATAGCCCCGATTACAAATCCATTCCCAAGTATTTTCCCCAATATAGTAATATCAGGAGTAATTCCAAATATTTTTTGTGCACCACCTTCTGATAATCTAAAACCAGTAACAATTTCATCAAATATCAAAGGGATGTCATGATCTCGAGTCAATAATCTTACTTTTTTTAGATAATTTTTTTGAGGCAATATAACTCCCATATTTGCCAAAACTGGTTCCATTATAAGTCCTGCTATATCATCATTTTTTTTAACAACATTTTCTAGCTCATCAATATTATTATATTGGATCACAATGGTATCACTTGATCTATCAAAGCCACGATGCTGAGATCTAATATTAACGAAGCCAGAACCGGAGCCTGTTAAAACTGCATCATATGAACCATGATAACCACCATGAAATTTTATAATTTTTTTCTTCTTCGTATAGCCTTTTACAAGTCTTATTGCAGTCATTGCAGCTTCAGTTCCAGTATTTACTAACCTTATTTTTCGCATAGATGGAAAATTGCGTTGTATTAGTTTTGATAATGTTATTTCAAGTTTAGTTGGTGCACAAAATAACGTACCGTTTTTAATTTGATTAGTTACGGCAAGAGTTATTTTATTGTGCTTGTGTCCTAATAACATAGCACCATAGCAATTACAAAAATCTATGTATTTGTTATCATCTTCATCCCAAATATAACTTCGATTAGATTTTTTTATGAAAATTGGATATGGATCAAAATATCGTACTGGACTATTTACACCATGTGGTATTATTTGTTTTGATATATGAAAAAGATTTTTAGATTTTTTAGTTATCATATAAATTAAATTATAATTAGTAAATATTATTTATTCTATCATTTTATGTTATATACAAAAATTGTTTTGTATCATCATAAGTTATTTTCAACATATCGAGAAATTTGATTTGGTGTTGGCCTATGTTTACCAGTGACTATATAATTTACAGCATCGCTCATAAATACTGCATGATCTCCTATTCTTTCTAGATATCTCAGTATTAATGCTTCCACTAATGCACATTTTGTATTGTTTGATTTTATAAGCATAGGCAAACGTTCTCTATATATTTGATCTATGAATCTTTCATTTTCTCGTATTACTAATGCTTTTTTAATGTCAAGAGTAGAAAAAGAAGATATAGCGTCTTTTATTATTTGTTTTACTTTATACGAAATTTTATCTAATGTAGAATTTTTGCATTCATTAATATTACCAAATAGATCGCGTATCAGTGTTATATCATATGCATATCTTCCAAATCTTGAAAATGCATATGAGATCTCAGTAGATGAACGAATAAATCTAAAATCGTCTGCAACTGGTTGATATCTTAGTAAAATATCAAATGTTAAATCTTCAACTTCAAAATATTTATCTTTTATTTGATTAGATAATTCATAAACATCTTTTGTGTAATTTTTGTTTTTCAGATATGAATCAATAGCCAGAGAAATGCATCTGATTGACATTTCACCCATACTAGACATTAATGCAGATAATTTTTTTAAGTATGGATCTATTAGTCTAACCATTATCCAAAGAAACCTTTAACATATTTAGCAGTTAATTGATGGTTTGGAGACGTAAAAAGTTTTTTTGTTTCATCAAATTCTATTAATTTCCCCAAATACATAAATGCAGTATAATCAGAGATTCGTATTGCTTGTTGCATGTTGTGCGTTACTATTATAATTGTTAACGTTTTTTTCAGATTCATTATTGTTTCCTCTATTTTTTGTGTAGATACTGGATCCAGAGCTGACGAAGGTTCATCCATAATAATTATCTCTGGTTTTATCGCCAATGCCCGTGCTATACAAAGTCTTTGTTGCTGTCCTCCAGATAACTCAATTGCTGGTTGTTTAAGATTATCATTAACTTCATCCCACAAATAAGCCAGCTTTAAAGAAGTTTGAACTGCGTCATCCAAAATTTTTTTATCCTTAATTCCATTTAATCTGAGCCCTGCAATGACGTTATCATAAATAGACATTGTAGGAAATGGATTTGGTTTTTGAAAAACCATACCTACTTTTCTACGATGTAAAATAGGATTAACTGTATCAAGATATAAGTTGCTTCCATCAATAATCACCTTACCAGTGACTCTAACTTTTTTATTCATATCATGCATTCTGTTTAAACATCTTAGAAAACTTGTTTTTCCACATCCAGAAGGTCCAATTAACGAAGTTACTGTGTTAGTCTTAAATTTCATTGTAACATTTTTAATTGATTTAACATTATTATAATAAACGGTTATATTTTCTGCTATTAGTTTATATGATTCCATTTATTTTACACATATTATATGAAATTGTTACTTCTAAATATGTAATTATGTTTTGATCTTAAACAATCTAGTATTAAATGCATAACGTATAATGATGCTAATCATAATTATTATAAAAATTAAAACCAAAGCAGAACCCCAGCCATAAGTTTGAGCCTCATCATATGGTAATAATGAGAATCTCCAAATTCTAAGTGGCAATGAATCTATAGGTGAGTTAAAACTATGAAAAAATTGACTACTTCCCAAAGTTGTCATTATCAATGGGGCCGTTTCACCACTGATTCTAGCTACAGATAATAAGATACCATTTAAAATACCTTTTTTTGCAGTAACCATAATAATTTTAATTGAAATAATCCAATTCTGTAATCCTAACGCAGTTCCAGCTTCTTTGTATGCCATTGGCACCATTTTTAACGATTCTTCAGTAGTTTTAGATATTATTGGGATCATTATTAATGATAATGCAAATGAACCAGCTAAAATTGTAAAATATCCAAGAGTTAAAACGATAACCAAAAACGTAAATATACCTATTATTATAGTAGGCAATTCCATGAAAACATCGTTAACAAATCTTATTATTCTAGCTAACTTTCGATCATGAAATTCATATAAAAATATTCCAGAGAATAAACCGATTGGTATTCCAATTAAACTAGAAAATAATATTATCAACAAAGTTCCTTGTATGGCAGGTCCTATTCCACCATTTTTTGCACCTATTGCACCTGGAACCTCAGTCAAAAATTCTATAGAGATTGCAGTAATTCCGTTTTTAAATACTTCAAATATTATACTACCTAAGGGAATCAACGCAAAAACAACTGCAAGTATAACACAAATATTTATTATTTTATTTATGATTAGTCTGCATCGTATGTTTTTGTAGAATTGTTTTTCATACTCATTTTTTTGGATCATGTATTTATTGAACCTTCTTGTACTTTTAACATTCTAATAACTAGTATATGCGCTATTATGTTGATGCATATTGCAAATAATAAAAGTATTAAACCAATACCAATCAATGCCGATAAATGTAATGATAATGGAGGAGCCTCAATAAATTCATTAGCTATAATGCTAGACATTGTTTGCCCAGCTTGAAATAATGATTTGGGTAATGCAAAATTACCAGTAGCATTTCCTATCAGCATGGTTATTGCCATTGTTTCACCTACAGCACGTCCTAATCCTAATATTGACGCTCCTACAAGCCCAGCTTTTGAATATGGAAAAATAGCTAGTTTAAATATTTCCCATTCTGTTGCACCAAGCATAAATGCTGCTTCTTGTTGTTGTATAGGAACTGATTTTATTATTTCTCTAGATACTGAAGATATAGTAGGAATTATCATTATAGATAACACTATACTAGCAGTGATTATATCAAGTCCCATTGGAATTCCAGAAAACAACCATACATGTTTACCTAACATATCATGAATAGGAATTTCCACAGATTTGATAAATATAGGTCTAAATATAATCAATCCCCATAATCCATATATTATGCTAGGTATAGAAGCCAGCAAATCAATAATAAAATTTAGGAATACATGCAATTTTTGAGGTGTATAAGAAACAAACATGGCTATACCAATGCTAAATGGAATAGCAATTGCCATTGCTATTGCCGATGTTATCATTGTACCTAAAATATATGGTAATGCACCAAATGATTCTCGACCTTCAATTGTATTCCAATCTGAATTCACTATAAATGATAAACCATTTGCATGCCAAATAGGATAAGATTCAAAGAATAATTTGGTAATAAGCAACGACACTATAATCAGAATATAGATTGCAGATACTGTAATGATTATTTTAAATGTATTGTCAGAAATTAAGTTAGCACGAAAATTTTTGTACACATGTATGTTAAGTTTAAATTATTTATCTATCATCCGACTATATTTCATAAACAAAATATAGTTCAATATAGTTATTAATGAAAACTATTTGATAATTTTATTGGTCAACAAGTAATTAATGTTATCAATATATTCTTGATCAGATATCATGTCATCAATCCACCATTGTGCTACATGTTTAACCCAGATAGGAACATTATAGTCAACATAATGCGGTGATTTTGCGTCGTTAATTAATAATTCTCCATCATATTTTAGATTAATTATTCCTGTAATACTTAATTTTACAATTTCTTCTGGCAATGGTACATAAAATAATGATTTAGAATAATTTTGTCCTTCTGTCAACATCCAATAAAATAAATTTGCTAATCCAATTGCATGTTCTTTGGAGTTTATTACATCATACAAATCATCGTAAATGATCAAATAAGTAAAGCTAGATAATGGATACGATTCAATTCCAGGAGAATTAGTTATTGTTATACCGTCCCAACTTTCGTAAGCATGTGGCATATCATACGCCATCATTGATGCAGCCGAAGAAATTGAATCAATAGTTGGTTCTACAAAATTAGTTTGATCAGCGTTTTCTATATATGCGAATGAAATATTCGTTTGTAATGCATAAGCTAATTCTACATATCCAATAGAATAAAAAGTGTTTTCCACTATGTTTGTAACACCCTCATTTCCTATTACTGCTACTCCATTACCAAGTGGAACACTTTTACCAGCTCCAACTTTGATATAAAATTCATTACTTAGTTTAGATAAGTAATCTGTAAAAATAAATGTAGTTCCAGAACTATCAGATCTTCTTATTGGTATAATTTGTTCATTTGGTAAATCAACTTCAAGATTATGTATTTTGATTTTTGGATCGTTCCACATTGTGATTTCACCCATGTAAATTTCGGCTAAATTTACTCCAGTCAATTTTAGTCCTTTGTGTGGGATTTCAGGTATATTATAAATTACTGCAATTGCACCTAATGTTTCAGGTATATGTAATGTGTTAGGAGCCAATTTAGCTTCATTTTTTGTTAATGGTACATCAGTAGCTGCAAATTGAATTGTTTTTTCAATATGTTGCTTTATTCCACCTCCACTCCCTATAGATTGATAATTCAGATTAATTTCTGGGTTTACATTAATGTATTTTGTTCTCCATAGATCAATAAGTGGAAAAGGAAAAGATGCACCAGCTCCGTTTATTTGGAATTTATTAATGTTATTGGATTGAATTTTTTCAAACCCATACGAGTAATGAAAATCTAAACAAATAAAGCATAACAAAACAAGTATGCATAAAAAATATGCATAGTTTTGATATAATTTGTACATCAATAATGAATGAGATTAATAATATATTTGTGTTAATCATCAATAATTAATATCAATGCAACATGTTAACCACATAAAATCATATAAATATATCAAAATGGTTTTTTCATATCTCTAGTAAATACAAAACTAGCTATAATAGTAATTATAAATGCAAAACAAATTATGATAAATAATCCAATTTCAAGATGATTTGTATTTGTTTGTTCGTTCATAACATCACGGATCAAAATTATTGTGTATGTCACAGGATTTAATTTTGCTACTGTAGATAACCACGGAGGCAATAATTCTAATGGAAATAATGCAGGACTTAACATAAATAATGGCATGCCCAAAAAATTAATAGTAGCCCAAAATGTTTCTTGTGAACGTGCTAATGAAGCTACAATGACAGAAATTCCAGAGAAACCTAATGAAAATAAAATTATTACAGTTATCACGAATAACAAATTAAAATAAGTTGGTATTGCAACCCCTATGAGAAAAGATATCCCCAATATTAAACATGATTGTACAGTAGCTATTATTGATATTGCAATCATCTTACCTAAAGCTATTGACGAACGTGATATTGGTGAAATTAAGACTTTATTTATAAAACCATATCTTCTATCCCATAACGTATTGACTCCACCAAAAATGCTTGTAAATATCGCTGTTAAGATTATTATCCCAGGAGTTATAAATTGCATGTAATCTCCAGAAAATCCCACAGAAGCTATTAAAGGACTGGTTTCTGTGAAGGTATTACCAACAACTATAATCCATATTAGTGGTTGAATCAATCTTATTAAAACCCCAAATTTAGATTTCGAATATCTTTTAACTTCCCTCCATACTATTGAATAAATATCATATAAGATGTTCATTTCTTAATGTTTCTTAATCGTCTATATTCTCGTTTCATATTATACGTAACGTTTTCTTGATCAATAGTCTTGCCAGTATATTTTATAAAAACGTCATTTAATGTAGGTGGATACATTGAAATAGAATCAATCTCAATTTCTAATTTCAGCAATGATTTAATTAGCAATGGTAAAATTTTTGTACAGTTTGTACTAGATATTTTTATAGTTTTATTTTTTAAAATCATTTCGTTTACACTTTTTTTAATGTGAACAATTTCAGGTGCTGATTTAATTGATTCGATATTTGTTTCAGTAATAATATTCAATATTTCACTACCAAAATTTTTTTTTAATGTAATTGGAGAATCTATTACTTTGATTTTACCTTTTTCTATTATTGCAATTCGATCACATAATTCATCAGCTTCTTCCATATAATGTGTAGACAAAAAAATTGTTGTTTTAAAATTAGATCTGATTTTTTTGATATGCTCCCAAATTTTCTTTCTTGTTTGGATATCAAGCCCCACAGTTGGTTCGTCTAAAAATAGAACTTTGGGTTTATGCAATAAACTACCTGCAATGTCGAGTCTTTTTCTCATGCCTCCAGAATATGTAATAACTAAATCGTTTTGTTTATTTTCCAATTCAATTAATTTTAGTATTTCATCAATTCTCTCTTTGGCCACATTTTTTGGAATATGATTTAATCTGGATTGCAGTATTAAATTTTCTCTACCAGTAAGGTATTCATCAACTGTAATTTCTTGTTGTACATATCCAATATGTTCTCTAACTTTTTCTGGATGAGATACGATATTAAAATCATTGATAGTAACTATACCAGAAGTTGGTTTTAACAAGGTAGCAAGAATCATCATGGTGGTGCTTTTACCTGCACCGTTAGGACCAAGAAATCCAAAAATTTCGTTTTTTTTAACTTGAAGAGTAATATCATTAATAACAAATACGGATCCAAATTTTTTTGATAATGACGTCATTTCAATTGAATACATTAACTGAATTATGTAACATTTGTTTAATATATCAGTTAGGGAGCTAAATGTAATAAATGAACGAAAATGTAGAATACGACAATGATACAAGTTTCATTGTTTTATTAACAACAATAGGCAGAAAAACAGGTCAAAATCACACGGTTCCTCTAAGAGCTGTTAAATATAAAAATAAATTATATTTTTCCAGACGTAATACAAGTAGCGATTGGTTAAAAAACGCATTAATAAATTCTAAAGTGAGAATTATATGTAATGATAAAATGTATCATGGTAAAGCTAAATTAGAAAATGACGAATGGTTAATGAAAAAAATTTCCAAAATTAAATATAATGATAATGATCGATCACTAGAACATAGAATAATTTTGGAAGTTACACTAGTTTAATAAGTGTAGTAACACCACGTCTTTCTGTTTCCATTTCTTTATCAGTCTCTGCTACAATTATAGTAAAAGAAATTATGTCTAATGGAACACACTGTAAAGCATTGAGTTTTAAATTAATGTCCATAAAATCAAATTCATCTAACTTAATACTATTAATATCGAAAGATGCGTTTCCAGTTGTGTCTATTCTAAATTGATTGTTTTTTTGATAAAATCCCAATTTAGTTTTTCTGTTGTTTCTACCAACTGATTTTAATTTTATATCAATGATTTCAGGTTTAGATATTGTATAATTAGCAGTATGATCAATAAATACGCCAATTTGAAATGGATAACCTGCAGTGGCTTCTGCCATTTTCTGGATCCCATCATTCATGATTACGTCTATACTTTTTATTGTATTTGTAGCATTATTAATCCACGCACTAGTTTTTTGTACTATGTTATCAATATTTGTTCTTCTTTTTGCATCTTCAATAGGATGTAGTTTATAGTAATCAACCCATTCTAAATAATCATTAGAAATTTCATGAATGAAATTGACACAAACATTTCGATAATTACTAATACTAGATACATCATGATTAATTTCCAAATTATGTTTATTTGATGGGAGAGCCATAATATAAATAATTAAATTAGTACTTTATATGATTTCATTACAAGAATGATCAAATTTAAAAAAATAATAGAAGAATTACAAATATATTTAAAAATCAATTCAAACACTATTAAGAACACATTAAGACAAAATCCAGCATTATGTTATACCATGATAAATCAATTGTGTGCAGACATCGCCAAAAAATACGGCATACAAATTTTACTTAATTTTCCACAAAAAGAAAAAATTAATGATGTTAATTCTTATGGCACTCAAAACATTAGTGTCATAATTAATAAAAAACAAAAAAAATTTCCTATAGATATTAATGTAATAAAATTGCAAACAAAACAAATGTTTGCTAGTTCAACCATTAAAGAAGCATATATGTACGATGGTAAGGAAGGGTTAAAAATATTTTTTGAAAATGGAAGAATTGACATATTGCCACATTCTTTTCATTTATGGTGTAAATTAACTTGTGACGTGCTAACATTTTCTAGCTGGTTATTAAATTCGTATAAATTTGATAGTGGGAAATATTGAATATTAAATGACAACAATTCATAATCATATAATGAATTTCCATTAATGTCATAATATTGTGCTCTTATAGGTATTGGTAAATTATCAACAATGAAAAATCCATTATATTGCATTCCAATTTTGTAATTAATTTTGAAAATATTCAATTTACCAAAATAAAAATCAAAAATATCATTCATTACTTTTAGTCGAGGAGTTAATTTACCAACAAATGTATGCCCCCAAGATGAATTATGGATTAGATATTTTATATTTTTGTCCATATCGCGTTTTGAAAATATAGTATCGTTTATTATTTGTAAGTGAGGTTTAATTTCATCATTATTATAACTTTTAATTGTATAATCATTTGTTAATTCTAGTATATGATAGAATGTATTATTATTATTTTGATCTATCATTTGTAAATATAATAAGTTAACATCAGATATTTGTTTAAAGTTGAAAGTTGTTTGTAATTGTACGTTATTATTGTGATCATTGATCAAGTACTTCAAAATTGGTTCATATTCTTTACCTTCTCCCATGTACCATGTAGATGAAAAACGTGGCAAATTATTTACATTTTTAATGTCTAAACCATATTCTAAATACACAAATGCACCTATACTAAATGATATTATAAAAATTAAAAAGAATATTTTGGTTCGAAGCAAATCACAAATTAATATGAGATTGATATCAATCTATTTTGTATTAAATATTGTATTCCGAAAATGAAATCTTGATCTTGTATTTTTCCTTCAGACCACCATCCTGCATTGTTACGCACCCAATCAGGTATTACATCATTTGTTGCATTATGATCCTTAGACTTTGTAATCGGTATTTGAATTATGTTTTCTTTGATTAAATATTGTATTCCGGAAATGAAATCTTGATCTTGTATTTTTCCTTCAGACCACCATCCTGCATTGTTACGCACCCAATCAGGTATATCAGAATTAACAATTTGGTTAGTGTTAATAGTTTGGTCAGGATTAGATTTGTTTTGTAATTGCACATCTATTAATATCCATCCAAGTTCTTCTGGAGGTGGTACTATTTGCTCTGGTCCAGTACCATATACAATTATTGCATATTTAGCATATTCGTCAGTTTCTTTCACAGTGGTGAATCTATGATCTTGTCCCAAAGTAGTAAAAAGTTTTTGACGTCCCTCTTCTTGCGCTATAGATCTTGTTACAACTAATTTTTCAGAATTTGGATCAACTACTAATATATCAAAATGAACTTCTGATTCATGTTCACTTTCATTAACAAGTCTCTTGAAGTCTACAAACCACTCTATTTCACATCCTGGTATTGGATGTTTTGGTCCATATTTATATTCGACAATCATAGTAAATGTATTAGTATTTTTCCTGTCTTTTACGAATTCATAATCTTGTGGACAACCAGACATTGAGTTTTGATCACTAGTACTCATTATTCCTACAAATGGATTTGATGTTATATTTTCTTTGTATTCCAATAATTCAAATTTATACAATTGTGGAGGAATTCCTTGAGATACTTGTACGAACGCATCTGCTTTCACAGGAAATGGAAAATCATCTACCACCCAGATTTTATTTATAGTACCACTCTTCCATGTTATAAGCACACTATCAAATTGTCCTGCTGGTACAGATACAGTTTGTGACTCTGTTGGAGTTATTTGATCACCACCTATAGAAGCTATTTTTCCCCATGATGGCTGTGAAAAGCTTTTTGGTCCTTTTCCTAATAAGTCTCCGGTAGGAGCTGTAGCATATGCAGATAACCATGCCAAAGTAGATTTGTATGCATCTCTATAAATAGATAAATTATCACTACCTCCAGTAGGTTCTGGAGCTATTTTTCCAATTTCCATATCACCTTTAATTATTTTATTACCATCAAGAACTACTACTTCTAATTTCCATTTTTCTTCACTTCCATCTTTTATTTCTTCAGATACCCAAAATTTCATTTCAAATTGACTGCAATTTTTATATTCGAAATAACACATCGAATAATGGAAATAATTTCCTTTTTTCAATCCTTCTCCAGCATACCAAGTCCCAATATTTTGTACACCGCCAGGAGAATATTGAGCAGAAACAAACGAAATATAATAAGATGACAATAACAAAGACAATAATAACAATGGCAAAATAATTAATATTTTTTTTCTCATATGAAAATGAAGATTAATCCCTAGTTAAAGGTTTCAAAAAGAAATATAGGAGTAGTTATTTTTATTAATCATGTGTAATTGTTCAAATGTGCATCTATACGAAGTTGAATTTAAATTAGATGATATGATTGTAGTACCCACACACAAAAACTGCGGCAATACATTGAATGAGAAGCAGGGCGAAAAATTTAGAAAAGATCTATTAAAATCTTGGGGCATGAATGAAAAATAATTAAAAAAAGTATGATGTTGTTTTAACTTTTTAATTGTTGTACAGCAGCTTGACAAACTGAATCTGTACATGTACAATCTACACTGCATATACAAGTACCTTGCATTCCGCAGTCACATTGATAATTTAGGTCACCAGAATCAGCTTCGCAACCGCATGCTTGATCTACCATATTAATTTATAGAACGATGGGTTATAAAAAGTTACCAGAATTAGAAATTTCACGTAGTAAATAGTCGGCAGTATTTTGTACTAATTTAATACGTGTATGTAGTTCAATCTTATCATTATCTATATCAAATCCATTTTTTAACATGTAATAAATATCAACATTGTTACTATGAATTTTATTTTTCATTTCAATAAGATAGTTTCTATTTATGTACATCAAATATAAATAACAATCAGATAGCAATGAATTTTTGATCATGTAATTGTATTTAGTCTGAATTATTTTAGAATCTTTTTTTTGTAATTTTGTATTTAAACAGAGTGTTGACTTGTACATTCTAGACAATAATGATGTAGTAGCTCTTTCAATACCAATACAATCATTGATTATCGAAAAATGAGAATTAATTTTATTATGTTGAAAGTCTCTTACATATTTTAATATGTGTGTTGGGCTCAATTTACCTGAATTAATTATAAGTAGTGCATCTAATAAAAACAGAACGCTGCATTTTTGCCAAAGTACAGAAAGTGGATCATGACGTTCAATACAGATTTTAGTTTTAGTTGAATATATGAATGAGTTAATTAGACAGTTTTTTATAAAATCTTGAGAAACATTATTTATATTTTGGTGTAATTTTGATAAAAATATTTTAAGATCCCAATTTGGATCGTTAATTATTTTCATCCTGTTGTATAATATAAGTATATTAGATCTAGCTTCTTTTATGTTGCCATAATGAATTTTGATTATAGTGTCATCACCAAGTTTCATAGCATGATCAAAGTCATGATTACAATTATTGAAAATTGTAATGTTATATTCACAACAATCAAAATTATGTTTATTATTTTTACAGCCTCCAATACCAACTGGAAATCTACAATCATGCATCATATTTAAAAATGTGTCAAAATCTTTCATAATACATTATTATATACATGCAAAAATACTATATTCGTATTTCTAAAAATGCATACAAACTAAATATTTAATTAAATAATAATAACATCTACTATGGCTCCTGTGGTGTAGATAGGTTAAGCATATTGCTCTCTCAAGGCAATGATCCCGGGTTCAAATCCCGGCGGGAGCATTATTAATCTAACTTAAATATAAAATAGAACATAATATAGAAATGAATTTACAAAAATTAGCGTTAAAAAAACAATATAGATCAGATAAGAATGATTTGATTTCAGAATTTTTTCTTCCATGTTTAAGTAATTGTATAATCTATGAAAGATGCATAGAATACATATCAATAAAGAGTCTTATTACATTATCATTTAGTTTTCAAAACTTTAATGAAAAAAACGCAATGATCAAAATGATTACAGGTAATAAATTCAGATCTTCAGATTTAAACATATTAACTAAACTTTTTTATGATCAAAAAATCAATACATCAAAAGAAATATTAAGCAATGATAAAATTAACATGTTACGACATATTATAAACAAAAAAAAATTTAAGTTGAAAATTGCAATTCCAAGATCTGAAAAATTAGATGGTGTTTTTGCAGAAAAAATGGGTATTTTTAAGGACACATATAATAATGTAGTTGCATTTACAGGTACATCAAATGAAACATTTGATTATCAAAGTAAAAATTTTGAATCTCTAGATATTTTCACATCATGGAACGACAAAGATAGAATCATAATTAAAACAAAAGACTTCTATGAATTATGGAATGACAAAATAAAATACGTGAAAATATATGAGTTTGAAGAAGCAGAAAAAAACAACTTGTTAAAATATTCTACAGATTGGGTTACTAGTACATCATAAATTAAAATTATCTTCAACTATGTTGTCTAAAAAATTTATCTTAGAAATTTTATAGTATATTATTTCACCTCTTCGTTCTATCACTGCAATTATGGGTTCTTTCCCCATGCTGATTATTTGGTCGATTTTTTTTTGCAATGAATATATTTTTTCTTGTTTCCCTTCATCGAATCCAAATATTAAATATTTTGCACCCTTAATACCAAATGCACCACGTTCGTAAACTCTAAAATCAGAGCCAAATCCGAATCCGTCTTTTACAACATAGCCTTTTGTTCTTAAATCTCTATATATCAAAAATTTTGTCAGTATGTTTTCGTCATATTTTATACAAGTTTCCATGAGCAAATTAAAATCTATATTTTTATTTTTTTTGTGTATTATTAATTGATTATAATATAACAAATATAGAGATTCAAATGGTTTCAAAAAAAAAAATTTGTTATTAATCTCACCATAACCTCTATCTGACAAAGTAGATGTCATTTCTTCATTTACAATAGTAACAACATCTTTAGTTAATTTGCCACTTACTTTAAATTCTATACCCAGTGACATAGAATATAAATAATTGAAGTATTAAATATATGTTAAAATAATAAAATAACATGCATGGTGCTAATTATAGTTGTGGGAATGGTCAACCATACACACGTAGAGAATATATAAAAGGTAAACCACAAATTAAAATTGCAAAATTTCAAGGAGGCAAACGTGATGATTATGATTATTGTTTACAATTATTAGCAAATGAAAAAATACAAATTAGACATACAGCAATGGAAGCTGCAAGACTGACAGCAAATAAAGCAATAGAAAAATCTGCAGGAGAAACAGGATATGCATCAAAACTACGTATTTTTCCACATGTATTATTAAGAGAGAATAAAATGATTGCTGCTGCTGGTGCAGATAGGCTTCAAGAAGGAATGCGCAGATCATTTGGAAAAGCTGTTAGTTTAGCTGCACGTGTTAATGTTGGTCAATGCATAATAGAAATGCATATAAATGGAGAACATCTTACAGAAGCAAAAAAAGCTATGAAAAATGCTGCAATTAAGCTACCAGGGATAATGTCAGTTAAGACTATTAAACTTAAGTAACAAAAAATTGATTAATTTGTTTAGATAGACGATATCTAAATTTTAAATTGTACGCACATAATGTTTTATTCCATGGTATATGATTTCAATATTATTCATTATTTCAAGATTAAATACATGTCATCGCTGTACTGTGTTACAAATATATAAAAAATTACATAACATAATTATAGGTTATAGGCAGTTGTAGTACAGTTTGGTTAATATTCGAGCTTGCCAAGTTCGTGACCCGGGTTCAAATCCCGGCAACTGCATATGAAAATGAATACTATAAATAAATTTTATTTACTTAATTGCATTTTTGAAATAATTTTTTCTCCTAAACTAAATAAGAATGGAGATATGAAAGCAGTAGTTATACATATTATTCCCACCAATGGGAATAAAAATGAACTAATAACTCCTAAATCAACTCCTACTTTAACTATGACAATAGAAAACTCTCCTCTTGGTGCAGCTAATACAAATGCAGAACGTAATGCGTCAGGAGTGTTTTTTCTAAATATAAAGTTGCCAGTCAAATTACTAACAAATTTCATAGCAATAGTTACAGAAATTAATATTATAGCTACAACAATATAATTTTGTATTTGACTTATGTCCATTAATGCTCCTACAGAAACAAAAAAAATTGCAACAAACATATCTTTTATTGGTCCTGATATTATTTTAGAAACTTCAGACGATTTTGATTCAGCAATTAATACGCCTGCTAAAAATGCACCTATAGCAACTGAAAGTCCAACAATGTTAGCAAACAATGCATAGCCAAAGCAAACTCCCAATACACTCAATAACAAAATTTCTTTGTTTTCAGCTCTAGCAACTTTATCTATTAACGGAGGTACTATTTTGGTACCAATAGTAAATGTACCTGTTATTAATCCCGTAGCAACTAAAGATATTACCAAAACACCTTCTATCGAAATTGATCCTACCAATGCTATAGATTCTAATGATGCAATGAGTATAACTGCAATTACATCTTCAACTATCAATATCCCTAATATTAATACTGATGATTCTTTCTTGATCCGACCAAAGTCCACTAATATTTTCAGAATTATCGCTGTACTGCTCACAGAAAGAGATGCTGCAACAAATAATGAATCCATAAAATTAAATCCTATAGCAGTAGACAAATAAAATATAACTCCAAGAGTTAAAAATAAACCAAGGCTTCCAATTCCAATAGATACTTTTCCTATAGAACGTATTTTGGCATATGGAAATTCAATTCCAATCACAAATAATAGAAGAATCACTCCTATCTCTGCAAAAAGATTCAATGCAGATATATCAGATAATATGCCTATGCCTTCAATATCATCAAACATGGATCTACTATCTGGTAAAAACCAAGTCCATAATGGAGATAATGGGCCTATCAACATTCCTACAAAAAGGTACCCAACTATCAACGGTTGTTTAATTTTAAAAAATGCAAGAGTAACAACTGCTGCCAAAATCATAATAATAGCAAGATCAGTTACAAATGATGTATGTGGGAGTTCAAATGGGTTTAATTGTCCTATAAAATTTAAAAATTGCTTAGTAAACGAATTTTGAAAAACTTCAATACCAGTGTTTATTAAAATATCAACCACAAACATATGTATAAAAATTACTTTAATTAGATTACGCATAATTCATATTCAAAAAATAAAGTATTCACAATCAATATATAATAGTACCGTACTATACAGTAATATATGATAAAATGCGAATATTGTGAAAAAGGTTTTTTGGATACTATAAACGGACTAATTGAAAAAACTTTTCACGAGACATTACATGAACCAGAGCTAATAAACAAATAAACTACTATTACAAAAATCATAATTTTTTACCAAAAATTATACAATTATAAAGATCAAGATAAAAATTATAAATCATCAATTAAAACTTAAAATCAAATCAAAATATTTCATAAAATGCGATAATTATTGGAATCTAAATTTAAATAAAATATTTTTGTTCATAGTAGAACCTAAATCTTGATTTACGTTGGACGATAAATTAGAATCTGAAACAATGATAAAAAAAACTATCAGAACGTCTTAAATATTTTTTGTACTTAATTCTTTATTCTTTTTTTTCAATATTGTAAAAAATCCCAATATGGATGCGATCCAAATTACACTGTATACAATGTTTGAGATACTTACATATACATATGGTGTTACATCTACTAAATTTTCTTTAATTAGTTGAGATCTATTATCAATATCAATCATTCCTGTATTAAAAGTAGTTTTATCATTAACAGTTTTTAATATAGTTACTGTATGTATTAGATTATCAAGATCTTTTTGAATTCGAACAAAATTTGTGCTATCAGTAGGAAACAACCATACTGGATTACTGTCTTTTGGCAAATAATTTTTAATTCTATGTAAATCGTCTAATATAGAATTAACATCTGATGAAGCAATTATTCTGTCTAATAATCCACGTGACATGTCAATTGGATATACATGAGTTTGATAACTGGCATATGCAGCATATATACCAAAAAATGTTATAATCGATATTATCACAATACTTAATCTATAATACAACTTAGATGTCTTATTATTATTAATTATAGTACTAGAAAAAGATTTGGTTTTTTTAAATTTAGTATGGGAAATGCTCAAATATGCAACATAAATGAAACCTATTACATGTAAGGATATTATTGGTACGAATACTATATTATTAGAAAAAATAGAAATCAAAACTCCTATAATACCATAAACTGAAAAAAAAACTTCTAACAATGTAGTTTTTGTAAATGGAAGATTATATGATTTGTTCTTCCAATCGTCTGTTTTTTTAATTATACCGTATTTTGGAGTTCGTAAGAATTCATTTTTGGTACCAAATATAGCATCAAAAACTGCTATTGTGTTATTAATGGACATTCCCAAAGAGTAAATAATTAGATATGGCATTACAAGTGCCTTACTTTTCCATTTTTTGCCCCATAATTTATGTATGACTATTAAATACGCACCAGGACCCATCATCAAATATGCAGCTATTGTAATTATAGGCATAAAGCTCACTACATACAAATTCACGCTAGATGCTAACAAAATAGGCAAAGCAATGAATTGAATCAATATCAATGGAAAAACAATGTGGCGTGTAAGTTGAACAAAAGCTTGTATTTTAGTAGAGATTCCAATCTTACGTCTAAAAATAATAATTCCTAATAATTTTATTGCACATTGAATTGATCCTTTTGCCCAACGAAATTGTTGTCTTTTAGCTCCATTCATTTGTACTGGCAATTCTGCATTAACAATAATATCTGATAAAAAAATACATTTCCAACCTTTCATCTGTGCTCTATAACTCAAGTCTAAATCTTCAACTAATGTAGCAGTATGCCATCCTCCCGAATCATCAATACATTTTTTTCTCCAAATTCCAGCGGTTCCATTAAAATTCATGAAAAGATTTGAATTACTTTTTGCATTTTGTTCTATTAAAAAATGAAAATCTAGACTTAATGCTTGAGCCTTAGTTAATAAAGAATAGTTTTCATTTAAGTGACCCCACCTACATTGAATTAGTCCCACGCATGGATCAGAGAAGTGAGATATAGTTTTTTTCAAGAACCAATTTGGAGGTATGAAATCAGCGTCAAAAATTGCTACATATTCAGTATTAGTGAATTTCATTGCGTTTTTTAATGCGCCTGCTTTATAACCAATTCTATTATTACGATGAATATACATAATATTAAATCCTAATTTTTTATATTTAGCAACCACATGTTTTAATAAATCAGCAGTATCATCGTCAGAATCATCAAGGATCATAATGAATATTTTATCTTTTGGATAGTCTAGCTTACAAATAGAAGTAATTAGTCTCACAGCTACATATTTTTCATTATAAATTGGTAATTGAATTGTGATAGACGGATTACGATCATCTATTATAATATGTTTGACATTACGTTTACTAGATAAATATGATAAATAATAAAAGTTGCATGTATACATTGTTATTAAAACTGCAGATATTATGAAAAAATCTAAAATTAATTGTATTAAATAATTAACCATGAAACCGTTAATTCAAAAAGTTAATTTGAGTCATTAGACAAGATTCTATTTTTTTTCGAATATTTTAATCGCTTGTGGCGGACATACTCCTTCACAGGCAAGACAAAAGATGCAATCAGGTTCTCTAGCCATGAGAGGTTTTCTTTCAGAAGCTACGTTTCCTGGAGAATCAAACCATTCATATACATTTACAGGGCATGCATCAATACAAGCACCATCTGCAATACATATATCAAAATCTACAGATACAAATTCTCCCCATACACCCATTATTTTATTATCAGTACCTACTCGTCCCCATGTTTTTATTTTATTATTGTTAGCACTAACTGTATAAGTATCAGATGGCTTTATGTGGTTTTTATATTCTACATCTATTGGTCCAGGTTTAGCACCGTCAGGAGCACTAATTATTTCTTCTTCATGATTAGCTTTTGTTGAATGTTCACTAACATCTTTTTGTATTAGTTTTGGTTTTGCATTAGGTACAATTTTAGCTAACGGTGTTAGTTCTTCAAGTTTTTTTACTGCTTCCTCATTAGTCAGTTTATCAGTATTCATAAATGATTGAATCATTTTGTCAGCAAGAATAGTATTACGTAATATAGTATCTATTATCATTTTAGCATATGAATCAGCTTTTTTTCTATAATCTTTCACCCATTGAGGATCTCCAAATTTTTCAATTGGGAATATTTGATAAATTAGATCTATCACTTCACCTGTAACTACTTCTACTGTAACACTCAATTCCACTTTTTCTTCGTGATATTCATTATCAGTATTTTCTTCTATCCATTTATATGTGGCATAAATTCTATCAGCGTACAGATCCATATCAAATGTTTTTTTCATACCATCAAATATCGACTGAATTTCAGGCGGATCTTGTAATTTTATTGGTAATCTATAAAGACCTAATTTATAACCATGCAATGGATAAATACCACGTTTAGCTGTAGGCGATTCCATTGTGTATATTCGATCTTTTAATAAAATGGACATAATTCAATATCGCTATGAATACTTAAAAAGCTTATCTAATGTGTAATAATAGTCATAATAACTATATTTTAAATATTATTAAAATAAAAAACCGTATTGAAATTAAAAAAGGTAGGCATAATCACAAAATTTGGATCAATAGAATCAGAGAATGTCGCAGAGAAAATTATTAAGAAATTATCCAAAATGAATACATTAGTATATACTACAACACCTATTAAAAAAACTATAAAAATTGAATCAATAGATGAATTACAAAATAAAAAATTAGATATGGTTATAACTTTAGGTGGAGATGGGACAACATTAAGAACATTTCGACATTTGCAAAATGAAATTCCTATACTAACAATAAATGTAGGTGGTAATAGGGGCATATTATCTGAAATAAGAGAAGAACAAATAGATCAAGCTTTACAACAAATCGTAACAAATAATGTATTTTTAGATAAAAGATTAAGAATAGTAGCAGAATGTAGTGGTAGAGAATTCCCACCAGCTTTAAATGAGATATACATAAATAGAAAAAATTTGACCAAAACTTCTGAATTTACAATCAGATTTCAAAATGATACAGTAAAACAAAAAATGGACGGAGTCATAATTGCAACACCTAGTGGTTCTACAGGACACTCATTTTCTTTAGGCGGACCCATCTTACATGAAAGTTTAAATACATTAATTATAACACCTGTTGCACCTGTATATGGGTTAGAATCTATAGTGGTACCTGCAAAAAAAATTCAAGTAGATTGTTCTCATGATTGTAATATTGTTATGGATGCTCAAGTAATTAAGTCCGCAAGATTTGATGAATCTATAATCATAAAAAAATATAACAAACAAGCTGTCTTTATAAGACTCAAAAAACGAGGATTAAGACAAATGAATAAACTTGGTTTTTAGAGTATTGGATGCCAATGCATTTTATGCTGGAGTACCATTTAGATCAGAGAATAAATATTATACCACATCACTAGTTTTTAACGAAATTAAACATATTCAAAAAAATTATGATATATTACAAACATTGTTAAAAATAGAAAGAGTAATTATAATAGACGCACAACAATCATATAAACTCCAAGTTATAAAAATGGCCAAAAAAACAGGCGATATGCAAACGTTATCAAAAGAGGATATATCAATTATTGCATTATGCCTGAATTTGAAAGGGGAATTAATAACTGATGATTTTGCAATTATTAATGTTGCAAAAAATTTTGGAATTAGTACCAGGTCAATTATGACTTCAGGTATAAAAAGCATCAAAAATTTTTCATATTATTGTCCGGGCTGTAATAGTTTGTCAATTCATAATATATGCAATATATGTGGTACAAAAATTAAAAAAAAAGTCATTCGATCTCAAAGTGTTTTCCATACCAATCCGTAAATGAGCCATCATATAATTTTACATTTTTATATCCTGCATGTAGTAATTGAAAAAATAAATTAGAAGCACGATGCCCATGACTACAATAACACACTATATCATTATCTAAGCCAATTATTTTTTCTTTAAACATTGTTTTTAGATTCATACTACTCTGAAAAGAATTAGATTTTAGACCGTAGAAAAATGGAGATGAAATAGCTGTTGGTATGTGCCCATGCATGTACTCCTGCAGCGAACGTGCATCCAAGATGGTAACATTGCCAATTTGCTCTTTTAATTCTTTTGTTGTAATCCTTGAACTCTTGTTTATGTTAGAAACATACGAAGTTTCTGTTACATCAGGTTTAGAATTTGAACTATAAAGATCATTCACAGTAATGCCAATATCAAGGATGTCAACTTTTGTATGCCCAGAATATAGCAATGTCCATGCAATTCTAAACATGGAATGATCGTTATAATTTCCATATATAATAACTGTTTTATCAGAGTTGATTCCTCTACTACCAAATAGAACATTCAATTCACTTTCATCCAAAACTAAATGCGCACCATGTTGATTAATTTTTATTACATCTTCTATACCCATATGTTGAGCGTTAATAATATGATTTATATCGTATAGTTTTTTGCTACGCGCATCAATTATTACCAAATTTTTATTATTAATGTTATTATTTAACCAATCTAATGTAACAAATACAGGATAGTTTTTCAATTTAAAGTACCTTGTTTCGTTAATGACTTTGTGTAAATATGATAGTGATCATTCAATATTTTTTTTATTTTTTTTACTCTTAATGAACTTAATCCATCTACTTTTGATAAACTTACAGTTGAAGCATTCAAAACGTCTAGAGGAGAACCAAACCTACTCAATAATTTTTCTGCTGTTTTTTCACCTATTCCTGGCAAACTACATAATAAAGCAAGTTGTTGTAGTTTAAGATTTTCAGGTTTTCTAATTTTTTTTAGAAAAGTTCCGTTCATCACACCATGTTTTGAGGACATTGATATAAGTAATTTCGATGTATGATAAATATCAGGAGTACAAGTTACAGGTATTCTAAAATCTATCAGTATAGATGAAATAGCTCCATAAAATATAAATGGGTTTTCAGAAATTTTTGCCATATCAGATAAATTACCCTCAATCAATATTATTGGGTATTGATAATGATCTTTGAGTTTCTGACATTGATTAAATAATCTTCCGTCAAATATTGATAAAAAAAAATCTTTTAAACTTTTTCTTTCGATTATTGTTTCTGGTTTAACAATATAATCTCCAATTATCAGGGTTTTAATTTCTAAATTTATTCCTACCGATCTCAATAAATCAGGAATGCCACTTTTTTTTTCACGCTCATCCACAATTATTCGTAAATCATTTAAATTCAAATTTATTTAAATCAAAAACAAATAAAAAATTAAGATTTTCCTTTGATCATTTCATTTATCTTATTTTCCTGTTCTTTAATGTTTTGTTTAATACGTGTCTCTTGTTTTGATAAAACAATAGATCTAGTATTAGCCAATTCTTTTTTTTCTTCTAATTCTGTTATTAGATCCTTCTTATTAGATTTTATCAATATAGAACCTGCAAATTTATAAACTATTTCTTCAGTATTAGCATTTTTTAATTCATCAAGAGCTTTGTCTGATTCAATTTGTTCTAATTCCAGTTGTTGTTTTTGTGTGAGTATGGATTGTAAATTTTGTTGAGTTTGTTGCAATTTCATAATTTGCTCTTGCAACCATGGTGGAATTTGTTTACCAGATGACATTATTTTAAGAATTATGATTTTTCATATATTTTTATCGATTCTAGAGAATCAAAACATGCTTGCATTAAACGTAACAGTGTATTTAAATTTGCTCTTACATGTTGTATGTGTGATGAATCAATGTTTGCTAATAATATATGATTGCCTATTGTAATTTTAGTTTTTGTTTCTTGTTCTGGATAGAATTTAGAGTCAGTACTAATAGAATCGAAAATAGCTTTTGTTTTGTCTAAAGCGTCATAAATGACATGAACATTAAAATTTAATGTCATAAGCTCCACCTGCAATTTTGAATTTACATTTTTTACAAGACCATATTCCTATAACAATGCGCTTGAATTTGATTGAACCGCATTCTGGACATACGCGTTTTGATTTTAATAACTTGTATGTTTGTGTATATTGTTTGCGTAATTTCAATCCATATCTACAACCTAGTCCCTTTAGAGATGATGATTTTTTTGCCATTTTCTATTTACTCTTTTTATGTTGTTTAAGAATTTTTCTGATTTTTGATCCTACAGATATTGCAATTTTACTGCATTCTAATAATTGATCATATGTAAAACTTCCATATCCTCCTTTTTGTAAAGCACATACATTTCCTTCAGAATTAGATGTAATGGTTATTCTAGCATCCATACATTTCCATTCATCTGCATTAGGATCTACTATTAAGTAGCTATCGATCAATCCCACAGTTACAGATACTGGTATTGTGCTTATAGGAATAATAGATCTTTTGTCTAATAGAACAGGTTGATCATTCTTTAATTCCCAAACAGGTAAATCAGATGAAAGTATAGCTGCAGTTGCTGCATATGAGCATGCATCAAATAGATTACCATCATAATCAGTTATACAATTATCTACAAATATGCCAATTACAGACTTGTCTTTCTCCAGTACTAGTTTAGATAGATCTATCATATTAGTTTCTCTAATTCCTCTATCAACAACTCTAGCTAATTCTATGACATCTTCACCTGGAGGACCAGGTTCTATGTCAGGGTGAGCCAATGGAAGAATCTCAGCAGTACAAATAAAAATACCTTTATCACCAAGATCAGGAAATGGTTTATCAGGTTGTATTTTTACTCCTGCAATAACTGACGTGTATCCTAAATCAACACGTGCAGAACCGTTAGCTTTTTGTATTAAATCAGTTTCTATCAAAATAGATCGTGGTTCAAGAAAATTTCTACCATCAATACGTTTTTCGTTTTTTAGTAATTCTAATATCTTATGTTTTTTTAATTCATCAAGTATAGTCATTTAATATCACCTTGAAAAAATTTATCGATTAGTGCTTTTTTTTGTATTTGATATATTGTTTTACACCCTTGTATTGCTACATCTATGCATGTTGCATATTCGTTGTGCGTTAAAATACCATCTAATTGAATCAATGTTATTTTTTCTAGATTAGGCATGTAACCTACAGGCATATCAGCTTGTCCAAACTGATCTTCTTCGTTATTAACGTCTAAAACTATAGAATTAGCTATTTTTCCTGCAGCACATGCAGAAACTAAATCACGCATAGGAATACCTGCATCTGCTAATGCCACAGATGCCGCATTCAATGCTGCGCATCTAGAACCTCCATCAGCTTGTAGTACTTCAATAAATATATCAACCACAGTTCGTGGGAATTTTTTAAGTATTACTGATGGTTCTAATGCTTCTTTGATTACTTTTGAGATTTCTATTTCGCGTCTTGATGGAGCTGGATTTTTTCTTTCATCTACAGAAAAGGGCGACATATGATATCGACATCTCAATATTCCAGTATTTGTATTTGCCAAATGTTTTGGATGAACGTCTCGTGGTCCAAAAACACCAACTAAAATTTTATTATTACCAAATTCTATATAGGAAGAACCATTAGCATTTTGTAATACCCCAGCTTTGATTATAATTTTACGTAATTCATCTATTTTTCTACCGTCACAACGTATATCACTTTCATTCAATAATATTATATCAGTCTTTGCACCACCCAAATTAATCGCCTTCTGATTCTAATTTGTATTTAACTTTATCAGTTAGATCTGCTACATGCGATTGTGTTTCAATCATCTTAATTGCATTTATTGTTTTGGATAGTAAATTTGGACTTTTACATGAAACAATCAATCTACCATTTTGTCCTATTATTATTGATGCGTGTGTAATAGATTCTATTGTTTGTATCATAGTACCATGTTTTCCTATAAGTCGTGGAACTTTACTTGGGGATATTTCTACCAATTCCCCAGAATTGATTTTTCCAAGTTCCTTATCAGCAATAGTTATCAACGGATCTCTATTTTTATCAAAATTAGCTATCTTTGCAGTTACTACATCTCCGATAGCAAGTTTTGATGATAACTCATCTGCATGTGCAGAAAAATCTCTCCCAAATACATCATGGGCTGGTAAAAATCCAGAATAACAAGAATTAATATCTAATTCCCATGATAATGAAGTATGAGATATAACTTTACCTATTATAATATCATTAACTTTAGGCATATATATTCCTGCTAATGGTATGACTTTTACATTATTGTCATAAATTTCAGATATTCCCACCACTGTAGATATTATTTTGTTGTTTTGACATATTACATTTTGATCTGCTCTGTATGTTCCAGTTGTAATTACATCTCCTGGAGTGACATAAGATCTTTTATCATTTTCCATCATTTATTACCTCTACCAGCGCTGTATTTTTTGTCATAATATTCAATTTATCAATCATTATTGTTTTTAGTGCGGCCTGTATTTCAACTATTGCTTTAAGAGAACCATCTTTCTCATAACTACTTTGGATCAATTTACCAATTGTCTTCAACATAGGATATGATTTGAATGCATATCTATTAGGAATAATAATAGATATTTTGATGTACGATGATGATTTTAAAGGCAATAAAACGCGTATTTTATCAATTATGTATTTTACTTGCTCGTTTATATTTTGAGATAGATTTATAGAGACTTTAGAGTTGTTAATAGCTTGTTCTATTCTAATTGTCGGATGAGGAAGATTAGACTTAGGATCAATAAACGATTTAGAAATGAATTCGATTATTTGTTTTTTTCTTTGTTCTATCATATTACGCCTTTGTTCTGTAGTTAAGTTTAATTCTCCTTTGTCCAGTATTATTTTTTTAATATTTTCGATATTATTAGTTCCAAAAATACTTAATAATTTACCTGTTGGAAATCTAATTCCTTTTTTAGAATCTATATATACTTCATCAGAAATAAATATTTTAGATTGGTTGTATTTTTTCATATACTTATAGTTAAATGCAGCTTCAGAGTTAACTAAAATTTCAAATCTGTTATTTTTATATAGATATCTAATCATGGATATTTTTGTGGTCATATAATAATGTCATTATAGTAATTATTTAGTATTCTCGCTAGATTTTTATTTGGAAATCATGTTGATTTATTGTTTTGTCGTTGGAGATTATTAATCAAAATTCAAATGTCATATCTATAAAGTTAAATGATATACCGTTACAATATGCCAATGCATTAAGAAGAGTTTGCTTAAATGGAATACCAATATTGGCTATCGATACTGTGAACATAATAGAAAATTCATCTGTTTTAGCAGATGAAGGACTAGCTCACAGATTAGCTTTGATACCTTTAAGTATGCCTGTTTCAAGATTCAATGAACCTCTAAAATGTAGTTGTAATAATAAATCAGGCTGTTCAAATTGCAGAGTCATTCTTATGATGGATTCTGGAAGTAAAGATAAAACCAGAACAATAATGTCAAATGAAATTATCTCAGAAAATGAAGATGTTAAACCTGTATCAAATAATATACCAATTGTAGAATTAGCAGTAGGACAGAGATTAAAAATAGAAGCTTATGCAAGATTAGGCAGAGGTACTACGCATGCAAAATGGAACTCGGCTAACATATCTGTTTTAACTCATACAAATAGAAAAAATGAATACATTCTTACTGTAGAAAGCACAGGGACATTATCTCCAATTCAATTAATTAGTAGCGGAATAAATGAACTATCTAATAGGCTTCATGAGTTTAAAGAAAATATTAATAAAATAGAATTATAAAATACATATATTGTATAAGGTAGTTGTTCATTAAAATGTCATATCAAACAATTTTTCCTCAAATTAAAATATTAAGAAATGCATACAAAGACACTAAATCTCCTATTTGGATGAAACTAATAAAAATAGCACAGTCTTCATATAAAAATAAAGTAGTAAATATTAACAAAATCAAAACGTATAGCAAAGATGGAGATTTTGTTGTTTGTCCTTGCAAAGTACTTGGAACAGGACTGATAGAACATAAAATAACGTTAGCATCTTTTGGGATTTCACTTGCAGCAATAAACAAAATTATAAAATCTGGTGGCAAAGTAGTTGATTTTGAACATATGATAAATCAATTCCCTACTGGAAAAGGAGTGATAATAATTGGATGAAAGTAAAAATATTAAAAATGTTCCACAACAAGTAGTTATTGATGGAGATAATTTGATAGCTGGAAGATTAAGCTCCAGAGTAGCAAAGTTATTGTTATCTGGAAAAAATGTAACCATAATAAATTGCGAAAAGATAATGTTAAGCGGTAATAGAAATTCTATCATTAGAGAATATAAAGAGTATTTAAAAATATCAAGCATCATAAATCCAAAACATGGTCCATTTCATTCAAGAAGACCAGATACAATAATGAAAAAGATGATTAGAGGTATGCTGCCTAAAAATAAAGCGTCTGGAAAAAATTCTCTGAAACGATTACGAACTTATGTAGGATCTCCAACACATACTAAAAAAATAAAAAAAATTAAATTAGATAAAACAGACACAACAAAACCGATTATGAGTTACACAAGTATGTTAGAATTAGGAAAAAATATCGGTCAATCACAATGATAAAAAAAGAATTATATTTTGCTACAAAAAAGACTGCTAGTGCTCATGCATACATTACAAAAGGTATTGGTGAGATTAGAATAAATAATAAACCAATAGAAATGATTCAACATGAAACTGCACGTGAAATTATGTTATCACCTATAGAAATTTTAGGCGACTTGCGCAATAAAATAAACATATCAGTAAGAGTAAGCGGAGGAGGTTTCATGGGCCAAGCCGTAGCTGTCGCAACTGTTATTTCCAGAGCTTTAGCAGGTCTAACAAAATCAAAAAATGAACCAAAGGATCATCCATTGTCCAAATCATTAAGAGAAGATTTAAGGAAAAAAATAACAGATTTTGATAAATATTTAATTAGTGGTGATTCTAGAACTAAAGAACCTAAAAAATTTGGTGGACCAGGAGCAAGAAGACGTAAACAAAAGTCGTATCGTTAAATTTGAAAGCAGTAATATTATCAGGAGGTAGCGGTTCAAGAGGTTTACCGTTTACTAAGTTTATCCCAAAAGCAATGATACCATGTAATGAAAAACCAATGATATATTACATTGTTCAACATATAATAAACTGCAAATTAATAGACGAAATTATGATAATTACTGACTTAAAAGGCTCAGGAGGACAAATACAGAATTATTTTTACAATACAAAATATGAAAAATTTTTAACATTTATTCAAGATTCTAAAAATGGCACAGGAGGAGATCTTAATTGCGTACCGCGTAGAAAAATTAATGAACCATTTTTATTGTGGTTTGGAGACAATCTATGTGCAATAGATATTATGAAAATGAGATCACATTTTAACAACAAAAATAGTTATATTTGCATTGCAACGCGAAATCAAAGAAAAGAAAAAACTGGGTTTGCAAAAATAGAAAATGAAGTAATAACTCAGTTTATAGAAAAACCCATAATTAAATTTCAAATGTCAGAATGTTTAGGTATTTATATTATGAATCCAAGTGTTTTGGATTTAATTAGCAAACATGATAAAAAAAATATCAATTTATCTTATGATATTTTACAAAAACTAGTAGAATATGAAAATATAAGTGCATTCGATATTGGAAATCAATTATGGATAGATATAGAATCTCCTACTGTAGCTACATACAATAAAGTATTGATTAGTTCAATTACAAAATTGATGGAACATTAGAATTTTTCTCATAATCTTCTATTTTAGATTTATATTTAAAAGTCAATCCAATATAATCTAAACCATCTAAAATATTTTGTTTCTTGATTGCATCTATCTCAAAATTAATCAGGTCAGAATTAATTTTAATTGTTTGTGATGATAAATTAATTTCCATTTTGCTTTTGAATGTAATTAATTTGTTTATTACTTTATCAGTAGTTATTATTGGCAATAGTCTATTTTTAAAGCAATTTTCATAAAAAATATCTGCAAAAGACGGTGCTATAATTACTTTAAAACCATAATCAATTAATGCCCATACAGCATGTTCTCTGCTAGAACCACAGCCAAAATTATCACGTGTTACCAAAATTTTAGAATTTTTATAGATCTGATCATTCAAAACAAATTTTGTTATTTTTTTTCCATTAGAATCAAATCTCCAATTATAAAAAAGATATTTCCCGAATCCTGTTTTTGAAATTAATTTTAGAAATTGTTTTGGTATTATTTGATCTGTATCAACATTTGATTTATTTAATGGAGTTATAATGCTACGAATAAAGTTTACACTTTCAATTGTCATTGCTCATTAATTCACGTACATCCACAAAATGTCCATATAATGCAGCTGCAGCTGCCATAATTGGACTTACAAGATGCGTACGTCCACCAGTACCTTGTCGTCCTTCAAAATTTCTGTTTGAAGTGCTAGCACAACGTTCTCCTGGCAATAAAAAATCATCATTCATTCCTAAACACATGCTACACCCAGATTCTCTCCATTCAAAATTAGCTCGTTTAAATATTTTATGCAGTCCTAAATTCTCTGCTTGTTTTTTTACCATTTGCGAACCAGGTACAATTATTGCTTTAACATGAGAAGATACTTTATTACCTTCTACTATTTTGGCTGCATCTATAAGATCTTCTAAACGAGCATTTGTACAAGATCCTATGAAAACACGATCTATTGAAATATCTGTAATTGGAGTTCCTGGTTTCAATCCCATATATTTCAAAGCATTTTTAGCTTCTTCCAATTTATTGGGATCATTCTTAGAATATTGTTTTGGATATGGAATAATGGATGTAACATCAGATACCATAGATGGGTTTGTACCCCAGCTTACTTGCGGTGTTATTCTACTTATATTTATGTTAATTTCTTTATCAAAAGTAGCGTTTTTATCAGAATGTAAATTCAATTTCCATAAATCTACTAAGGATTCATAATTTGCAGGAGTATATTTTTTATTACGCAAGTAATCAAACGTTTTTTCATCTGGAGCTATAAGCCCAGCTCTAGCTCCAGCTTCTATGGACATGTTACAAATAGTCATTCTTTGTTCCATAGAAAAGTTTTTGACTACATCACCAGTATATTCTATTACAGTTCCGGTACCTCCAGATGTGCCAATAGTACGAATAATAAACAATATTATGTCTTTAGCAGTTATTGCAGAATTTTGTTTCCCATTTATAATAATTTTAAAAGATTTTGATTTTTGTGTCCATATAGTTTGAGTTGCCAAAACATGTTCAACATCACTTGTACCTATACCAAATGCAAGAGCTCCAAACGCACCATGAGTTGAAGTATGACTATCTCCACAAACTATGGTGGTTCCAGGAAGAGTAATTCCAAGTTGCGGACCAATCACGTGTACTATTCCTTGATATTCACTTTGCATACCAAATATCGTTATACCAAATTCTCTACAATTATTTTCTAGTGTATTAATCTGTATTTTAGAAGTTTGATCCAGTATTGGAAGAGATCTATCTACTGTAGGTACATTATGATCGACTGTTGCAATTGTTAAATCTGGTCTTCTTACATGTCTTCTATTTAAACGTAAACCATCAAATGCCTGTGGAGAAGTAACTTCATGTATGAAATGCCTATCAACATATAACAAACTAGATTTATTTTGTTTAGTTATTATATGAGAATCCCAAATTTTTTCGTATAAAGTTTGTGTCATCTACTACACATCTAATTTGAAGATACCTCCTGCATCAATTATTTTCTTGACTAGATTAGGAAATGGTTTAGTGATGTAAGTTCTAGATGTAGTTAAGTTAGCGATCTTGTTGTTTTGTACATCAATATCAAGCTCATCATTATCATTAATGCTATTGTATGTATTTTGATCTATTTCTATCGGTATAATAAAAGCGCCATCTATTGCATTCCTATAAAAAATCCTGGCAAATGAAAGTGCTAGAATTATTTTTATTCCAGAATAAGATAATGCAATTGGAGCGTGTTCTCTACTAGATCCACAACCAAAATTATTTCCAGCTATTATGAAACTACAATCTTTTGTTCTAATTCTAAAAGATGAATCTAATCCCTCCATTGCATGTTTAGCAAGTTCGTCATATTCATGTATTTTCAAATATTTTCCAGGTATGATAGTGTCTGTATCAATATTATTTTTTTTATATGCGATAACTTTGCTAATCAATTTAGATCTCTAGGGTCTGTTATTTTACCGGTGAGTGATGAAGCTGCTACTACGAATGGAGATGCAAGATAAGTTTTAGATTTAGGGTGTCCCATCCTACCAGGGAAATTTCTATTAGTTGTACTAATACATACTTCTGATTCTGATAATACTCCCATATGTGCTCCACAACATGCACCACATGTAGGTGGACCGATAGTAGCTCCAGCATCTAAAAATATTTTAATAAATCCCATGTCCATTGCTTTTTTATAAATTGATAATGAAGAAGGCAAGATTTCAGTTCTTATTTTTACTTTATGTCCTTTTAATATTTTTGATACAGCTGCTAAATCCTCTAATTTTGCACCAGTACATGATCCTATATAAGCTTTATCTAGATCAATTCCACTACAATCATGAGCTACAGCAATATTTTGTGGTGAAAAAGGTTTAGCTACCAATGGTTGCAGATCATTGGAATCGTATTCGAGAATTTTATGATATGTTGAATTAGAGTCACCTTTAACTAAATTCATATTTCTAATTCCGCGTTCTTGCATATAATCGACTACTTTTTGATCAGGTTCTATTATAGAATTTTTGGCTCCTGCTTCAGTACTCATATTTGTTAATGTTAATCTCTCATCTATGGGCATTTTTTCAATTCCGTCTCCTCCAAATTGCATAGTTTTATAAGTACAAAAATCAGTTCCCCGATCTCCAATAATTTGCAAAATAAAATCTTTAGCCATAACATAGTCTGGTAATTTGCCATTTAATTTAAAATATATAGTTTCAGGCACTTTAATCCATATTTTTCCTTTTAGTAATATATATGCTATATCAGTATGTCCAAAACCACATGCAAATGCACCTAAAGCTCCAGTGGTATTTGTATGCGAATCGCCACCTGCATAAACTTCTCCTGGCAATACTAATGCTTCTTCATGAGATAAAGTATGACAGATACCATATTGACCCATACCATACTTAAAATGTTTTTTGATACCGTATTTATGTGTAAAATCAGATAATTTTTTTATATTTGTTGCAGATATTTCATCTGGAGATGGTACGAAATGATCTTCTGCAACCCAAACACTATTTGGATCATATATAGAATCGACTTTAATTCCTTGATTTTTCAACCTATCAAATACTTTTATTACACCAGGTCCAGAAACATCGTGTAACATAACTTTATCTACTCTAACAAATAATACTTCATTTGGGCATACAACTGATTTTCCAGATGCATTAGAAATTATTTTTTCGGTTATGTTCATAAATAATCAAAACATTTTTTAGATTAAAATCTTTCAATATCAAAATATTGTGTTTAAAAATAAAAACAATTAGAATGAATAAAAAGAATCATAAGTTTAATCTATTTAAAGAGATATTTACAGCGTTCCATTTACAAAAAATAACAATTAAGAATGGAGACATAATAATCATCTCTAGTAAATATATTTCAAGCGCTCAGGGACGTGCATTAGATTTAAGCTCAATAAATGTTTCAATTGATGGTTATAAGTTATCCAAAAAATTTAAAATAATTCCAGAAATTGCCGAAATTATAATACGAGAAGCTGATTGCATTTTTGGTGGTGTAAATGGATATGTATTAACTGAATCTAATAATATGTTAGCTCCTAATGCAGGCATAGATAAATCTAATATAATGAATGATAAAGTTATATTATATCCACATGATTCTTTTCTAATAGCCCAACAATTAAAACGAAGTTTTTTTTTGAAGTATCATGTCAATGTAGGAATAATTATCACAGATAGTAGATTAGCACCATCAAGAATAGGCACTACCGGAATAGCTATAGCTTGTGCTGGAATGAATCCGGTATGGGATAGAAGATCAGATATAGATTTAACTGGAAATAAATTGAAAGTTACAAGACAAGCAACTGCTGACAATTTAGCATCAATTGCAAATCACCTGATGGGAGAAGGAAATGATTCCAAGCCGATTGCAATAATAAGAAATTCAAATATTGAAATAACCAATAGAGAAATCAAATCTGATGAAATGAATATACCATATGAACAATGTATATATATTCGTAGTTTAATTGCATCTACATTTAACGTTTAACATAAATTTGTCTTATTGTATGTTTTATCAAATGGAATATTTAACAAAATATCCTAAAACAATGTATCTTCCAAATGGATTAGTAGAGAAAATACAAACAGATACAAAAAATGGTGTAGAACAATTAACATTAATAGTAAAAAAAAATATCGATGACTTATTAAAAATATTTGTGAATGAAGGTTTTACTAAAGTCAAATTTGAACATAAAAAACCATTTCAAATAGGTAATGGATTATCATTAAAATTAAATAAGCCTTGGGAATTACATGTGCGGTTAGTTGATATGAAAAAAGGATTAATTGCTATTTATGCAGAAGTAGAAGTATCAAGAGATTATTTACAGCATCTTTTTTCACAAAGAACGCCAGTAATTTACGAAATAGCAAACCTTATGAAAAAATATGAGGTGGATTATAAGATTTGGAACAACAGAATAAGAAAATATGCTCATAAGATTTTAGATAATTATAAAATTAAATTAGATACACAAATACCAGTATTTGCTTGGAAACCAATGATATTTGTTATAAGTACAGTTGGAATAATTTATTTATGGAAATATATACATACTGTTTGAATTATGCAAAATAGTTTAAACGTAATTCCAAAATTTATGAGTATGATCAGATAATAAATTGCTAACAGTAAAATTACTTCATTATGGAATGTCTCCATGGGAGATTGAAGTACTCTATGAGATGCTAAATAATAAATTCCAAGTTTATCTTAAAGAAATAGAACAGGATGAAGATAATATTTTTTTGAGTATAATTAAATTAGATATTTCAATAGCATTCAATAAATTTTTTAATTGGTTTGGATTACAACAATGGGACAAATTAAAATCAATGTTCAAAGAGATAAAAAGACGCAGAGGTAAAAATAACTCTATAAAAATCACTATATGTTTTATAGATACAATTCAAATTATTTTTATAGTAGATGTTGAAGAAATAAGCAAGTTTAATTTGGCTATAGATAAAATTAGCTTTGTATTAGAGTTGTTGCCATATCATTTAGATCAAGCAAAATTCCCTAAAAACGTAATCAAAATTAATTATATATTTGACATGCATGATGATCGCTGGATAGCAAATGCCATTACACCAAAACAAAAATTTGTATTTATAAATAAATCATGGAAATTGTCCAAATAAATTGGGTTAAAATAGTTCTTAGTATATGACTTTTTATTAACTACATAAGTCATTGTGTTATAATTCAAGTTATGAGGAGGATAATAAGAACACCAATAAAATACTTATTTCAATGATACTTCATCTAGGAGTTTAGAAATATCAGCAGTAGTATTATTATTTTGATCAGATATTTGTGAAAATGCAGGTGGAATCATATCATAATTAATCATTATATCATTAAGTCTATCATGATATGACGGAATAATATTATTTTGATAAAAAACACCAATCGGTATTTTATGCCCTAATTCACGAGATTTCATAAATATTTTGTTTAGTTTTTTATGTTGTGTCAATTCATCATCGTCTTTATTAATTACTGGATCATAATTTGTATCTTCGAGCTTATAATATGATTGTGAAGAATGTTCATTCGATCCAGTATTATTTTCATTGAATATCATGTCATTATAAGTGGGGCACGGTTGTATAACATCTAAAAATGATAATCCTTTATGCATAATTGATGAGATCATTAAATTTTTAAGATGTTTCATATCAAATGAATAACCACGAGCTACGAATGTAAAACCTGATACAATAGCTAATTCTATTGGGTCAATATTACAATTAATGTTAGCATGTATACTATTTTTAGTTTTAATTCCCCTGCGTAAAGTTGGAGATGGTTGTCCTTTTGTAAGTCCATATACTCCATTATTGAAAATTATATAAGAAATATCAATATTTCTTCTTCCAGCAGCAATAAAATGTCCAGCTCCTATTCCTAATCCATCACCATCACCTCCAACTGCAATTACTGTGATTTTGGGATTAGATATTTTAGCACCTTGAGCAAATGGTAAAACTCTACCATGTATTGTATGTATTCCATAGGTGTTTATGAAATGAGGTGTTTTTCCAGAACAACCAATACCAGAAAAAATAACAGTTTCATGGTTCTTAATTTTTAAATCATATAATGCCATCTGTATAGAATTCAATATACCAAAATCTCCACATCCAGCACACCAATCATTATGAGTGTTTGTACGATATTTAGAAAAATTATTTACCATGAGTTAAAATCATTTCCTTGGTTGCTGTTTTATTAAATATATTTTTGAGAGAACGATATATTTCTGTACATGTCATTGGTCTACCAGTATATTTTAAAATATAATAGTCAATATCGCGATGCAAATTTTGTTTAAATAGTTTTCCTAATTGGCATGTCTTGTTTGATTCTATATCTATTATGATTCTCACATCACATAAAGAAGATTTTACATATTCTGTTGGAAATGGTTGTAATAATTTAATTTGTAAAAATCCAACTTTAATATTTATTCTTTCCAACATTTTAATTGCATCCAATATCGGCCCAGCAGTAGAACCCCAACTTATAATGCAATATTCATTCAATTTATGTAAGACGATTTGTTGCGACTTTGGAATATTTTTGATTATAAGATCAAGGCGCGAGATACGCTTATCCATCATTTGAATTCTACATAATGGATCTTCAGTAATATGTCCATATTCATCACTTTCATCACCAGTGTTCCAAAATATCCCATTGTGCTGTCCTAATTTTGATCGTGGAGAGATTCCATCTTTTGTGATTTCAAATCTTTTATATTTAAAATCCTTGTTCACATCATGTAGTAATTTACCTCTCATTATTTTAATTACTCCTAAATCAAATTTGTTGCAAGTAATTATGGAGCTTGCAAGGAATTTATCAACCATATGTATTACTGGAATTTGGTAAATTTCAGAAAGATTAAAACATGTGATGGCATCATAAAAACATTCTTCTATGCTTCCTGACGCATATACGATAGTTGAAAATTCTCCATGTCCAGCATGTATGGCGAATAATAAATCTTCTTGACCGTGTCTAGTTGGCAATCCTGTTGATGGTCCACTTCTTTGATATAATGTTATTACTATAGGTACTTCATTTATTCCAGCCCATCCAAGGGATTCAACCATCAATGAAAACCCAGGTCCAGATGTTGAAGTAGAGGATCTTACACCAGTCAAAGAGCTTCCGATTGCCATACAAATAGATGAAATCTCATCTTCAGACTGTATCACAGTTACTTCATCTACCATATTTTTATTGATAAATTTCTTTGACTCTAAGTATAAACATTCATCAGTAGCTGGCGTAATGGGATAATATGATTGAAATTTACAGCCTGCAATTATTTTTCCTAATGCTATGCTTTCATGCCCCTTAATCAACATATCATGTTTAAAATTTAGTTTCAAATTACTGATTATTTTAAAATTATCAACTGCATATTGATACGCTAATTTAGATATTTCAACATTATGTTTAATTACATTAGGTTTACTATAGAAAATTTTACCTATAACATCAGAAATAGATGTAAATGGCACATTGAAAATAGCTAACGACAAAGAAACATAAATTATATTAAGTAGCCTGTAAGAATTATAATTTCTACATGTTAATTTTGGGATCTTAGTAAGAATATCAAGTAACGAGATTGGGTATAATAATACTTTTCTATCTTTAGCAGTTTCTAAAATTCCATGTACAGAAAAATCTTTGTTTTTATTACTCAAATATTTTTTTAACCTTATGTTGAAATAATCGTCCATGGTTTTAATTTCATCAATTTTTACTTTTAGTATATCATTATTAAAAATAATTATGCCTTTACTAACAACATCTTCTGCATGTCTTATTATGGTTTCAGCATCTATTCCAACTAATGTATTTATATTACTGGTTGTAGAATTCACTTTAACATTGGACAACCGTACTTCATAATAACTATGTTCACCTTTAATATTTGAGTAATATTCACGTTTACCAAATATTTTGTATCCATTTAATGCACACACAGTAGCAAAAATGTTAGCAGCAGTATCGACTCCACTACCTTGTGGACCTCCAATCATCCATGTATGATCAAATACCATTATTTTCTAATTACTGCATACTAATATAATCATAGTTAATATTTAGTTTGATAAGTCTATTAATTTTTCATAATTCCAAATTCCATTTGCGTTATTTTTAATTTTTATAAATCCTTTTTTGTGAAGTTTTTTGACAATAAATGCAGAATATGCTGGAGCTCCAGTGGCACCTGGGGAATTATAATTAAGTATGTGAACAGAATTACCATTGTAAATTTCTAATATGCCATTCATAAATGTGCCATCAGGGCATATTATTTGACTTCTAATTCCAGAAGTACCATTGTTAGAAAAATAACGAGAATCGGTATCTGGGATAAATTTTTTTATTCTTTTAACCATACTGGTTTTAGATACAAAACTAAGAAATTCTTTAGATGCCAATTCTAAAAAATTACTATTAAGTATTAATCTTAATGTGTTTTTATTTATATGTTTGAATATGCTACGAATAACATCATTAAAATTTTCAATATATCCACAATATGTTTCTGGAGTTGGTACTGGAACTGCATTTGGTCCTATTTCTGTACTACCATCTGATTTTTTGATCCAATGTGGATCTAAAAATGGATAATCTAAAAATTTGGGTACCGAATAGACATTTGTGTTCACTAGTGTACCATGATTTTGTGAAGCTGTTAAATATTCTCCTCTGAAATTTATACTGACATATTCATTAGCAGCATCAAATTTTTTTGCTAAATCTAAAGAATACCCACCAGCACAATTAATCACAAATTTAGCTATCAATACATCATTATTCTTGGAAATTAGTTTAATGTCATCTAATGAGTTCACAACATATTTAACTTCAAAATTGAAAATAAAATTAGTATCGTTTTTTTCTGAATATTGTTTCATAGCATTTGTTAGTAAACCGTAATTAGTAGAAACATCTTTTGTACAATAAAGTCCAGAATAACATTTTACATGTGGTTCTTTTTTAGAAATTTGATTCTGATCTAATATGCTTAGCTCACTTTCATTTAATCCATTATTAGTGCCCCAATCAAGGTACATTTCTAGAATATTATGTTGTGTTTCATTTAATGCAACTTCAATAGTACCAACTTCTAACCATGGAATCTCATTTTTATTTGCTATTAATTTCCAAAGATCATGAGACAAAAATGAAGATTTGGCTATAGTTTTTTTTTTATCAGGGTCTATATAAAATGGGGAATGAATCAAACCGGTGTTCCTACTGCTTGCATGCCTTGCAACGGTAAATTCTTTGTCAATTACACAAATTTTGAGATCAGTTAAAGAAGATAACCAATACGATAGAGTAGTACCTAATATACCAGCTCCTATAATAATAATATCAAATTTTGGCATTAAAGATTACAATGAACAATAAGTTAAAAATGCGCCGGGAGAGAGATTTGAACTCTCGTATTCAATAGAATACGCGCTTTCTAGATTTTGTTTTCCAGGCGCGCGCCATTCCAGACTAGGCGACCCCGGCATATTTCTTGTTAACCTAAAATAATATAAAAAAATAAGTATTTAGTATTTTGTCTTGTTGACATTAATTATTATAGATTTAGTAATTTTATAATTCAAATCGTCAGTTGCTGAAGAAATTATTTTATAACTGCCAGTAGTTATAGGAGAGCCGTCATTACGTATTTGATTCCAAGTTAATGTTTTAGTTTCTTGTGGTTCCAAAAAAATTATTTGATCAGATCTCATTGGTAATGAATATAGTACTCGTCCATCAAGGCTAGTGATTTTTAGTAATATATCATCAAGTTTTAATCTAATGGTTCCAGAATTTACTAAATTAATAGTTATATTCTCTCCAATTGTAAAATTTGTTTTTTCAGTTACTACAGATAGAGAGGAGCCTTCTACAAAAATTAGTTGGTTCATGTTATTCAGATTCATAAATACTAATCCAATCACCATTCCAAAAATCACACCTAAAAATATACTAAAAACAAAGCTAGAATTCAATTAAGAGTTAGTACGCCAACTTTTTTTATAAGTATTTGGAACCATTATTATTCTTTTAGTTTTGAATGCGTATCCTTTAACATTTTTACTGATTTCATCTTTTGATAACGTGGCTTCTGCAAGAGCTATTATTTCACATTTTAATGTGTAGATTGCAATTAGATCACCTTTTTGAATATTGGGAGATATGAATAAAATTCCCGGTATAGCAAGTTGTGCTCCATGGCATAAGGCGTCAACAGCTGAATCTCTTACTATTACTGTTTTTATTTCACTTAATGCCAATTCAATTGGCAGTATTATTTTTTTAAGTTTCGAACAGTCATTTTTTTGTATCCATAATTCATATGCATCAAATAATTCATGCAAAGTAACAAAACGCGAATTATTTTCGTTAAATTGGTTAATCCTATTACGTCGTAATTCTATCATAGTAGCTCCACTACCTAATAGTTCACCTACATCATAAAGTAATTTACGTATATATGTACCACTTGCACATAAAACACGAATCAATACTAGATTATTTTTTTGCTCTATTAATTCCAGTTCAAATATTTTTCTAATTCTTGTTTTTCTCAAAACTGATGAACGTTGTGGTGGTTTTTGATATATATCTCCACGGAATTTTGATAATATATTATTTATATCATCTATTTTGAAATGTGCATGTAATCTGCCTATTGCATGATATTCTTTAGGACCCAAATGAAGTATACTTAATGCTTTAGTAGCATCATTTAGTCCTATAGGCAATAATCCAGATACTAATGGATCTAATGTACCACTATGCCCAGCTTTTTGTATTTTCAAAATTTGTTTCACCATAAATACAACTTCATTAGATGTTTGTCCAGAAGGCTTATCTAGTAATATTAAACCATATTTCAGAAGTCTATCTAAAGCAAGCAGATCCATATTAAAATAGTCTATTTTATGGTCAACATCATCGTGACTAACACATATCAAATTTTCAAATTGTTTAAACTTCAAATTAGTTTATGCACTACTGATTTAGCTATTTGTAATACTTCATTTGCATTAAGATTACTAGTATTTATTATTTCATCAAATATAGTAGCGTCTTCTTTAAAATCTATACCATATAATTCTTTGTACAATGATTTATTTTCTTCATATCTATGTTTTACTATTTTAAGTGCTTCTTCTTTTGTTACATTATCTCTAACTTTCATACGATCAGCACTATTTTGATGAGAACCAAGAAGCCATATTTTAATTCCATCATCAACAAGCCATGGTAATGTATAACTTGTAATCACGACATTACCTCTATCAAAAATTTCTTTAAGTTTTTTATCTACAATCCTATCATATACAAAATTTTGGCGTCGTTTGTTTAAAAAATACATTCCAGATTTAGTGTCCCACCAGTCTTTACCATCTATTTGAAACCCATATTCATGTGCAATTTCTTTAAGAGTATCACCGCCACTAACATATTGCAAGTTAAATTCTTTAGCTAGACCCATTGCAATAGTAGTTTTGCCTATTGCTGGAGGTCCAGAAATAATTATCGACTTGATCAATTAATATCCATAGATGTTTTAGTAAGTCTCATTATAATTCCACTAAACGCAATAGATGATAAAAAATACCATGCCCAAAAATATATTTCGTTTTCTTCTGTGCATATTTTACCATCAATTTGATCATAAGTACAAGTGAGTTGGAAAAAATTACCTGGTATGATATTTAAAGATATAGGAGATAATGCTACAGTATATGAAAATAGAGGGGGCAAAACGAAATAAAACATCAAGATTAGAGGTACAAATGTTATCAACATAGGTCGCATATTCATTTGCATAATTTCCATATTTAGTTTATTCATATACATTGATTTTTTGTTCAATTCTGCTTGTTTGGCAGAATCTCTATTGCGAAATGCTGCAATACGCTCTTTTTGCCATGCTCGAGTTTCTTTAGTTATTCTTTTTAGCTTATCTTGATCAACTAATTTTTTTCTTATAGCAGAATTAAACAAGTTTAATAAAATAGAAAATCCGATTATTCCGAAAACAGAAGGTATAGTACCTTTTATTATTGGATCTGCACTTCCTAATGGACCTTCTCTGGCACCAAAAATATCAAGTTGTAATATTGAATCTAAAAATAAAGTAACAAAATTAAGTTCCATATAATCATAAACCAATTGCTTTTATTATATATTCTGCAGACGTAGTAACTTTTCCTTCTTTATTTAATATTTGTATAATTGGAGAACCTGATAAGACCGAGCAACTTGATAGCATTGCTTCTTGTACTGCCAATTCTTTTTTTATTGTATCTATGGACGTGAGAATTCTGTTTCTTGTTTTATCATTCATTCTTCTATTATAGATCTCTTCTGGTCGTGCAGATACAGAAATAAAATTAGCTGGTTTAATAATCTTTAATACATATTCTGGTAACCCTGGATAAAACCCAGATTTGGTAGAAATAAATGCGTGTGTGTCAATTATTACTACTTTATCGTTGAAGTTCGAAATCTGATTCGCTGCTAAAAGTTGTAATTTTTTTTGATCATTTATAGGCAATTTACGTATAGCGTCTCTATCATGTATGTTGTTTTTTCTAGCTGCTTCTAACATTATAGTACCAAAACTGTATACAGAAACAGTTGTTTTTTTTAGGTTTAACAATTCAACCGTTTTAGAAACTAAAGTCGTCTTTCCTACTCCTGGAATTCCAACTATAACTATTTTTTTACTTTCTACCAAGCAATGCACCAAGTTTTGGCATAACGATTTCAACTTGTTCTTTGACTAGTTGATTATAATAATTTATTAAAATGTCTACTAATAATAACAATCCAATTCCAGTTCCAAACACTCCTAAAACATCAGATATTCCAGCTAAAGCTCCTAATATGGTAGAACCGATAATTGTAACTGAAGATATGTATTTATTTAATAATGATTCTATTGGCTTATTGGATCTTCTAAATCCTGGTATTTGAACGTCAGCATCTAGGAGATTTTTAGCAGCATTTTTTGGAGACAATCCGCCTAGTTCAACCCATAATCTTCCAAAGATTATAACTATCACAATCATGAAAACTATATAGGCTATGGCACGTAGAGGATCTAATGAAGCTGTTTCAATACCACGCGGAGGTGTAACATAATAGATCAAACCACCTATCGGAGTAGATGGGTTAGTAGTATCAAATTGTCCAATTATATTCATAAATATATTATTATTGTTGGAATTAAAATTGGCCCAAAACATTTGCCCAATGAAAACTGCGTTAGCAGTTAATGCAGAGGCAAGGATGACTGGAATGTTTGATACATACATTAATTTGATAGGATATACAGCAGAAAACCCTCTGTATTTGGTTGAAATTATTGGTATTTCTACTTTCATACCTTGAGTATAAATTAAAATTAGCAATATACCAATTGTTAATGATAAACCAAAAATACTGGGCAATTGATTAGAACGAAATATTGTGTCATACAAATTATTATCCATAATAGATTGTCCTATGTATGGTAAAATTCCAATTGAACCTCCATCTCCAGCAGGCAAAGGACTAAATACGCTCCATAATATTTGTTGAGCTACACCTGCCATTATAAAAAGACTAATACCGCTTCCTAAACCCCATCCTTTTTGTATTAATTCATCAAGCATCATAATTATTATTGATGCGCTCATAAGTTGTCCAATTAGGATATACAAAGACATAGGTTCTGACATTCCAGGTCCATAAACAGCAGTACCATAGACAATAGATTCCACTATAATTACTACGTATGTAACTAGTTTAGTAGCTGTTTGGAATATTCCTCTTTCTGTAGGTTTTTTAAAATCAAAATTAAGTATTTCAGAACCTTTCAACAATTGCATCAACAATCCAGCAGTGACTATTGGACCAATACCAAGTTCAATTAATGTACCTTGTTGAGATGCAAAAATAACTCGTGCAAAAGCTAAAAAATCAAAATCAGGAGTAGAAGCTCCATATAATGGAGTTTGCCCCATGATCATATATATTAATAATGCGATACCACACCACAATAGTCTATTTTGTAATGGTAATTTTTTACGTGGTTTAGGTACTTGTGGCAAATAAGGTTCAGATTTTTGAACTACAGTTCTAATTAAAGTTGTAGCTTTGCCTTCAGTCATTATTTGATAACACTATTCCTTCTGCTTGTTTAATTTTATTTTCAGCATTTTTTGTAAAATTCTTGATTTTTATTGTATATTTATGTTTAGTAGATCCTCCTCCAAGTAATTTGTCATAACCAAGTGAACTAAGGTCCAAAATATCATTTTTTAGATGCAATTTAGATGATACATGATCTAGATCACGTATATTAATCCATTTATGTATAACTTTTTGTTTTGGCGGGTGCATAGAATCATGGCCAAAGTGATCAGGATCATATTTTAACATAGAACTAAAATGGTGTTTTAATTGTCCAGATTGTCCTTGTCCTCCTTTATGCCCAGTAGATCTGTGTTGGCCTATTTGCCCCCAACCATGTGTTCTAGATCCACGGTATTTTCTAGTTTTTCTTAGCCTAGTAGTCATATTACATCATATTTTTAATCAAGATACCTAAATCTTTATTATATCCTAATATACCATTTTCACTATACATTTTCTTTGTACTTTTTTTAAATCCATGTTTAGGTGGTGATAATGCGAACCATGGTTTAAGCATTTTTATTTTAGATAAAGTTGTTTTGCCATCTGAAATAGATCGTGCTAAATGATTAATATTGTTGAATCCAGATTTTACAGCGTCAGAATCTGTGAACTTTATGTTACCTATTTTATAAGCTCTTTTATTTATTAATTCTTCAACCAATGACATTCCAGCGTCCGTCCAACAAGCATAATTTTTGATTTTATTAAGCATCCCAATATAATTATCTTTTTTTGGTATAATTGTAGCTCTATATTTCTTTTCCATATTGAATAGTTTGAATGTAGTTACTACCCAATGTGGTAAATTTACTTGTCCTTTAATACGCAAAATTAAAAATGAGTTGGACACATTAATCAACCCTGGCTGAATGTTTGTCTTAAACATTCCATCACTGCTTTAGAAGTTGAATTCATAGTAGATGTGGATCCTTTTGCACTAATCCAAGCATCATTCAATCCAGCTAATTTAAGTAATCTTCTAATTTGTCCACCTGCTACTAATCCTAAACCTCTTGGTGCTGGAAGAATATTGATAATTACACTGCCACCTTTACCAGATACTTTGAAAGGTACAGAATGTTGTTGATCACATCTACATTCCCAGCTTCCACAACCTAATTTAATAGGATTGACATTAAGATATGCTACATTTGTAGCCTTCTCTATAGCAGTTCTCATTTGTTTGGATTTTCCTTGGCCTATTCCTAACCAGCCTTTTTCATTGCCTACTGCAACCATAGCCTTAAATCGTGTAGATTGTCCATTAGCAGTCATTTTTTGTATTATTCCTACATCAATTACTTCCATTTTTAAATCTGGTAATAATTTTTTAATGATTTCAGATTCTTGAATCCTATAACCGTTTTCAAATATTTCTGACATTGTTGTAATTTCTCCAGACAAGACTTTCTTGCCAAGAATTGTATTTGGCATCCAATCAATTTTTTTTGGTTCTGAATCAGAAACGCGTTGCGTACTTTTATTTTTATTCATTTATTGTAACCTTATCTATTATAGATTTGATGTCTTCTATATTATTTTGTATTGATAGATGCGCTCCATTAATTCTTTGTTTCGAAGGAAATGTTTTATGATCTGCTGGTATTTGTAGTCCTGCGTCAATAAGTCCTTTAAGTGCTGCTGCCATTCTATGAGTATATTTATCAGTACCACTGTACAATATTGCATTGCTAGTTCCACGTATTATAGATTTTTTTCCTGCTAAATATCCTGTTAAATATGCAGCTGGTATATTTTTTCTAGAACCTTTCCATCCTTTGTTGATTAGAAATCTAGAATGTGCAGATGCTATAACAACGTCTCCTATAAATTCAGGTTTATGTATCTGTACCAATGTGTTTTCATTTGAAATTTTAACTGTTATAAATTCACGCTTACTCATTAACATCACTCTTCTTTTATGATAATTGGTTTTTCCTGATTTGGCTCGTTTCAATATTTTTTTGTGTGTCATCACTAGGGCAAAAACTTAAACTTACTCTTATAAACGTTAAAGATTGAATAATGATAGTAAAAGTGCTTTTTGCATATACAACCTATTTTCAACTTCATTCCAAATTACTGATTGTTTACCATCAAGAACAGAATTTGTGACTTCATAACCTCTTTTTGCCGGTAAACAGTGTAAAAAAATCGCATCTTTATTTGCTTTTTTCATGAGTGAATTGTTTACTCTATACGTGGGTAAAAATTTTTGTGTTCTTTCTTTTTGATCGTTGAGATTATGAATAGAAATAAAAGTATCAGTCATTATGACATCAGCATTATTTATTACATTTAATGGATTTTCGCTAATTTCTATTTCAATGTATTTCTGTGATTCTTTTATAACATCAGATTTTGGTTCGTACCCTTTTGGAGTAGCAATAGACATATTAATCCCCAATTTAGAACATCCGTAAATCAACGAATTACATACATTTGTACAGTCTCCGATCCACACTATTTTAATATTCTGTAAATTTTTTTTATGTTCTTTTATTGTCATAAAATCTGCCAGAATTTGACATGGGTGAAAAGTATTAGACAATCCGTTTATAACTGGGACGTTAGAATTACTTGCTAAAAGTTCTAAATGTTTATGCTCGTATACTCTTGCTACTATAATATCACTATAAATTGATAAAGTTTTAGCTGTGTCTTCTATAGATTCTCCAAGAGCTAGCTGTAGGTCATTATGTGATAAGCTTACTACATTTCCACCGAGCTGTAACATGGATAATTCAAAACTGATTCTAGTTCTGGTTGATGGTTTTTGAAAGATCATTACCATAGTTTTATTCTTCATGCTATCAATATGTTTATCAGTTTTAGAATTTTGTTTAAGTTTTATTCCCAATTCTATTAATTGCAATATTTCATTTTTGCTTAATTCATTAATTGTTAATAAGCTATTTGAAGATAATTTCATTTTCGAAATCTAGAAAAAAATCCTTTTTTCTTTGAATGTTCATTAATTTTATGTTTATCGTTATCATTTTTTATTTGGTGATTATTTTGAGTTAAATTTGATTTGCTAGTGGTTTTAGAGTTAGTATGATTATCCACATCGTGTATTAGCAGTTTAGAATTACTAGCTTTTTTGTTAGTACTTGCGTCACTTATAACTGGTATTATGGACTTAGTTTGATCGAAATCAGGAAACATAGTAGAAATATACTCATTTTTATTAAATTGTTTTAAATCATTATAACTTTGCCCTGTACCGAAATATATAATTGGAGTGCATGTTAATTTCATAATGGATAATGCAGAACCACCTTGTGAATCAGCGTCTGCTTTTGTTAGTATTGATGCGTCAAATGTAATATAATCATAAAATTGTTGTGCTTGATTGACTACATCGTTACCTGCCAAAGAATCACCTACAAATAATTTTAGATCTGGTTTAGTCACATTGACAATTTTGGATATCTGATCCATTAAATTTTTGCTATTTTGCATTCTACCAGCTGTGTCGATCAATACGCAATCAATGTTATGCGAATTTGCATAGAGTATTGCGTCCCTAGCTACAGATGCAGGATCAGAGCCATAGTTTTGGTGTATCAATTTAGTGTTGAGTTTATTTGCATGTATTTGTAATTGTTCTATTGCGCCTGCTCTATAAGTATCCGATGCAGCAATAACAGTAGAAACTCCAGATTTTTTTAATAAATAATTAATTTTAGCAAGTGTAGTTGTTTTTCCAGTGCCATTAATTCCTACAAACATTATTACAAAAGCATCATGATTTATTTTCTTCTTTGAGTTAATAAGCGAGATTATATTAATATTAGATATAGAATCACATAATGACGAGATATTTTGAATTAAGCTATTTTTAATTGTTTGATATAATTTAGATTTATCAATTTGAATGCCTGTAAGCTTTTGATACAAATCTTTCTTCAATAGATCTACTATTTCCACTGCAACATCAGATTCTAATAATGAAATCTCTAATTCAGATAGAATATTGTCAATATCACTTTTGGTTACTTCTTTTCCATGTACATTTATATTATTTACTACATTGGAAAATGCTTTACGTAATTTCGAAAACAAATTATGTCGTGTTTTTTTGTTTTGATGCATTAGTCAAACGATTAATTTCTTGTTTGCCTTGCTCCAGTTTGAGTGCTACATCTTGCTTTTGTATTGCTGTGTTTTTAATTGCAGTCTCTATTTCTTTAATTCTATGCTCTAAATAATTTATTGCATTAGTTTTATTTTTTTCCATGGCTATACCACTTCCCATATTGATAACAACATTTTGATTGGATGTGATCTTTGTTTTAATGTAAACTCCCATTCCTATTGGCATAAGTGTGTCAGATTCTAATTTTTCTCCTAATGACATAATCGACTCTATTGCAGATCTAGCTTCTCTTAATACGTTAATTAATGTATTTTCTTTTTGAATTAAATCTGCAAAATATGTTTCCAACGTTTGCATTTGATATAATAATTTTTGTGCTTGTTCTTCGCTCATCTGTATTTATAATTAATTATTAGGTATAAATGTGCACTCAACTAAAATGTATTATCTAAAAATAGAAGCAAAATTAGATCGAATTAAATCTGTTTTCTACTTCTCTCCAATTAACTATGTTCCACCACTGTGATATGTATTCAGGTCGTCTGTTTTGATATTTAAGATAATACGCATGTTCCCACACATCTAATCCTAATAATGGTGTCAGACCAATGGTTCTAGGACTTGTTTGATTTGGCATTGATTTAAATTCAACTTTATTTGATTCTTTATTGTAAACAAGCCATCCCCATCCACTTCCTTGTATTGATGCAGTGTTAGTTGAAAAAAATGTCTTGAATTCTTCAAAACTTCCAAATGTGCTAGATATTTCTTCAGATAGTTTACCATTAGGCTGACCTCCTCCGTTTGGAGTCATGTTATTCCAAAACAAGTTGTGGTTATCAAATCCACCCGCATTAAAATTTATTGCGCTTCTCAAAGTAGAAGGAATTAAATTAATATTTGTAAGTATTTCATGAATATTTTTATCTTGTAATTCTTTTGGAAGTTTTTCTAATGCAGTATTCATCATATCAGTATATTTTTGATGATGTTTAGTGTGGTGTATTTCCATAGTCTTAGCATCTATATAAGGTTCTAATTCATTATATCCATACGTAATTTCTGGGAGTTCATATTTAGACATACAAGTAGTATCTTTGATGTATTTATTAGTTTATCTAAAAACCACAAACTAATTTTGATTGTTATAAACATTTGGTCCTGCATTACTTATTTGTTTTTCTACATTATCAAATTTTTTGAAATTATCAACAAACATTTGTGCAAGTTTATTTGCAGTTTTATCATATGAATTTTTATCCTCCCATGTGTTTCTTGGATTCAATATTTTGGATGGTACACAGTTACATTGTATTGGAGTGTATAAATTGAATAATTCATTGTATTTGTATCCAGAATTATCAATGGATCCATCTAAAGCTGCTGATACCATAGATCTACTATATGATATGTTAATTCTTTTTCCAATACCATATGGACCCATTGTCCATCCTGTATTTACTAAGTATACTTTAGTATTGTGTTTAATTATGAGATCTCCCAACATTTTTGCATAAACATGTGCAGATCGAGGCATGAATGGAGCTCCAAAGCATTCTGAAAAAACAGCTTTAGGTTCTTTAATTCCTCTTTCGGTACCAGCTAGTTTGCTTGTGTAACCAGACATAAAGTGAAACATGGCTCCATTTTTTGTTAATTTTGATATCGGCGGCAATACACCAAGAGCATCGGCAGTAAGAAACAAGATTACATTAGGATGATTTCCAACACTTGGTGATTTGGATCCATGTATATAATTCAATGGATATGCAGCACGAGTATTTTCTGTGAGACTACTATCTTCAAAGTCTGGATGCAATGTATGCGGATCAACGATCACGTTTTCTAATATAGTTCCTTTTTTAATAGCATTCCAAATTTGAGGTTCTTTATTTTTATCAAGCCTAATACATTTTGCATAACAACCACCTTCAAAATTAAATATGCCATTATCAGACCAGCCATGTTCATCGTCTCCAATTAATGATCTACTAGGATCAGCAGACAAACTAGTTTTCCCAGTACCAGATAATCCAAAAAATAATGTAGTGTCACCATTAGAACCTATATTTGCTGAACAATGCATAGGTAAAATATTTTTTGGCGGCAAGATGTAATTCATTATGGAAAACATAGCTTTTTTTATCTCACCAGCATAGCTTGTTCCACCTATTAAGACAAGTTTCAGTGAAATATTGATAAGTATAAAAACATTAGATCTAGTATTGCATATAATAGGATCAGAATAAAAATCATTAATGCATAAAATTGTAAATTCTGGTACATGAGATAGCAATTCTATAGTGTCAGGTCTTATAAATAATTGTCTTACAAACAGACTTTGCCACGCATGATCACTTATTACTCTAATTGACGTGCGTATAGCTTTGTCTGCACCTATAAAACCATCAAATATGAATAGCTCCTTCCCATCTATGAATTTCATCATTTTTGAAAATATGTTATCAAAGTCTTTCGGTGTAAATTTATTGTTCATTTTACCCCAAGCTATAGTATCATGTGTTTGATCATCACAGACTATATATCTATCATTTGGAGATCTACCTGTGTATTCACCAGTTGTTACAGAAATAGATTGATTATCAGTAATTATGCCTTCGTTCTTTTCTATTATAATATGAATAAGCTGATCTACTGTCAAATTTCTATTGATTTTACAGTTAATGACTTTACCATTGAGTTTCAAACTACAAGAATTTTCATTTTGTTCATATTTTTTCATAATTTACCACCATAATCTTACTTAGACAATGAAACTTGATCATTTAGTAAATCGATGCGATTTATTTTCCTTATTATCCTTTCTAAAAATAATAAGCTATTTATTTAAAAATTTTGGAATAAATATTATGCCACTAAGTAATCTTAATACAAATAAACGTAAACCAAATTTTATAAGAAAAGAAAGCTGGCGATATAAACGACTTGAAACCACATGGAGAAAACCCAAAGGGATAGACAATCATCAAAGAAAACAGAAGAAAGGAGAAATGCCAATAGTGAAAATAGGTTATAAAAAACAAAAAAACATTAGAGGATTGCATCCTTCAGGGTATAAAGATAATTTAATACATAATATAAATGAAATATCTAATTTGGATCCAAAGATAGATGGAATTAGAATTGGACATAATGTAGGTACAAAAAAAAGGATCTCAATAGTTATGAAAGCATTAGAAATGAAATTCAAAATTTTTAATAGTAGGGTATCTAAAAATGGTAGTAAATCTAAGAACTAAAAAATCATTGATTTCAAGAGTTACCAATGTTGGCGTAAACAGAATAAAATTAAACGTAGAACATTTAGATGAAGTAACTGATGCAATAACACGTGAAAATGTACGAGGTTTAATAACAGCAAATAAAATAAAAATAATACCAACAAAGGGAACATCAAGACTACGTAGCAAAATAAAAAAATTACAAAAAAATAAAAGAGGTATAAAGACAGGATCAAAAAAAGGACGGAGTAATGCTCGATTTAATAGTAAAAAGAAATATGTTGAAAAAGTACGTTCATTGCGTTATAGGTTAAAAGTGTCTAAAAAACATGGAGATATCACAAATAAAGTTTTTTGGAAAATCTACAAAAAAATTCAAGGAAATAGAGTAAGAAACAATGCACACTTACGTGAATTATTAAATGAAGAAATGGAAAAGGAATAATCACCCTACAAGTAAAAACTAGATAGACAAATCAAAAATATTATGCGTTTAGTATATCACTGTTATCGAAGAATATTACAACGTAGCAAATTTAGATTTCAATTACTTTCATATCCAAGTTACTTAATTTAGATATAATTTCTAATTTTAAGCCATCACTATCAATTATAATAGAATCAGCCATGTAACTTTTTTAATATATTATTCAATAAATTTTGGTCTAAATAATCTATATAATGTTTGGGTATTATAGTACCAAAAGTATATCTTCCATGAAGAATCTCATTTGTGAATTTATGTGGATAATGTGTTCCTTCTATACCTATGACAGTAAGATAAGTTTTTTCATTGGCAGATTTTTTACAATAATTTTAGATATCAATTCACATAAATCTAAATCATTCCATTGTTTTTCAGTAGTTCCAATCTCTATGAACAAAGTTGGTTTACATATAGACGATAGAATGATGAGTAGTTTCTATCGTGATTCGAAAATCACTTATCTTGTGTTTATTATCCCATAGTGATTGCATATATGATTTTTTCAGGTGTGGATGTGGCACAGACGCTTGCTTAATACGATTAATTGAATCTGTTTTAATAATACCAGTAGAATGACATGTCAATGAAAGTATATTAAATTTTGCAGTATGCTTTGATAAAAAAATATAACTATCATAATCATATTTCGATATCCAATCAGGCATAAATAGTTGGAGAATCAATTATCATAACATCAAAAAATTTTCCTTTATATACACCATTTGTAATTGTTAGGTTTTGAGAAATAAATTTTGCCATTTTATAACCAGCAACATCATGTTTATATGCTACAATTAATTCCATGAATAAAATTATAAATAAATACTATTTAATCTCAACAATGAGTTTAACAAATACAATCAAGAACATGATAAATACAATAAAACTTGCTAGAAAATCAGATAGAGATGATTATATGCAACACTTTAGGCTAGTATTATTAGGTATATCAACAATAGGAATAATTGGATTTGTAATTCAATTTGTTTTTTCAGTAATCCAGCTAGATCGATGATAAATTGTCAAATGTTAATGATACAAAATTATATGCGCTAAGAACTACAGGAGGGCAAGAAAAGATAATCATAAAGCTCTTAGAAAATAAAATCCACAAAAAAAATATAGATATAAAATCAGTAGTTTTGATAGAAAATCTAAAAGGATATATAGTGATTGAAGCTCAGGAACCCAGCTCAGTATTTGAAGCTATACAAGGAATAAGAAACATACGTGGGCAACTAAGAGGCGAAATCTCGTTTAGCGACATAGAAAAATATCTAATAAAAAAATCTACAGTCACAGAGTTGTCAGTGGATTCAGTAGTAGAAATAATAGGAGGGCCTTTTAAAGGTATGAAAGCAACGATAACTAGAGTAGATCACGAAAAAGAAGAAGCTACTGTAATTTTATTGGATGCGCCATATCAATTACCAGTAACTGTGGATGCTAATTATCTAAAAATTTCATCTAGCAACAATTAAATTTTTAATTTGATAGGTTGTAGATATGTCAAAAAATCAATCTATAGAAGCTTTAGTCACAGGAGGAAAAGCTACATCTGGTCCTCCATTGGGACCAGCATTAGGTCCATTAGGAGTAAATATAATAGAAGTAATTAATAAAATTAATGAGTTAACAAAGGATTTTGAAGGGATGAAAATTCCAATCACAGTTAACGTAGATCCAGATAGCAAAAAATGGAATGTAGTGGTAGGAATTCCGTCTACATCAGCATTAATACTAAAAGAAGCAGGAGTACAAAAAGGAACTAATAATCCAAATGAAAAATGGGTTGCAAGTATTGATTTTGCTAAAGTTATAAAAATATCTAAGATCAAGATAGATTCTTCATACAGTCTAACTTTAAAAAAAGTAGCTAAAGAAATACTTGGAACGTGTTTATCAGTGGGGGTTAAAGTAAACGACAAAACACCAAAAGAAATTAATAAAGAAATAGAAAATGGTGCTTTAAATAAACAATTTAATTAAAATATATATCAAATTAAATATTATTCGTATTTTTGCAATTCTATAAAAATTTCTGTGTTGTTTATTCCTTCAATTGTACTTAATTTGTTATTAATTAGATCATGCAACGTTTGTAAATTTTTTACACGTATTTTTATCAACGTATCAAATCTACCAGCAGTTTCAGATATAGATGAGATTTCACTAATTTTTGATAATTTTTCATAAATAATTTTTTTTAATTTTACAGTGGTATTAATTCCAACTATAGCATTAACACAAAATCCTAATTTGATGTAATTTATTTTTATAGTAAATTTTTCAATGATACCTTTTTTTATTAATCTATTTATTCTGCTATATAATACAGATGTTCCAAATCCGAGTTTTATAGACAGATCAGGTATAGAAACAGAACTATCTTTAACCAATTCATTAATTAAATCTGTATCTAGTCTATCTAATTTATTTATGATTTTCATAATATTACAATTTGATTAACTTTATTTAAATTTCAACATCAATCAACCTCAACTATTTTAAATAGCCATGTGATAAGTAATCAATATGATTAACGAATCTAAAATTATAAAAATGATTGACGATGCTAAAAATAGTAATAAATGTAAATTTAAACAAGCAGTAGAAATAATAATAGTTTTTAAAGACGTAGATGCAAAAAAGGGTTTCACAATAAAAGATATTATTCAGCTTCCTAATAAAAAAGATAATCCTTCATCAATATGCGTATTTGCTTCTGGAGAAATGGGATTAAAAGCCAATAATGCAAAAGCTGATAATGTTATAGATGCAAATCAATTATCTGAATTAAGTTCTGATAAGAAAAAAATAAAGAAGTTTATTAATAAATATGACTTCTTTTTGGCAGATACGAAGCTTATGCCCATAATTGGTAAGAATTTAGGACAGTTTCTAGGTCCACGTGGTAAGATGCCTACTCCAATTCCATTTAATGCATCTATAGAATCAATTTTATCTAAATTTCAATCATCAATACGGATAAAAACAAGTGGATCATCAGCATTATCTTGTAAAATAGGTAACGAAAATATGCCCAATGAAGAACTTGCATCAAATGCTTTCACTATAATTAATGCTGTTGAAAAAAAATTACCAAACGGTGACAAAAATATTAAAAAAATCTTAGTAAAAACAACAATGGGAGAAGTGATACAATAACAATGTACCAAAACCGTACGACATATCCTAAAAAGAAAAATAATATGTACAAATCATTGTCTATTTATGCAAATCAATATAAAAATATCGCATTAATACGAATGGAAAAAGTGAGAGCTTCTCAAATATCAACATTAAGAAAAAAATTAAACGATACAAAAATTTTCGGTATAAAAGATAGAATAGCTAAAAAAGCGTTAATAAATACTAATGTGCAAAGAATCACAAATATTATAAATGGAATAAATGGTCAATGTATGTTAGTTTTTACAAATATGTCTCCTTTTAAGCTAAGTTTGATCTTGGCAAAAAATAAAACTATGTTATTAGCTAGAGAAGGAGATGTTTCTAACATTGATGTTGTAATATCTGCAAAAAATACAGGGATAGCTCCAGGCCCAATTTTGACAGATTTTAAAGAAAATGGAATACCAACAAAAATTGATCAAGGCACAATCTGGATTACAAAAGAAACAACAATAATCAAAAAAGGTGAAAAAATATCGTCAAAACTAGCTTCTATTCTTGGGAAATTAAGTATTAAACCAATAGAAGCTACAGTGAGATTAAATGGAGCGATAGAAGATAGCAAATATTACAATAATGATGAATTAACTTTGGACACAAATACGTACATTTTCAAGATCATAGAATCATATAAAAATAACATATTGCTATCTACCAAATGTAATTATATAATGCAAGAGAACATAAGTATGATTTTTACCAATTTAGTTAATCAAGCATATAACATATCAATGAATATTGCATATGTTACTGATGATAATAAAAAACATGTTGTATCAAATGCATATAATTATGCTTTAGTATTAAGTTCGAAAATCAAAGATGCAATCTAGTTTATTTTAGCTTGAGTGGATCATCCAAATAGTGATGCTAGGCCCTCCATGGCTTGTTCTTCTGTTTTACCACTTTTTTCTTCTTTAGTTTTAGATTCTTTTTCTTTATTTTGAATATTAGAATCAGGAGATTGTTGTGGAGTTTGTACAGGTGAAACACTAGCCGAATTAATTATTTTTTCGATATCTACATTAGATAAAGATGCTACCAATGCTTTAACCTTAGATGTATTAACATCGCCTCCAGCTGCTTGGATTATCGATGTTACATTTGGTTCATTAATTTCTTTTTTTAATTTATGTAATATTAATGCTGCATAAACATATTCCATTATCTTGTTGCTGCATATATTCAATATAAAACTAATGCAAAAACACTATCAAGTTAGAATCTTCAAACTTCTACAAACAGAATACAGATTACGTTTTAGGTTTTTGTCATATAATGTATCCATTCTTTGTTTAAGAATAACTTTAGCTTGTTCCTTTTCATCTCCTTCTTGAAGAGACAAAACGTTGTTAATTAATTCCGATAACGATTCACGCATCCAACCATCAAGAACAGAATAAGTTTTGGAAGAAATCAATACTATATTATTACGTTTAATGCTTAATACTCCCGTGTAATTTTTATATTCCACACGGTATATGAATGCAAGAATACAATTATCAGGTGTTGGATTTTTTAATATTTCTATGGATCTAGGTCCAGTTTTTCCTTGTTTCACTTTATTTTTTAGTCCAACTGGATTAATATTGATTCCACTTATCCCAATGTCATCATTGTCTACTCCAGTCACAGTACCTATCACAATATTACAAAAATCGTCTTGTGATCGTATAGATGCAAGCACGTAGTCTTCTTCTTTAATGGTAGATTTTTTTTTGAACACATCTATATGTTTGAAGCATTATATTTATTTCATAATATGGATGATTAATAACTAGGAAACTGCATATAGAAAATTAATGAATGTCGAAATTACAAAAAAATTTTCTGCTGAACCTGATAAATATTACAAAAGTTCATTATTTGATGATTATAATTTTAATCGTAGATCATGCACCAAGTGTAAAAGGTTTTTTTGGACGTTGAATGAAAATAAAAATTTATGTCCAGAAGATGATGAAGAACCGTATGCTTTTATTGGAAATCCACCTACAAATGTAAGATTAGATTACACAAATGCATTACGTGAAATAAAGTCATTTTTTGCAGAAAATAACCATTCAATAATAAACAGATATCCAGTGGTATGTAGATGGAGAGAAGATTTATATTTTACTATTGCTTCAATTGTGAATTTTCAAAGAATTATAAATTCTAAAATAATTTTTGAATTACCATTTAACCCATTATTAGTACCTCAAATATGTTTAAGATTTAATGATATCGAAAATGTAGGAGTGACTGGAAAACATTTCTCTAGTTTTTGTATGATTGGACAACATAGCGTATACGATTCTGGAGGATATTGGAAAGATAAATGTATAGAATTAGATTTTAAGTTGCTAACAGAAAAATTCAAAATCTCAAAAGACGAAATAGTTTTTGTAGAAGATGCATGGGAAGGAGGAGGGACTTTTGGTGCATCACTAGAATATTTTGTTAACGGTTTAGAATTAGGAAATGCAGTGTTTACTCAATTTCAAGGAACATTAACAAAATATAAAAAACTGAGCCAAATGGTAATCGACATGGGGGCAGGATTGGAAAGAATGTCCTGGATCACCATCGGCAGCCCAACCGCATATGATTGTTGTTTTGGAAATATTACGAAAAAAATGATCCAAAAAATAGGAATTGATGTGTCTACTGATATTTTAAATAAATATTTTAAAGAATTAATAAAAAATGAGAAGCGTCAAGACATAACAACTCGTAAGAATAGGGTTGCTAAATTGATCAATATATCGAATTCTGATTTAAAAAATATTGCGTCTCTTGAATTAATGTATTTAATTTTAGATCATATACGAACATTAATTTTTGCTTTTACTGATGGAATGATACCTAGTAATATGGGTGGCGGTTATAACTTAAGGATAATTATAAGGAAAATGCTAGTTGCAATTAATAAATTAAAAGTAAAAATAGATATAAATGAGATAATTGATGAAGAGATCAATTACTTACAATATTCATATCCAGAAATTGTAAATTCTAGAAACGATATAAAAGAAATAATAAATCTGGAACGCAATAGATATTTAGATTCTCAAAAAAGAATAAACAAAGTCGTAGAAAAAATGAAAATATCTAATAAAAATTATGGGTTAAATGAATTAGTAAAATTATATGAATCAGACGGAATAACTCCTGACTATTTAAAAGACAATAACATAATTTCTTCATATCCGTCTGATTTTTATTCTTTATTATCAAAAAAAAATAAACCTGCTAAAAAAAAAATATCACAGGTAACAATAGATAAAGTTCAAGATACAGATCTTTTGTTTTATAAAAACGATCCTAAGAAGTTCAAAGCTAATGTTCTAAAAGTGTATGATAGATTTATAATATTAGATAAAACCTCATTTTATGCCAGAAGCGGAGGTCAAGAGCCAGATCATGGCAAAATAAACAAACATAATGTTATAGATGTAAAAAAATATGAAAAAATTATAGTGCACGAAGTAGAACATAAAATTAATGACATTAAAGTTGGAGATGTTGTAACTTGCTCAATAGATATAGAGAGACGCAAAAATATAACTAAACATCATACTAGTACTCACATAATAAATTCAGCATCACGAAAAATACTAGGTAATTGGGTATGGCAAAATTCTGCGTTTAAAGAAGAAAGATATGGAAGGTTGGATATAATACATCATTCAAGTTTAACTAGGAAAGAAATTACAGAGATAGAAAAGATATCTAACAATGTAATACAACAAAATTTGCCAGTGTATATAAAAGAATACGAACGCAACATAGCAGAACAAAAATTTGGTTTTAATATCTATCAAGGCGGGATCATACCATTTAAATCATTAAGAATAGTAGATATAGATGGATTTGACGTAGAAGCGTGTGGAGGAACGCACGTTAAAAGAACCGGAGAAATAGGATTAATAAAAATAATCAAGACAGATAGAATACAAAATGGAGTAATAAGAATTGAATTTGTTTCTGGAGACAAAGCAGTAAGGTATGTTCAAGAACAGGATAACGACATCACGAATATTACAAAGTTATTACAGACAGAAAAATCGAGTATCGTAGAATCATTTAAAAATAAATTAACAGAATTAGAAAAAACAAAAGAAAAATTACAACACATAATAGAAAAAACATCTCAAAACACAATAACAAACGTAATAAAATCGTCAATTAAATTAGGAAATTTAAAACTTTATTATGTCATAGACTACAATCTTGATGAAAAATTTCACATAAATATTGGAAAAAAATCAACTACATACGATCCATCATTAGTGTATTGCGTATTAGTAATTAAAAAAAATGTAAAAATAATTATATTTTCAGGAGACGTAGCATGTAAAACTATGAAAGCAAATAAAATAGCACAAAATATTTCTGATATTCTAGGCGGATCATCAGGAGGCAATGAAAAATTTGCTCAGGGAGGAGGTACTTCAAAATCAAAAATAAATACAGTGGAAGCATATATAAAAAACATAAAATGATTAATTGGAATTCCATAGAATTAAAATGGAGAAAAATTTGGGAGAACAATGGATTCTTTAAATCTGATGTAAAAAACACCAAAAAAAAATTTATAACAGTAGCATATCCATATCCAAATTCGCCCCAACATATAGGACATGGAAGGACATATACTATAGCTGATGTGAATTCAAGATTTTTGAGAATGCAAGGATTTAATGTTTTATTTCCTATGGGTTTCCATTATACAGGAACACCAATATTAAGCATAGCTAAAAAATTCCAGAAAAAAGACAAAGAAATATCAGAATCTTTTGATCGCCTCTATAAAATACCACAATCTATTATGAGCCATTTTACTGAACCTATAAAAATTGCACAGTATTTTCATAATGAGATCAAGAAAGGCATGATAGAAATGGGATATTCTATAGATTGGAGAAGAGAATTTACTACGATTGATCCATTATACAAAAAATTTATAGAATGGCAATTTAGTCATTTACAAAATAAAGAATTAATTATTCAAGGGACACATCCTGTAGGATGGTGTCCAGCAGATAAAAACCCGGTGTCTCAACATGACACAATAGGAGATATTGAACCAAATTTTATAGAATATACAATAATTAAATTTTATTATAATGAATATATATTACCTGCTGCAACCTTACGTCCAGAGACAATATTTGGTGTAACAAATATTTGGATCAACCCAGAATTAATGTATGATATAATTGATGTCAATAATGAAAAATGGATAGTCAGCACTGGTTGTTCTTATAAACTTCAATTTTTATATAAAAATATAAGGCATGTCGGAAAAATACAAGGGAGGAGATTATTATACAAAAAAGTAAAAACTTTTCAAAATAATGAAATAGTTACATTACCAGCAACTTTTGTTAAAAATGAAATTGGTACAGGTATAGTTATGTCAGTTCCTGCACATGCACCATATGATTATCAAGCATTAGTAGATTTGAAAAATAAAAACAACTTAATTACAGAAAATATCAAACCCATAATATTAATAGACAGTAAAGAACCAAACGTTGTTCCTTCACAAGAAATGATAAATAAACTTAATATACAAAACCAACATGATTTAAATCTAACGATAGCCACTAATGATCTTTATAAACATGAATTTAATTTTGGTAAATTAAATGAAAATGCTGGTAAATTTTCTGGAATGAGAGTTAAAAAAGCAAAAGAAGCTATAAAATCATGGATAATAAAAAATTATAATGGAACCACATTATTAGAATTATCAGAATCTGTAACGTGCAGATGTGGAGCTAAATGCGTTATTAACATGTTAGACAATCAATGGTTTTTGAATTATGGAGATGAAAACTGGAAAAGTCAAACTCTTAAACATATAAAAAATGTGGATATTATACCAACTGAAATAAAAATAGAATTTGAACGAATAATAGATTGGTTAAAAGAAAGAGCTTGTGCCAGGCAACAAGGCCTTGGAACTAATCTTACATGGGATAAAAATTGGATTATAGAAAGTTTATCAGATTCTACTATATATATGGCATATTATATTATTTCAAAGTATATAAATAACAATGACATTTCAATTGAAAGCAACATCTCAAATTCATTTTTTGATTATGTTTTATTAGGAATAGGAAAATCAAAAACAGTTGCCTTAGAATGTAAAATAACAGAAATCACATTATCAAAAATTAGAAATGAATTTCTATATTTTTATCCTGTAGATTACAGGCATTCTGGAAGAGATTTAATTACCAATCATCTAACATTTTTTATAATGAATCATGTTGCAATATTCTCAAAACAGCATTGGCCAAAAAAAATTGTTGTAAACGGATCAGTATTAATGAATGGAAAAAAAATGTCAAAATCTATAGGCAATACATTCCCATTGAGAGACGCAATAAAAAAATACGGAGCAGATCCAGTTAGGATTTCCATGATAATAACTTCAGAATTACTTCAAGATGTAGATTTTAATTTAGAACATATAAACAAAATTCAATTTAAGTTAGAAAGTATTTTAACAAAATGCATCAAATATGGAAAAAATAGAAACAATGTATCTGAAACTAAAGAAGATAAATGGCTTTTAAGCCGGTTGAATTTTTTAATATCAAGTATTACAGATTCAATGACAAAAATTAGATTTCGAGATGCGTTAAACAAAATATTATATGATTTTGACAATGATATGAATTGGTATTTAAGAAGAATTAATTCCAAATATGATGAAGTACAAAGTACTAAAGCCATTCATGATTTTTTATCTAATAGGGTTTTAATGCTGTCACCTTTTTCACCACATATAGCAGAAGAAATGTGGGAAAAACTAGGAAATTCAAAAACTGTTTCAGAGCACAACTGGCCGAAATTAAGTTATGAATATAATACCTACATAATACACTCAGAAAATTTTGTAAAATCTGTGATGGAGGATATAAACAACATTATCAAAGTAACTAAGATAATACCAAAAAGAATTATTATATACACAGCTAACGAATTAAAAATATCAATATATAAAAAAATATTGGAACTTATGAATGAAAGTTATAATACTAAAAAATTAATACGTGATATAATTTTCAGCGACGCTAAAGAAATACGCAAATATGCTAGCTTTATCAACAAAGCGATAAAAGACATATCTTTAATCACTGCAGAAGAGAAAAAAATCAGAAAGAAATTAAGTAATTTTGATGAAAAAACTATATTAAATTCTGAATTATCACCATTAATAAAAAAAGAATTAGATATAGAAATCAAAATATATTCAGAATCAGATTCAAATAAATATGATCCATCAAATAAATCTATAAATTCAAGACCATTTAAACCTGCAATATTAATAGAATGAAATACAATAATAATTATAAAATATGGAGATGCAAATAAATAATGAAAATTGCAGTGGTGGGCATTGGTGTTGCTGGAGGGTATCTAATTGCAAGATTAAAAAATCAGCATGATGTAGTAGGCTTTGAAAGAATGAGTGAAAAGGAACATGATTCAATTTGCGCATGGGGAACTTCGAAATCCAAAATGATTGAATTATGTTCAAAGGCGGATATAGACTTTGAACAATATATTATACATAATGGAAAAAAATTGCACATAAACATGAATCACAACAATAATTTTAGTATAAAACTGAATGGTTTATGTACATATAATAAGATAGGATTAATTAAGCATATGGTAAAAGAATGCGAAATGCATTATAATAGTATGCCTAAATTGCCTGAATTAGAAAAAAAATATGATTTAATAATAGATTCAACAGGATTTCATAGGACATATTTACCAAAAATAGATAATGATTTCTATTTACCGACATTTCAATATAAAGTAAAATATGAAAAAGTGCCTTTAGATGATTTTTATGTGAGACCATTTTCTAAAATGACTGGGTACTTCTGGTATTTTCCTTTAAACAAAAATTTTGCGCATATAGGAGCTGGCGACTATATGAGAAACCATGTAAGAGAAACTGAAACGTTCATCCAAAAACATGAAGGGAAGATAATAAAAAAAGTTGGACGTCCAATACGATTAGCGGTTCCTAATATGTGTGAACCATTTTTTCATAAAAAAGTAGTAGGAGTAGGTGAATCTATAGGTACTGTATACCCACTCTTAGGTGAAGGTATAATACCAAGTATGATATGCGCAGATATATTTATAAAAAATATTGGAGATAATCAAGCTTATAAAAAAGAAATTTTGGATTATTTTGAAATATATAACAAAGTTTTTAAATTTGTTAGAAATAAGATGAAAGAAAAATTTAACATTATAAAACAAGTGCCAGATTTAATTTCCATATTCAGATATATGAAAAAAAATGAAAATAGGTTTGGAATGAAAATTAATATGAGAGATTTGCTCAAAGTGGCAAAAGCTTAATTAAATGTAATTGTCGAAAAATTTTTTCTAGATGTATTACAAGATTCCATACAATATTTGTATATGATTACAGAATAGTCATTCAATATTTCTTTAATTGGTTCTAGATTTTTAGATGTATAAAATCCTGGACAATCTCCAGTAAATTGGAATGTAGCATGTACATGCACAGAATTTTGTGTATTTTCCAACCAGACAGAAAAAGGATAAAGATAACAAACTCCAGGTCTATATGGATGTAATGTACAATAACCCTTTTGGTCAAGAAATCTGCATCTTATGTGTGTGCCATCTTCCAAACTTGTTTCGTTTGTTTTCCTTTTCAAATTAATTGTAGTCATTGTGATATTTTGCCCTTGTGGGCTTACCTCATTCCATGTAGTGATATTAGTTTCATTATGTATGAAATTAGAGACTTTACTGTGATTAGTTTTTTTTCCAATTCTGATAAGATCGTTTGACGTTAATGGCAATCGTCCTTGTCTGTCACAACAGTTATTACAATCAGGCCAAAAACATTTCCATAATATAAATTTCCCAGTTTGATCTAAAAATGGAATATGGAATATGACATTATTGATTTTTGTTGTGTGGTCACTAATTTTGCTAATTTTACCTAGCATAAAATTATTTATTATTGGATCCACATGCCAATTTTTTTTGAGACTTAATAATGATGATTCTATTTCTTTATCTAGCAATTATATATTATTAAATTTACGAACTATTATTAATGTTAAGCAAAAAAGGTAAGTATGCAAAAGCTACACAAAATAGACAGTTTGTGTGGACCAAGATAATTTGGCCCTTAATATTAGAACAAAATAAAGCTGCTTTTACATTACAACAATACCGAAAGAAAAGAAATGAAATATGTAAAGAAAACAATATAGAAAGGATAATAGCGTCAAGAGGGCTAACTTCATTACTAAATAAAGGCATTATCTTTAAAGAAAATAATTTATATTTTATTCATTACAGATTGATTCCATATATGAGATTAAAATCCAATTGTACATATTCTAGTGCCATTCATGAAAGTAGAACTAAGCAATAACAATAATATGTTTTTAATTTTAATTATTCATTTAATAGCCCGATAGTCTAGCGGTCAAATAATGACAAAAGATTCCACGCTCTGGATCTAACTAGAGGATATACGTGGAGGCGGCAGTTCAAATCTGCCTCGGGCTATAAAAAGCATTTATCTAGAAGCTTGTGCTATTCTTTCAAGTTCTCGCTTCTTTTTTATAGATGGTCCATTAGTATCATTACTTGCTGCTAAAATAAGTTGTTCTGCCAAATGTTCTTCTATTGGTTTTGGATTTGAAAAAGTAGCTTCTTTAATAGCATTGGTAATAAATTTGAGTGCAAGGTCAACTCTTCGTACTGGCGATATATCAACAGATACATGATATACAGTTCCACCATATACTATTCTAGTAGTGTCTTCATTTGGAGCAGAATTCTCTATCGCACGAACTAAAATCTCAATTGGATTTTTATTAGTTTTTAAGTATATTATATCATAAGCTGTTTTAACTATGTTAATAACTCGCATTTTTTTTCCTCCCATTCGTCCTGTGTTCTTTGCATATTTTTTTCCGAAGTGCATTAATTTATTAATTAATCTTTCAGTTATGTTTACGTTAATTTTATTAAATCTATGTAATGCAGATCTACCAAATGTTAATGGCATTATTACTTGTTTTAATGAAATAACATCTTTTAAACCAGGATCATTTATTTCTATTTTAGATACGTCCCATTTTCTAAATAATAAAAAAGATTGTGTAAACATTTTTATCTTCTTGGTTTTTCTTTCTTTCCAATAATTAGTTCATGTAACGAAATTCCATTTACTTTAAAGACCTTATATCTAACTCCAGGAATATCACCCATGGCTCCACCTTGTGTAGCACCCATACCTTCAACATGTACCTCATCATGCTCATCTACAAAATTCATTGCACCATCACGTGGTAGAAATGCAGTAACCGATTTACCATTTTTTATGAGTTGAATCCTAACACATTTACGTACAGCTGAATTAGGTTGTTTAGCTTCAATACCAATTTTTTCTAAAACTATACCTCGAGCTTGCGGAGCTCCAGTTAAAGGATTTGTTTTTTTATCTAAACCAAATTCTCGTCTTTTAAAAGTCGATATTGACCAACGTTGTTTTTTACGTTTTGTTTTTAATACACGACCAGCAAATAAACCAAGTGGAGATTTAGCCATTATTTTCACCACGAAGTTTTACCATTATTGTTTATCAAAACATTAGTTATTTCAAAATATCTTTTTGCTAATATTCTTGCTTTATCAGCATTACGTCCTTCTCTACCTACAACTATTCCCTTTTTTTTGGGATCAACTAAGACTATAGCTTGTGTAGAACCATCTGGTTTTTTATTTAATTTTATTTCCGAAACTAATTTAGAATTAAGTATATTTTTTATGAATAAAATTGGATCATTAGAATATTCTACTAATTCGATATTCTTTTTAATTATATTTTGTAATGATTTTATATGAGATCCTCCTTTTCCTATTGCAAGTCCCATCTTTCCAGAATTAACTATAAAAATAACTCTATTTTGTTTAATATCATCAACGCAATCACGTGCTGTAACACCTGTTATATTCTGAAATAACGACAATAATCGCATTTGATCTGTTGTTAATTTAATAGTTTGTGGCATAATATTACCAATTATATATTTGTTCTAGATTCTCTCATTTAAACTTATATAATATATTGTTGATTTAATGTAATGGTTTTAGCTGCTTGCAATAATGATTTAACATCTTGATCATTGGATGATGTTATAGACATTATGGATACACGGAATTGGATATTCGATATTTTTTCTAGTTTTAGATTTTGATTTTCAATAAATAAAATCGGGATTTTTTCGTTTTTAGCTTCTGATAATATTTTATTTGTTATATTATTTTTAATTAATTTTGATATTATAATTAATTTCGAATTTTTTATTGATGATAATACTTCCTTTGAACCAATTACATATTTTTTTCCTTTAATAGAATTTTGAATTATTTTTTTAAGTAATTGTGACATTGTCATGTTTGTATTTTATTTACATTTATAGTTTACATTAATTTTGAATTAAATTTATTTATTACTAATTTGCATCGTTCAATTTTGGTTAGTCATGTTCATATAAATATCTACTATTCCGCTTCCTATAGGTATATTACTCCCAACAATTACATTTTCAGTTACTCCTTTCAATTTTTCTATTTCTCCAGAAAGGGCAGCGTGAGATATTGTAGGAACTGTGATTTCGAATGCGGCTCTAGCGAGTACACTATCTTTTGTTCCAGCTATTCCATGTCTACCTATTTGTTGCATGTAGCCGCGTGAACACATAAGATCCGCTACTAACATGATATATCTGACATCCACTTCAAGTCCTTGATCTTCCAAAGTAGAAGTTAATTCATCTATAAGCGCATTCCGTGCTGCTTCTATTCCTAAGGTAGTTGCTATTTCTGAAACATTATTTGTCCTGACAGTTTTGGTATCAATACCATTTATTTCCAATACTTTTGGCAGATTAGATCCCGTTGTTTGAATTATCCATTGATCGCCCTTTTGCACCAATGTGACACGTTCAATTTCAGAAATACCCTTTACTGTAGTATTAAGGATTTTATTCTTGATTGCTATTACTGATGGAGCGTCATGTGTACCGATTAATTTTAATACCAAGCTGGTGTTTCCACTACTTTCTACTTTGAGTTTTTTATTTGATTGCAACGTTGTTTTTATAGTTTCAATTTTGCAGTCTCGTTCTTTTAGTCTAGATGGGTTAAAATTTAGTGTCAGTTGAGTTGCATAATCTGTTTCAATGTTTGAGATCAATGATCCTATTTTAGTTTGCAGTATGTTACGTGCTGTTTTAATAGCATTCTCTCTAGACGACTTGATTTTTTCATCTAAGAAAATATCCATGGTGGGGGTAACAGGTTTTTTTCTAGCATCAACAAGTTCAATTAATCTTGGCAATCCAAGAGTAACATTTCTTTCTCGTATCCCAGCAAAGTGAAAAGTTCTAAGTGTCATTTGTGTTCCTGGTTCTCCAATAGATTGTGCAGTTATAATTCCTACAGCCTGGCCAGGTTCTACTTTGGCTTTATTATACAAATCTAGTCCTTTTTTACATACTTTTTCTATTCCTTCCATACTTAATTTTGACAGTAATAGAGATTCCAAAACAACCTTTTTAAGTCTAGGATTAAACGATTTTGTGTATTTTTTGGCAATTAAATTAATTTCGTTTTGTAATGCAGGTTTTCCTACATCAATTATTTTCTGTGAATCTATCAACCTATTAATATTAAAAGATTCACCATGATCACTTTTAGCTACATCTATGCCATCCTCACCATACAAAAATTGAATTATATGACCATGTGGATCCCTTACTGTTCCATCGTATTCAAGTCGTATATGTTCTAATGCATTAATGAGTCTGCGTTGCATATAGCCACTTTGTTGAGTTCGAACAGCAGTGTCAACTAATCCTTCTCTACCACCCATGGCATGGAAGAAAAACTCTAATGATGATAAGCCATCGCGGTAATTGGATTTAACGAAACCATGAGAATCAGGATTCCTATCATTATTTTTAAAGTGTGATAAGGCACGGTTATTATAGCCTTTGTGTAATCTTTGACCACGTCTAGATTGTTGCCCCAATGCACCTGCCATTTGACCTATATTAAGAGAAGAACCTCTAGCACCAGTAATTGCCATTATTTTACCAGCATTATTTTCATCGAACGACGTAGATGCCATACTTCCAGCTTTATCACGTGCTTTAGATAGTTCATTTACAATATAAGCTTCTAATGCTTCTTCAGAGGATAAACCACGTGTCAATTTTAAAGTGCCGTTTTTTGCCTGTTCAATTAAGTCATAAACTTTAGCATATGAATTTTCTATCTCTGACAGAATATTTTGTTGAACGTTATCATCCAACTCAAGATCAGCATATCCATAGCTGAATCCATAATGAGTTATAAATTGTTTCACTATGATTAAAATAGAATTTAAGAATGTTTTAGCTTCAACATTTCCATAATCTTTAGCTATTCTATGAAGTACACTTTCTGGTTCTTCAGCTCCGATAGATGATTTATCTATGACTCCACTTATCAATTGTCCATTTTTAATCACTACATCTTTGTCAGTACCATTTGTACCTTTAGACCACTTTGATGTGATAACATAATTAAAATCCTTTGGCAAGAATAAAGAAAATAGTTGTTTTCCAGAGTACATGGAACTACCATCATCATTATTATTAAATTTTGGTTTTGGTAAAACTCCATTGAATCCCCCTAACATAGCGAAATTAGAGAAGTCTTGAACAGATAGTTTGGTGTCGTCTTTAGTTAATAAATAAGAACCTGTAATAAAGTCTCTCAGCCCACCTATAATTGGACCTCCATAACGAGGAGATATTAATTGATCTTGTACACGCATTAACAGCATTGCTTCAGCTCGAGCTTCTTCACTTTGGGGTACATGTAAGTTCATTTCATCCCCATCAAAATCTGCATTATAAGGTGGACATACTGATGGATGTAATCGAAATGTTTTTCCTGGTAAAACACGAACATGATGTGCCATTATTGACATTTGATGTAGAGATGGTTGTCTATTGAACATCACTATATCACCGTCAGATAAGTGTCTTTCAACTAAGTATCCCACTTCAAGGTTTTTAGCTATGATTGATCGATCCTCAACGAAATCTAATCTAATTTTAACTCCATCAGGTCTAACAATGTAATTAACACCTGGGAATTTATTAGGTCCATTAATGATTATTTTTTTCATTCTATTCATATTCCAGTCTGTGACCACTTCAGGTATTGTAAGTTTCATTGCTACTGTTTCTGGAATACCAACTTCAGACAGATCTAAGTTTGGATCTGGAGAAATTACAGTACGGCTAGAAAAATCAACTCTTTTTCCAGATAACGAGCCTCTGAATCTACCTTCTTTACCTTTTAATCTTTGTGTCAAAGTTTTAAGCGGTCTTCCAGATCTATGATGTGCTTGAGGTATACCAGAAACTTCATTATCAAAATATGTAGTTGCATGATATTGTAATAAATCTACCAAATCTTGAACTATTAAAGGAGGCGTTCCTGCTTCTTTGCTTTCCTTCAATCTCTGATTAACTCTTATGACATCTACCATTTTATGCGTAAGATCATCTTCGGATCTAATTCCAGTTTCTAGAATAATCGATGGTCTTACTGTGACTGGAGGTACTGGTAATGCTTGAAGAATGAACCATTCTGGCCTTGCAGTAGCTGGATCATAACCAAGTATTTTTATATCATCATCAGTTATTTGTGAAAATCTTTCTCTAATAGTGATAGGCAGAAGTCTATTTTCACCTATATCAGTTTTTTCTATGAATATAGTTGGTTTCGTAAAAATTAATTCATATTGTTTTTTACCACAGTGTGGACATTCTTTAGTTTTTTTAGATTTTTCTAAAATTTGCTCTGGTATACGTTTTCTAGAAATTATGGTATAAACAGCGTCGCGATTAGTGATTTTAGCAAATTCATCTATCTCATCTTGAGATATTTTTAATCTGGAACAAGATCTACAAGTAGCTAATAATAATTTATAGATATTATCTATGAATGCAATATGCAAAACAGGTTCAGCTAACTCAATGTGGCCAAAGTGTCCTGGACATCGAGCAGATGTATTACCACATGTCAAGCATTTTTGTCCAGGTTCTAATGTACCTAATCTTCCATCCATCAATCCACCTTGAACTGGCATGCCATCTTCATCATAAGTTTCAGGAGCAGTTATTTCAGCTACAGAATATTTTCTTATTTCGTTTGGAGACCATACAGAAAATCTTATTGCATTTATGGATTTTATAGCTTGTATTGACATGTTATACCTTTTCTTTAATCAGAAGTCTAGGTGCTATGTTCAAGCTTTGCATTTCTTGTAGTAATAATTTAAATGCATACGCAACTGAGACAGAAGACACTTTTGCTTTATCTCCACATATTCTACAAATATATTTTCGTTGTTTCATATCATAATAAGCCACTAATCCACATCTTTCACATATGAAAATTTCAGATTTATCTGATTCTTCAAGTAATCTATCTTTCAATATCATAGATGCACCATAAGCAATGAGACAATCTCTTTCCATTTCACCAAATCTCAATCCTCCTCCACGTGCCCTACCTTCAGTTGGTTGTTTGGTTAACATTTGTACTTGTCCTCTAGCTCTAGCATGTATTTTATCTGCAACCATATGATGGAGTTTTTGATAATAAACAATACCAATAAAGATTTCTACTGGAAATGGTTTTCCAGTTTTGCCATCATACATTATTTCCTTTCCAGAATATTTAAAACCAGCGTTGTTTAATATTGCTCTAACTTGATCCATTTTTTCTCCTACAAAAGCTGAGCCATCAAATTTAGCACCTCTTAGTGCTGCTGCTTTTCCAGTGACGGATTCCAAAAACATACCGACAGTCATTCTAGATGGAAAAGCATGAGGGTTGATCAATACATCTGGGACAACACCGTCAGCAGTATATGGCAAATCTTCATTGTTAGCTAATATTCCTAATATGCCTTTTTGTCCATGTCTAGAAGCAAATTTATCACCTATTTCTGGAATCCTCATATCCCGAACTCTTATTTTATACATTTTACCGCCTTCATTTGATTGTGTCATAACTATTGTATCCACCACTCCTGTTTCAGATGGTCTGACACTAATTGATGTATCTCTTCTATATGGCCCACTAGTTTCAAACTCTTTGTATTCTTCCATAAATCTAGGAGGGCTTGTTTTTCCAATTAATATGTCTCCACCAAGAACCTGAGATTCAGTAGCAACAATACCATCTTCTTCTAACAAACGATAAGATTTTTCTCCTTTATATCCGCGTATATTTTCATTGGCATTAGGTATTTCAAAATTATCTCTCATTCCTCCAGGATATTGTTTAGCTTCAGCATCATATATTCTATAAAAAAATGTACGTGCCAATCCTCTATCTACAGACGACTTACTTAATACAATAGCGTCTTCTATGTTATAACCATCAAATGGCAAAACTGCAACTACACAATTTTGACCAGCAGGTCTGTCATCTAGGCCAAGTAAACTCATAGCTTTAGTAGTTACGATAGGAGTTTGCGGGTATAGCATAAAATGTTGTCTAACGTATGTATTAGTATTCATTGTAGGTGTAGAGAATCCCAAGCTTTGTTTAGCCATTGCAGCCTCATATGTATTTCTAGGAGATTGATTATGTTCAGGATATGGAATTACAGAAGCTCCAGCACCAAGTATTGTAGATAAAAATATCTCTAAATGCGTATAATCTTTTAAATTATTTTCTTCAAGTGCAACATAACAATTTTCTTCTTCGTTTGCATCAATAAGTTCGATAACACCAACTCGTAACAAGTCAGTCCATGATAATAATTTTTTTGTTACTTTATCCAATAATTCTTTTGTCAATAAAGATTTATCATCTTTAACAACTATCAATGGTCTTAGAACTCTTCCTGCATTACAATTTACATATAATCTACGTGTAGAAGATTTCACCTGAGAAGCATAAGTAGATACGCTAACATGAGGATGAAGACGCGCATTTCTACGTAGTTCACGAAGAGATCTAGCTAGTTTATCACCATCAATATGATAACCAATTAATTTTCCATCTACAAAAATTCTAGTGCTGTGTTCTTTTATATCATCAGTTGCATCAGAAAAATAAATCGTACCTAATTCATATAATTTTTCGATTATTTCATCTATTGGTACATCTATAGATATTATTGCTGATAAAGCTAAGTTTTTTACTAAACCACAATTTGAACCTTCTGGGGTTTCACTTGGGCATATTCTTCCAAAATGTGTTGCGTGTAGATCTCGTGCTTCAAAGTTAGGCTGTGTTCTACTTAATGGAGACTGTAATCTACGTAAATGACTTATAGTGGATAAATAATTAGTCCGGTCCAATAATTGAGTAACTCCTACTCTTCCTCGTCCCCAATTACCTGTTGCTATTGCATTATTAAGTTTGTCAGTTATTATACCTGGCCTAATTGCAGCAGCGACAGCATTAATACCTCTTTTTTGTCCTGACCGTTCAAGTTGATATTTCATATCACGTACTAAGTTTCTGAAGGCTGTTCGAAACAAATCAGCTAACATATGTCCAGCAAATTTTATCACTTTATTTCCATAATGATCTTTATCATCAGGTTCTATCCATCCAAGTTTTAATTCTATTAATTTACATGAAGCTTCTCCTATAAATTGAGCTTTTTCTTTTCTATTTTCAGGACGTTTTCCTAAATGAGGCAGTAATCCCCAATCCAATAATGTTTCTGCTCTTTTGATTTGAAATTCTTCTAACATTCCTGGTGCAATTCGTTTACTAATGTAAATAATAGCATCCTTGGAAGTACGTATATCTCCAGCTTTTTCAAAAGAACCTTCCAATTCATCTTGTATATCATCAATTAGAGATACTGCAGAAGCAATTGTTTTATCAGATTCCAGTCCCAAGGCTCTCATTAAAATAACTACTGGTATATCTACAGGAGAACCTGGAATTCTAGATACAATTAACCCGTCGTTCTTTAAAATTAGTTCTAACTTTGCACGATATCCAACTATAGATGAATATACTTTAGATTTAAATATTAAATTTCCACCTACTGTTTCCTTTTCCACTATGATTTTGTTATAAGAAAGATCTTCCAATCCAACAATAACTCTTTCAGATCCATTAATTATGAAGTACCCTCCAGGATCATGTGCATCTTCACCATGTTCAATAAGTTTTTGTTGTGAAAAATTATGTAATATACAAGCATTAGATTTTATCATTACTGGCATGTCCCCAATGTGAATAAAACGCGACTCTAATATTTTACCGTCTTCAACAACACTAGTTTCCATCATCAATGGTGAAGCATATGAAACATTACGTAACCTGCCTTCAGTAGGAGTAGTATGTGTGATCGAACCGTCTAATTCGATCATTCTCGGTTGTTGTAATTTAATTTTCCCCAATTGTATATAATATGGATATTCAGAATTTTCTATTTCTATTTGATCAACTTCGTTTATTATGCTTTGTAATCCATGTTCCAGGAATTCATTAAAAGAATCTAAATGCTGACGAGCTATTCCTTCTCTTTTTAATATATCTTGAATTATTGGCCATCGATCTTTAGAATTCATAATCACACTTCTACTACATATCTATAGTATAGACTTTCTCCAGCAGTAGCACTTTGACGAGTTATTTTAATTATATCACCAGGTTTCACTCCTAATTTTATTATAGCAGGATCGTTTTCAAATATCAATGGAAGTTCAGTAGGCTTACAGTTAAATTTTTGTAATACTTTTTCAGCCTCTTGTTTTGCAATAATTTCATGTTTAGGAACATAAATATGATTAGATATGTCAACATGAATATCATCTTTATTCAATTTATTACACCACTAAGTTTTATAAACAACTCTTTATTTATTGGTATGCTCATAATATATACGTATTATTAGATGCAATATAATTCCGTAAAGTTAAATAGTATTAATTTAACCCGTATTCACGATGATTAATAAGAAAATATTCGCTGTGTTTGTAATTTTAATTGCAAGCATTAGTGGAACACCGACTTTTGCACAAATGATAGAACCGATCGTTGTAAATACAGATAAAGAATCATACGACAATGGAGATGTAGTAAAAATAACAGGAGAAGTTAAAGAAAAATTATCTGGTTTTCCAGTTAGTTTACAAGTTATAGCTGCTAATGGGAATCTAGTAACAGTAAAGCAAATAGATGTAAATGAAGATAATAAATTCACTACAGAAATTACTGCAGGTGGTAATTTATGGAAATCTTCAGGAATTTATACAGTTAAAGTTCTGTATGGTACTGAATCTAGAACTAATGAAACAACATTTGAATTCGGAAGTATCGAAGTAACAACAACCGATGTTAAACAAAAAGGCCCCACTGTAAAAATAGAAAATACCGATATTGACATTGCATACGAAATTACTAATGGTGAAATTACCAAATTAACCCCAATAGAAGATGCAAATTCGTTAATTGCAGTGATAAAAACAACTGACGCTGGAGAATTGAGTATAACATTACCAAGGACAGCAATAGATGCAAAGATAGGAGATAGCGATGATGATTTCTTTGTGCTTGTAGATGGAAACGAAGTTAGTTTTGAAGAAAATACTACAACTACAGACAGGACATTAAAAATTCCATTCCCAGAAGGTGCCGAGGAAATAGAAATTATAGGAACTTTTGTAGTTCCAGAATTTGGAAGTATTGCAATATTTGTCTTGGCAATTGCAGTGACATCTATAATTGTAATGACAACAAGATCAAGATTGAATGTGTTCTCAAGATACTAGCCTTCAATTTTTTTCATTTTTTAAATACATATACATACATAAATTATAATTTAATTATTCTTGTAAACGTTTTTTAGCAAATTTATAATAATCTTCTACAATTTCAAATCCAATATAATGTCTACCAAGCATTTTGCTTACAACAGCCACTTGACCAGAACCCAAAAAAGGATCTACTATAACATCGTATTTTGTACTTGAATATTCTAAAATTTTACAAATCAAAGCAGATGGTAATTTTGTGGGGGTTTTTAATTTATTAGTCCAATATTCGCGTTTTATATACCATACATCTTCTTTATCTCTATAATGTAAACTTCTGTTACCATCTTTTGATCGATCATTTTGTTTAAATCTTACGTACGGGAAAAATTTTCGAAGTCTGTCATTCTTACAAACATATAAACAATGATAATGGGCAGTAACAAATTTTCTTTTAGTAACAACCCCAAATTGATATTTCCAAATTATGTGATTAACTGTAATAAATCCAATAGTATCCAACGCTGTTAAAATATCATTAAGGTTATTCCATCCTGAAAATACATACATACTACCAGAATCTTTTAGTATTCTAAATGCTTCAATCATCCATTTATATGTAAAATTATAATATCTCTTATGATTGATATCATTATACCCTTCTAAAACTTTATCAAAAGTTCTATTATAATTATTTTTTTTATTGCTAAAATTAATTGCAAATGGTGGATCTGTGATTATTAAATCCACACAAGCATTTTTAATTGATTTCATACCATCAATACAATCAATGTTATAGATTTCATCATTTTTTATTCTAACTACCATGCGTATTATTTAAAATAATAATATTTGTCTTTATTACTTTTTCAATATACGTTTTATTTTTAATAATGATAAAGTTGGTGTTATTAAGTATATCAAGATATTCAACATTATTATTAGCAATCCATAAAAAATCATTTCGTAGTCTGAATTAATTTCTAATTTATCAAAAAGTGAAAGTGAAAATAATAATGGGGCTATCATTATCTTGATTGTTTCTTTTAATATTACATGCTCTCTTTCTAGATCAGCTATATATGGTGAAAAAGAATAATAAAAACCATTAAAAAATTGCATAAATGTTTGTCCAGATCGTGTATTTAAAATTACGTTGTCTCTAATATGTCTTAAAGATTTTATTTGATCAGATAATTCAGAATCATAAGTTGCTGTAGCTATTAAACATCCTCCTCCTCCTATTGGTTCTTTGTCAACTTCCGGTATGCACATACCATCTTTTTCTATTGTACTAGGTCCACATACAATTGATTCATCAATAATTTGTGGCGACTTCTCATCAACCGTTTGTTTCTCCACAATAATTTGTGGCGACTTCTCATCAACCGTTTGTTTCTCCACAATAATTTGTGGCGACTTCTCATCAACCGTTTGTTTCTCCACAATAATTTGTGGCGACTTCTCATCAACCGTTTGTTTCTCCACAATAATTTGTGGCGACTTCTCATCAACCGTTTGTTGCTGATATGTTTCAAGTGTAGATTCTACTTTGTAGTTATTTACAACATTCTTTAGTAAAAATGATGTTTCTGTTCTATATGTATCATAATTTATCGTAATAAAATATTCTCCAGAAGATTTCCATAAAGGACCAGAAGATGGATACGATTTTTGAAAAACGCCATCTAATTTTGGTGTAAATTGATCAATCATAACTATGTTATTATCACTATCTATGATTCTAAGTATAATAGGTGTAAAATCATCATTAGTATAAGAATCGATTCTACCATTCACATTAATTAAATCTCCAGATCTATACGAATCATGTTCTGTAGTTATGTAAATAGAATCATTTGTAGCTATTATAATTGGCATATCTAGCAATAATAATACCGAAAAAACAAAAAATGTTGTTATGTACATAGGTTTTTGATTTACCATCTTATTTTTATTAAAAATCAATCAATATTAAAAACTTGTTGAATTTAATTATATTGATAAGATATTTCTATTTAAATGAAGTTTTGTTTATACTATTATGCTTATGATATACATAATGCACATTCCTGAAGAAATCCCAGTTGTAATATCTTTATTTAATATGAAATATTGTTTATTAATCCACTTCATGATTGTTAGAATTACATATGATATAGATCCTATTCCAAGCGAAATGAATATTATATTAACAATTAGTGAATTTGTAAATCCGCCAACCAATAAACCAAAAATAGTAGGCAAGCCAGCTATAGGTAATAGTACGAACAAGTATTTAACTAATAAATTTTCTTTTGTTAGAGGAGTAGATATAGCAAAACCTTCCGTGATGTTATGTAATGCAAATCCAATAACCAAAAAATTACCTAATGCTATTTTACCAAGATTTATAGATGTTCCTATAATTATACCCTCACCAAAATTGTGCAGGCCTATACCTACAGAGATCATTAATGAAATAGCTATTGAACTGCGTTTTAAGCCACTTTGATTTCTATTTATAACATTATAATCCAGATGATATAATCCAAAAGCAGTCAATAAAATAATTATTAATATTAGTGTAGTACTATTAAAACTACTATCAAGATGTTGAGACAAATCAAATAATTCTACTGACGTTTCTATCACTAAAAAAAATAATAACCCTACAGTAAAAGATAAAAAAAAACTATAGTATTTTTTAAATTTCTTCATGAATGGAAGCCATGAAAACCCAATAAGTATTGGAAATATTCCAACATAGATTCCAAGAGTTACAAGTAATAACACTACATCAAAGGTTGGTTTTAATAAATAAAATGCAGATTCCACTTTCTTTTCAAATCTTATTCCATCTTCAGTAGTCAATCCTATAGCATATGGTTTTGACTTGCTCCATTCAAATGGAATATGTATTAATGCTGTATCAAATCGTTCTAATTTTTTATTTGGCTCAATATTTGCTGATTGTATTCTATCGTTTACATCTGCCATCACTATATTTACTGGAATATGTCCAGTGTTCCTAACACTAACTCGTATTTCAGATTCAACAAAATCAATTTGTTCTATAGAGATCTTTGGTAAATTAACTCCAAATTCTAAAATAGATATATTGTTAAAATAAAATATCATAAAGATTATTAATAATAAAGGAAGTATGACAGTATAAAATTTGATTCTTGACAATGCTAATTTCACTAGATCAGTTTACTAAGAATAATCCAACCCATCCTTTCTCAGAAAATTCAACTTTATGAGCATGAAAAAGATACTTGCCAGGAAAATCATATTGAAATTCAATTATACCTCTTTCTGTTTGAGATAGTGTAATCATGTCAGTAAAGATAGATGAAATTCTATTAGTACCAGTAGGATAATAATCATATAAATTTCCATGTAAATGTAAATTATTAATAGGATCAAATTCAACCATATTTACTACATAAACTCGCACTAATTCATTGGTGTTTATTTGTATAGGATTAACCTGATAATAAAAAGGCACTGTATTTGCAGCATAAAAATTGTTTTCCATGTCGAAATCTGTATCAAATCCATTTAACACCATAACCATTTCCTCAGCTTGTTGCCTACCTTCTTTTGGATCAACAATATACACTCCATACAAGCCATGTCCTATGTGCTCTTCTAATGGCATAACATGACAATGATATGGATGAACTCCAACTGGTGAAGCAATCCATTCGTAGACAAATTTTCCACCCGGATTTACAATCTCAAACACACCATCCATTTCAGAATCATGTATCCCATGAAAATGTAGTGTGTGATCTTTGTTACCATTATTTATGAATGTGATACGTACAAGATCACCTTCATTAACTCTAATTGTTGGTCCAGGAACACTACCATTAAATGTCCAAACATTAAAAAAAACCCCTGGAGAGATTTCCATACTCATATCATCATTTGCAATTATAGTAAATTGTCTGATTGTTAGATCATCATGTTGAATTACATCACCATAGTCAAAATCATACAAGTATTTTTCAGCATCAAATTCAAGTAAGTGTGCATTTATCATATGATCCAATACCAAACCGCTTTCTTTTTTTTCTATTTCCGAAAATTGTGTTTTTTCACTTTGTGCAAAATTAGCTGTACCAAAGTATGTACATATTATTAACACTATTGCAAAAATTGTCAAATAAAATTTAATATGCATTGTTATGTAATTATGGCAACGAACATATTTAAAAGTTATACAATGTTAAAAAAGTTAGCCGAAACTAATATACATCTCATTAAATGCAACAAAATACATCATGTAAAAAGTAGCAATAATTAATTTACCATTATTTTATCCAATATGATTTCATGTTATTATTATATAATTTAAGATTTTTATTATAAATGATTATTATAAATATATTAAGGAACGTTAACTAAAAATACAATTAAACTAATATTAAGAATAACATATTTGGAACACAAGTAATCCAAACTAAAAATAGAAATATTTTTGTATTTATGTTATAAATTTGGATCAGATCTAGTAAACTTTATATATCATAAAATATGATTAAAAAGAAATTTCAATAAATTAAAAAAGACCGATCAGTAGTTACAAACCATGTGATATAAAAGATCAAATAAATGGTTATTTGGGCATCTAATAAATGAAATTTTACTTAATATCGAAGTTTGTATTACCACATAATTAATATCACATATATACACAACGTTAGTTTAAAAAACTGTTTAAAATAGTTAGCTTATCTGTAACATTATCAAAAAATTTGCCATCAACCACTTTTGATAATTTTTTTGTATTTAATGTATATTGAGTTTGATCTTTATCGAAACATACAGATATGAAATTAAATTTTATTAATGGTGCAATGCGTTTTTTAATTTCTATTTTTGATATTTTTAGTTTATTTTCTAGATATAGAATATCTTTCGAACCTTGTTCTAATTCAAGTATTATTTCATATACGTTAGCATTAAACAAACTTGTTATTACTTCATCATATAACATAGAAGAATTTTGTGTTTATTATGTTTAAGATTTTCTATTAATTTGAAATGTTAATTTACAATTAGAATGATTTTTAACTAGGATATTTTAAGTTTGTTTACTTGAGTGAAAGCGAATATAAGTATATTGTTAGGATTGTTGGAAATGATATTCCAGGAGATAAAAAACCGATATCAGGATTGACTAAAATTAAAGGCATAGGTCGTCATTTTGCAAAAACATTGTTAAACATTATGAAAATAGATTATACTACCAATATTGGTTTTCTTACCGATAAACAGATTAATGAGATAGAAGAAATAATTAAAGACCCTACACTACATTTTCCAATATGGTTTTTAAATAGAAGAAAAGATATGGAAACTGGTAAAGACATGCACATAATAGATTCAGATATGGCATTAACAATTAGGAATGATATAGAAAGAGAAAAAACAACCAATAGCTGGAAGGGATATAGACATACTTTTGGATTAAAAGTACGTGGACAAAGAACACGTTGTACTGGAAGAAAGGGTGGCGCAGTAGGAGTCAAAAAAGGAGGTAAAGTATTACCTGCTAAAAACCAAGACCAAAAATGAAATAATTAAAATGATTTATGTTAATAACTGATGATCGAAATGGGAGATCCAAAAAAATCTAGAAGAGTGTGGAAGAAACCTAAAAGGCCTTTCAATTACGAGCTCAAAATGGATGAGCTAAAGACTATAGGTACATTTGGTCTTAAGACAAAAAAAGAACTATGGAAAGAGCACACTACACTTTCTAAAATAAGGCATCAAGCTAGATCGTTGCTTGCTTTAAGAAAAGAAACAAGAGAACTAAAAGAACCAATCTTTATGAAATCGTTAATAAGGATAGGATTAATAGACAAAAATTCTACTTTAGATGATGTATTAAATTTACAAATAAATGATTTGTTATCACGTAGATTACAGTCTATTGTTCAAAAAAAGCTTCTGTTTAAAACTCCATATCAAGCAAGACAAGCAATAGTACATAAACATATAATGATCAATAATAAAATTATAAACGTTCCATCATATAGAGTCAAAGTAGATGAAGAAAATAACATCAATATATCTATGAAATCATCTTTAAGGAAAGATTCTAATGATGACACTAAAAAATAATGGTTTATAGATAATATATTATTAAAATAGATAATGTGTTCTGTAATAGGTTATAGTGGAAATAACTTAGCAGCACCGATATTAGTAAAATACCTAAAAAAAATGGAATATAGAGGCTATGATAGTGTTGGAATATCCACATGTCATAAAAATTCTATAATAACTAAGAAAAAAGTAGGTAGGATATACGAAGTTAATAAAAAAAACAAGCTAGACAGACTTCCAGGAAATGTAGGAATTGGTCATACTAGATGGGCCACACATGGGAGCGTTACAGATATAAATGCACATCCACATGCGAGCAATTCTGGAAAAATATCAATAGTACATAATGGTATAATTGAGAACTACATGGAAATAAAAAAACACCTTATGAAAAGTAGATATAAATTTTATAGCGATACAGATAGTGAAGTAATAGCAAATTTATTACAATATAATTTTGAAAAAACATCAAACATAAAAAAATCAATGATTAATACAATTAAGCAACTTCATGGAAAATATTCTTTTATAACAATTTTAGATAATAAATTAATTGCAGTACGACATCATAAATCTTTGATGTTAGGAACAAAAGATGGTGAATGTTTTATTTCAAGCGATATTTTAGGCATTCCAATAGAAATAGACGATATAATCTATTTGAAAGATCAAAGCTTTGTGATATTAGGTGAGAAAAGAATAGAAATGTATGATTTTAGTGGCGAACATATCAGATTTAAAACTAAACGAATAGAAAAAAAGTTTCACAAAATTTCTAAACTAGATTACAAACATTTTACATTAAAGGAAATCATAGAGCAAGCAAAGTCAATATTGCAAGTTAATAAAAGATCAATTATGAAATTATCAAAATTGATTAAAAATACAGAAAAAATATACATTATTGGAAGTGGTACTAGTTATAATGCTGCGCTAATAGCTAAATATCTAATGGTAAGATATTGTAAGAAAATAGTTGATGCCATAATTGCAGAAGAATTTACAATATTACCAAACATGGACGAAGATTCAGCAATAATTGCTATTTCTCAAAGTGGCGAAACAGCTGATGTAATAGATGCAGTAGATATGGCAAATAAAGAGAATTTAAATGTGTATGCAATTGTAAACGTACCAACTTCTTTATTGACAACAAAATGCGATTGTGTAGTAAAAATAAATTGTGGAATAGAAATTGGAGTGGCTGCAACAAAAAGTTTTACATCACAATTAGCTACAATTTACTTATTACTAGAAGAAATAAGCAATAAAAAACTAATCAACCTAGCAAGCGTATCCAAATCTATCTTAATGATCTTAGAAAATAAATTAGAAGTAATAAATATATCAAAAATACTAAAAAATGTAAAAAACATGTACGTTTTGGGTAATGGTATACATTACCCTATAGCTTCAGAAGGTGCTCTAAAATTAAAAGAATTGTCTACGATACATGCAGAAAGTATGTTTGGAGGAGAATTAAAACATGGATCACTTACACTTATAGATGAAAATGCTTACGTTATTGCTATAAATCCAAAAGATAGTACGTATGACGATATGAAAATAAGTATAAGTGAAATTAAATCTAGAGGAGCGAAAATAGTAGGAATATCTAATCACTATAATGAATTATATGATTATTGGATTAGAATGCCCACTATAAACGAATTTGTTTTTCCATTAATAGAAATAATTCCGTTACAGCTTTTGGCATATTATTTAGCATTAGAAAAAAATTTGGATCCAGATCATCCAAAAAATCTTGCGAAATCAGTAACTGTTAAGTAATAAGCAATAGTTTTTATCCAATCTATCTAGTAAATCATTAGCTTTGAACTGTTTATATAAAATTGCTGCAACGGTAGCTCCTCCTGCACCTGCACCATCTTTGACAAATCCGTCAGAATACGATCTGATGGCACTGTGTTTAGAATTTTCTAATTTTAATTTTGCAGTAAAAATAGGAAGATCGTCAATTTGTTTTACCATATTTGTGAAATTTGCAGATTGATCATTAATTACATATTGTGTAGTAGCAAGAGATAATTTTTTTTTTTCATAACCTACGTGTTTTGCTAATGCAAGTACAGCAGCCATTTGTGTGCCACCAGCTAATATTACATTAGCATTTTTTGATGCAGTACTTACCATACCAGCTACAAAAGGTATCATTGGATCTCCTAAATTAGAAACCATTGAGAATGGATCTTTTGTATTTAAACGCGATAATGCGGCATTCACAATTTTGTTTTTTAAATTTAATGGATTATTAGGCATACTAGAACTCACTTGGGCATTTATACCAAGACCCTTTAAAACTGCCAAAGCAGTAGTAGTTCCACCAGGTATGCTTTCTCCTATCACCAAGCAATCATTAGATAATGAAAGTGTATTTCCCATTATCTTTCCATAATTAATAGCTGATAAGAATGAATGAATATCTAATCCAGGCATATGAAATATATTATTTCCATATGGAATACTAGTTTCTATATATGGAATTTTAGGAGCGATTTTACTTCCTGAATTTATTGTAATATGAGGAATATTAGATTTATCTAGCATAGTTTTAGTAATGATTGCAGGAGTTGGTTTGCCATCTGGTGTCATAGGGATGTAAGCCATGTTTTTACAATAACCATAATTAATAAATTCAGCGTCAGATGGAGAGGTAAGTTCCATGAGGTCCATTGCAGATCCAGCCATAGTAATTCCAGGGACTTTACAAGTTTCAGTATATGATATTATAAGAGCAAAGAAGAATTTTTTTGCAAACACATCATCTATGAAACATTCTCCAAGTCTATAATTTCCAAATATATCTATATCTATTTTCAATTATGAATCATTTTAATAATATTTTAAAAAATCTTGTTTGTTTTTGCATAGAAAAATAAAATTTGTCTTTTTTTCATTCTGTATTGTAGATTTGGTTGTTGGACCATAATTATGTCCAGGATATAGCACCAATTCATTTTTTAACTTTGATAATATTTTTGATACAGTGTCGTAAAGTTGTCCTGCATCACCACCAGGTAGATCAGTTCTACCGAATGCACCCACAAATACAGTATCTCCTGAGAAGATGCATTGATCATTTATCAAGCATATGCTATCTTGAGAATGCCCTGGAGTATGAATTACAGTTAATTCGCACGCACCAAATTTTATTTTGTCACAGCTATCTACAGATATGTCATGTCGTAATGGAGAATTTTTGTGTTGTATTATTTCAGCTTTCGTAAATTTAGACATAATTTCATTGCCTAAAACATGATCAAAATGATGATGTGTGTTAACAATATACTTTACCTTTAAATTTTGTTGCGTGATAAGTTCTTTGAGATTTTCTAAGTTCCACGAAGGATCTATTATAATTGAATGATCTGATGTATCATCAACTAACAAATATGTAAAATTTTGCATGGAACCAACTTCAATTTGATTGATTTTCATAATACACCCTCTTCTGCTTCTGGAGGTATTCCAATTTTTTCAACATATATTTTGCCACAAAAATTTTGTTTTTTAATTCCAATTTTAGTTAAATGGAATGTGATGGTTACATTGGCTCTGGTAAACACGTTACTAACATTACCAGTATCAGGATCGATGCCAGTTGGAACATCTATAGATACAACAAATGAATTAGATGAGTTGATGAACTGTACTGCTGACAAATATGGTTCTACAATGTCTCCTTTAATCCCAGTTCCCAATATGCCATCTATTAATATATCGTATTTATTAGATTCTAGATCATTACAATTATAGAATAGATGTATAGACTTCATTTTTTTGACGATTTCAAAATTTTCTATACTTTCTAATTTTTTCATAGGTTCGTTTCCCAAAAATACAACGTCGACTTTTGCGCCATATCCAACTAAATGCCTTGCTGCTACTAATGCATCACCACCATTATTTCCCAATCCAACAAAAATAAGTATGTGTTTAGATGTTAAATCCTTAAAACGCATTACCAAAAATTTAGCTATTGACGAACCAGCATTTTCCATCATGAGTTTTTTATGTACGCCTAAAGCATGAGAATTTTCTTCTATTTTCATCATTTGGTTTACAGTTATATCCATTGTGTTATTAAACCACTCTCGTAAATAACATCTTTGGAAAGAACTTTATTGTTGCACATAACAATTTAAACATTGAATAATGTGAATAGATCATTAAAATACATCATAAAAGATTTAACAAAAATTCAATCTATGCGAGAAAATATAATAAAAAATATGCGAGTAGTGGTAATTGCATGTAATAAAGCAATTGCATTATCACACGAACGAAAACTAGAAAAAGCTGGAATGCAGATTAAAAAAGCTAAAAAATTATTAATAAAAAATAGAAATAAAGTCAGCAATAATTTATTCAGATATATGATCACAGCAGAACAAGAATACGTAGAAGCTGATTCGTTACTAACAATAATAGAGGGAAAAGAAATAAAATCTCAAAACCAATTAGGAGTGCAACGCGATTCATATATTTTAGGGTTGTTGGATTGTATTGGAGAATTAAAACGTTTAACATATTATGAGATCAGAAATAGTAAACCAACAGAAGCTTCCAAGATTTTTAATCTCATGGAGAAATTATATTCATCATTATATCCATTAACATTCTATGACAAAATAATAAAAGAAATGAGAAGAAAAATTGATGTGAATAGAATATTGATAGAGGATACAAGATCTGCTGTCACAGAAGAAATGAGACGAACAAAATTAATAGAAACTATGAAATCTATTAGATGACAGATCACATATTATGCGGATAATGGGATTTGAACCCATGAACTCCTAGAGACTAGCACCTCAAGCTAGCGCCTTTGACCGCTCGGCAATATCCGCTACAAATCTTCTTAATGAATGGTTTTTATAATCCTTGATTCGCAGTTAATATTGATTACATGTTAATTCCAATAAGATGTTTTACTTGTGGTAATTTAATAGCTGATAAGTTTAATGAATATCTAGAGAGAGTTAAATCAGGAGATAAACCAAAAATTGTTTTAGATGAATTTGGAATAAAAAGATATTGTTGTAGAAGAATGCTTCTCACATCAGTAGAAACAATACAACAAATAATACCTTTTCATGAAGCAATACAAAGACGACATCAGGAAGTTCAGTCAGAGCTAACATAGCTTGCAAAAAATTACTGAAGTAAAAAGTAGATTAATTTATGATAGTCGAGGTAGCAAGACTATAGAGTTAGATGTAATAACAGATAATAAATACATGGGAAGAGTGTCAGTACCGTCTGGTGCTAGCATAGGAAGAAATGAAGCAATTAATTTCCCAAATGGGGAACCAGAAAAATGTTTAAAATTACTAAATAACAACATTAATAAATTTTTAGGATTAGATCCAGCAGATCTTAAATGCATACATAACACAATTAGAAATGTAGACAAAACTGATAATTATTCAAATATAGGAGGCGCGGTAGCTTTTGCAATAACCATTGCATCCATGGAATCTGCTTCAAGATTTTTTGGTGTTCCATTATTTAAGTTATTAACTGATGAATCAAAATTAGAATTCCCTATTCCATTAGGCAATATTTTAGGAGGCGGGTTGCATGCAGGAAATGGAACTCCAGACATTCAAGAAATCCTTGTTTGCCCACATGGAGCAAAATCAATAAGAGAAGCAATAGAAATTAATTTTAAAGTACATAATGAATTGCGTAATATATTACAAAAAAGAAACATAAATTTTACAGGTGGGAAAAGTGATGAAGGTGGGTGGGCACCAGAAATAGGTAATGAAGAGGCTTTAGAAGCTTCATGCCAAGCATGTGAAAGTTCTGGATATAAACTAGGCAAAGACATATCATTGGGAATAGATATTGCAGCTTCTACTCAATGGGATCAAAAATCTGAAAAATATAGATATAAAAATAATAAACGTTTTAATCAAGAAGAGCAAATTAAATTTGTTTCTGATTTAATCAATAGATATAAGCTTACATATGTAGAAGATGCAGTACATCAAGATGCATTTGGTGCAATGTCAGAATTAACTAATGAATTTCCTAATGTGTTAATAGCTGGAGACGATTTGACAGTTACAAATACAATGTTTTTAGAAAAAGCTATAAATTTAAAATCATGTAATGCAACTATTCTCAAAGTTAATCAAGCTGGAAGTTTGTATGATGCATTAAAATTTGCTAAACATGCAAAAAAGCACAATATTAAAATAATAACATCTCATAGATCTGGAGAAACTATAGATTCCCAAATAGTACACATAGGAATATGCACAGGATCTAAAATGTTAAAAATCGGAGTAGTAGGAGGAGAAAGAATATCTAAAATCAATGAATTAATACGAATTTCAGAGTATGATTTAATACACGGAATGACTCAACTATAAAAATAACAATTTGAGCAATAATGAAATACTAATCTTAAAAAAAAAACTCCTTGCAACAGGAATAAGGATAGGAACGCAAGTCAAAACTAAGTTTATGAAACAATTTATAACGAAAGCAAATCCAGAAGGTCTTTACATGTTGAATATGAATTTAATACTTGAACGGATTCAAATAGCTGCAAAATTCATCAATAGAATAACTCCTGAAAAGATCATAGTATGTTCTGGAAAAGAGTATGCAATAACACCTATAGAAATGTTTTGTGAGTTAACAGGAGCAAAAAAAATACTTGGAAGATTTATGCCAGGAACGTTAACTAATCCATCTCTACCTTATTATATAGAACCTAAACTTGTATTGATTTCAGATCCTCAAATAGACATTCAAGCCATAAGAGAAGCTACTAATGCAGGTATACCAGTAATAGGAATAGCAAATACAGATAATATAACATCCAATGTAGATTTAATAATACCAGCTAACAACAAAGGAAGAAAATCCCTTGCAACTATATATTGGTTACTAACACAAGAAGTATTACTTAATACAGGGAAACTATCACATAACGAAAAAATGAAATATGAAATAGATGATTTTGAGACTAAAACAATTGGAGATGACGTAAATTAAAACGTCTGTGTACTATCAATAAAATTAACTTTTTAATACAACATATAAAGATGATTGATGCATAAACGTGAAAAAATTACAATATACTTAGTTTAGAATATGTTAAAACCATTAAAAAAACTCAAATACCAAAGCATCAAAAAATTAATCTTTTAAATCACCATAATAAATTTCAGTTGAAATCGATAGCTTCAGCTCCAGGTAAAATAATACTTGCCGGCGAGCATTTTGTTGTACATGGCACTAAATCTATTTTATGTTCAATAAATATGCGTGTAAACGTAACTGCAGAATTCATGAGTAAGAAAATAATAATAACATCAGATATTTGCAATGTGATCATAGATGATTTATCTGACAATACAATCAATATAATAAGGCCTTTTATTTGTATCATAAAAAAAATATTTAATAAATATAATTATGTAGGAGGAATAAAGATTATTATAAAATCAGATATACCAGTTGGAGTAGGGTTAGGCTCATCTTCAGCATGTTGTGTGGCAGTAGCAGCATCAGTGTCTGGATTATTTGGTAAAATTACAAAAAAATGCATTGTAGAATTAGCTAAAGAAGGAGAAAAAACAATTTTTGAAAATACTTCAGGAGCTGACTGCACGATTTGTACTTATGGAGGAATTATAGAATACGACAAAAAATTCGGCTTCAAAAAAATTAACACCAATAAAAAAATCAATTTATTAGTAATAAATTCCATGACAAGGCATTCTACAGATTTAACAGTTAAGAAAGTTATGAAATTTAAACATGACAATAAAAAACATTTTGATTTGTTATGTAAAAAAGAATTACTATTGATTAAAAAGTTGAAGCATAGTTTAATTAATAATAATTTAAATTCTATTGGTACTCAAATGAAGAAAAACCAAGAATATTTAAGACAAATTGGAGTATCCAATAAAACCATAGACAATTTAATAAGACAAGTAAATTATATTTCATACGGTGCCAAGATCACCGGAGCTGGAGATGGAGGATGCATAATTGTATTAATCGATAAACAAAATGAAGATAAACTGATTAATTCTATAAATGAAAACTATAAATGTTTTCAAATAGAAAATGAGCGTCATGGTGTAACTGTCAATAAACAAAACTAGTTATGAACAAAATAGTAATTAACATTTTTGAGGATCAGATCAATATATGATAATTATAAAATTAGGAGGGTCCATAATAACAAACAAACAAAAATCATTAACTGTAAAATTAAATAGGATTAATAAAATTGTGGAGAAGTTAAAAACCGTCAAAGAAGAAATTATAATAATTCATGGAGGTGGTTCATTTGGGCATTATTGGTCATTAAAATATAACATGCATACAAAACCTATGAAATATAACAGTCATGGAATTTCAATTGTGAAAAATTCAATGGTTGAGCTAAACAAAATAATTTTAAATGCGTTTTTCAAAACTGGGTTTAATCCATATGTTTTTCCTGCTAGCAATTTCATAAATGTTCATGGTATTCCAATCATAGAGAAAATATTAGAAATGAAAGAGATTTCAAAATCAGGACTAGTTCCAATATCATATGGTGATGTATTATGGCGCTATAAGAGAAGATCATACATATTGTCAGGTGATAGAATAATGACTATATTATCAAAGATCATTAAACCAAGATTAGCAATATTTATTTTAAATGAAGATGGAATCTATTCTAATTTCGCTAAAAAAAAATTGATTTATAAATTGAATAATGAAAAACCAGATATAAAAATGATCAATGATTCTACTGGCGGCATAGAACGTAAATGTAATGAAGCTAAACAAATACAAACATTAAATGTAAAAGTATTTTTTGTGAATGGAAACAAACCGAATAGAATAATAGATGCTATTAATAATGTTAGATTTGTTGGGACTTTACTTGAATGAAATACAATGTCTAATTACGTAATATTAGTAGATAAAAATGACGATGTAGTTGGAACAGAAGAAAAATATTTATGTCATTTACCATCTGGAAAATTACACAGAGCTTTTACTACTTGCATTTTCAACAATAAAAACGAACTACTTTTAACAAAAAGGAGCAATACGAAGATGTTATGGTCAAATTGTTGGGATGGCACGATAGCAAGTCATCCTAAAAATTCCGAAAACTATACAATTGCTGCAGAAAGAAGAATGCAAGAAGAATTGGGTGTCACTTGCAAATTAGAATATTTATTCAAATTTGAATATCATATTCAATATGAAAATATAGGTTCAGAAAATGAGATGTGTGGAGTATTAATTGGCAAATTAGAAAAACAAATAAATTATAATAAAAACGAAATTAGCAAAATAATGTGGGCAGATATAAATAGATTAAATCATGAATTAAAAACCAACATAAAAGCTTATTGTCCATGGATGATAGTTGCATTGTATTTACTATTTTTCTCTCGTATCAATTATGGCAACATTGCTGATAAATGGAATAAACTAGAATTCAAAAGAACATTAGAAGAATCAATCAATTATTATTTTCCTAATAAAAATAATTGGAGGTTTGTTGAATGATAAATATAAATTCTTTAACCAAAAATACTACGTTGAAACTTAAACTACTTTCTAACCTAAATGGAAAACCATCTAATTTGTATGATGCTGCAACACATTTAATAAAAAATGGTGGAAAAAGGATCAGACCATATTTAGTTTTAAAATGTTGTGAAATACTTGGAGGTGATGAAAAATATTCAATTTATGCAGCCAATGCAATTGAGATGATACATAACTTTACTTTAATTCACGATGACATAATAGATAATGATGAAACTCGTCATGGTGTAGATACCGTTCATAAAAAATTTAGTTTACCAATAGCAATTTTAGCCGGAGACATATTGTTTTCTAAATCATATCAGATAGTATCTGATCATATACCTTCTCATATGTCACAAAAAGTAATTTCAACATTATCAAAATCATGCATCAAACTTTGTGAAGGCCAATATGCTGATATAAAAATGGCACAAAATAAATCAATACCTACAGAAACTTCATATATAAAGATGATTGAAAAAAAAACTGCATCTTTATTTGAATCCGCGTGTGCTATTGGTGCAATTTGTGCACAAAAAAATAGCAAAGATATAAAAAATTTTGCCAAGTTTGGAAAAAATATCGGCATAGCATTTCAAATTGTAGATGATTTAATAGGAATATCTGGAGACTCTAAAATTACTAGAAAACCAGTAGGAAATGATTTAAGAGAAGGAAAAAAATCACTTCCAATAATAATGGCTATAAACAAATCCAAAGGAAGATCTCATAATGAGATAATGAAAGTATTTGGAAATGTTAATTCTACAAAAGAAGAATTAGTAAATGCAATCAATATTATCCATAAAATGAAAATAAATCATATTGTGAGAAAACAAGCTACTAATTATTCAAAAAAGGCAAAAAACATAATCAATGATTATGACGGAAAACAAAGAAATGAATTAGTAGAACTTTTAGATTTTGTTGTACAAAGAGCATTATAATTGTTTGACACTGAACTAAAAAACGAAGTATGGAAGCTAGCATTACAAAATGCTGTGAAATATAATGGAAAAGCACATGCCAAGATTATTTTGAATAGAGTTTTATCCCTACGTTTAGATCTTCGTTACAAAATAGATGAAGTGAATTACGAAATAAATAAAATTGTGAAAGAAGTAAATAATTTGGATAAATACCAACAAGAAAATGAACTTAAAAAATATAAAATCGAAAGCAGTATACAAAAGTACCATACGCAACTACCAATTTTAAAAAATGCAAAAAAAGGAAAAGTAGTTACAAGATTTGCTCCAGAACCAAATGGATATTTGCATATAGGACATGCAAAAGCTGTAATAATAAATGAGGAATATTCTAAAATGTACAATGGGAAAATAATATTGAGAATCGATGACACAAATCCATTAAACGAAAAATTAGAATATTATCAGCACATAATAGAAGATCTGAATTGGCTCGAAATAAAATTTAGTAATATAAAAAATTCTTCTGAAGATATAGAATTAATGTATGATAAATGTGTAAAATTAATTGAATCCAATTCTGCATACATCTGTACTTGTAAAAAAGAAATTGTTCAAAATAACAGACATAATAAAAAACCATGTAAATGTAGAAATAATAACGAAGATCAAAATAATTCAAAATGGGTCATGATGCAGAATAAATACAAGAGTGGAGAAGCCATAGTAAGATTTAGAGGAGACATGGAATCAAATAATACTGTGATGAGAGATCCTGTTTTATTTCGTATAATAAATACAAGTCATCCCACTCTAAAAACCAAATATAAAGTGTGGCCAAGCTATGATTTTTCTACATCCATAGAAGATAGTATCGATGGAATAACTCACGCTTTCAGATCAAAAGAATATGAGTTAAGAAACGAATTGTATTATAAAATACTAGATTCATTGAAAATGAGAAGTCCAAAAGTATTAGAATTTTCTAGATTGGAATTAAAGGGGATACCAGTATCAAAAAGAAAAATAAAATCATTAATAGATGGAAAAAAAATATCAGGTCATGATGATCCGAGACTATCTACATTAAGATCCATGAAAAGACGAGGTATACTTCCAATTGCAATTAGAAAATTCATAATATCGTTAGGATTCACTAAATCCAACACGTTAGCGCCATTTGATGTTTTAGAATCTATAAATAGAAAGAATATAGATCCAATGAGCATTAGATTACATATGGTAAAATCAAAGAAAAAAATGATAATAAAAAACATACCGTTTAAGACGATAGAGCATCTGAATTACCCAAATAAGAGTGAAAAAAGAACAATTAAAATACATGAAGTTTTTTATGTAGAAAAAGAAGATATTACCAATCTGAAACCAGAATCTAAAATATGGTTAATAAATCTAGGAAGTATAAAAATTAAAAAGATAGAACCAAATTGCATTTATGGCGAATTTACAAATAGTGAAATAGATTATAAAATAAAAAAAATTCAATGGGTAGCTGAAAATGACATGCATAAATTAAAAATATTAATTCCAAAAGAAATTTTTATCAAAGACGAATTTAATCCAAAAAGCCTTGTGGAAATTTCTGCATATACTGAAACTCATTATTTAAAATTAGATTATAATTCAATGATACAATTCATTAGATTTGGATATTGCCGTAAGGATTCAGATATAATGGCAATATACTGTCATAAATAATATTTCCAACAACACTCATCATCATAACAATCTTTTACAAATTAGAAAAACTATTAAACATTAATTTCACCAATTGCATATGAGCAAGATATTAATAGGCAATATAAAAGAAATACTACCTGGACATGCATATAAAACAAGAATAAATGGAAATGAAATACTAATAATCAATGACGACAGTAATTTTTATGCAATAGATGATACATGTACTCATGCTGGAGCAAGTTTAGCAGATGGAAAACTAGAAAAGAATACCATAACTTGCGATTGGCACGGAGCAAAATTTAATTATAAAACTGGCAAATTAATGAAATTTCCCACAAAAATAGATGATTTAAAATCATATAAAATAAAATTAGAATCAGAAGATATTTTTATAGAATTATGATATGATAAAATACGTTAGTCATGACTACAAATGAACAAAACCAAAAATCATTACATGATGCCATAGCCACATTAAAACAAGTTTCAATGAATTTTGCTGCGCCAAAAACAATTAGGAAAAGCATAACAGACTTGACAAATGATTTAGCTAGTGAAAATGATCCAATTTCGGTACGAGCTGCTAATGCCATAAGCATTTTAGATGAAATTACACAAGATCCAAATTTACCATCACACATACGAGTTACTCTCTGGCAAGCAGTTTCAATACTAGAAAGAATAAGAGAATGAGATCATGATTTCAATAAATAAAACCATGTAACATGTTCAATTTTGAATATTATTAATTGAAAAATAAATCAACCAAAATGTAATTTAAAACAAAGTTTATAATCATATGTTTTAAAAAAGATTATTAATTATTAGACAAAAATCATTTTATTTTATAAACTAACACAAAAATATGAAAATTAGCATATAAAATTAATTAGATTAATTATTATTTAATAAATCAAATAAATATAGGTAAAGATTTTGACCTAATGACATTATATATAAAAAATATATGGAAAGAATTACAAAAATATTAATTTAAAAAATTTAATTAACAAATAATTTTTTATTTGTGTAACAATATCATAAAATATGGAAAGATTAAACATAAATGTGTCAGCTACTGATTATAAGAAAACTAGTGATGAATTAAGATCTGAATTAAGCCTATTAGAAAAATCGGTTCATGGTAAAAATGATTTTGTTATTACCGATTATGAGTTTGCTTTTGGTTGGTATTTTTATGTAATATCAATAAATCTAGAATTAATTAAAAAATTATCTCAACAATTAGGAAAAGAACATGATGATCTAAAAGGAAAAAATTTAGAAAAAAAATTTTTAACTTTATTAACAGATAAAATGAAAAAAAAGAAATTAAAAATTAAATTAGCAATTAAAGAAGAAATGGAATCAACAAAATTTGGTATTTTTTAGGCCTTTGAGGGGAATCGAACCCCTGCCCAAGGATCCACAGTCCTTTATACTACCACTATACTACAAAGGCCATTAGGTTAGTAATTTTTTTCATAGTATTAATCTAGCTTTTCGATATTAGATTTATAATTAACAGTCCATATTAGACGATTATGAAAAATGGAATTGGATGGATTATAGCTATGAGTGCCACTACTGTACTAGTATGGATATTTGCAAATTATTTAATACCGTGGAAATAGCAATTTTAATAGAACTTTTTTCTTAATTTTTTGAGTCTAGTTATTCTGAATGGATTAGTTCTCCATTCTTTGGTGTATTTATATGTAATTATTGTTGAAATGATTGTGGATGCTACTAAAATTGGTACGATCCAAGTATATTGTTCTACAAAGTTTGGTATTCCAAAAATTGTTGCCAAAGTATTAGGCACTAATACTGCTGTAGCAGCTACTGTAAGCCACACAATCAATGTAGTTAATTTATTAGATGTTTCAGTTTGTATTACAACCATACCAGTTGATATCACATCCATAACGTTTTCAGCAGTTTGTATTTGTCTATCAAGTCTACTTAAAATAACTTCAAATTTTTCTAAAATGTCATCATTATCAGTTAGCATGTCTGAATCTCCGTATTTTAAATTTCTTATTATATCATGAATTGCCCACACTGCATTAAGAAATGTCAATATAGAACGTTTCATATCAGATAATTCTAATGATAGATCACGTTTAATTTGTCTGGAATTAGTTAGATCCAGCTCTAGTTGTTCTGTTTTTTCAACTATAAAACGTAACACCGAAAAATTTACTTCACTGACTTCATCCATGATTCGAAATAACAATAATGTTTGTCTATCATTCCATCTACTTGGATCTTGAGGAAGTTTACGTAATAAATTTCCAGAATAAGTGTGTAATTTTTGAATTTTTCCTCCATAGTCATCATGTATAGTAAGTATCAGATCTTTTTTTAAGAATATTAATAATGGCGATGTTTGTGTAATGCTACTTCCAGTTACAATAAATGGAAGCATGATTCCAAGAGTATCTCCAATATCTTCGTAGCTAGTTAGATAACCAGATAACAATACAGATGCATCTAATTTAATATTAACCTTTTTTAATATTGTAGGAGTTTCGTTTATAATATCATCCACAACACACTCAATCCACGTTAGGTTAGATATAGAAATCATATCTACGGCATTATCAATACCTATGTTTTCTTTTTTAAATGAAATACCATCTTTGTTAATACCAGTAACACTAACTGTTTTAAGCAAAACAAAAGATATACTTCGTTAATACTTATATATATTAAGATGCAACAGCATGAGATATGAGTTGTTCTGGAGAAATATTTAATGATGAAGAAGAATCTTTAATTCAAATAAAACCTGCAGTCAAAAAAATGTTACAAAATGCAAAATATGGAGTATATGGTCATTCTACAGTAGATGTATGTCATTGGACAAAAAAATCTTTTAAAAATGAAGGGGACTGCTACAAACATAAATTTTATGGTATTTCTACACATAGATGTATGGAGTTTTCTCCAGCCGGAATGTATTGTGAAAACAGATGCATATATTGTTGGAGACCCATTGAATTTTATGATTCAATAAAAATGAAAGAAGACCAAGTATCAGATCCTGAAGAAATAGTGCAAAGATTAATTGAAGAGAGAAGAAAATTAATAATTGGGCATAAAGGAGACTTACGGCAAAATCAAAAAAAAATTAAAGAATCATTATTACCAAGCCATTATGCAATATCATTATCTGGAGAACCTACAATGTATCCAAAGCTCCCAAATTTAATTAAATACCTAAAAACCATACCGGCTACAAAGTCTATATTTTTGGTAACTAATGGCCAAGAGCCAAAAATGTTAATTAAGCTAACTAAAGAAAATGCGTTGCCAACACAACTATATCTTTCTACCAATGCATATGATCATAGATCTTTCATGGAAATAAATAAACCCAGATATAATGATTCATGGGAACGATGGAATAAATCTTTATATATATTGTCAAAAACAGATACCAGAACTGTACTTAGAATTACTTTAATAAGAGGATATAATGACAGCATAAAAACAATTAATGGATTTAATAAAATAATTAACATGTCAAATCCTAATTTTGTTGAAATCAAATCATACATGCATATAGGTAGATCAATAAATAGATTAGACGAGGAAAATATGTTGAATATTGATCAGGTACGATATTTTGCTTCACAATTATTAAAAAATAATAACAGATTCATGTTTATGGATGAGAGTATAATATCTAGAATCGTAGTACTCCAAAACAGAGAAAAATTAATTGACAGAATGATCAAAAGCTGATGGCGATTATACAAAATTCATTAAGATAAGGAAATATTATTTTTGCATATTTAAATTATTATTATATCTTCCACGAGCTTCTATTTCTTTAACTTGTTTGATTACTTGATAATAATTACTAACTGTTTCTTTATATCCAATTAAGAAATTATGCCATGCATCCTCCATTATAGATGTATGTGCACTGTTCAATATTTCCTTAAATAGTCTTAGATCTACTGCATAATCAATAATCTTAGTAGTTTTTGAGGTTAATCCAAAATCAATTATAAAGATTTTGTTATCAAATATTATAAAATTTGAAGTTGTCAAATCCCCATGCATAATGTGGTTTTGGTGTAAAGTACCTACAATACGGCCTATACTTTCACAAACATCAATTATTTTTACATTTGGTAAATCTTTAACTATAATTCCATTTATATATTGCATAATAATTGTACAATTGTTTATATCAACAAAATAGATTAATGGCGAATTAATACCTAAATATTTTACGTATGAAATTACTCCAGATTCCATTAGTGTACGATGTTTTCTTATTCTAAAATCAAGTACGCCATTACGATAATCTTTTTTCACGCGTGTTTTAAATATAGCAGCTTGATTGCACCATGATGATATGTATATATCTCCTTCTGCACCTTTTTTTATTAATTTCATTAAAATTATAACTATAAAAAATAATTAAAATGTATCATGAATGATGACAATAAAATTGCACAAGAAGATTGTCATGAAGATAAGTTAGGATCTGGAGTTTTAACATTGACTAAAAAAAAAATTGTCTTTGATAAAACTCATGGCAGAATACTTGATCTATCAAAGAAATTTGGAGAGACGTTAATAGATAGTAAATTAGATAATGTGATCAAAGTTTGGAAGGAAGGCATATTGATGAAGAAAATTTGTGTCCAAATTAAAATAAATGATAAAATTGATACTTACAAATTTGGAGTCTTCAATAACACAAAATGGTTAAACATCTTACAAAAAGCTCTTAATGAACAAAATCAATAATCTATTTGAACAGAATCTATTCTCCATGCTTGATTTATAAATGCATCTTCTAATTTGTTTACTTTATTTGTAGTGGCTTCAAGAATCCCTGTTAATGCAATTTGCGAACCGCAGTCTCCAGCAAATTTAATTGGAGATATAAACAAGCTACAATTTTGTCTTTTACATATATAATTCAATATTTGTGATAATCTTTGATTTGCAGCTACTCCTCCAACAACTAATAATTCTTTTTTGCCAGTAAAGGCAAGTGCACGTTCTACAGTTTCTCCAATCATCGAAAATGCTGTTTCTTGTAGAGAATAACATATATCTTCCTTATTAGACTGATTATTTTTTGCAGCTGATAATAGCCCTGAAAATGAAACATCGTTACCTTTTACTTTATATGGTAATGGCACGTAATTTTTTCCGTTATTAGCCAACTCTTCTAATTTCTTTCCACAAGGCGATGAAAAACCTATATGTCGTCCAAATTGATCAATTAATTGTCCTAATGTTATATCCAATGTTTCCCCAAAGACCCTCCACTGTTTCATAACAAAGGATAATATCATTGTATGTCCTCCAGATATTAATAATACCAATGGATTATTAGCACCTGTTAGAAACTTGCCTAGATCTATATGCCCTATTGCATGATTAACTGGATATATAGGGATTTTATAATATGAAGATAAGGATCTAGCTATTACAGCTCCCACTCTTAAACAAGGACCTAAGCCTGGACCTGCAGAATATGAAATTAGATCCAAATTATCAACAGTTACTTTTGATAATTTCATACATTTAGAAAGTAAAGAAGGGCTATTTTGGATATGATGTCTAGATGCTTCTCTGGGATGAATTCCTTCTCCAGATGGCGGTATGTAAGTTTTTTTCACATCAGATAAGATCGATGTTTTTGAATTAGTTTTTTCTAAAATTGCACAAGAAAATGTATGTGCAGTGCTTTCTATACCTAAACAAATCAATTTATTTTCTACTCGAGCTTGAAACAATCTTGATAACGTCATTATTTTGAAGTTTATAATCATCAGATATGCGTTTTTTTGTTTTTACATCTATAGCATAAAGAAACTCTCTTCCTAAATCAGCATGTATTTCATATGCAAGATCTTTGACGGTAGAATTAGGAGGCAATAGTTTAGCATCTGGCAACACGACATTTGATTTATTAGATAAACTATTTTCATTTTCTACAGGATAAACTACTATCCAACTCAATATATCAAAAACAGCTTTATTAAGTATGTTTTGTATACCGGTAGAATTAATTTTATCAAGAATTACTTTAACATTTTGTAATGCTTCCATTTGTTGATTTGACATCTTATTATCAATTATAGCAAATTTATGATCCCAAGGTTCATAATTAACAAAACCTTTCAATTTTGCTTTTCGTAAAATTAATTCTGTTGCTGCACTACACAACATGGCATCAGCATGAGTTATTTTGTCTACTATCTTCAAATCAGCACATAAATCAGCTTTGTTAGCAGCAATTAATATAGGTTTAGTTTTTTTACGTAATTCACTTAAAAATTGTTCTATTTCATCATCATTCCAATTAAGTGGGTTTTTAGATAGTAATTTTAATTTATTCAATACAAATAATATTTCAGATTTTGATATTGATAGTCCGCTAAATCTATTATATATTGATTCAACTAAATCTGTTTTATAATTTTTTAAATTTATTAAGTTTTTCCATTCACGTATCAATATTTGTTTAAACCATGCTTCAAGTTCGTTTTCAATAAATTTTATATCATCAATTGGATTATACGAACCAATTGTTTTTGGAATTCCATTCGGATCAGTAGAACCTGAAATATCAACCACATGTATTAAAATTTTTGCTTTACTAGCGTCATCTAAAAATTTATTCCCTAGCCCCTTTCCAGAACTAGCTCCAGGGACTAATCCTGCTACATCAACAATCTTGATAGGGATTAGTCTAGTACCATTGATGCAAAATGGATTTTCATGTTTTATTTTAAAATATCCACATGGACAACTAGCATTAACATATGCAATTCCAGTATTAGGAGCAATAGTAGTAAATGGAAAATTTCCTATTTTAACTAGTGCCTGTGTTGCAGCTGCAAAAAATGTTGATTTCCCTACATTAGTTTTTCCAAAAAGTCCTATTAGCATATATGAATACTAACATTAACAAATTATTTAATATTATTAAATTTCAAATAAATTATGTCAATAGCTATTACAGGTACTCCAGGAGTAGGGAAACATACATTAGCTAAAAAATTATCAATTAAATTAAATTATGAAATAATAGATATCAACAAAATTGCTTTAAAATATAATATATACAAAGTAAATATTCATGGCTCTACATTTGATGTAGATACATCATTATTAAAAAAAAAGTTCACAAAAAAATCATTTCATAATTCAATAATAGTAGGACATTTGGCTCCACATGTAATTTCACATAATCAAATAAATAAAATAATAGTAATACGTAGAAATCCATACGAATTGATTACAACTTATAAAAAGCGAAACTATAATTTAAAAAAAACGTTAAATAATATAGGAGCTGAAATATTAGGAACTATTACATATGATGTGATGATTAAATTCGAAATGGGAAAAATATGTCAATTTGTGATGACAAACAAAATTGATCATACTGTTAATAAATGCATCAAATGTATAAATAATGTTGGTTTTGAAAATGTAGATTGGTTATCATTAATTGCAAAAAATAATGATTTTAAAAAATTTTTTGATTACACAAGTCATGTTTGAGATAATTAAAAGCGATTTACGTGGAAGAATTGCTATACTACGTACAAATCATGGAATTATAGAAACTCCTGCATATGTACCTGTCATTCATCCTAAAAATCAAATTATTCCAACAAAAAAAATTCAAGAAATAGGATTTAATTTAGTAATAACCAATGCATACATAACAAAAAAAACTTATGGATACGATGCTATAAAAAAAGGCATACATAAAATAATAAAATTTAATGGTGCAGTAATGACAGATTCAGGAGGCTATCAGGTACTTAAATATGGAGATATAAATGAATCCCATGACGATATGGCAAAATTTGAGACTGATCTAAAAGCTGACATTACTATTCCATTAGATAAACCTACTGGTTACGGGTTAACAAGCAATGTGGCTAAATCATTTGTAGAACATACATTAAAAATTTCTAAGAAGGTATTAAAAAACAATGACTCACAAATATGGGTAGGTCCAATACAAGGTAGCGAGCATTTAGATCTAATAAAATATTCAGTAAAATCACTATTAAAATATGGTTTTAAAATGCTGGCTCTTGGAAGTCCAGTAGAATTGATGGAGTCATATAAGTATAAATTACTAGCAAACATCATTGTAGAAGCTAAAAATTACATTCCACATTCAATACCATTACATTTATTTGGAGCTGGTCATCCGTTGACAATTCCTTTTGCAGTAGCATTAGGATGCGATACATTTGATTCTGCATCATATATATTGTATGCTAAAAATGGGAGATACATTACTGAAGATCGAACTAGAGATCTTTCCGATATGCAGTATTTTGCATGTAATTGTTGTGTGTGTAATAATTTAACTCCTAAAGAATTAATTGAGTTGGATAAAAATGATAAAATAAATAAATTAGCACTACATAATTTATTTGCTATAAAATCAGAAGTAGATAGAGTAAAGGAAGCAATACATGAAGGAAGATTATGGGAATATGTACTAAAAAAAGCCAGAGCACATCCAAAACTTTTCGAAATGATTGATGTATTAACAAATAACTATAACTATTTTAGTGCTACAACACCATTATTTAAAAAAAAATCTATTTTTTTGTTTACATATGAAGATCAATACAGACCAGAAGTTATTTCTTATCATAAAATAGTAAGAAAATTTAAAACAAAAAAGAAAATAGTAGTAATAATTCCAGATAATGGTATAAAGCCTATGTACTTATCGTCAGATTATAATTATTTAAATAAAAAATTCTCCAAAACCAAGTCAATACAATTTTGTAGATACAATCAATTTTTAGGAATAATACCAATTGAAATTTCAGATATATATCCATCTTCTCATTACGACATGGCAAATATAGAGTATAATCCACAGTCATTACCTGTTTTTGAAGAAACTTGGAAAAAATTTTTTGAAAATAATAAATTTTCTACATTATACACAAAACATGGTGATAAGTTCATTACATATTTCACTAACAAGCTATCTACTGAAATAACAAAAAAAACATTACGAAAATAATAAAAATGGAGTTAAGCACTATCTATAGTGCTGCGTCTTCAGCCCAGCCTTTTACGAATACACCATTTTTGTGTAGTGGTACTGGTTGTCCAGCTGTGTAATTCATTGGTCTCATCCAGAATATGGATTTTGTAGGACAAACTCCAATACATGCACCATCAGAGATGCATCGTTCTGGGTAGAAAACAAATGCTTTACCACGTTTCCATCCTTCCACTGGTTTCACTCTAAGGACATCTGGGCCAAGAGAAGTACAGATCTCTACACATAGTGCACAGCCTATACATCTTTGCTCGTCTACATCTGGTAATATTGCTATTGGCATTTATTTCACTAATATTGATCAGTGTTCAGTAAGTATTTAAATGATAATGAAAATTCATAACAGGGTTATAGTGGCATTCTATGGTATTATAAATTAACTAAATTAAAAATAAAAAACAAAAAATAATAACGTGAAAATCACGTTTACTTTCTCATTGCATCTATTTGTCCAGATGTTACCCAATCTAATAATTCGGCTGACGTAGGATTAAGATCTGCTCTTTTATCCATTAAGTTTTTGACCCAAATCCAATTAATTTGGTTTAGTAGTGGTTTATTGGATTCATCACCGGCTCTAACTTTAGATACTACACTTTGATCTTGTGTATTTAGCCATTCTTGAAAGCTTCTTCCCATGTGGGAAGGATCTTAAATTACACTAATTAAAGCTTTTGTAAATTATAAATATATTATAATCTGATAAAACGCATGTTTTTAAGACGTAATGTCTGGATCATATTATGAAAGTCAAAATTATGGGCGCAGCTATGGAGGTTGGCAGATCAGGATTTTTAGTGAATAGTAATAACACTAATTTTTTACTAGATTACGGAGTTCTTTTACGTAGAAGAGGAATGGCGCCTTCATATCCACTTCATATAAAACCTAAGGATATAGACGCAATTATTTTATCACACGCACATTTAGATCATTCTGGAAATATACCATCGTTATTTATTAGTGGGCACAATAGCGTATATGCAACTCCACCCACTTTAGAATTAAGTAAATTATTATTAGACGATATGCTAAAATTAGAAAGAAATTTTTGTTTGTTTGGAAGTAATGAAATAAATGCAATGATGCGAAATTCAAAAATTATTGAGTATAATAAGAAAACAACTATAAATGATTTAACGTTTGAATTGAAGTATTCTGGACATGTTATTGGCGGAAGTACAATTGTTGTAGAATCAGAAAATAAGCGATTGTTTTATACAGGCGATATTAATCCAAGTGGTTCAAGACTTCTACATGGAGCAGACTTAGATTTAGATAAAGTAGATGTACTTATAACAGAAAGCACATATTCACAAACAGAACAAACACCAAGAGAAGAATCAGAAAATGGTTTAATAAAATTTGCCAATGAAGTAATAGAGAGAAAAGGCACATTATTTGTTCCGGCATTTTCAGTAGAAAGATCACAAGAAATTGCATGTGTATTTCAAAAACATAATTTTAAGCACCCTATATTTATGGATGGGATGGCGCTGAAAGTTAATAAAATAATTTCCAAGTATCCAACGTACTTACGAGAACCAACAATATTTACAAATACATTAAAAAACATAATACAAATTAGAAATAACAAAGACAGAGAAGATGCAATCAAGAATCCTTGCGTTATAATCTCCCCTGCGGGAATGTTGGTTGGTGGAAATGCGATATACTATTTACATAAACTTGCATTCAATAGTAAAAATGGAATTGCGTTAGTATCATATCAAGGAGATGGAACGCAGGGAAAAAAACTACTAGATACTGGAAAATTATCTTTACAAACAGAAGAAGTTAATGTTGAAGCCGAAGTCAAACAATTAGAATTTTCTGGACACGGAGATAGAAATGCGTTGTTAGATGTGATTAAGAAAATAAAAGGCAACCCAACAGTATTAGCAATACATGGAGATGCTAAGTCATGTGCTACGTTTGCGAATGAGATAAACGAAAAATTTGGATTAAAATCATATGCGCCTAAATTAGGTGAAATTTTTACGTTTTGAAAACAAATTGGAACGAGTACATAAATATAGAAAACAGTATAAATAGTGGTCAAGTATTTTTATGGGAACAAGATAATAATTCATGGTATGGAATAAATGGGAATGATGTATTACTAATAAATAAAAAAACGAAGAAAATTTCAACTTATACAGGTAAAAAATATGATTTTTTTAGAAGAAAAGATAATATGTTAAAAATAATAATGGAAATTAGTAAAGATGAAATTGTCAATTTAGCAATAGCTTCTTCTCCAGGATTAAGGTTATTAAGACAAGATCCTTATCAATGTCTCATGTCATTCATAGTAGCATCAAATTCAAATATTCAAAAAATTAGAGATACGTTGCTACGAATATGCAATAAATTTGGAGAAGAAATCAGTTTTCATAATAAGAAATTCAAACTATTCCCAAAACCAGATATTTTAGGTTCCGCTACTGTAAAAGATCTTGTGGATTGTGGTTTAGGATATAGAGCCAAATACATAAAGTCAGCATCAAAAGCACTAGACGATAAAATCGATTTAAAAAATTTAATTAATAAAGACTATTTCACTGTAAGAGATCAATTAATAAAAATAGATGGCATAGGCCACAAAACAGCAGATTGCATCATGTTATTTTCATTAAATAAACTTGATTCTTTCCCATTAGATAGATGGATGGTACGATGCATAAGTAAAAACTATTCAAAATTATTTAAAATAAGTGAAAAATTAACTGCCAAACAATATGAAAAAATGCATGTTGATATTGTTGATTATTTTGGGAGATATGCTGGATATGCGCAGCAGTTTTTATTTAAAACGGAAAGAGACATCAAATCAAAAAAATGGTTGTAAACTATTAATATACCTATAAAATCTAACATTTTGGGTCAGTAGCTCAGCATGGATAGAGTGTTGGACTTCTAATCCAATGGTCGTGGGATCGAAGCCCTCCTGACCCATTTAGTTTATTTGTATCAATAATGTTATTATCTGATGAAATGGATAAAATTAGAATTAAATAGTTTGGAGATTAAACAAAATGACGAAATAAGAGGCAAGATAATAATAGACTACAAGAATAAGTATGATGGAGTTATCATCAATACACAAATATTTGATTCAAATGAATTTATAGAATATTTAACCTGTAATAGCAAAAGGATTAGTAAAAGAATATCGTCTAGGTTGTTCATAAATTACAAGTCCATCATTAGTAATGTAATAGCGTTTACTGCTACTATAAAATTTACTCCTAGTATTCCACATCACGACATTAAGTTTAGAGTTTGTATAATAGAACAACATAAAGAAATTGGAGAAGATGTAATATGGGCTAGATACTCCTAAAATCTTTGCTTTGTAACAATTACTTTTCCAGTCATCCACGGATGTGGATCACAATGATACTCAAATTCATGTTCTTCTGTAAATATAAATTCATACGAATCTCCAGGTTTGATTACACCTCCAGATCCAAAATCTCCGCTATATGAATCAGTTTCTCTATGATCAGGAGTTACGGTATGAGGAGTATCATCCACATTATTCCATATTACGTGGTTATCTATTCCAAGTTGTACATTAATTAATTTTGGTACAAAATTATCTTGCTGTTCAGGACTAGATGATCCAATTATCATTTCCACAATAGTGTTTTTTACTGGTTCTAAAATTTCATGAGAAACTGTGGGTTTTGCTAGAGACTCTGGTAGATATAACATTTGATAGTAAAGTAAACCAAATGACAATCCTATGATTACTGTTATTACACCTATGCCATAAGCATGATTAGTAATTACAGAGCTCAACACAAGTATTTGCTAATGTAGTCTTATAAATTTTAATTTTTTATATCCAATTAGATTTTTTATTGCAATGTAGCCATCTTTTTAGATTCTCCAATACCATATCTATAAACGTGAAACAACGCAGCAAAAACTATAAGAATAAGACCAGTAAAAAACAACGATATATTTTTCATTCCAGTAAGAGCTGCATTATATGCAGCAATATTCAAAAACACTTGAAATATTATAAGTGAGATGATTATCCAATTAATCCACTGTTGAGATAAATTTATGCGAGCTATTTTTTTAGGTGTGTTTTGCTTTGCTAATTTTGATTTTCTTTCAGCTTCTTGTGCCATTTTGATCATCATATAGCTAAATCCAAACCCGAGTGGAACTAATAAAATCATTACCAAATAAAGGAATACAGGATCAATAACCAATCTTTCTACTAGTGGGATTGTCGTATCAGACGGTATATAAAATCCCCAATATGTAGTAACCATGATTTGAGCAATTCCGGTTATTCCAAACGCAGTTATTATCGGTCGATCTTTCCATGAAAATTTTTTATATCTATCAACGAAAGGTATAATCAATAACGATAGTATAAATAATCCTGGCCATAGTACTCCAGTAACAAATTTATCATATTGTGTTCTCAAGAATGAATAAAGTCCTGTTAAGTACCATTCAGGTACAGTTATTCCTGGAGGCACAGTAGGTTCAAACTTAAATCCAAGATCGATAGGAAAAACTCCTCCAGTAATCAATATGGCTCCTGCAATTGCTGTCACCATTGGAACATCAAATACCAAAAAACGAGGAAAGTGAACTGCCATCAGACCCAGCATAACTATTGGCAAGATAAATACATGTTGCGCATAAAATCTAAGTACAAAGTCAGAAAATCCAGATCCAAACATAGTATCTCTAACTGTTGGTCCAATTATTGGAATTGAATTAGTGAGAGAAGCAGCTATACTGATGGCCAATTCAGCACGTTCACTGAATATAACATCATATCCTGTGAAAGCCTCTAAAATTGTCACTGTACCTAAAATCACACCAGTCACCCACAAAATTTCATTACGGATTTTATATCTTCCACTAAAATATTGATAATACATATGTAATATAGCTAAAAGCACCATCGCATTTGATGCATGATAATGTATGTTTCTGATATGAAATCCAAACGGGACTTCATCATTAATGAATTGTACACTATCCCACGCTCTATCCAATATAGGTTGGTAATAAAACATAAGCAATGCACCTGATATACCCAGAATTACAAATACAATAAAAGTCAGCATTCCTAAAAATCCGAATGGACTTACGAATCTAGCTGGAAATGAAAATTTGATTGCAGTAAAAACTGTTCTTTCTAATCCATCCCAAATCCAATAAAAAAAAGATACTAATCCAGTACGCCTACTTAATGAAACGGCCATATCCTACAACACCATTATTATTAACTCCCCATAATGGAGGAAGTATCCAAATAAATCCATTATTATCTGCTTCTAAATCTAATTTTGCTAAAGTATTTGACGGAGCTGCTTGTAGTGATGCAGGCCCTGCAAATGCTTTACCAGTCATTGGATCATACATACTACCATGACATGGGCATTCTCCTCTCATACGACCCTCTTCAGGCCAATATTTCCACAAGCACCATAAGTGTAGACATACCATACTATATGCTCTAAAAGAGCTTACATAATTTTTATTACCTCCAAGTTTTTTTGGCAATCTAATAAATTGCCACTTACGAAAAGCTTCTTCATCTAGCACCCTATCACCAGTACTAGGATAAGTTATTACTTCAGCATGATTTATTGGAAATGTGTTTACATTAGCTTGAGTTCCATCAGGCAATATCACTTTAACTTTTTCTAAATTTGCTGCAGATGGATTTGGCATATAATTTCCCCATGGAACAAATGGTGTAAATGCCAAAGCAGTACCTGCGGCACCTAAAAGTTTTAAAAAATCTCTTCTTGATAATGATTTATTATTGCGATTATTACTATCTCCAGAGGTATCATTAGTTGTCATTAGCTCACGTACTTGAAAAATTGCTTATAAACTTTATTAAATGTATTCCTGGTTCATACTACATATTTTGATGTTATTCGTTGAAATTTAGATTTTATCAGACTAAAATTTGATTTCATTATTGAAATACGTTTATACATAATCATATATCTAGTTGAGTCAAGTAAATTCATACATGACGTGTTCGTGCTAATATGGTTATCTGCAATGCAATTATTATTGTTAGAAATAACACTATAGGGAAAAACAATGAATTTAATTGAATAGATGCTTTTTCAATATTATTTACTGATTTTGTAATTGATGATACGCTATTGTTTATATTTTCATTAGCTGTGTCTAGAGACGTGCCAAAATTATATGTGTTATGTTGTAATTTACTTAATTCATCAGATGTTTCATTTAGTATTGAATCTAATTTCATGATTTGGTTCGAAATACCATTAATGTCTTGTATTAATACTGATGTAATAGCAGAATTATGAGATATTAATCCATTATAAAATGTAACAATATGAAATACATATGTTCCTATTTGCTCTGGTGTATAATCAGCAAAGTATAGACCCTGATGTAGTATACGAAATTTAGAAGCAAAGCTAACCACTTCACCTGACGGTAAATGCACATGTGAATTTCCTAATAATTTATTCACATCATCACTAATTAACATGCCATCACTAGTGATTTGAGAAAAAATCCTCGTAGTATTATTAACTGCAATAGTTTCTGGTACAAACACTGATGTGTTTACTTGATGTTGAATTGGTATACTAATTGTTTTGGTAGATTCAGAAAATTGAATATTTACAATACGTGACAAACCGTTTTGTTCAGTACTAGTTACTTCAACATCATAAACCCCATATGGAAATTTAGTTGATGTTTCAGGCCATATTAATAAGATGTGGTGAAACATACCATTTGAATCGGCTTCTATTTGATCAAACTTTGCAATAGTACCGTCTGGATGGAACAACCTAATTATTATGTTCTCATTTGGCAACGAAGTACCATATACAAGTAACTGATTGGAAGGCGCATATACTTGATCATTAGTAAATAACTCCAGTTTTTCTGAAAATGCAACCTGTGAATTAAATAGCAAGATACAACAAAATACGAATATAGATTTCAACATATGTAAAAATACATAATAACATATATTTATTGTACTAAAAAAAAGAAGGATATTTAGCTAGTCTTTGATTATATTACATCAATAGTAACAGTAACTGTTGGAGATAACGCAGTTGGATTATCTACACTTTCCCATACAAATGCAGTTGCAGTGTATGTTCCAGGAGCAGATGGTATCCATGATAGTGCAGGACTAAATGTTTGACCAGACGATAATGAACCAGTTATCCATGCTAATGAAACAGTAACTCCGTTTTCATCTTGTACTTGTACTAAGTATGCAAATTGTTGCTCTTTGTTTTGATTATTTGTGAGGTCAGAAGTAATTTGTACTTGCTGATCTACAGATATTTCATCTAAAGAGTTTCCAAATGCATCAACTACATGTGCATTAGATGCTGGAGCTCGTTCTAATGGAGGAACTATTGTACCAATTATTGCTGTAGCAGTAATATCTAATTCATCTGCAGTTGTATATGGATCAGGTAGTGTATTATCTTCATATTCTATTGTTATGGTATCACCTTCAGTGACTCTAAGTCTATGTCCTGAAGATTCATCACTAGTAGTGAAGAACACAGTGCCTTCAAATATACCTGTAGTTTCATTAGTTTCTGTTACAGTAAGATCAACTCCACCAGAATCTGAATCAGACCAAACATCAACGTCAAAATTATCTACTGCTTCTGGATTTAAGTTCATATCTGTATCAATTACTCTAACTACACCATTACCGCTTGCAGGATAGCTTGCTTCAAGCCATTGGACTTCACCAATATTCCAACGGATTAATGCAGAACCAACTACTGTTTCATCTTCAGAGTATTCAAATGATACAGTAATGCCGTCATCATTATCTGCTTGCAAATAACCATCTGTTGGCCCAGTACCTTCGGTTCGTGGTTTTGTATCAAAACCTGTTCCAAATTCTCCAGTATTAGTATTACCATCAGCATCAAAATTAAATCCAGTTAGGATTAATTCGCCAGTAAATATACCAGTGTTGGTGCCAGTTTCAACTAATTTGTAGTTATTAAGATCGTTTCCACGTGTAGAAATTTTGATAGGATTATCGTCTGAATCGCCAATTTCATCAATCAGGTTAGCATCGAAATTATGATCTGGTGCAATTACAGTAATAAACACTTTATCATTCCAAGTATAAACTTTTTGATCAAGTTCTACTGTTGCTCCAAAGTTGGATGTGAAAACAGAGATATTGATATCTTCATCTTCTTCTCCAACATAATCACTTCCTGATGGTCCCCAATCTGTATATTCGAGAGTTATTTTTTCGCCACGTTCTAAACTATCACCAGATAATTTCTCTGGTATTTCAACTATTGTTTGGAATATACCTGTACTATCTCCTGTTTCTCTAAAGTCTGTAGGTTCTGGATCAAATGCTACTAAGTTTTTACCAGCATTCCCCATTGTAACCGTGGCAGCATCAGAACTCCATTCAATAATATCCAAGGTATAAGTTTCAGCTGTATCATTATCCAAGTCCCAATCAGGTTCAATTATTGTGAGAATCATATCACTTCCGACTATATAGACAGATTTATCTGATTGTAAAACACCGTTACGTAAATCAAATGTTGCAGAATCTGTTACAGTATTTGGATCACCAGATGCGTCAGTTGGATCTGTATATTCAACAGTGATTATATCACCTTGTAATATACAATAATCACTACCATCATCAGGATCATCATCAAACCTTATTTTAGGATCATTAAGATCAGTTGTAATGCTATTGTCTAATGCTGCGTATGTGTTAGTATCTGGACAGATTCTAGAAGCTGGTCCATCTGTATATTTAACAACAAAGTCTAGTTCAAAGATACCACTATCAGGAGCAATTTCAGTAATTGCACCTAATTGTCGTACTCCAGAACCATCAATATCATTGCCATCTACATCTATTAAACCAGTTTGTGATGTAGAACCACCAGCATATGCTAATACCATTTCATCAGAGCCTCTGGAAATAGTAATTTTTACTGGTCCATATTCTTTACCAACTACATCACTTTCTATTGCATCCTCACCGCTTGATGAAACATCAAAATCAGGATCATTTATTCTGACATGAATGGTTAAGTCACCATTACCTAATGTTTCTACTAATGGATTACCATTACTATCAGTGTTATCAAGTGTACCATCAATTCCTGTAACGTGTATTGGGAATATTGATCTACCATTTGGAGATGATGATGTTGATGTACTGAAGTCGTTAACTTCTCCCCATGGTACTGGATACACAGTACGATCTAGACTTATTGAACCAGTATGTGCGCGTATACCTGCGCCACTACTTACTTCAATAATTTCACCTGCTTCATCTCTGAAATCGAAGTAATTTACTTCAATATCTGTACCAGTTACTGATAATGTTGTGCCACCTTGTGATCTAGCACAATATGTTTCAGGTATTTTGAAATTGCCTTCGAAGATACCTGTAGAAGGCCCAGTTTCAATTAATGTGAAGCCTGTAGATCCAAGTCCATCATTGTTTGTATGACCGTTGTTATTACATGATATTCCATTGATTACTGTTGATGATGATGCCCATAATTCGTCATCAAAAGTAATACTGACAAGTTTACCTAAAGGTCCAAAACTGAATACTGGTAAATTGGAGGTTCCAACAGTATCAAATGCTGGATCGTTTTGTTTTCTTACAACTGTGTAGATTTCAATCAAATTATTATCTTGATTTAAATCTTGATCTTCTAATGTAACTAATACAGTATCAGCTACTTTATAGGTGTTAGAATCTAATGAAATTATTCCTGAATGAGATATTGCTTCTTTTTGATCAGCTATTTGTGTATAAACACCATCTGCACCGAGGTCATAATAGTTTATTCTAGGCGCGTCCTCATCACGTAAATCTTCATTCACTATGAATTGAGGGTTACCAGATATCGTGTTTAAGTTATTGTATGTGTTATCATCCAATATATTTAATTGGTTTATCATTGTATATTCTATTGTGCCTTCAAATGTACTTGTATTAGCACCATTTTCAGTTAATTCAAATCTGACTATTTGATTTGCTATTCTTTCATTAGATTGTATTCCATCATCATTAAATCCAAATGTGAAGAAGTCTGCTATAATAGGATTAATATTAGAACTTAATTCGACATTATCATTGAAATTAAAGTATAAGCCTATGGATGTATCATCATCCAGATTAAATATTAATTCGTTGATATCATCATGGTTTTGAATTACAGATTGTGTAGAATTAATATTGATCAATCCTTTTGGTGAGTTTGTATTGAACAACAATACTCCTTGTAATGGCGTAGCTATTGTTCCGTTATCTATGATTTCATCATTAGCATTAGCAATTAAGTATACTTCAACATTATTTGTTGAATCCACTATAGAGCTAATATCGTAATTGAATAGATTTACACCATTGAAATTACCTGCATTTGGGTTTTGAATTGAATTACGTAATTCTTCAGCAGTAGCTGCTAAATCGATAATAAGACCACCAATTTGCGAATCTGTATTATCAGTGGATATTAAAGCACGTTCACTAAATTTTTGCACTGTAGCTGTAGTAGTTAATCCTGAATTTGTTAATTCTGTTATTATACTATTACTTCCAGTTTTGGTAATAGTTGCTGTTGAAGTATATGCAGCTTTGATTTTTGTATTATTTTCTACACCAGATTCTCCTAAAGTAAATGGATCGCCAGTACTTAGTGCTGGGATCAATGATACATTAGCATTATTTACACTTAATGTTTCACTGACTCTAGTATTTTTGTTTGCATCAGAATCTACAAGTATTACTGATAATTTTTCACCTGAACTCCATTTTTCGCTAGGTGAATTCATATCAATTGTTGCAAATCCATAACCAACTAAAACACTTTGTGGTCCATTATAGTTTATAGTTGCAGATGTTCCTCTATCCGCAGTATCAGTTATTACTATATTTGCATTATTAGTTTCGTCGTAATTAGTAAAAATACCTGCGTTTGGTGCAATTTCAGTGATAGTTACTGGTTGAGTTCCAGATGCTAATGCTCCACCTATAGTTGCTACTGAATTAGGATTTTCACCAACAATCATCTGATCATTGTTATTTATTATATTAATTACGTCACCTGATCCTTGTGCATCAGTATTTATACTCAATACACCGTTTCCAGAGAACATTAATTCATTTAATGATGAATTTAGGTTAACAGATGCTCCAAGTGTATCTGCTATACTTTCTCCATTTTTATTAAAAATTAGATATTGTGTAGACAAATTACTTGGTTCGGTACCAAATGTCCATGAATCTATGTCTGTTGGATCAATGTTTAGTTGTTGATCTGTTATTGTGAAATTAACTTGTGAGCCTTGTGGATATTTTGCTCTATCTAGATCTAAGCTAGCAAATTGTGATGATGATGCAAATGTTAGTACTGTATTTTGTATTTCATTTCCTTTGTTGTATTGTATAACTACATTACTATCTGCAGTGAAGTCATATAACTGAATGAATGGCCAAGCATTTTGATTCACACCAATTTGTCCAATACCACTTAGATTAGCATTATCGTTTAATGCTTTTTCTTGTTTTAATACATTCATTGTATCACCTGGAGATATTGTACATGTACCAGTTATTTGATCAGTTCCTTGTGCGCTTCCAGTTGTTGCGCTTGGTACTGCAATTCCTGTACTTTCAGATAAATCAATAGCTAAAGAGCCATTAGATATATCTGTATCGTTACCACAGAATGCACCAAAATCTAGTCCACTACCAGTAGCTCCGCTACTTTGTATTTCATCAGCTATTTGTGCTTGTTTTCTATCTGCAAAATAACCATACCAATTTCCATCTGTTGCTTGTGCCATACGTAAGCTTTTACCATTTATTGTTACATTTGGCTCACTAACGTCAATGTTTGTAGAACCTATGCTTGAATCAATAATTACAACTTCTATAACCATTGGTCCTGCAAAATAATTTGCAAATTGCGAATTTTCTGCAGATACAAATAGGTTTGCATTAGTTGCATTTGCCGATGGAATAATTGCCGGTATAGAGAATGTCAATCCTCCTGCAATCATTATTGTCATTAATGTAAGACTAGTTAATTTACGGATTATTTCGTTATTCATGTTATTGATGTTTTTTTTATATTTTAATATATAAGGCTAATGGATAATTTATCCATGTTATTTTAAAATTAGATTACCCCAATTTGCTTTTAATAAATTCTATAGATTTTACTGGGGTAGGATCCAATTTTGATATTATAGCATAATAAATTGAGACATAGTCAAAAAAGTAGATCAAAGTAATCAATTTTGATAATATACTACCATCAATAGAAACAACTTCTTTATATTCAATCTTATGGTTTCGAAAGTATTCTTTAATTATTTTCCATCTTTCTTTTGTTTTAATGTAATCATCACAACCTTCTAATAATATCGGTTTTAATTGAGATGAACGTTCCCATGCAACAACACCATTATGACAAGATTCTATTATATCTTCAATGAATGCATGAGACTTAGAGTTTTCCTGCATAGAATTTTTAAATCTAATAGCCGCAGCTTGTAAACCCCATGGATAATACATAAGAGGTATTCCAGTTATCCAATATGCTAATGAAAGAGAATCATTACTATAATCAATATTATTAGAGGAGATGTTTTGTGAAATTGTATTCATTTTATGTATAGATTCCAAAATATCATTTTTATCTATTGGTATGATGGGTTCTAAAACTTGCAATTCAACATATACGTAATTAACAAATGAAGCTCTAGCTGAATGAAATTTTTGTATGTATTTATAATCAAGTCTGTTGTTATAACAATAACTTCTCATTTTTCCACCTGATGAAAATGCTAAAGTTTTACAGTTCAATTTATTAGCAGATTTAAGTATTTGTATAGACTCATCTGTGTTACCAGAGATGCTTGTAACAACTACAAGTGTGTTTGCGTCCACAGTTTTTGGCAATAAGTAGCCTTTCACTGTACTAACATGTATATTAGTTTTGGATAAAATAGCAGAAAATAGATCTCCTATAGCTCCAGAACCTCCCATTCCAGCAAATACTATATGATCAATATTTTTAAAATCAACAGGATTATGACTTGATTCATAAGAAGATAAAGTCATTTCTGGCCATTTGTCATAAATTTTATACATACAACTAGCATCATATTTTTTTATTGTTGCAACATCTATCAATATTACTACCAAAGTTTAGTTTGGAATAATATAATGATTTCTCATACCTACAAATGAAAAGTCTATCTTAATTTATTTACAAATACATCATATAATGATATAGCATCGCTTTCTGTTTTAGTTCCAGTTACAATAGCAGAACCTTGTTTCATGATACTAATAGAAAAATCATTGGATCTGATAGATATTCCAAAATCACTTTGATTCTCTATTTTGTATTTGTTTGCTGATGAAATTGTAAGTTTATTCAGATTTAAATGTAAATTATTGTTGGTAGGAGTGATAGAAAATGTTCGTTGTCCGTTTCGACTACAAAGTTCTTCAATTATGAGTTTTTCTTTTTCTATCATAAGATTATTATTACTTTTTACACCGCAAATTGAGCATTCTGGAACTTTGAAAGTTTTAATTTGTGTAAAATCTAATGTATCAAGATCTATATGTAGTATTTTATCTCCTAAATTTGGTTTTTTACCCAATATTATTTTGATAGCTTCTGATACTTCTATTCCTGCAACAATAGATAATATAGAAGGATGTACACCTTCAATACTACATGTAGGCATAGAGTTTTCGTCTAGACTTGGAAATATACAATAATAACATGGTGTTTTCTTTGGAATAATTGTAAAACATTGTCCTGAAGTTCCAACCGCTGCACCAGTTATAAATGGGATATTTGATTTGATGCAAGCTTTATTGATAGAATATCTAGCATTAACACTATCAAGTGCGTCGATTACAACATCACATTCACTTATCGCATCGCTAGCATTATAATCATTTATTGAAATTGAAAATGCTTCTATGAGCATAGAAGGGTTGATATTTTTTAGTTTGTTCTTAGCAGCTTCAACCTTAACTTTTCCAATATCACTATCATTAAACATTGTTTGTCTATGCAAATTAGATAATTCTATTACATCTCTATCTATGATTCTCATTTTGCCTATTCCCATTGCAGCTAATCTAGAAATTATAGGATTACCCAATCCACCTACACCAATAATACATACAGATGCATTTTTTATTTTTAATTGTCCTTCATACCCTATACTTTCTAGCATTATTTGTCTGGAATATCTGGTTAATTCAATATCAGTTAATTTTTGTTCACCACCAGAAACTGCAGGCAATATATAAATTTCATCTCCATCATGCAAAATAGTTTTCATTCCATCATAAAATTGAGAATTTTTACCATTTATATACACATTAATAAGTGATCGAGGGGAGCCGTCAGAATTTAAAACTTTACTTTTAAATTCACTACCCAAATCATTAGAAATTCTAATGAAGGTTTCCAATAAAGTAAGTGTATCAGCAGATGTTATCGATAATTTTTTTTCACCATTGCCTTGATTAAGGACAGACGGTATTGTGAATTTTATTCTTATCAATACAAATTACCTCATAATAGATAATATTTTTTCAATGCTTGGTTGGGCTATTTTAGGTTTTGGAATTATATCAAATAATGATTCAGGTGATTTTAATCCATTTCCAGTTATAAAACATATTGTTTGATCATATTTATCGATCATTTTATTTTCAACCATCTTTCTCAATATGGATATAGAAACTCCGCCCGCTGGTTCTGTAAATATACCTTCTGTTTTAGCAAGCAATATTATTGAATCTATAATTTCTTCATTATTGCAATCATCTGCATATCCATTATATTGAGACAGTCTTTTAATTACATATCTACCGTCTCCTGGATCTCCTATTGCAAGACTTTTGGCTATAGTATCTGGATGTTCAATTGGAATTATTTCAGTTCTATGCTCCTTGAATGCATTGACAATTGGTGCACATCCGCGAGGTTGTGCTGCAGTTACATGTATATTGGAAGTGTCACCGAGTAACGAAACATTTTCTAATTCTTCAAATCCTTTACATATAGAATTTAACATTGCTCCACTTCCAACTGGAATAATAAGTTGATCTGGTACTTTCCAACCTAATTGATCCGCTACTTCAAATGCAAGTGTTTTTGAGCCTTCAGTGTAATAAGGACGCATATTAATATTCACTATACCTATTTTATGTTTATCACCTATTTGTGCCGCAATACGATTTGAATCATCATAAGTTCCATCTATTGCAATATATTCAGCACCATACGAAATTGCTTGAGTTATTTTTGGTTGCTCTATATTTTTTGGAGCAAAGATAAGGCATTTGAGTCCACCCTTTGCTGCATGTGCAGCAGTTGCTGATGCAAGATTTCCAGTAGAAGCACATCCAACTGTAGATAGATTAAATTCTTTAGCTTTGGATACTGCTACGCCAGCAGGTCTATCTTTAAATGAAAATGTTGTGTTAACAGAATCATTTTTTATATATAAATTATACAATCCCAATTTTTCTCCTAATTTAGTAGCTTTTATCAATGGAGTTAAACCACTACCGATGCTAATTATATTAGATTTATCTAATATAGGTAATAATTCAAAATATTTCCAGTATGTATTTGCAGATCGTGTTTTGAATAATTTTGTAGAGAACTTGTTTGTATATTTAACATCTAAAGGTCCAAAACAAGAATCACAGACATATTTAAAATCTGGCCTGTATGTTGCATTACATTCTCTACATTCTAAAAAAATTTTTTGCATAAAACACTATACAAATACCACTAATTAAAAAATTCGAAAACAAAACATGTTCTTATATCAGTTTTATTATGAATATGTCTATAGATAGTATTCATGCAACAATTCTCTAAGTTTGGTATAATATTAGGTATAATTATTGCAATATTACTAGTAGTGGTAATAAATAATAATAAAACATTAGAAACAGATGTAAGTCTAGTTTCAGGTCCGTTTTCTATCAATAATTCAAAATATAATATAGGAGAAAACATTTTTATTGTTGTTAAATCTTTGCAGCCAAATGAAACTGGACGTATGTTAATTATATCATCAAACAATGAAATATACTCTAACATAGAATTTAATGGGAGTAATAAGCCTGGCTTTAATAAATATTTCAGACCTACATTGCCAAATAATCTAGTAGATGTTTGTAGCATAGATGTAGTAGGCAAATGGAAAATTATGTTACAAGGTGTAAGATATCAAAATATATACATGAAAATAATAGATAATACATCTGGATCAGAAATTAATAAATATAAAAAAATATGTTAAATTATTTTAATTCATTATGGAAGCAAGTATTTTGTTGCGTATGACATGCAGGTCCTTTTGTATCTACTAAATAAATTACTGCGTCACAATCACAATCAACAAGTATTTTTTTAACGTTTTGTATATTTCCAGATGTTTCGCCTTTCATCCATAGTTTATTTCTAGATCTACTCCAAAACCAAGAATTACCAGTTTGTATAGTTAGAGATAATGATTCTTTATTAGAATAAGCTAGTGTCAATATATCTTTAGATTCTATATCTTGAACTATTACAGGTACTAATCCATTTCCTTTCACAAATTCAATATCAACAAGTTTCTTGTACATAAAACAATACAATAATGTTGACTTATAATCTTACGTTAACATTATTTTTTTGCAAGAATTTCTTTATAAATTTGATGGAGTAAAAATCATAATGAAAAATAGAAGCTGCTAATGCTCCAGATGCATTAGAAGTTTTAAAAACATCTAATATGTGTTCAGGTGTACCGCATCCACCAGATGCAATAACTGGTATAGATACAGAGTTTACAGTGGATGTGGTTAAATCTAGATCATAACCATTTTTTGTTCCGTCCATATCAATACTGGTTAATAAAATTTCTCCAGCTCCTAGTTTTTTTACTTTTTTAGCCCACTCAATGGCATCAAGACCAGTACATTTTGTACCGCCATATGTATATACTTCAAACCAAAACTTTGTTTTATTCTGTACAAATATATGATGATGACTATTTTCATTAATTTTGTAATTACGCTTTGCATCTATTGCTACAACAACACATTGTTTTCCAAATATATTCATTAATTGATCTATCAAAATGGGATTTTCAACAGCAGCTGTATTAATTGTTACTTTATCAGCTCCATTAAGCAAAATGTCTCTAGCATGATCTATTGTAGATATTCCTCCTCCTACAGTAAATGGTATGTCTATAGTTGCAGCAACTTTGGAAACTAATAGTTTTAGAATTTTTCTTTTTTCTTTAGATGCAGCGATATCTAAGAAAATCAATTCGTCTGCACCATCATCACAATATTTTTTAGCTAGCGAAACAGGATTGCCTACACTAGACATGGAAGAAAATTTTAATCCTTTAACTACTTTATAACTATCTATATCCAAACATGGAATTATTCTTTTAGTCAGTGACATGTTTTTTTTATATCATTTATAGTCAATAGCCCTTCATAGAGAACTTTTCCTAATACAATACCAGCAACATTGGCATTCTCTAATTTTTTCACATCATTCAAGTTTGAAATTCCTCCAGCTGCAAAGATATGAGTGGAATTTATTTTGCATACATCGTAAAATAAATCAATATCTATGCCTTCTAATGTACCATCTTTTTCAACGTTAGTTAGAAGAAAGTTTGAAAAACCAAATTTAATTAAATCTTTCATTCCTTCAGATATTTTTATATTAGTTTTGTTTTTCCATCCATTGATAACTATTATGCGTGAAATTTGATCTATTGAGATTATGATTTTATCTTTATAGTCTACAAATTTTTGTAATAATTTTTTGTTTGTGAATGGTACAGTGCCTAAGATAATACCTGATGATAATTCAAGTGCCTCTCGAATCAAATGTTCATTTCTTAAACCGCCAGCAATCAATGATGGAATTGTTAATTTATCAATAGTTTTTTTAATTATTGATAAATTAGAACCTAATCCAAGTGCAGCATCAAGATCAACAAATTGTATCATATCTGCACCTTGGTTTTCCCACATTTTTGCTATTTTATAAGGATCATCACTGTAAATCTTTTTAGTGTCAGGATTACCTTTTAATAGACGTACCACTTTTTTGTTCATCAAATCTATAGCTGGAATAATTTTCATTTTTTACATTCTTTTAAAAAATTTTGTAAAATTTTTGTTCCTACTACTCCTGATTTTTCTGGATGAAATTGTGTACCAAATAAGTTGTTTTGCTTTATTATAGAAGGAATTATTTCATTTTCATAGTTAGAATGTGCAATTACAGTTTGTTTATTTTGTGGATCAATTTTATAAGAATGTGCAAAATAAACCCAAGATTTATTATCTACACCTTCAAGTAGATTATCATCATTATTGTTTTCTATCAATATGTTGTTCCAACCCATGTGTGGTACTATTGTATTAGATAATTGGATTACATTGCCACTAATCATATGTAAACCTTCTAAGTTACCTTCTTCACTGCGATCAAATAATATTTCCATACCCAAACAAATTCCAAATATAGGTAAATCATTTAATATATTTTGTAATTCATTTTCACTATTGTTATTTATCTTTTCAATAGCTGGATCAAAATTACCAACACCTGGAAAAAATAAACCATCATATTTTTTAATATTGTTAAACTGTGTTATGACATCAACTTCAACATTTATCTCTTCAAGAGATTTTTTTAAGTTAAATATATTACATGATCCGTAATCAAAAATTGCAATTTTCATTACATCACTTCTTTGGTACTTGGTACTCCTAATCTATTATCTATAGAAGAAGAAAATCGAAATGCTACTGCTAAAGATTTTATTGCTGCTTCAGCTATATGATGGTCGTTATCACCATACTTTAATGATATATGTGTACAACATTTCATATTTTTTAGTAAAGAATCAAAAAAATGCAGTATGTCTTCTTTGTATATGTCTTCTATCATGTTCCTTTTAAAATTTAGACCAATTTTACAATAGGTTCTAGTAATTAGATCAATAGTAGTTTCCACTATTGATTCATCCATAGGTATAGAAGCAAATCCAAATCTAGTTATATTAGATCTATCACCAAGAGATTTGTTTATAGATTTTCCAATACATATTGCGATATCTTCTACTATATGATGTATTATTTGATCTTTAGATTTTACCTTTAAAGTAATATCCACCAAAGAATATTTACAAAATGTTTTTATTAAATGATCCAAGAATTTTATGCCTGTATTTACATCAATGTTCCCAGTGCCATCAATGTTAGTACATACATAAACATTAGTTTCTTTTGTTTCACGTTTTAATGTATTAGTGCGACATTTCATTTATATCATAATTTGTTTTAAACTAGATTTAATGCATTCGGAAGTGAATTTATTGACTTTAAAATCATATGAGCGTTTTTTTTCTTAAAAAGATCTATTTTATCTTTCTTATTTTCGTCTGTACCATATACCCCACAAAATGTAACTTTAAATCCTAACTCTGTTGCTTTATTAGCCATCAGAAGATCTTCAACAGAATCTCCAACATATAAACAATGTGATGAATGCAGTCCTTTAATTGAGGTTATTAACGATAATGGATTAGGCTTTGCAAAACTTCTAGCCATATCATCTAGAAACATTGAATTTTTAATGTTAAAATAATCTAATAAACTTTTTAACGAATACCTAGTAGCCATCATTCCACGCCCAGTGACAATAGCTATTTTATGTCTAAATTTTTGTTTTAGTGTTTCTAATAATTTTTTTGTCAAAATAATTTCATCATTGTTGATAAATCCAATGCAATGAAAAATTGTGTTTTTTTTAAATATAGAATAATATAATTTAGACCCGTAAAATAATTCATCAAAAACATTACAAATCACATTATCGTTATTAGGATAATTTAGATCATGTTTTATATTTTTGATGTATAAAAGAGTAGATAAATAATCATCCACAGAATACATACCACGGATATCTATATGTCTAATTACTTCAAAAATAAATTTTTCATATGGCTTATTTAATTTAATTGCTGTAATTATTGATAATATAATTGAATATGCTAAATCTACTTCATTATTAAAACCTCCGCTTTGTTTAAAATCATTAATTAATTTGTTAGTAACAAATTTGTTTATTTCTACATTTACGAATCTTTTTATTATGTATTTTACAGTTTCTTTGATTGTTTTATCATAAGAATTTTTTATATCTATTAATACTCCATCACAATCAAAAATTACCGAATCTATGTCACATAATTCATTAATCAAACTTGTTCATCTTGTATCATAAGAGAAGGTCTCTAATAGCTAATAAGAATTTGGAATTCATATCTTTTGTTCCTATTGTTACTCTTAAACATCCTTTATGATTTCCTATTTTTCCCAACTTTCTTATCAAAATACCTTGTTCAGCTAAAGCGGTATATATTCTCAAGTAATTGTCTTTGGCATCAAATAAAATAAAATTTGCTTGAGAATTAAAAACTTCAAACACTTTTAATTTACGTAAATTTGTTATCATTTTGTCTCGTTCAGTTTTTATTAAATCAATTACACTAGAAAATTTTTTAATATTTTGCAATAATAGTCTTCCTGCTTCGAGCGTAAGCGAACTAATTGGATACGGGTATTGTATAGATCTCATAAAAATGTCTGTTATATTTTGATTTGCTACTAAGTACCCTAATCTTAATCCTGCAAATCCAAAAGCTTTTGAAAATGTTTTTAATATAAGAAGGTTATTATGTTTTTTGATAAGTTCTAATGCACTATACCTAGCAAAATCACAATATGCTTCATCTAGTAAAATAGGGCCTTCAAAGTTTTTTATTATTTTGACTAGATTTGCTTTCGAAAATTGGAATCCAGTTGGATTATTAGGCGAATCTAAGTATATCATGTCTGCATGTGCTGACTTTGATACAAATTCATCCAAATCCAAAATCATGGAATTAGAAAATGGAACATTGGTTGTTTTAATTGAATACAATTTACATCGTGCCTCAAAAAAGCTAAATGTTGGGCTAGAAACAAGTATTCTAGTTTTCTTGGTAGCAAAATTTGCTAGTAATAAGTCAATAATTTGATCTGAACCACTACCTATCGCAATTTCATTTGAAGATATTTTATGATGTTTAGATAAACACTTAATGAATTCATGATGATTATTAGGATATATTCTCACATCACAATTTTTAGCTGCATTATTGAGTATGTTAGTTTGATACTGCTTATCAATTACAAAGTTCTCATTAGAGTTCATTTTAATTAATCCTTTGCAAAGTGGTTTTTCATATGTATTTAATTTTGACAAGGTATTGATTTTTTCATAAAACCAATTCATGCAAATCGATCTCTTACTGCATTATAATGATTTGGTAAATTTTCAGCATTGGTTATTATTTCTACATAATTTTTTAATTTTTTTAATGAAGATTTAGAAGATTTTATTCTTGTATCAAGCTTAACAAAATCTAATACTGATAACGAACCTCTTGTTTTACCAAATGCATTTGTTGGCAAGATATGATTAGATCCAAATACATAATCACTAGCTGATGATGGAGTATATTTTCCTATTAATACTATTCCCGCATTAGATATTTGAGATGATAGAAAATGTGAGTTTTTTGTCATTATTTCTAGATGTTCTGGAGACAACTTATTTATTAAATCAATTATTTGTTTTTGTGTTTTACAGATTGCGATAAATCCATTTTTTGTAATACTACGTTTGACTATATCTTTACGTTTAGCAAATTGAATTTTTGTGTTTAATTTTTTAACTATTATATTTGCTATATTTAATGAAGTAGTTACAACAAAACAAGTTGTATTTACATCATGTTCAGCTTGTGAGATCATATCCAAAACTACAAAATTAAGATCAGAGGTTTCATCAACTATTATTCCTAATTCTGTAGGTCCAGCAATCATATCTATTGATGTGTTATTACTGATTAATGATTTTGCAATGGTTACAAATATTCCTCCTGGTCCAATAATTTTATTTACGGCTCTAATTGTTTGAGTACCATATGTTAAAGCGGCTATAGAATGAGCTCCTCCCAATTTATAAAACTCATTTACTCCACATATGTCAGCAGCAACTAATATCAATGGATCTATAGAACCATCTTCATTTGGTGGAGATGTAACTACTATTCTTTTAACACCAGCAATTTTTGCAGGTACTACAGACATGATTAATGAGCTTGGATATTTTGCAAGTCCGCCAGGAACATAACAGCCCACACTACATATCGGAACAAAAGACTTTTTTATTTCAAGACCATTTTTATTAATTTTGATAGAGTGTAATTCTCTTTTAAGTGCTGATTCAGTAGAAATTAGTTGAGAACGTATAAATTTTATTGCCATTATTTGTTTTTTAGTGACTTTAGTATAAGCATTTTTTATATCAACTTCAGATACAATAAAATTTTTAATTTTTACATTATTAAATTTTTTTTCATAATTACGTAAAGCAACATCTCCTTTTTGTTTCACATTTGACATTATTGATTTTATTTCTGATATTTTTTTTTTGTTTATAAAAAAATTACTAGGTTGTATATCTTCAATATTATCAACAATTTTGATGATACTATTCATTGTTATTCTAATTCTAAAATTTGCTTTGGTTCGTGAATTACCAATCCTTGTGCTACTTTTCTAATGATAGGTATTAATTTATGAAGATCAGTTTTTGGTATTATTGTATTTACACCGTACCAATTTTTTTCACTTAGATTACATATTGTAGGTTTTTTTAAAGAAGGCAATTTAATTAGTAGTTTGCCTAGGTTTTCTTGTTTAACGTTCAAGTATATATGTAGGTATTTAGTACTATTTACAGCTCCTTTCATCAATGTTAACATGTCAAAGATTTTTTCATGTTTTAAGTTATTAGATAAAGATCTTTTATTAACTATGACGTGAGCACTAGATTCCAATACTGTGTGAATTATTTTCAGTCTATTTTTTTTCATTGTGGTACCAGTTTCTGTGACATCTACTATTACATCAACATCGTCTGGTGGTTTAGCTTCTGTAGCTCCAAATGATAAATGAATTTGAATTTTTTTGTTTTCGCCGAAATTTATCCATGGTGTTATTATTAGCGGAGATATAGAACCATAAGCTTTTTTATATGATACAGATTTTTTAATGAATTTTGATGTAGTAATTAAATATTCGGAAGAAATTCTGAGTGTTTTTTTTTGTTCTCTATATCGATCTATAATTTCATCTAGTGTAGAAAAAGAATTGTTGCTTGGTATTGCTACAACTAATTTAATTTTCCCGTATTCTAAATCTAACATAGTTTCTACATCCGATTTGGTTTCTTCAATCCAATCTTTCCCGGTTATTCCAATGTCATATAGACCTTCTGATACTAGAAGTGGTATTTCTTGTGGTCTAAGCATTTTAATTTCTATTTCAGGATCATCCAAAAATACTCTGTAAGTACGACGATTATGATTAACTTTTGCCCATGATTTTTTAAGTAGTTCTAATGTAGAGTTTTCCAAACTTCCTTTTGGAATTGCAAATTTTATTTTCATTTACTTCATCCTAGTTTTTAAAAAGTTTTTGAAGTTTCTTAGCATTGTTTATGGAAATATCATCTTCTTGGATCATTTTGTTAACAACTACATCTATATTTTCAAATTTAACTCCAGCAGCCACAGCCAAATTTTTAGCATGTAGTTTCATGTGTCCTTTTTGTATTCCATCAGTAACTAATGCATACAAGGCAGCAAAATTCTGTGCTAAACCTACTGATGCTATAATGCATGATAATGTTTTAGCTGATTTGACACGTAATATTTTTAAGCACAATTTAGCCATAGGATGAACATTAATTATTCCACCTATAGTGCCAACAGATAATGGTAATTTAATACTTCCAACAAGATCATTATTTTGATTTTTTTTCCATGTAGTAAGAGGCAAATATTTACCAGTTTGTGCAGCAAAAGCATGTGCTGCTGCTTCTATTGCTCTGGTATCTTGGCAAGTGGCATTAGAAATACTAATTATGCCATTCATTATTCCTTTATTATGAGTTACAGCTCTGTATTTGTCATTCATAGCTATTTTATATGCTAAAAGTATTTTATTTACCACTTCTTCTCCACCTATTTGTTTTTTATCGAATATAGCAGAAGATGTAACCATTCTACTTGTATAATAGTTAGTCAATATCTTCATTATAGAATTACCTCCAGTTATTTTTTCTATTAATGGCGATATTTTCTCACACATGCTATTTGTGATATTAGCACCCATAGCATTACCAACATCAACTAATATTTCTACAACCAATATTTGATTTCCATCAACATTTATTTCTCTACATGAAATATTCTTAGCCCCTTTTTTTATTTTTGAAAGTGTATGTGTTTTCGAATTTGCAAACTGTAAAATTTTGTTTTTGTTTTTCATAATTTGTTTAGTCACAATATCTAAATTACAATTATTGATGTAAATTTGTCCCATACTATATTGCGTACTTGACTTAGCTTTAAAACCTCCTTTAATATTAGCTATTTTTGCGGCTTTAGATGACGCAGCTATTATTGATGGTTCCTCAATGACCATTGGGATGATATAGTCTTTATCATTGATCCTGAAGTTTGTTGCAATTCCCAATGGTAATGAAAAAGTTCCTATTGCATTTTCGATCATTTGATCTGCTTGTTGAAATTCAAGATTAGTTAATTTTTCTAGAAGTAAAAGTTCATCTTTGGTAAGTTTAGAAAAATTTTTAACAAGATGTAATCTTTCCATTTTATTTTTCTTAAAAAATTTTGAGAATTCATTCATTTTGTTAACCTTAGTAATTTATCGTCTTCAGATGATGGAAAACCTTGTACGTCGGTATTTGACGTCAAAACATAAATATAATTATTTGATCCAATTTCTATATCTCTTATTCTTCCAACACCACTTAACATAATTTGTTGTGAATGTAATTTATGCATATCAATTTTTAAACTGTAAATACTACCAGTTCGTAAAGAAAATACTAAAGGGTGAAGAACACCTGCATCATTTTCATGTATATCCATTCCGCCTAGTTCTATTACAGGATCGTAGCATATTAATGGATTAATAAATTCGTTATTGTCTACAAAACATTCTTGTGTAGGCCAACCATAATTTTTTCCAGGCAGGACCAAATTGATTTCATCATTTTGTATATCTCCCAACTCACTAACGAAAAAGTTACCTTGTGAATCCCATGCCATTCCTTGAATAATTCCATGTCCATATGAAAATATTAAATTTCCAAGTGGATTATCAATAGGTATAGTACCGTCATTATTGATTCTTAAGATTTTACCTTCTAACGAATTTAGATTTTGTGATGATTGAGAATAGCCATTGTGTACACCTGTTGCAACATATAATTTACCGTCAGGACCAAGTTTCATAGTTCCATCGTTATTTAATTTAGATCCAGGTATTCTATCTAGAATGATCATTTCGTCAATAGTCGTATCGTTATGTTCAGTTAATCTTACTATCTTATTCCACAATGTGCCATCAGTATGATCATAAATATAATATGCATAAATATAATGATTGTTAATAAAATTAGGATGAATTACAAATCCCAATAATCCACTTTTATTAAGTTCATCATAAACATCTATATCATCTGATGTTTTTTCTACTAAATTTTCTATATATACGATTTTAATTTTACCATTTTTTTCTGCTATGTAAATTTTATCATCAACTAATGCAATAGATCTGTGATTATCTAGATTAGTTGCTATTACTTCCACCAATTTTGTTTCAGAAGTGATAGGTTTAGTAATAGTCATTGTAGCTGGATTCATAAAAATAACTAAAGATATAACTAATGACAACACGATTAAAACTAATCTAGTTTTTTTTAATATATTAACATCAAGATATAAATTAATAATTTTTTGATAACGCGTATATACTACAATTACTATTTTGGTATAGCGGGGTGGGGAAGTCAGACTCGGGCTATGTCATCCCGGCGGGCTCATAATTAATACCAATGAGAAACCCGCAAATCAGTAGTTCAAATCTACTCCCCGCTAAAACACTAAAAAGTATGAAACCATGGAATAGTATTATCAAAATAAATGTTTTTATTTATTACACCTAGTCTTTGTAACGGTCTTGTCAGATGCCTATGTGCATTAGGTATAGGAATATACGTACCACATTTGATGGATCTCTGAACATTTATAATTATTTTATGAGTTTGTTTTGTTTTACATTTACGGCATTCAAATCCTTGATCATGTCCTTCTGATTTCATATTTTTGTTACAAATTTTACATTTTGGGTTGGCTAATTTTACATGTTTAACCAATTTTAAAATTTTAAGTAATTCTAAATTTAATACACGTTCATGTTTTTTAGATGCTTTTCTAATCCCGCCTCCAACAGATACTAAATCTCCAACTAGTAAATGCATTAAAATATTCATAAGTCTAGTTTGCCTATATGAAATACATTTAACAGTATAAGAATTATTAGTGATAAAAAATGTTACATGTCCTCCTTTATTTACAATAGGAATTGTAGATATATGTCCAGTGATTGTTCCAGACGCATATGGTTCAAATTTCGATGTGTCTATTTGATTATCTAAATGCGATGAAGTACCTTGGTTAGATTTAAATACCATATATCCTTTAGGATGCTCGTTAGTTTGTATTAATTTAGATGCGCATATTAATGATTTTACATCTTCGCCTCTAATTCCATAAAATACAGGATCAGGTCCATGCGGTGTGATCAAAATTCGATTTTTGTAATAGCTATTAAATATAGTAGCGTATTTTTTTTGGATTAATTTTACATTGTCTAAAGAAATTTTTCTGACGCCGCCAATTTTTGATTTTTTACGATATGTGATTAGTTCAAATGTATGATCATTAAATTGATATCCTATAGCACTCGTAGCACCAATAAGTCCTTGACTATTACCTGATGAAAAATAATCTACATCATTAGATTCTAGAAATTGTTTAATTTTATTTCTACTAATTAATTTAAATAATGCAGACTGACTAAAATTAATTAATCTGTTTGGTATGACATCATTATAATAGAATACGAGTCCAGGATTTGCACCGTTTTCAATATCAGCTAGACCCATAACTAAATTGATTATTCTAGTTTTGAGTCTGCCAAAGTTTGTAGTCTTAATTTTTATAGATATAGATCCGTTACCACGCGTTTTCCAAGGTATATTTGGATTTAATCTTATTAATTTAGGATAATCTAAAAAGTCTACTTCTTTTCGAAGAAGTCTGACTAATTCATATGCCAGATAAGTAGTACACATACCATATTTTGAATCAGTGTCATCAATACCAATATGCACAGTATTACTATTTTTCAAATATAAGATACATAAAATATTTTAAATTATATAAACAAACAGTTTAAATTAAAATCAATAAATCATTTATTAGTGCTAGTTATAGATCAAGATAAAATCTTTGAATCAATAAGGATGTATAAACCAATGTCCATAGCTCTCAATGCTCCAGATGGACTAATACACAAGATGCAAATAACTGCAAAAAATATCACTGATAAGTTTGGTATTCCAGTGTATATGATTATGGATACTACTTGGGGTTCTTGCGATCTAAATATGTCAAGTGCAAAAATTTTATCTGTTGGCTTACTATTCAATATTGGTCATACAATTAATACATCAATACCATACAATAAAGTAATTATGATTAATGCTTTTGATGATATCACATTTACTAAAGTAGCTACTAAATGCGCTAATTTATTGCAAAATAAAGTTGTTTCTCTATCAACAAACAGTCAACATTTACATCAACTCAAAAATGTGAAACATATTTTAGATAAAAATGGAGTGATCGTAAAGATCGGTAAAGGAAAAGGCCAGCTTAACGATGGACAAGTTTTTGGTTGTGAATTTTATCCAGACATGGGAATCAAAGATCAAATAGATGCAAATGTGTTTTTAGGGCAAAGCAATTTTCATGCTGTCGGCATAGCACTATCTACAAACAAACCAACATACATATTAGATCCATATTGTAATGACATAATAGAAATAACCGAAATAGCTAAAAAAATGCAATCAAAAGCTATTTTAGAAATATGCAAGGCGTCAATGTATGAAAATTTTGGCATAATAATAGGTTTAAAGGATGGACAAATTTCAAAAACGACAGCTCTAAAATTTAAAAAAGAATTAGAAAAAAAAGGAAAATCAGTACAACTTTTTGCTTTAACCAACATTACAAATGATAGATTAAAAAATATTCACGGAGTAGACGCGTTTATTCAAGTTGCATGTCCTAGGATTTCAATTGATAACCACTTTGATAAACCAGTTTTATCTACTCCTCAGGCTAATGCATTGTTACGAATGCTATCGAATAAAAATATAGATGAATACTTACAATTACCACATTGGTTATGAATTCTAAATCCAAACGTAAACGATTATAATTGTCAAGAATCATATAGGTAATTATGAATGTGGTATGTCCTGGTGATAAGTTGTCTTGTATAGAAGAATATGAATCAAATGATAACAACACATTCGATGACAATAATGGAATAATAAGATCAACTACAATAGGCACTAAGTGTATTAATAAAAAAGATCATACGCTTAAAGTAAAAAGTATTAGTAATATATCTTTACCAAAGATGGATGATGTTGTAATAGGAGTGGTAGTATCGGTAGTATCATCTATGATAATTGTTTCTATTGAATATGTTAATAATAATAAAGTTAATTCTAAAATAGAATGTGTATGTTCAACTCGGGGCACACATAAAAAAACTATGGCGTTAGTAGACGATGTAATCGCACTAAAAATTTTGGGATATAAAAATGGCACGATACATGCAAGTATTAACGATCCAGACGCAGGAGTTCTATTTACCAGATGTAAAAAATGCAGTGGAGATGTGATTACAATTAAAGATGGAATAAAATGTATCAATTGTACGTGGATGGATGACAGAAAGATATCTAGAAACTTTGGAAACACGGGGTTTATAAAGTTAAGCTAATGCTAAATGTTGCATTTCAAGGCGAACATGGAGCATATAGTGAGTCAGCTGCTTTACGCTATTTCAAAGTAAAAATAAATCCTATTGCGCTAAAAACATTTTCTGATGTACTTGAATCTACAACTAATAAAAGTACAGATTATTCGATCATACCAATAGAAAATTCATTAGAAGGCGGAATAGGAGAAAGCTATGATTTATTATACTACACAAAACTAAATGTAGTTGGAGAGATTTATTATCGTATTAAACATTGTTTAATAGGTTTAAATAAAATTGATAAAATAGATACTGTCTATTCGCATCCACAAGCATTAGGACAATGTAAGAAATTTATACAAAGCCATAATTTAAAATCTATTCCTACATATGACACAGCCGGCAGTGTCAAATTAATTAAGAATCTAAATAAAAGAAATGTAGGATGCATAGCTAGTGAAACAGCTGCAAAAATATTTGGTTTGCCAGTTATCAAGCACGATATAGAAGATTATACAAATAACTATACTAGATTTTTAATATTATCAAAGTCATATTCACATAGAACAGGAAATGATAAAACATCCATAATTTTTTCTGTCATCCATAGTCCTGGTTCATTATATAAAATGATTAAAGGATTTAGCGATAGAAACATAAATTTAACTAAAATTGAATCTAGACCTAAAAAACATAATGTTGGAGAATATAATTTTTATGTAGATTTTGAAGGTCATATTCACGACCAAAAAATAAAGCAAGCTTTGGATGACATGAAAACATATTCTCTGTTTCTGAAAATAATAGGGTCGTACCAAGTAACTAGATTAACGTAATTTTTTTCTCTTAATACTAAAGCTTGCACTAAATCCTATTATTACAACGCCAGCTATAATAACAAGAATATGATACGTGTATAATACAGGATTAGTAGAAAATTTTAGAGTGCCCATGATTTCTAATTCTGAATCACCGATATTTTTTATAGAAAGCATATTCATATTGTTAGTACCAGTATTCCAATCTAATTTGAGATCATTTTGAAAATCATTACTTAGTTTAGTTTCATGTTCAGATTCCAAATTAACATGAAAAAGGGATCCTTTTACATATATTATTTCATATGTTCCTTCAGGAGCATTAAATTCATATGTTATATAATCTCCAATTTTAACTTTTTCATAAATTTCTGCTGTTTGTAATCCTAATGAAGAAATCAATGCATATAGTCCAATAGTTGAAATTGTGATTCCGACTATAATTCCTATGATTGTTCTTTTTGTTAACATGTTGTAAATGATTTGGAGTTTCATAAAAAATTAACTACATTAATGAAACATCATGTGGTTGACTTTCTTTGTAACCAGCATTTGACATAGTTATGAATTCAGATTTTTGTTGCATTTGCAATATGTTTTGAGCTCCACAATAGCTTAGACCAGAACGAATACCTCCAGTAAGTTGTATCAATAAATCAGATACACTGCCTTTATATTGTACCATAGCTTCTACTCCTTCTGCTACATAATCATTTAGATCATCTTCAATGGAAATAGTTCCAGTTTCTTTGGATTTTCTTCCCAACGATGCATAAAATGATGCCATGCCACGGTATATTTTAAATTTTTTGCTATTTTTGGTTATGAATGAACCTGGACTTTCATCAGTTCCTGCAAACATACTACCAATCATGATTGTAGATGAACCAGCTGCTAGTGCTTTGATTATATCAGCAGAATTTCGAGTTCCGCCGTCAGAGATTATCGGAACGTCATATTTTTTACCTATAGCTGCACACTCTAATACTGCTGTCAGTTGTGGAACTCCAGAACCAGTAACTATTCTAGTTATACATATAGATCCAGAACCTACTCCTACCTTCACTGCATCTACACCAGATTTGATAAGATCTTCTGTTCCAGTAGCAGTAGCTACATTGCCTGCTATCAATTCTGAGTCAGGAAAAGCTTTTTTAATGTTTTTAATAGCGTCTATGGCATTAGCACTATGGCCATGAGCTATATCTACTACTAATACATCAACTTCAGCATTTATTAGAGATTCTGCTCGTTCAAGGAAGTCGCCTTTAACTCCTATTGCAGCTCCAACAAGTGGCCTACCTTTTTTATCTTTAGAAGAATCAGGGTAATTTTCGATATTAGAAATGTCTTTACTAGTTATTAATCCATTTATGTATCCATCATTATTAATCAGAGGTAATTTTTCTATCCTATGTTTACGTAAAATTTCTTTAGCATCAATCAAACTAATGCCAGGCTTTGCAGTTATAAGATCTTTGGTCATTACATCTTTAACTAACTTAGTTTTATCATAGGTTTCAAATAATACATCTCGGCTTGTTAATATTCCAACCATTTTAGAATCATTATCTACTACCAATAAACCTGAAACTTTTTTCTCGCGCATGTAATTAGACGCATAAAATACAGTTTCATTTTGACTGATAAGATATGGTTTTTCTATCATCACACTGCCAGATCTTTTTACTTTTAAAATTTCGTTAGTTTCTTCTTCGATTGTAAGAAACCTATGAATTATTCCAATTCCTCCATTACGAGCCATAGCTACTGCCATATCAGATTCTGTAACTGTATCCATGTTTGCACTAATTAGAGGTATACTTAATGAAATATTCCTTGACAGTTTTGTTTGCAAATTTGTTTGTGACCTACTAGCTATATTAGAGAATTTAGGAACCAGTAAAACGTCATCAAATGTTAGTCCCTCTTTAAAATGCAATTAAACCAACTAAAATTATTCAAAAAACATTATAAGCTTTTATTGCGTCTAGATAAATTCTCAGCAACGACAATTGCATCTTTGGTTTCTTTTACATTATGTGTTCGAATTATATCAACACCGTTAAAAACAGATATTACTTCTGCAGCTATTGAACCGAATAATCGTTCATCAGATTTTGTTTTACATAATAATTCTCCAATAAATGATTTGTTGGACACAGAAATTAACATGGGTTGATTTAATTTGATATATTGTAAATTTTGAATGATGGTAATGTCTCTATTTAACCAAGACGAATTTATTTTGGTGAATAATTTACCAATACCATAATTCCTAAAAAATCCGATACCAGGATCAAGTACAATTTTTTCATACGATATATTAATAGAATGAGCTATATCCAAGCTTTCTTTTAGCAAATTTCTTGTTTGTATTACATTGTTTCCAGTAACTGTTTTTTTACTAAAAGCCGTCAACACAATAGAAACATCATATTTGCTAACAACTTTTGACATATTTTGATCATGTTTCAATCCAGTTATATCATTAATAACATCTACTCCAAGATCTAGTGCATTTTTTGCTACATAAGAAGAACATGTATCAACTGAAATTGGGAGATTAGAAACTTGTTGTATTATTTTTATTGCATTAACAATACGCATAGATTCTATTTTTGGAGAAATGTAAGATTGTATATATGGAGCTGTAGATTTACCTCCTATATCAATAATGTCAACACCATTATTTTCCATAGTAGATACTGAATCAACTATTTCGTTTTTTTGCATTTTAATTGATTTTTTATGAAATGATTCTGGACTGGTATTCAAGATTCCCATGATTCTAATAGGGTTAGAACCACCAACATTCAATGGACCCAATTTGTTCATATAACTTATTAATTAAGGATAAAATATGAGTATTTCAGGATGGGATGAGAAATATAACACAATTATAAAAGAGTTTAATTATAATAAGAATGACGATCTAAAATCTGCCAAGTTATTAAATTCTTTGTTAAGATCCAATCAAGTAATAAAAAAAGTGAGAACATTAATTGAAAATAACACAATATTTGTGATAGGTGCTGGACCATCCCTTTCAAAATCAATCAGTATTATAAAGACATTTGACAAAATTACAAAAATTGTAGCTGATGGAGCAACACTAGCTTTAATAGAAAACAAAATAAGACCAGATATTGTTGTGACGGATCTAGATGGAATTTATAATCATATTAATGAAATTAATAATGAAACAGTAATTATAGTTCATGCGCATGGCGACAACATTAATAAATTAAATATAGTAACAAAGTTAAAAAATTGTATCGGAACCACAGAAACAAAGCCTATGAATAATATTTATAATTTTGGAGGGTTCACAGATGGAGATCGATGTGTTTTTTTGGCATCGTATTTTAATGCCAAGAATATAATTACTTTTGGTATGGATTTAGGGAATAAAATAGGTCGATATTCTGGTAAAAAAAACAAAAATAGATTATTAAAAATCAAAAAAATGAAAGTTGCTGAAAATCTTTTGGGATGGTTAACAACTAAAAATAAAATAAAATATTATACAACATCCAAAAAAATAACCGGTTTTAAAAAAATCGACTACAATGATATAGAGAATATAATTAAATCAGAGTTTTAATATGTATATGATGTTATAAAGATATGCGTTTCACAGAAGAACAAATAAATGATTTATTTAAATTAAAAGATACACTTACTAACAAATTGGAAAAAAACATGAATGAAAATAAAATGCTGAAGAAAAATTTAGAAATTATAGATGTAATCATTAAAGAAGGAAGTTTCATTAAAGCATCTAATTTAGTACAAAGCTCAAAAAACAATAAAAATGAATACCATATATCAATTAATAATAACAATGTAGACATAGCAAAAGCACTTGTAGATCAAAACAAAATTTTAATTTCACTAGAAAAAAATATAAGCATAAATTCAAGTGTACCTCCGTTAAAATCGTTTTTTATAAATAGAATAATAACAAAAATGAAAAAAGAAGATTTGATCGAAGTTAAGAATAAATTAATAAAGAATGATGAAATAATAAATTGCGATATTATTGATAATAATTCAATACTACAAAGTATAATAATAACTAATTATCGTAAAAAAGAAAGAATCAATGAGATTATAAATACAATAACTTGGTCATTATCCAGGATGTTAGAAAATTCTAAATGATGTAATAATATATGGATAAGATAATTGTATTAGATTTTGGTTCACAATATAGTCATCTTATATGTAGAAGAATAAGAAGTTTTTCTGCATATGCAGAGCTTGCTTCATACAATATAACAATTTCTAAGTTAAAAAAATTAAAACCAAAAGGAATAATTTTATCTGGTAGCCCTTTTAGCATATATAACAAAAATCACCCAATGCCTAAAAATAATATCTTTAATATGAAAGTACCAATATTGGGCATTTGTTATGGACATCAATTAATTGTAGATAACTTTGGAGGCACAGTAAAAAACGCAAATAAAGAATATGGATCATCTATATTGTCAATAAAAAATGATTCTAAATTATTCAGCGGAGTTAGAAACAATACTAAAGCTTGGATGAGCCATGGTGATGAAGCTATAGATATACCACATGGTTTTAAAGTAATAGCTAGTACAAATCGATCTCACGCAGCTGCCATCGAAAACAAAAAAGAATTTATTTATGGGATACAATTTCATCCAGAAGTAATACATACAGAAAACGGAATACAAATTCTAAAAAACTTTGTTTTAAGAATTTGTAGGTCAAAGCAAGAATGGAACATGGAAAACTTTGTTACTAAAACAATCAAAAAAATTTCAACAATAAATGAAAACGTAATATGTGGAGTTAGTGGTGGAATAGATTCTACAGTTACAGCATTATTAATTCATAAGTCCATAGGCGATAGATTAAAATGTATTTTTGTAAACAATGGACTTCTTAGATTTGAAGAAGAAAAAATTGTTCGTGAAATATTTTCTAAAATAGGTATAAAAATTATTGTAATTGATGCAAAAAAACGATTTTTAACAAGATTAAAAAATATTTATGAACCTGAGAAAAAAAGAAAAATCATAGGGGAAGAGTTTATTAAAATTTTTTCTGAATATTCTAAAAATAACAATAAAATAAAATGGCTTGCGCAAGGAACACTATATCCAGACAAAATTGAGAGTGGAATGTCTAAAGGACCTTCTTCAATAATAAAAACACATCATAATGTAGGCGGGATCCCAAATTGGATGAAGCTAAAAATTTTGGAACCAATTTGCGATTTATACAAAGATGACGTTAGGAAAATTGCTAAAATATTAAATGTTCCTGATAATATTATTAATAGACATCCTTTTCCAGGACCAGGACTAGCAGTGAGAATAATTGGTGAAGTTAATCCAAAAAAATTAAAAACCGTAAGAATTGCCAGCAAAATAGTTGAAGAAGAATTGAAAAAATCACAAATGTATAACAAAGTATGGCAAGCATATGCAGCTATGGGTGATGATCATGCTACAGGGATTACTGGAGATAAACGTAAAGTTGGAAATATTGTAATGATAAGAATAGTCAATTCAATAGACGCCATGACTGCAGATTGGAGCAGGATATCGTATGCTGTGTTAGAAAATATGAGTAATAGAATAACTAATGAAATAGATGAAGTGGTTTGGGTATCATATGTAATATCTAGTAAGCCACCAGCAACTATAGAACCACAATGAAATATTATTTATTAACATTTTAGGCATTATAGACATTTATGAATGTTAATCTATATTTTTTTTATAATTTGTTTATCAATAATTAGTTATAGAATTATTTTAAAACTATGTGTAACAAGAAGCTCAATAGAATTCAAAGATATCAAATATACAAAACCAATATTGAGTTAAATGGCACGTATAGTTATGAATAATAATTAATCTTTAAAAAAATTTAGTAATATCTTTTGTCACATAGTTTATTGAGGAGTAGGACTTTTACTTCCTTGTGGTCCACCTGATATAGATATCACATCATCTATTCTCAATATCATACAAGCTGCTTCGGTGGCAGATTTTATTATTTGTTCTTTTACGGATACCGGTTCTACAATATCAAGAGAATACATTTCTGCTATTTTATTGTCTTTAGCATTAATTCCTGCCCATTTGCGGCCTTGGTTCTGTTTAGCTCTTAACGCGACTAGTGTATCTATTGGATCCATTCCAGCATTTTCAGAGATAGTCAAAGGTATCGATTCTAATGCTTCAGCATAGTTAATTATTGCTAATTGGCCACGTCCTTCTTTGTTGTCGGCCCATTTTCTTAAGCTTGATGCCAAATAAGCTTCTGTAGCACCTCCTCCAGCTACGATAGCAGGTTTTTCAATAACATCTTTAACAACCATCAAAGCATCATGCATAGATCGATCTACTTCATCTACTATTCTTTGTGAACCTCCTCTAAGTAATAATGTTACAGATTGTGGATGTTTACAACCTTCTACAAACACCCATTTATCAGCTTCTACTTTTCTTTGTTGTACTAAGTCAGCATATCCAAGATCATTTTCGGTAAGCTCGTCTACACTAGTAGTTATTCTACCACCAGAAGCTTTTGAGAGCTTTATCATATCACTTTCTTTTACTCGTCTAATAGCCATTATTCCATATTTAGAAAGATAATGTTGTGCTATATCATCTATGCCTTTTTGGCATATAAGTACGTTAGCTCCGGCATCATGAATTTTATCAACCATATTTTTTAACATTCTATTTTCTTCGTCTAAGAACATGTTCATTTGTGTGGGATCCGTTATTCTGATTTCAGCACTCATTTCAGTTTTTTCTACTTCTAATGCTGCATTAACTAATGCAATTTTAGCATTATCTATTTTAGATGGCATGCCACTATGAACTATTTCTTTGTCTAATACTATACCTTTTACTAACAAAGTATCAGATATGGAACCTCCTGCTTTTTTTTCTACTTTGATATTATCTAGATCTACACTATATGTACTATCTTTTTTTTCAGCTATTTTTAGAATTGCGTCAACAACTAGTTTTGATAATTCTATACTGTCTTCAGAAATTAATTTTGATTCCATACTAGTTTTTGCAATTTTCAACAAAGCTTCTTTAGCATCAGGTTCTACATCTTTAGCTATTTCAGATAATAAACTCAACGTCTTTTCTGCTGCTTCTTGGTATGCATCAACTATTACAGATGAATGAACATCTTTACTAAGGAGTTTTTCAGCTTTATCAAGTAATGCACCTGCAAATACTACTGATGTAGTAGTACCATCACCAACTTCATTATCAATAGTTTTTGATATTTCTACCATCATCTTTGCAGCTGGATGTTGAACGTCTATCTCTTTAAGTATAGTAGCACCATCATTTGTTATAGTTACATCACCTATAGAATCTACAAGCATTTTATCAAGTCCTCGTGGTCCTAAGCTAGTTTTAACTAAATCAGATACTAATTTAGCAGCTGCTATATTATTTTTTTGTGCGTCTTTTCCTTTTTGTTGAAGAGCACTCTCTTTTAAAACTAGAACAGGACCACTTGGAGTTTGTTGAATTGAAGCCATTAAATTTCAATTTACATATGAAACTAGTCCTTTTTTAATATTTCTTATTTTAATATTTTTTCATAAGTTCTTGATTTAATGTTTATTATACCATTACATGTTATTCTTATTTCAGGCAAAGCTAAAAATGGCAAGAATAACGGAATAAGATATGGATTTTGAAACTTGCATCCAAAATCTTTAATTATAGAATTAATATAATTAAATTCATCACGTACTTTTTCAAATGATTCTATAGACAATATTCCTGCATATTTTAGTGGCATCAAAGCTAAAATTTTACCGTTTTTTACCACTATCATACCACCACCAATTTTAGTTAGTTGATTAGATGCAATAGCCATATCATTTTCGTTCAAGCCAATTACAATCATGTGATTTTCATGGAAACTCAATGTTGATGCAAACGCTCCTATTTCAGAACCAAAATTTTGTAAAAATCCTACGAAATATCTGTTTGAGTTGAATATCCTATCTATTGCGGCAATTTTCCAAACATCTTTATCGTATGACGGAACGATGTTGTCATTTACACTATGTAATTCTAAATAATTTCTTTTCGTTATTATTTCAGTTTTAAGATAAATTGTAGTAGCAATGATATCTTGTATTTTTGTTTTAACTTTAAAGCTGTTACTTGAAAAGTTTCTTGTTTTAATAGTTTTGGTTAACCAAGTAGGTATCTTGGGTAAATCTAAAGTAGTAAGTAAATTTCCTTTCGATGCAATTAGCTTACCACCAACAAAAACTTTGTTCGGTATTATTTTGTGTAAATCATCAAAAACAACCATATCTGCTACTTTACCTGGAGAGATACCACCAAAATCTTTTGTCAAACCGTAATAATCAAAACAATTTTTAGATGCAATACGAATAGCATCTATTGGATTCAACCCACATTTTATAGAATCTCTGATACAATGTTCTATATGCCCAATGTTAGTAAGGTCATTAGGGTTCAATCCATCAGAACAAAACATAATTTGATTTTTGAATATCTGATTTTTGATTATATAAGGCATAATGTTATTTAGATCTCTTCTTATAGAACCTTCTCGTATCATTAACCACATACCAAGTCTAAGTCTTTCAATCAATTCATTAAAATTGATTGGTTCATGGCATGATAATATTCCCGATGAAATGTATGCGTTAAGTTTTTTATTTGTAGCTCCAGCAGTATGGCCATTAATTACATGTTCATTTTTTAGCATTTTTGATAATTTTTTCATTATTTTGTTATTACGCTCCGTTACTTTGGTCCATGAAAACACTTCACCAAGTCCAATTACATGAGGTAATCTTAATGCTGCATCTTCTTGTTGCTCATTAAGATGTTTACATGTACCTAATTTATCGTCTACTGGTAAGCCTCCAGGTATTAGTGTAAATATTCTGATTGGAAGATCATAAATAGATCTGACAAAATGTGCAAATCCTTTATATCCACAAGTACTTACTATGTCTATGGATTCTGAAAATAATGCAGTAACTCCACGGATAAGTGAATTTTTTACTAATTCTGTTGGTAAAATAAATTGATCAATATGTATATGCGAATCTGCAAATCCTGGTGAAATGTACATTCCTTCTAGATCTATTATTAATGTATTTGGACCAATAGTATGACTAGCATCTATTCCAACATATGCTATTCTATCACCTAATATTGAAATTTGAATATTTTTTATAATTTCATTACTATAAACATTAATTAATGAACAATTTTTTAAAAGTAAATCACATGGATTATCACCCATAGAAACTTGATTAAGTTTAACAATCATAGAATATAAATGAGAATAATTCATCCAAGTTTATTATCTGAGGTTGTTAATAAGTGATGTTTAAATTACTGTGAAACAGGTAACGATTATGAACATACCAAAAGAAATTATGAAATTTTGTTCTAAATGTAATAAAAATACTAAACAAAAAATATCTATATACAAAGCTGGAAAAAGACGCGGATCTGCAATTGGAGAGCGTAGGCATAATGAAGATAAAAAAGGTTATGGTGGCCAGAAATTTCCAAAATTAGCCAAACCAGCAAAAACAACTAAGAAAATCACACCTGTATTAACGTGTATGGTATGTAAAAAAAAAACTAGTAAATTTGGAATAAGAATAAGGAAATTTGAATTAAATTGAAAAAGAATCATATTGCAATACCAAAACCAAACAGCAAATTTCATAAAGTAATTTGCAAAGAATGTAACGAAGAAAACATAGTATTTTCACATGTTTCTACTACTGTAACATGTAGGTCATGTGGGAACCTATTAGCGCAGCCTACTGGAGCATTAGCTAAATTTCATGGGAAAGTTACAGGAAGTAACGATTGATAATCCTGATACGTATTAATATTAGTTAATAATCGTCTATCATTTAAAATTATATAATTTTCGTTAATATAATGCAAGTCTTTTATTTTTCTAGGGTCTACTATAGATAAACCAGTAAAGAAATATTTTTCATCATTAAAAATAATATGATAAATGTTACTAGTTTGGAATTTTGCAAGAAAATTGTTTGTTACCAGATAGCTTGTCCAAGCATTAGAAGGATCATGCAATGTGATTATTTTTTTTATTATTTGTTTGTCTAGTAATGGCATGTCTCCAGGAACCACAAAAATATAATCAGTCTGATAACACTTTAGAAATAGATTAAGATCTGATACATAACTTAATCCTGGTGTGTCAAAAATTTCTATGTCATGATTAGAAAGTAAAGATCGTGTTTGTGGAGCGTGTTTACTTGTTGCAGCAATTATTTTTGAAAAGCAGTTAGATTTTTTCATTGCATCTACTACATATAATATCAGCGGTTTACTATATTTTAAAAGTAATTTTTCTCCTTTGTTATTCATTCTTGTCCCTTTTCCACCTGCCATTATTAATGCAATCATATTATCACAAATAAAAAAAGCGATGCAGATCTAGTTAATTCGTTTGTAGCACCAAATACATCACCAGAAATACCTCCAAAGTTAGTTTTAGATACAGATGATATTATTAATGTTAAAACAAGTATAATGGAAATAATTACTAATCCCATGATTCCTGCAATTAGTAAAGATACAAATAACGTAATAGATGTAGAAAATATCATTTTGTTTTTACATCTAATGTTTTTTATAAATAAAGAACTAGAACTAGATGGAATAGATGTATTCGATGCAGCTTGTAGTACCATAGAAAATTTGGATAACATTTCACTTAAAATTATTGCTTTAATTGCAACAAATCCATCTAACATAGAGATTATAAATATCAGTCCAAGTATATGAAAAATCATTGTAGCAGAACCAGCTGAGCCTACGAATGGATCTTTCATTGATTTTATTTTTTTTGCTTTGTTTCCTTTAGTCATAATGCCATCAGAGAAATCCATCAAACCGTCAAGATGATGAAGTCCTGTAATGTACATATAAAACAATACAATGAATAAGCTAACTATCAAATTATGGAAAATTAAGGCTAATAAAAAATGCGATAACGATGCAAATAATCCTATCGTAATCCCAACTATTGGAAACAGATGCATATTTTGTGCTACATATTCTAACTTGTATTTTTTGTATGGAAATATAGTTAAAAAAGAGAATACGGAGTAAATAAACTCAAACATAGAATATCCAACCAAAATAATAAAACAATAAAAATTTGCTTACTAGTAGTAAAATACAGAAAACTGCAGATGTTATTTTCATTAGTCTTAGTGCGTGTTTAATAGTTTCAACAGTCAAATTTATTGTCCCATCACCTATTACGTAATGATCTATTTTTTCAAGTTTTATTTGCAATGCACCAGCTAATGCAGACATTGTGTAACCAGAATTATAGCTATCAGTTTTCACATTGTCACGTTTCATTACTTTCATAGAATTTTTCCAATCATATCCAAAAATTATAGAACAAAAGACGATAATATAAGCAGTTATTCTGGATGGTAAGTAATTAAGTAATGTATCACAGTTAGCTCCAAACCATCCTAAGTCTTTAAATGGTTCAGTTTTGTAACCGATCATTGAATCTATGGTATTGATAGTTCGATATACAAAAGCTCCATGTATTCCAAATAAAATAAAATAAAATAAAGGAGCAGTTATTCCATCTACTATATTTTCTCCTATACTTTCCAAAACTGCAGAGATAATATGATTTTTATCTAATTTTGTTGTATCTCTGCTTACAATCAATGATAACTTTTTCCTAGCATCAACATAATCATTTTTATTGAGTGCATGAACAACAAATAAAGAATGTTTTTCCATTCCATGTATTGAAATGGTAGTTTTGAATAATAATGTCGTAGATAATAATGCTAACAATACATGTAATATATAATCGTCAATATAATTAATAGATACAAAATTTATCAAGTAAATAACAATACATAATAAAATTAGTATCAAAATTACTGTTATAATTGTTAATACAACTCCCAAAAATTTTTGATTTTGTTTATAACATAATGAAATATTCACTAATTTGGATATTACCAATCCGGTCCATGCAGTAGGATGTAAATTATTTCTTGGGTCTCCAAATTTTAAATCAAATACAAAAGTTAAAAATATTATGAGTACAATATCAAGCATTTACAAAATCCTCAATGGATCTTATTTTTACATTGTTCTCAATAATTGAACATAGTTTTTCTATTTCATCATTTATGTGTCTAAATTTTAGATCATAGTAAGCTACGTTTTGTGATTTATGATCTAATGTATCTTCTTGAGGTAGCTTTATGTCAATTTTTGGAATTACCCCTAAAGTAGGTTTAGAAACATATTGAAAAAGTTTTTTGAATCCTGGAAATAATATTTTCACATCACCACTAAACTTATTAAAAATGAATCCTTTTACTAATTTTTTATGTTTTGTTTTTAATAAATTTATAGTTCCTACAATATTGGCAAATGAGCCACCTCGTTCTATATCAGTAACTAATATGACCGGAGTATTAAATAGTTCTGCAATTTTCATATTTGCAATATCATATTTTTCCATATTGATCTCTACTGGCGAACCTGCACCTTCCATGATTATTAGATCATGTTTTTGTTGTAATTCATCAAGTGATTTTATGGCTATTTGAAATGCGGTTTTAATAAATTTATTATAATATTCATGCGTACTCATTATTTTGTAGAATTTACCTCTTACAAAAACAGCACTTTGATAATTACCGATTGGTTTTAATAAAATTGGATTAACAGAATATGTAAATTCAATTTTTGACGCTATAGATTGTAATGCCTGTGCTACCGATATTTCAAATTTATCATATTTGTAAACAAAACTAGACATATTTTGAGATTTGAAAGGAGCTACATCATAACCTAAATTTTTAAATATTCTACATAATGCAATTACTAAAGTTGTTTTCCCAGATCCAGAAGACGTACCTTGGATCATTAATGTTTTCGTGATATCACTTCCAATGATTTAATAAGTTTGATATTTTGGTCATGTGTTTTAATTGCTATTCTAAAAAAATTACGTCCCAATCCTCGAAAATTATTACAATTTCGTATCAAAATTCCTTGTTGGAGAAGTTGTTCCTGCAAAAATTTTATATCAAATGTAGTTTTAACCAATATAAAATTAGTTGAAGATTCATAACAAACAAAATTATTGATCTTAGAAATAGATTCTTGTAAAAAAATATGTTCTTTTTTAATTAATTTTCTAGTTTTTTTTAAATATGTTTTGTTAAATACAGATAATGTTACATGTTGAGCTAATGTATTGATATGCCATGGAACTTTCGTTTTTTTTATAGTTTGAATCATTTTTTTGTTACTAATACCATATCCTAATCTTAATCCTGCTAAACCAAATGTTTTTGTCAGAGATCGTAATACAAATAAATTATTAAATTGGGTTATATATTTTAAAATAGATTCGTTCTTGTCATGAGTTAGCTCTATGAAGCATTCATCAATAAATAATATTGTGGATTTCATTTGTGCTGTTTCAATAATCTGCAACATATTTTTTTGTTTTACCAATACACCTGTAGGGTTATTTGGGTTACAAATAAAAACACAACCATGTTTTGGTATCTTAGTTAAAAATTTTGCTAGATCATCATTTAAATTCATTGATTTAAAGAAAATAATTTTGCAATTTTGAAGTTTAGATGCAATTTCATATTCACTGAATGTTGGTATTGGTATTAATGTACGCATATGTGAATTTAAAAAAATTCTACAAAAATCATAAATTATTTCTACAGAACCGTTTCCAGCTACTATTTTGTCTTTACTTACACCAATATAATTACTTAGTTTTTCATAAAAGTGTTTTGAATATAAATCTGGATATGATGATAATAAATAAGATAATTTATTTTTTAGAGAATTAATTGTTTTGATGGGGCATCCAAGTGGATTCACATTAGAGCTGAAATCTATAATATCAGTACCAAGATTTAATGTATTTACACCTCCATGTTTTACTTTGTGAAGTAAGATCATGTTTTATACACATTGAATCTCATATTATTATAATTAAATCATTATAAATCATGAAATATTATTATATCCATATTACCACTTTCTGATTATGAAAAAAAAAGTTGCCATAATCGGTGTTACTGGATCTGTTGGTCAGGAGTTTGTAGTATCATTAGATAATCATCCATGGTTTGATGTTGTCCAAATAGCAGCTTCAAAAAAATCTGCTGGAAAAAATTATATTGATTCTATTAAAGATCCCAACAGTCACATTATAGATTGGCATCCATCATCTCCAATATCAGATTATATTAAAACTATGAAAGTAGAAGAGGTAGAAGATCTGGATGTACATAATTTGGACTTGGTTTTTTCTTCAATAGAAAGTAACGCAGCTAGGGAAATAGAATCCAAGTTTGCAAAACATATACCAGTAATAAGTACATCATCTGCATATAGATATGAAGAAGATGTTCCTATATTGATACCTGGTATAAATGATGCACATGTTGATCTAATCGACACACAAAAAAAAAATAGAAATTGGAATGGTTTTGTAGCACCAATTCCAAATTGCACTACTACTGGTTTAGCTATAACCTTGAAACCATTATATGAAAAATTTGGTACAAATAAAGTCATCATGACTTCCATGCAAGCAATATCTGGAGCTGGAAGAACACCAGGGGTATCTGCCATGGATATAACAGATAATATAATACCATATATACCAAACGAAGAAAAGAAGGTACGCGTTGAAACCACGAAGATACTTGGAAAACTAACTGATGGAAAAATAAAACACGCAGATATAAAAATTAGTTGTACTTGTACAAGAGTTCCTGTTATTGATGGTCATACAGAATCAGTATCAATAGAAACATTAAAGCCAATAGATCCTACTTCAGTAAAAGAATCATATAAAAAATATTTTCATGATCTTGATATTTTAAATTTGCCTTCATCACCACCTAATTATTATGAAATACATGATGAACCAACTAGACCACAACCAAGGATAGATAGAGAGATAAACGATGGAATGACTACATCAATAGGAAGATTGGAAAAAGAATCAATATTTGATAATGGTATAAAGTATGTATTATTTTCACATAATAAAAAAATGGGCTCAGCTAAAGGAGCTATTTTATTAGCAGAATTATTATATCAGAAAGGTAAAATTTGATCAATAATTTTCCATATTGAATAGTTAAGTCAATAAATATGAGATAAAACGAAAGTAAAATGTATAAATATATAACAATTGTAATAAAAATTAAATTTCCATGTTTACAAATATAAATAGAATTACAAGCCTATTTTTAATAACGGAATAGAATGGTGATCAAATGTTGCAAACATCTACAAGATCAAGAATAAAAGTATATTACGAATTAACAAAACCTAGAATATGGTATTTATTAGTATTTACAGCATTTGGTGCAGCTGTAACTGCATCAAATGTGTATGATGTAGAAGTTTCAATATACACGTGGGTTTTAGTAATAATGGCTGTTGCTTCTGGTTCTGCAGCTGCAAATACAATAACGAATTACCGCGATAGAGATATAGATTCAGTCATGACAAGAACGCAGAGTAGACCTATACCAAGCAAGAGGATCACTCCTGGAAGTGCTAAGAAATTTGGGTTATTACTTGCATTAATAGCTATAATTTTAACTTCATTACTTTCATATACAACTACTATAATCAATGGAATTCTAGCTACTTTTTTTATGTGTATTGGTTTATTTGATAATATTATCGTATATAGTTACTTATTAAAACGTAAAAGTAAATTAAATATAATATTAGGTGGTTTTTCAGGAGCTGCACCATCCATGATAGGATACGTAGCAGTAACTACAGAAGGCTTGTTCACTTTAGGTTTGATCATAGGAGGTTTAGTTTTTATCTGGATACCAATGCACATTTGGGCCCTTGCACTACATTACAAAAAAGATTATAATAAAGTAGATGTACCAATGCTCACATCAATAATATCTGAAAGAGCAGCAACTAGAGTAATCTCTTTTACTACAATGATGATGGTGTCATTTAGTATTACTCCATTCTTTATTCAAATAAATGGTCAAACAGCAATAGGATTAGTTTATTTAATTACAGCGATAATATCAGGAATTGTGATAACAACATTAAGTTTAATGGCGATAGTAAAACCATTAGAAAAAAAAGCATGGTTGTTATTTAAATTTTCAAATCCATATTTGGCTATTTTATTTATTGCATTGATGTTAGGTTCAATATGAAAAATTTTAACATTTTAAATAGTTGCTAATTATGTATTAAAATTTAGGTATTTGTGCTATTTCGAAACCAGCTTTTCTTTTTAAAAATGATTTTGTTGCGTCAATACCCACTTTAGAAGTTAATAAGTTTTTTTGGTCACTTGATGGATCCAAACTAGATCCACGTACATTTTCAATCAATACCAAATCTTCTTTTGCTTGAAACCTTGTTGCGATAGCATACTCAACAGAAATAGGATCTTTGGGATTGATATCGTCATCTACTACAGTCACCATTTTTAATGATCTGTGCAATACAAAAATTTTGTTTATTATTTTTCTAGGATCAGATTGTTTATTTTTGGATATCTGTACTACTGCATGCAACCAATTACATCCACCGTCTGTAAGGCATACTTGCTTAACTTGTGGAAAAATTGTTTTTAGTATATTATTTAATTTAGATTCTATTGGCATTCCCATTATCAATCTATGTTCATAATATCCTGGTAAGATATCGTGAAAAATAGGATTATTTCTAAAATAAATTTGTTTTAACTCAAAAACTGGTTGGGATCGTACATAATCATAAGTTTGTAACATTTCAACCATCCATTCTTTATGTGTTTTATCTTTTAATATTATACCTTCTAGAACTATTTCTGTATCAGATGGAACATATAATCTTGTATATGGACATTTGGTTAATGTAAGCTTATCATTTAAAATTGAGTTCGCAATGGATATTTCATTTTGATTATAATCAAGTTGATAAGCACTAGAAAGAGATATTGCAGGATGCACTCCAATCACAATTGCCACTTTAAGATCATTTCCATGTGATTTTGCATCCACAAATGCTTTGTGTAAATGTCGTCCTTCTACCATCCGTACTGATAAATGATCATTATCAAGATATTGTAGCCTATGAAATGATGAGTTCTGTGTGTTATTGTTTATGTTTTGTACAGTTATTATTGATGAAGTTATGAATGGTCCAGGTTCCTTTTCAAAATGGGTAACAATTGGAAGTATAGAAAGATCTCTGGATCTATTTGCAGTGAACTTTCCAGTAGATATCACTTGTGGTTCTTGTGCATTATTAACAGCATTAGCCATTGTACTGTGAATATTAAATTCGTTAGATCCTATTGCTTGCGCATATCTATTTTTAGTGCCGATCAAATTTGAAATTAACTTAAAATTGCTACTTTCTATTTTTTCAAACAAAATAGCCCTTGAATTGTTGAATTTTGATGTAATTCTAGCAATTTCAAATTTTGTATTGGCTTTTTTTTTTATTATTTTTAAGTCATTGTTAGTTTTTAATAAATCTAGATATTCTCTTAGATCAGGCATTTTTAATTATTTTCATTATATCAGTTATCAATATTTTAACAGTTTCTGTGTCGAGTTTTTTTAGTAAATACACTGAGGTTATACAAATACCATTGATGGTTGAAGAAACTTGTTTTGACAATAATTGAGAAAAAAAGGGATCATTCCTATCTGGGATTATGCTAACTGTAGTAGGTATCTTAGTTGAAATTGCTGCAAGCATAGAACCTATTTTTTCAGAGTTTTCAGATATTATTATAAAACATCCGTTATCTAGTTTTAGTATATGTAGTATAAATTTTCTATTACAAATATTGATAACCTTTGTTACATGGCCCAAGTTTTGCATTATATTGTATTAATTTTATGCATTTATTGTTAATTCTTCTGCATGCGAATCAGCTTCTATTCTAGCACGTAGTTTAGCTTTATATTTAAGATTTCTTGGTTTAGTTCGTAATCTATATCCACAACAAGGACACCAAAGACCTTCCCATTTTATGAATATTTCACATATTTGGCAGCGTCTTTGTCCAGATGCATATCTACCAGTTCCAACAGGTTTTTGAGCCTTATATCTTATACAAATCCCTTTACATGTCATTTTTATCTCTCTAAGTAGTATTATTAGTAAAAGGATCTATTTAAAGATCAACATAAAATGCATAAATTAATGAAACACACATGTAATTTACGTGACAATAAGTTTAAAATAGAATTGACAAATTACGAATATGCTGTAAAATAAAGTTGACGTATTGTCACTTCATTTTAAAGCTAATTTAACAATATGATTTACAACGCCATCAATTGTATCATCAATTTGGTTTTTTAATTCTACTATATTATGTTCATTATCTTTAATTATTTTATCTGACTCAAGTTTTGCTTGATCACGTGCTACAGATATCATTTTTTGCGCTTCAGTGTTCGCCATATCTTTTGTCTTCATAGTTAAGGTTTCTATCTCAGTTTGAGTTTGTGATTTTAGTTCATGTTGCATTACTTCAACATCTTTATGTAGAGAGCCTAGATCAGATTCTAGCTCAGTTAACGCTTTAATTATTTTATCTACTTGTTCTCCCAACTATTTTAGTAATTATAGATCAGTAATTTAATGTTTTATTTTGTAGTTAATAATAAAATTGCTTGGGCTAAATCACCCTTAGATTCTGTTAACGCTGAAATTGCTTTATCTTCATTTACATGAGCTTGTTGACATACAATCATTATATCTTCACTACTGAATGTAGGAGTTTCTAATTCTTTTTCTTCTAGGTCAGTAGCGACAATTTGGAAAATTGAATTATTTTTTGCTTTCATTTCTGTCACTGATGGATTATTTATGATTATTTCTTTTTTATCAGTTGTAATTACTACTTTTTTTACATTATGTATTTCATTCATATCAAGACCCATTTTATCCATCATTCTTCTAAGATGACGGTTACCTCCTCTCATCATGGTATTGTACATCAATTATTACATTTTAAAATATTTCTAATTTTTACTGCAACTCCACTTTCCTGAGATGTTATCATTTCATAAGACAATACTGCTTTTCCTACTGCTATGACTTTATTTTGATATAAAACTGGTACTTCAGATTGTATGCGGATTTTTTTTCCACACCATATGACATGATTACAAAAAACAGACATACCTCGTTCTACAAAATGTTTAGATGCAGAATCTATTTCCAGACAGTGTTCTAAAAATTTTTTATTATGTATCAACATATTAGCCATGTACACTGTGATTGCTAATCCGCCATCTATTCTAAGAGTACAAAGTCTAGTTCCATCACAATAAACATCACGTAAACGTCTGTTTTTTGGATAAAATGAAAACGTAATATCTCCAATCAAGCATCTAGAGACACTAGTTCCAAATAATGCATCTATAGTATATTTTAATTTAGTTAAATAATCCACATATTAATAGAATTCACTTTTAATATTAGTATTTTTATATATAAATTAGCTAACTATATAGATTAGATATAAACAATATTAATCATGAACGAAAATGAAGAGATAAGAAAGATCCAGTTTACTGGTAAATCATCATACATAATATCATTACCAAAAAATTGGATTAATGATTTAGGATTAAGAAAAGGGGACCAGATCATAATTAAAAAACAACATGATACTACATTACAATTAATACCACCAAAAAATTCAACTTACAATATACAGAATGATGATGCAGTTTTAGAAATAAATAATGATGATGATAATAAATCAATAATCAGAAAAATTATTTCGTTATATTTCATAGGATTTAAAACAATTAATATAAAACCAAAATTTGGTATAATGAAGCCCGCTCAAAGAAATCTAATTAAAGAAGCTGTAAAAAGAATGTTAATAGGAACAGAAATTATTTCAGATTCAACTAATGATATAGTAATCCAAGTATTAGTAGATTCATTAGGTCTTTCTATAGATAATGCATTTAAACGAATGGTGCATCTAGCAAAATCGATGTTGATGGATGTATTGTTAGCAATTAAAGAAGAAGCTAATTTAGATTTAGCTAATGAAGTAATAAAAACAGATGATGAAGTCGATCGATTCAGTTTTTATATAATACGACAATTGAAAATTGCAATACAAAGTAAATCAATGCTAATAAATATGGGATTCTTTAACGCTAGAAATTGTTTGGGATATAGGGTTATTGCAAAAAATATTGAACGGACAGGAGATCATGCAGTACTTATTGCAAAAGAATTAATACATTTTAAAAAACCTATCCAAAAATCAATATATCATAAAATAAGAGAGATGACAGAATTTGCATTATATCTTATAGATCAATCATGTTTGTCACTTTTTAAGAAAGACTTCAATCATGCCGATATAACTATGGATAACACATTAAAAATAACGGAATATGAAAAAAATGTTTTAAATGAAATAAATCCAATTACCAACAACGAAGAAATTTATTTTATACGTAAAATAATTGAAAATATAAAAAGAGTAGCAGAATATGCTGGCGACATAGCAGAAATTGTTTTGAATATAAATATAGAAAATGTGTTAAAAACTAATAATAAATGAAATGTTATAAAATGGCCTTTCAAAGTATCAAATGATGATAGAAGTATTACAGATTGGACAACGTTTAGTAAGAGATGACAGAGTGGCAACGCATATAGTACTAGTAGCTCGTGCATTTAATACATCAAAAATTTATATGCATGAAAATAACCATGACATAAAAAACACTATGCAAAAAATCAATTCAACATGGGGTGGAAATTTCGAAGTTGAATTTATTAAAGATTGGAAAAAATTAATTAAAGATAAACGCAAATCGTATAAAATTATTCATTTAACTATGTATGGAGAAAATATCAATTGTGTTTATTATAAAATAAAAAAACACAATAACATATTTATAATAATTGGATCTAGTAAAGTGCCTAGAGAAATTTATAATATTGCAGATTACAATGTAGCAATAGGAAACCAACCGCATTCTGAGATTAGTGCATTGGCTGTATTTTTAGATAGAATACAACGAGGTAAACAATTTCTAAGAAGATTTCATAATGCAAAAATTGAAATCATACCTGATAAAAATGGTAAAAATATAATTAATAATAAAAACATTGATTAAATGAATAACATATATACAGAAATTAGCAGTATGATAGAAAAACAGGAGGAGCCATTCATTAGGATTGCATCTATGATAGGCGGTTACGAATATCTAAAGGTAGCTAGATCTCTTCTGAAATCAGAGGATGCTACAGATGAAGAAATTGCAAGCTCAACAGGATTAAGGATAAACATGGTGAGAAGGGTGCTATATGATCTGTTTGGTAAAGCATTGATAACGGGTACTAGAATAAAAGATGAAAGGAAAGGTTGGTTTGTCTATAGATGGAGAACAAGGGCAGAAGAAGTAGAACAATTCATTAACAGTCAGAAGAAAAAGATACTAAAAAGACTTCAACAAAGATTAGAATATGAAGAGAAATATGAATTTTATCACTGCGGTAATGAAGATTGTAGAAGAATTACATTTAATGAATCTCTAGAATGTTTCTTTAAATGTTCTACATGTGGGAATGTTTTAAACTTGAAGAAAAACAACAAAATCAAACAAGCTCTAATAATGAAAATTAAACAAATTAAAGATGATCTTGATTAAGGTAATTAAGTACTAATTCATTATTTATACGCGTGACATTTTTTAATTTCAATTTAGGCGAGTCTTTAATCTTACATAAGCCAGAGCCAGATAAAAATGAGGTCGAATTAGTACCTCCAACTAAATAAGGTGCTATTGTCACTATCAACTCATCAAAAATATTTTCACTTATAAAACTCCAATTTATATGACTTCCGCCTTCCACAAGAATTCTAGACATAGAATATTTTTTTACTAGATGAACAAGTAGATTTTTTATATCTATTTTGTTTTTACCACATATTATCATGTCAACTGGTGCACATTTTAGTCTATTTATGTTATTTTTAGATATTTTCTCAGAGACTACTATTATAGTTTTAAATTTATCAGATGTTTTTATTATTTTAGTGTTAGATGATATCAAACCTCTAGAATCCAATATTATACGAACAGGATGTTTACTATATTGAATATATCTTATAGTTAGTAATGGATTATCCTGTTTAACAGTATTTATTCCTATTAATATACCATCAACAGTATTACGTAATTTATGTAAACGTATTTTATCATCAACACTTGAAATATTTGAATCGCCACATTTTGTAGAAATTTTACCGTCTAACGAAATGGCTGCACTCAAAATGATGTATGGTCTAGATTTTACCATGTATTATTTTACCATTTATCATAACGGCACTAATTGATGATTCAGATGCACGATGAACTATTGCAGCATGAGGATCATGCATGGGGTCCAAATCAACTTCATGCTTTTTAATGAAAATGCAATCTGCAATTGATCCTTTTTGTATCACACCTTTGTTTCTAAATATTTTTCCAGCATTAACAGTGGCCATTTTTAAAATGTCCAAAGGTGCAATTCGCTTATTATTTATAGACATAACAGTTTTCCATAAATAATCCATTTCCCTAAATATATCTGGTGAATTTATCATAACATTATCAGTTCCAAGAGAAACGTTATAACCTAGTTTCAGCATAGAATATACATCTGGAAACTTTTCAGCCATAGCTGCATTAGAACGTGGACAAACTACAATGTTATTAGTATATTTACGTACAATATGCAAATCAAATTTTGAAGCGTATGTCATATGAATTATGAAATGAGGTTTGATTTGCAACGATCGTTGTATTTCAGACTTTCCAGTTAGCTGTTTTGATTTTTTTATACTCGCTTCTGTTTCTGCAGCATGTATAGCTCTAAATTTGTTTATTTTTGAAAAATGTGCAAGGACAGAATCACTATACTCATTTGCACCGCTTATGCCCAAACCATCAACGCTGTTTGATACTACACGTAATTCTTCTTGCTTGTCTTTTGGGATTGATCGATTTTTAATAATCTGTTCATTTGTTTGATAATAGTCTATTCTTCCCAATATTACACATTTAATTGGTACTAATCTTAATATTTTTTTTAGCATGGTTACACCAAGAATTCCACCTTCTCGAAAATCTACAAATGTTGTTATTCCTTTTTTGATCATAGATTTACAAGTACTATACATATAGCTTTCGAGATGAGTCGGTAGTGAGTTATTTATGATTTGTTTTTTAATTCCATAAATTGGATTTACTTTTTCATTAACTGTCAAATCAAGATTTACATCTTTAGCTATCGAATCTCCAATATGAGTATGAGAATTAATAAATCCAGGTAAAATTATAAGTCCTTCACAATCTATTATAGGTTCATTGTTTTCATTACTACAATATTTGCTAATATTATCAAAATAATGATTATTAATCTTTAAATTTGTGGAATTAATATATCGTAAATTTTTCCCATAAAATACACCAATATTCTTTAAAATCAAAGTTCATAAATTAATGGTTTATCCTTTCCTGAGCTTCTTAGTTTTCTAATCATATCTAAAGATTCTGTAGCAGATTGAGCTGCATTTCTTGATGTAGAGTTTTTACCAACACCACAATTTAAAATTAATCTAAACTTTTTATTAACCATGTCTATGAATTTAGCTGTATGATTTTTATAATCATTATTAGATAAAACCATAAAATTATCACCTCCAATAAAAAATGATAATGATTGTTGCGTAAGAAAAAATTTCGACATGAAGGAATATAATTCAAATATTAATGACGAAATCTCATATGGAGTCTGTATTTTTTTTATGGAAGTAAAATCTTCAATATCAAAGTGCAATATAGTAAC
>JAPOVD010000003.1 GCA_026708305.1 Nitrososphaerota archaeon | reverse complement strand
TGATGGTCTCACATGACCATGAGTTAATAATACTTTATCCATTATTAGTCCCATAGAACTTGTAATAGTAACATCACTAGGTAAAGAATTCTGAATGTTTCCATCATGATTTCCAGGCACTACTATAACGTTAGTTTTTTTCTTTATCTTCTCAAAAAAAAACGCTATGTCGTCTTGTTCCACCATTGGAACTTTATATATGCTAGATTTAATGTCACCTAATAAGATTAAAGAATCAGGCTCCGTAGCATCGAATATATTTTCTAGATCTGCAATCCTTTCATTTATTGTTTTAATATAATGTTTGTGATTTGATAAGAAAACATTTTCTAGTCCTATATGTAGATCAGTAATTATAAGATTTTTTTTCATACCATTTAAAATTAACGCTGGTTTAAAAGGTACGATTCTTAATTCATACATAAGAATATACATCAATTAATTAGTTAAATGCGTATGGACGAAGTACAAAAAATAAATTTAATTATTTCAGAACATAGAATAAAATTACATAGATTCAATCCAAGTAAACGAGAAATTTGGTGTGTAGTAGGTAATAAAAATGAATATTGGTTTGATCAAAGTTTGGATTTTTGTTCATGTAAAGGGTATTATTTTACCAGGTTCAATAAAAATGATTTGTGTTACCATCTAAAATCTGCAAAAGCTGCAAAGATCAAAGATGTAGACATAATAGAATTTTCAGATGATGAATACGATGATTTTTTATTAAGTATCATTAATGGATTATTTGATCAATAGTGTAGCATTTATAGAAATAATACAGATACCTCAACACTTGAAACTCCTTTCCATAGACCAATTGTATTATCAGATTCATCTTTTTTAATATCTATGATTTGTTGAATTTTAATAGAATCAGGAGACATAGGAGGCCATAGCATAGCCATGTAATCTCCAGTATTTCCTATCTCGTTACTAGTAGCTATTATCATTTTATCTTTATTAAATCCTTGTTTGGTTAGTACATCAATGGATTTTTGCTTAAAATCACTTCGCCCATGTAAAAAAATATAGATTTTTTTGTTCATATCGATATTCATAAATCATGTTATAGTTTTTCATAAATTAACTTTTGTGATTTAGAAAAAAGTTAAATTTATTCATATAAAATAACATGTGTGAAAGCTGTAACTGTAGGTAATAAAATTTTTGTGACTGCTTTTCAACTGGCAGGGATCCAAGGTAAAATAGTAGAAAACTCCGAACAAGCATTATCAGAAGTAAATAAATTGATTGGTGAAAAAGTGGGGTTGATTTTGATTAGCGATGATATAGCTAATCCAATTAACGATCAGCTTACCTTATTAAGATCAAAGAATTCAGTGTTAGTATTTTCACTACCACATGCTAATAGTAAAAAAGAAAATATAGATTATAGATTAATGCTTAAAAAAATACTAGGCGTATGATAAAAATCAAGAACATAAAATCTGAAAATTAGAATATATATCGATCATTTAAATTGCATTTTATTTTTTAGTATCTATGAAAGCTGTGTTCCATCACAACGATACTATATTTCTAGAAGAAGTAAAAGTACCAAATGTCAAAATTGGCGAGATATTAGTAGAAATGAATTCATGTGGAATTTGCGGTTCAGATTTGGAAAAAGTTTTTGGCAGGTATAGTAAACCATCAACACAATTAGGACATGAACCTTCAGGTACGATTATTAAAATTGGAAGAAATGTATCAAAATTTAAAGTAGGAGATCGTGTATTTGTGCATCATCATGTACCATGTTATTCATGTCATTTTTGTTTACATGATAGCGAAACAATGTGCCAACGATACGAAAAAAGTAATATATATCCTTGTGGATTATCAGAAATTTTTTTAGTTCCATCCTGGAATGTAGACAATGGTGGAATTATTAAAATTCCAGATAAAATGACATTTGATCAAGCTGCGATGATAGAACCATTAGCATGTTGTATACGCACATGGAAAAAATTTGCATATGATGACACATATTCAATAATCATATTTGGTGCTGGTGCTACCGGTTTGATGCATGTAATGTTAGCACAATATAATAAAATTAAAAAAATAACATGTGTTGATATAAATGAATTTAGGTTAACCTTTGCCAAAAAGCTTGGTGTAAAAACGATCAATTATAATGATAAAAAAATGAAAGAAAAGATATTAGATGACTATTCAAATGGAGGAGTAGATATAATAATAATTGCCACAAGTAATCAAAATGTGGTGTCAGATGCAATAGAGTTGGTTAGGAAAGGTGGCAAAATCATACTTTTTGGAGTACCTCCTCAAGATATCATGATAAATGTTAATATAAGTAAGATTTATTCTAAGGAAATATCAATAATCACCAGTTATGCTGCTTCAGATCATGATACAAAAGATGCTTTTAATCTTATAAACTCAGCAAAAATAAATATAGATAAATTAATAACACATAGATACCATATTTCGAATTCAGCTATTGCATTAAAACATGCGAAAACAGGTAAAAACGCTATAAAAATCATGATCACAAAATAAATATGCATCTCAACAACTTCATGTTATGGATTGGGGCATAAGAAACAGAATATCTAGAATTATTAGACCTTATGATAATAAAACAGTTATGCTGGCTATAGATCATGGTTATTTTTTAGGTCCAACAGAAAAATTAGAAAATCCTAAACAAACAGTACAAAAATTAGAAAAATATTGTGACTCCATAATGTTAACAAGAGGAATACTACGAAATTGCGTTAATGCTAAGTTCATTACACCAATGGTATTGAGAATATCTGGAGGAAGCAGCATAATTAGTAATGATTTGTCTAATGAAAAAATTACTACAAATATAAAAGAAGCAATACGTCTAAATTCTAGTGCAGTGGCATTATCTATTTTTATAGGATCAAAACATGAGCATAATTCATTAATAAACTTGGGAAATACAGTTAACGAAGCTGAAGAATTTGGTATGCCGGTATTAGCTGTAACTGCAGTGGGAAAAGAACTTGAAAAAAGAGATTCTAGATATTTAGCACTTGCTTGTAGAATAGCTGCAGAATTTGGTGCACATATAGTTAA
>JAPOVD010000001.1:159496-229334 GCA_026708305.1 Nitrososphaerota archaeon | reverse complement strand
TATGGGACTAATAATGGATAAAGTATTATTAACTCATGGTCATGTGAGACCATCAAATAAATTGAACATTGATAAAATTATTATGGGACATATCCATCCTGCCTTCTTTAGTCATAATTCTATTTTAAATGGAATGCCTGTTTGGGTTTCTATAAAAACTACCAAAGATTATCTATTTCCTTCTTTATCTGGAGGATTAGAAATCTTGATTATGCCTTCATTTAACAAATATTTTCGTAGCTATTCTAAAAAAAATAATCAAAAAATCACTTCGCCCATTTTAAAAAATACCAAATTTTTATCTGCTAAGATAGTATCATTGGATGGAACTATATTGGGAGATGAAAATATGATCAATTCTGTGATCTAATTTTGTATGGTAATCAGTGATCTAAAAATTGTATCGATGTGTTATTGTTTTTTAGCCATTTTAATACATTTGTGAATAATTCGATCATCTCTTTGGTGGTTAATACTGGAATACTTAATTCTAATGCTTTACGCCTAATTTGATATTCTTCATTACTATCTTTGTTATTTGTAATTGATGATGTATTTGGAATATTAATTACAAGATCTATTTTCTTAGAATAAAACAATTCTATAAAGTTATATTCTTTATTTAATTCAATAATGCTTTCATTTTCATTTAATTCATTTAACAACATTTTAATTTTCTTTGTAGTGAGTATTTTAAAACCAATTTTACACAAGGTGGTTATAGATTTTATTATTTTATTATCATGCATATTATGTGAATCTATAATGACCATTGCGCATCCACTTTTTGGAAGTTTATATCCTGCTGAAATTAGTCCCTTTGTAGCAGCGTCATAAAAATCATTACCGATACATGCTACTTCTCCTGTGGATTGCATTTCCACACCAAGTGTTATGTCTGCACCATCTAGTTGCATGAATGAAAATTGAGGTATTTTCACGCCAAATTTGAAACGGGTGTTTTTATCAATATTATTGTGTATATTTGGTAATGATTTATTTAATATTGCAGATGCAGCAAGTTTCACAAGATTGATCTTCATCAATTTAGCTACAAATGGCATAGACCTAGAAGCTCTTATGTTTAATTCTATTACGTATACTGTTTTATTAGACACTATAAATTGAATGTTAAAAGTTCCTATTATTTTGAGTTCTCTTACAATTTTCTTAGTATGTGAAACAATGTTTTCAACAATTTCTTTACTTAAACGTCGTGTTGGTATACACATCATAGCATCTCCAGAATGTATTCCTGCGTTATCTACATGTTCTATAATTGCTCCGATTATCACAGTTTCAGAGTCTGAAACTCCATCTACATCAATTTCTAATGAGTTAACCATATACTTGGAGATTACTATTTGATGTTCTGAATCTACAACAGCTTTTTCTAAGTATTTTTTTAATTCTTCTTCAGACCATATAACTTTCATGGAAGAACCACTCAGAACATATGATGGACGTGCAATTACTGGGTAACCTGCAAATTTTGCAAACTCTAAAGATTCATTGAAATATGAAAATTTTTTCCAAACTGGTTGTGAAATATTTAATTTATCTAATACTGTACTAAACTTTGATCTATCTTCAGCTTGATCAATGTATTTAGGATTAGTACCTAAAATCTTAATTTTATTCTTATTTAATATGGGCGCTAAATTATTTGCAATTTGTCCACCTACTGATGTAATTACGCCTCTTGGTTTTTCAAATTCTATTATGTCTAAAATTCTTTCTATTGTTAACTCCTCAAAGTAAAGTCTTTTACACACATCATAGTCTGTTGATACCGTTTCTGGATTACAGTTTATTATGCTAACATTTTTTTCTCCATTTTCTTGTAATCCAAATACCATATTAACAGTACCCCAATCAAATTCTACACTGCTGCCTATTCTATATGGGCCAGCTCCTAATACAATTATCCCATTATCATTTTTTATATGAAAATCATTTTCATTTCCTCCGTATGTTAAATACAAATAATTAGTTTGTGTAGGCCATTCTGCTGATAAAGTATCTATTTGTTTTACTACAGGCAATACATTCATTTTTTTTCTAATTGTTCTTACTTCTTTTTCATCTATGTTCATAGCTCTACCAATTTGTTTATCTGAAAAACCTCTTTTTTTAGAAGCAGTTAATAATTTATGATTGATCTTATTATTCTTGAGTTTATTTTCTAATTCTACTATATTTTTAATTTTATTTATAAACCATGGATCTATTGATGATAGTTTCGCAATTTTTTCTATCGGTATTTTTTTCTTAATAGCAGTAGCAACATAATGTAAAATAAAATTATTTGGGTTTATAAGATGATTTTCAATATCTTCTTCATCGTCTATTTCATTATCGTATTTATTCAGTACTAGACCATCTTTGTTTATGTCCAACATTCTTATTGATTTTTGTAATGCCTCTTCAAATGTCCTGCCTATTGCCATGACTTCTCCAGTAGATTTCATTGTTGTTCCTAATTTCCTACTAGCAAACTCAAATTTATTAAAATCCCATCTAGGATGTTTACATACTATATAATCCAATGACGGTTCAAAACATGCTGTAGTTTTTTTAGTTATACTATTTCGAAGCTCATCTAAAGAATATCCTAAATTAATTTTTGTTGACATGTATGCAATTGGATAGCCAGTAGCTTTACTAGCAAGCGCAGAAGAACGAGATAATCTTGGATTCATTTCAATCACTACATATTTTGATGAATCAACATCTACAGCAAACTGTACGTTGCATTCGCCAATAATATCCACATGATTAGCTGCACGTATGGCAGCTGTTCTTAACAAATGGTATTCATAATTATCAATTGTTTGGGATGGTGCTACTACTATGTTATCTCCTGTATGTATTTTCATAGCCAAAATATTTTCCATATTGCAAATTGTTATGCTATTTCCATTGCAGTCCCTCATTATTTCATATTCAATTTGTTTCCAACTTCCAATGTATTTTTCTATTAATACTTGTCCTACCATACTTGCATTAAGTCCTCGATTTACTACTTCGTATAGCTCTATTTCGTTTCTAGCTACTCCTCCTCCTTTGCCTCCTAATGTATACGCAACTCTTATGATAACAGGATAACCTAATTGATTTGCTATATTTTTTGCATCATTAAAAGATTTTACCGCTTTACTTTCTAAAGTAGGAACATTACAAACATTCATGGCATCTTTAAAAAGTTGTCTATCTTCACTTAGTTTTATACTATTTATTTTAGTTCCTAATACATTTATTCCATACTTTTTTATCGTTCCGTTATCAAAAAGACTTACACCGCAGTTTAATGCTGTTTGACCTCCAAAACCCAACATAATTCCATCAGGCATTTCTTTTTCTATTACTCTGTTTACATAATCTGGGGTTACGGGTAGCAAATATACTTTATCAGCAAATTTTGTATCAGTTTGGATGGTGGCAACGTTTGGATTTATCAATACGCTCTTTATCCCTTCCTCTTTTATTGCTTTGAGGCATTGGCTGCCGGAGTAGTCGAATTGACGGTCACATTAATGACTTTCGCCAGCTTCTCCGATCTTAATTGCTCCACTACCTAACACAAGAATTTTTTTAAAAGGTTTTATTTTTGACAGCTTCTATTTTCCTCCACAATTTTTTTGAAAGCATTAAATACGTATTTGCAATCATAAGGACCAGGATTAGCTTCAGGATGAAATTGTACTGCAATGGATTTGTTTTGTTTATGTTTTATTCCTTCTACTGTTTTATCATCTACGTTCACAAACCACAGTTTGAATTCTGAGTCTTTTAAAGATTCATAATCTATACAATATCCATGATTTTGACTTGTTATATATGTTCTAGAATTGTCTACATTTAAACACGGTTTATTTTGGCTTCTATGACCATATTTCAATTTATATGTTCTAGCATTTCCTGCTAATGCAAGTATTTGTGCTCCTAAACAAATACCTAATATAGGGATATTATATTCCAAAAGTGTTCTTGCAGTTGATATCGTTTCTAAACACATTTTTGGATCTCCAGGACCGTTACTTATAATTATTCCATACGGTTCGTATTGTAAAATCTTTTCTACTTTTGTATGCCATGGTACTTTAATAACATTATATCCCATTCCTATTACATTTCTCAGTATTGCATTTTTAGTTCCAGTATCTATAACAACAATATTTTTGGAGTTTTGTCCTAATGTTTGTGTTGTTTTTGTAGAAACCAGTTCCATAAAATTTTGATGATTATAACGCATTGATTTTTTTAATTTTGATTTAATTTTTGTAGTATCTATATCATTTGAATCACTTACAACTAACGCACACATCATTACTCCTTCTTTTCTAAGTTTTTTTGTTATTTTCCTTGTGTCTACAGAAAAAATACCTGGAATTTTTTCATTGTATAACCATTCATCTAATGTCATAATTGAATTCCAATGATTAGAATTTAATGATAAATCGTGTATCACTACCCCTTTAACTTGAATTTTATTAGATTCTGCATACTTTTCTATCCCATTCTCATCTTTTTGATTGATATCTGGCACCCCATAATTGCCAATTAGAGGATATGTAAATGTAAGAATTTGACCATTATATGAAGGATCTGTTATTGCCTCAGTATATCCTACCATTCCAGTATTGAACACAATTTCACCAAATACGCATTTTGGATATCCGAAACCAATACCGTCTACCATAGTATCATCATCAAATACTAATTTAGCAAACTTATTTGCATGTTTTGACTTTAGTATGGAAATTATTACCCTCTATTAATCATCATTATTATGATTTAAATTTTTGCATAGCGTTATATTCAACTTAATTACAACGCTTTAAACTCTTCTCCCCATTTGTAATATGCTTTCACCATTTCTGTTGAGACACTTGGCTTTCTTCTACTCATTATTTCTTTAAAATCATTAGTTGTTAGATTTTTTGGTTGTGGTAACTCCTCGCCTTCCACAGGTTCAGTGTATTCTCCTGAATTAAATAGCTCATTAACTGCTTTCAGTTGTGCTGCTTGACATATATCTTTAATATCGCTTGCACTGTATCCATTAGATATTTTAGCTAATTCTCCTGACTTCACTTTTTCATCTAATTTTAGTGGTATGCTGTATAAATCAAATAAGTTCTCTCTAGATTTAATGTTTGGTAAATATGCTGCTATTCTCTTTTGAAATCTTCTTAAAAATGGCCAATCCAGACTCCACGGCTTATTGGTAGCTCCAATAACATACATTTTCAAATCTTTATGTTTGGTATTGATACCGTCCATTTCTATTAAAAATTGATTTCTAGCTCTGATTTCACCACCAACTTCACTGTTCCTGGTACCTAATAAAGAATCTACTTCATCTATGAATAAAATCACTGGTTTTATTTGTTTTTCAGCATATGATCTAGCAATATTAAATAATTTAGAAACATTTTTTTCTGCCTCACCCAACCATTTACTCATCATTGATGCTGCATCTACATTAAAAAAATAACCATCTATCTCACTAGCAGTTGCAGCAGCTAATACAGTTTTGCCACATCCAGGTGGACCATACAATAATATGCCTCTTGGCCAACCAAGTGGAAATAAATCTGACCTTTTTGTTGGGTATACTATTGATTCTCTTAATGCATTTTTTGCGTCATCTAAACCTATTACTTCTTCCCAACTTATTTGTGGTTTTTCTGTCATAATCAGATTTTCAAAATCATTATTGTTATTATTAATCAAATTTTTATCTTGATTTATTTCTACGTCTGAGGTCATTCGTAGTAATTTTATTCTATTTTTATATGATGACATTCTTTCAATATAGATCTTATTTAATTTATTATTAGGATAAAATTTCATTAACTTCATTAATGAATCAACTGCTTTTTGATAATGTGTAATTGCCATTCCATATGACCCACTAGAATCATATTTTATAGCTTCAGACGCATACTTGCTTGCACTGTTCTCTAATTCTTGTGGCGCTAAACTCATATGTTATCAACATAAATACTACATTTGCATACCTATTCTATAGAGTAAATAGGTATCGAAAATTTGGTTAAAAAAATTATACAACGTAAAGATTAATTTTTGATAGTACTTACACATAGATATTATATCTATAAATCTTTTATTTTTTTATAAAATAAAAAATTAACATACCTAATATTTTGATGGAATATTACATCTAAAGTTAAATAAAAATCACATCAAATAACAGCATTGAACATAAGACTTGATGAATTTGGATTGAGCAAATATGAAAGTAATGCATATTTAACATTGCTATCTCAAGGACCACTTTCAGCTAGTGATCTAGCATATCATTCGGGAATTCCTAGAACAAAAATTTATTCTACATTGATGAAGTTGGAAAAAAAACATTTAGTGCTTATTTCCAAATATAAACCAATTATATGTACTGCGATAAGTCCTACTAATGCATTTAATTCGATCATACAAAAACAAATTCATAAAGTTACTAATATGAATAAAGTTATTGATGATTTAAAACAAATCAGTTTAAACAATAAACAAAAACTAGATGAAAAAATTTATCATCACATAGATATATATAATAATTTCTTCAAAATTCAACTTTTATTCAAGAATGTGAAATCAACTATAAAAGTTATGGTGGATCATAATGGAATTGAATTATTATCTAAATGCAAACAACATCTTATTAACTTGATGAAAAATAACGTAAAGATACAAATTTTAATGCTTCCTCAATCTATTAACACTAAACAGTTTAAAATAATTCCAAATGGAGCTAAAATACGTATATCGAAAATAATACAAAATTGTTTTATTTTTGACGAATCAGAAATTTTATTCCTAGATAATAAAAATAATATTTCAGCTATATTTCACGATGATAAAATATTGAATGTTAACATGTCAAAAATATTTAGTAATTTATGGGATTGTTCATATGAAATAAATAGCTTACATGACATGACAACAGAACAGGCACATGAAATATATGAAACAATGAACGTAATAAATAGCAATCATGATTACATATTTAAATTTTTTTCTTCGAATGGTCTACGTATAAATTTGTTAGAATATTTAGAAAAGTATGGCATATATGTAAGTATTAAACCACTATCAGAATTTTTAGATATGATTAATTCTATTTTAAATATTACGTGCTTTGGGAATTTGTATTTTGATCCAATCGCAAAAAACATAATATTGGAATCCAAAATAAACTATTCATTATTTCCATGGGCATTCTTACTAAATGACTACCTTCAAAAACATGAGTATGAAACAAAAATATTTTACAAATTTGACAATCAGAAAAAAATTAATATAAAATTTAGCAAACGATTATAAATTTATTATGTGCACTTACTAATCAATAATTATGTTATTTTTGCTAAATTTTCTTTCTGATCTATGAAAATATATTTTAAATCCAATTTGCGTAATTTTAATAAGTGATTTATAAAATTAATTCTAGTTTTGATTAAAAAATCGTTATTCTTAATATTACCTGTTAACACATTATACATAGATTTTAAGTCTATCATTATAGATATTTTATCTTCGTTTTTTATGATGAATGTTCCAATTCCCCAAAAAAGTCCTACATGTAATGCAATATATTTTGATTGTTCTGTTGTAACCTTGTTATAATATATTTCTGCATGTTTTCTACTTTGTTTAACTGTTTCACGAGACTTTATAACCCATGAAATTTTTTCTTTGTTGCCGTCCATATAAAGAATATGTTTCATTTGTCAATCAAAAAATAGTTGATGGTCTATATAATTTGAATATATAGATTATGACATCATTATTAAATAACATTATATGATTGACTCTAAATTCTTTATCAATATGGTAGATAGTATTGTAGAATTATCATTTTGTGATAAACAACTGGCAAAAGAAATAAAGCAATTAGATCAATTGGCACAGGATAAACACATCACATTTTATGAAGTCATTTATCATGTTTTACACAATGATATCTAATAATATACTGTTGCCAATTTATTTAGTTCTTAAATCTAATGTCTTGTATTTGCAACCATGTGGTCCGCAATATTTTCCTACATATGTAGCTTTAGGCCTATATAGAGCTGGTTTTGGAGCTGCTTCTGCAAATTTTTCTTCAATTATATGTGCAGTCCATCCAGCAACTCGAGATATAGCAAATATTGGAGTATTCAAATCTACTGGTATATTTAACATATAATAAATAGATGCGCTATATAGATCAACGTTAGGGTATATATCTAAACATTTAGTTTTTTTTATTTCTTTAATTGTTGTTTTTTCTACTTTTTGGGTTATATCAAACCAAGGTTCATTAGTTTTTTTTCCAAGTTTTTTTGATAATTCCTTTAACACTTGAGCTCTAGGATCATATGTCTTGTAAACTGCATGACCCATGCCCATAATCTTTCCATTTTCTTTTAAACATTTTTTTATCCATAGTTCAACTCTGTCTTCACTTTCAATATCTAATAACATTTTCATAACTTCATAATTAGCACCACCATGTAATTCTCCACTCAATGCACCTATTGCTGCACTTGCAGCTGAATACATATGTGCTCTAGTAGACGCTACTTGTCTTGCGGTAAAAGTAGACGCATTAAAAGAATGATCCGCATGTAAAACTAAACATACATCAAAAATCTTGGAGATATCATTATCAGGTTTTTCGCCTGTTAACATATACAAAAAATTTTCTGCGTGATTTAAATTCGGATCAGACTCTATAACATCTAAATTATTTCGTATTCTATTCCAATTGGCTATTATAACTGGTATTTTAGCAATTAAATTTATAGCTCTAGCGTAACTAGAATTTTTATCAGAAAATTCTTCATCATAATAACCAGCTAAAGCTGCCACAAATGCTTGTAACATGTCCATGGGATCTGCATCTTTACGCCAATTTTTCATATTATTTTGCATTTGTTTTGGTATTACACTTGCACTTGACAAACTATTTTTAAACTTTGTTAACGAGCTTGCTGTAGGTAATTCGTCATATAAAAGCAAATAGCATGTTTCTTCGAAATTTGAGTTTTTTGTTAAATCTAATATATCATAACCTCTGTAAATTAATCTTCCTCTTTGCCCATCAATGCTAGATATTTTTGTGTCAGCCACTTCTATGTTCCGTAAACCAATATTCTTTGTGCCCATTTGAATAATAACGTGAAAAAATTATAAATATTTAATGTATTAAACAATTTTTAGATTTAATAGAATTTTTTTAATTTAAATTTAGGAAGTTAGTCTATAATATAATGAAAAAAAAATCAGAAAAAAAAATTAAGCGTACAACAACAGTTTGTTTATCTCATAAAGAAGATGCAGATGGTATATGTTCAGCTGCATTGATTAAAGCAATATTTGGTGGAGATTCAATCTTGGTTGATTATCATGGACAAATGGATACATTAGAAAAACTAAAACACGATAAAACACTAAAAAAACTTTTTATATGTGATCTAGGCCTAAACAAGAAAAATCAAGATGTATTTATAGAAATAATGGCAGAATTAAAAAATAATGGCATATCTATTACATATATAGATCATCATGATGCATCTGTTTCTGTAATTACTAGATTAACCAAACTAAAAATTAATGTAATTCATGACATAAAAGAGTGTACTACAGTACAAGTTTATGACAAATACAAGAGAAAACTCTCTGGACACTTTAGATTCTTAGCTGCATGTGCTTCAATAACAGATTATATGGATGACAGAAAAAAAGCATCACAGCTGCTACAAATATACGATAGACAATTTACATTAATCAATGCTACTGTATTGACCTACAATATTGTAGGTCACCAAAAAGATCCAGATTATTTATTATATTTGGTTGATGAACTATCTAATTCAAAATATCCGCATCAAATTCCAAACTCATTTGAATTAGCTCAAATTCAAGTAGAAAAACTATCGTTGATGATCGATAAAATCAAAAAAAATATGAAAAAAATGAGTAATTTAGGATATGTTGAAATTTTTGATTCTGGAGCTAGCGGCGCAGTTAATTTTGTTCTAGGTCTTTCTGGTAAAAATGTTGGAGTTGCATATAAAGAAAGATCTGAACATGGTGCATATGCAGTATCAATTAGAGGTTCAAAATCATGCAAATTTCATCTTGGAAGAATAACTAATAATATCGCATCTAAATGTGGTGGTTCTGGTGGTGGACATAAAAATGCATGCGGTGCAGTAATACCAAAATCAAAAATCAAAAAATTTTTGCGTGAATTAAATAGAAAATTGGTTTGATAATTAATTATGATTGAAATATAATTCCAAAATCTGCTAAATTAGTATGAGTTGGTCCTGTGTTTATTAATCCATTATATTTCTTAAAAAAAAGGCTTGAATTATGATTTTTTAAATACTTATCTATTTCATTATCTCGTATTGGCTTGTTTTCTAATATAGCTCCTGCATATTTAGTATTCCCATCGACTCCATCCGTATTGATAGAAGCTATAATCAGATTTTGTTTTTTATCTTTACATTTTTTTAATATTCGCAAAACCAATTCTTGATTTCTACCTCCAACCCCATAATCGGAATTGGATATGTTGACAGTTGTTTCTCCACCAAATATAATACATGATTTTTGTTTATTTGGTATTAATTTAACTATTTTTGTAGCTATTTTTTCCACATTTTCATTTATGTTATTTAATATTGTGACATCGATTCCAAATTTTTGTGCATATTTTGACATGGCTACAAGACAATCATAATTATTTAAAATTATATGATTTTTAAAATTTTGATTTGCATTTATTGTTTCTATTTTAAAAATATCAGATTGTATTTTATTTATTACATTATTTGGTAATTTCTCTAGTAGGTTGTATTTGCATAATATTTTCCAAGCTTTTAAATTATTTTCTTTTTTATAATACGTGTATCCTGATGAAATAGTGTTTAATTTGTCACCAACTACATCTGAAATTACTAAAGTTATCCAATTGCAATTAACGTATTCAAGTAATTTGCCACCTTTTATTTTTGAGATGTATTTTCTTATCAAATTTACATCATGGATAGTCATTCCTGATTCTAACAAAATTTCTGTAGTTTTTATTTTATCTTCTAATGTAATTTTGTCTGGATTGGCTAATAAAGCAGATCCACCTCCTGATATGAGAAAAATTATAAACTCATTCTTTTTTCTTGCCTGTAAAAATTTAATAACATATCTTGCTGCGCTTATGCTATTTTTATTTGGAAGTGGATGCCCAGAGTTAATAATTTTAAATTTTTTATGATAAATTATTGATTTTGTATTTTTGGGAATTATTATCACTCCTTTTTTTATTCTGATTATGTTATTTATTGACATAGTCATGGCGTCTGCAGCTTTACCTATAGCTATTGTATATAAATTATCAAAATTTGATAAAACTACAGAATGATTACGAAACATAATTTTATTATTATTAATTATTCTTGACATTGTAGATAATGGATTTGATGAATTTAAACCATGTATTAAAATATCCAAAACTAATTTTTTATTCTTATTGGTAGCTAATTCAAAATAATTTTTAATAAATTGTTTATATCCATTGCTAATCAATATACTAAGATATAATAATAATTATAAATATTAATAACTATGTTTAGTGTTAAAATCCCTAAAGTCATTAATTTTGGCAAGAATGCATTGTCTGAGACAGAATACCCAAAAAACGCATTAATTATAACTACAGCATCTAAAGATCTATCGTATAAATGGATTGATAAAATGAAAATCCAAGATTACATCTTACATGATACTGTGATGCCAGAACCATCTATTGATGATATTAATTCTGTAATGGATAAACATAAATCTAAAAATCTATCTGCTATTATAGGATTGGGTGGCGGTAGCTCTCTAGATGTAGCCAAATATTCTTCAGCCAAGATGCATACTACCAAAATTTTAATACCAACAACATTTGGTACGGGTGCTGAGATGACAACTTATTGCGTACTAAAATTTGATGGTAAAAAAAAATTATTACGTGAAGATGAATTTTTGGCAGACGTCGCTATTGTAGATTCTTACTTTTTAGACGGTACTCCTGAACAAATTATCAAAAATTCTGTTTGTGATGCATGTGCACAAGCTACAGAAGGCTATGATAGCAAACTGGGAAACGATTTTACCAAAACACTATGTAAAAAAGCATTTGAAATTCTTTATGATGCTATCATGAATAATAAACCAGAATGCTATCCATATGGATCAATGCTTTCTGGTATGGGATTTGGTAATTGTTCAACTACATTGGGACATGCATTATCATATGCTTATTCTAATGAAGGAATACCTCATGGCTATTCTTTATCTTCTTGTACTACAGTTGCCCATAAATTTAACAAATCCATTTTTTATAATGAATTTAAAGAATGTATAGAAAAATTAGGATTTGATAAATTAAATTTAAAAATTCCAATAGATCAAGCTGCAGATATAATAATGACTGATGTAGGTCACTTAAATCCAAATCCTATCAAAGTAAATAAAAATGATATTATGAAGTGTCTTACTGATATTAACAATGGTAATTTATAGGCAATATTTCATAAATCAGCAGACTAAACTTAAGTACATCGTTACTTCACTTATATGATGAGTAAACTAGATATGTTAAAATTTGGAATACAAAATGGTTTAAATGTTGCTAGAGCTGGACTTTCTGAAGATCAAATTATAACAGCTTGTATGCTTGCAGATAAAATTGGCTATGATTCTATATGGTATATGGATCATTCTAACGTACCTCAATGGCCGAAAGCTATAGTTAATGATCCCTGGGTTATGTTATCTGCATTAGCTTCCATTACACAAAATGTAGAACTTGGTACTTGTGTTACTGATGCAATTAGAAGGCATCCTTCCAATATTGCTTTGTCTTCTATAACTCTTGATAGAGTATCAAAAGGAAGAGGAATTCTTGGTATAGGTGCTGGTGAAGCTCAAAATTTAAAGGAATTTTACATTCCATTTGAAAAGCCAGTTAGCAAATGGGAAGAACAATTACAAGTAATAAAACTCCTTTATAATTCATCTCCGGATAATCTAGTTAATTTTGATGGTAAATTTTATAAGTTAGGTAATGCTTGCTTACAAGCTAAACCTATAAGAAAACCACATCCTCCAATTTATATGGCTGCTGGTGGAAAAAGAACTCTTGCATTAGTAGGTAAATATGGAGACGGTTGGTTACCAATAGGTTACACTCCTGAATTATTTGAGGATCATAAATCTGTAATAAAACGATCAATGAAAGATAATAATCGAGATGATGATGATTTCCAATATGCATTAGATATAGATGTTTATTTTTCTGATGATGCAGAAGCATCATGGGCAAGAATGAAAGAAGCTGTAAAAGTAAGTTTATTTAAACCAGAAATATTACGAGTTCATAATATTAAAGAAATAGAAGGATTTGATTTCAAAAAATACTTCACTGAATATTCTATGTCTAATCAAGAATGGATCGTGAAAATGAGAGAAGCCGCTACTACTATACCAGATTCTGTGTCTCGTTCATCTACAGCAGTTGGGAATCCAGATGATATGATACCTGTATTTGAAAGATTTATCAAAGCAGGAGTTAATCATTTTGTAATACGATTTTGGGGCAAAAATTATTTTGGTTCAATAGACAAATTTGCATCTACTGTTATTCCTTACTTCAAAAACACAAAATGATCATGATGTGATTTACTTAAATATTTTTTTCTAATAGTTTTATTATAATTTATTGCAAATCTATGTGCTTCATCCCTAGCATGCTGTAAAATCATTAATCCTAAATTATTTTTTGGCATTATAATAGTTTCATTGCGCATGAAAACTTTTTCTTTTTTTTTTGCAATAGATATACATGGTGTATCAAATTTTAACTCACGTAGTGCTTTTTCGGCCATTCTTAATTGTCCTTTTCCACCGTCAATTAATATCAGATCTGGCATTAATTTTTGATTAATTTTACAATATCTGCGTTTTACAATTTCATAAATCATAGCAAAATCGTTTACACCATATATTGTTTTAATTCTAAATTTTTTATAATTTGATGTATCAGGATAGCCATCTACAAATCTAGACATTGATCCCACTGCATATTCATTTCCATAATTAGATACATCAAAACACTCAATTATTTTTGGTTCATTTAACATTTTTAACATTTGTTTTAATTCTAATGTTCCTGGTGACAATATACTCATGTGTTGATTGATATTTTTCATAATCAACTTCATCAAGTTTTTTTGTCGTATATTTAATGGTGTTATTATTTTTACTTGTTTATTGCTTTTTTCAGAAAATAACAATTCTAAAAGTTTAACATTGCTAGGGAGTTCATTAGATATTATCACATTAGGAATTTCTGATGTGGAATAATATTGATATAAAAAATTACTGAATGTGTTGTCGCATATCAAATCAAATGAAAATCTTTTATTGTCTCTAATCACACCATATTTTTGCCTAAATGTCATGATATACACAATTTGTTTATCTATTTTTAAACCAAAATATTCTTCATCATAATAATTTACATGTTCTATACTCTGTTCAGTATTAAGTTCGTCTATTAAAGCTAATGTCTTTTTTATTTCTAATGATTCTTCAAATTTTAATAAATTTGCACATTGCATCATTTTAATTTCTAATTTATTTCTAAAATTAGTTAATTCATTTTTATCAGCTAATATTTTTTCCAATTCTTGAACATTTTTGTTATATTCAATTTGTGCACTTTTAAATTCACATGGGGCATCACAATTGCCTATATGATATTCCAAACATGCCTTTGATGGTAAATTTTTACATATTCGAATTTTAAATATTTTACGCAATTTACCAATTGTCAATGTTTTGGAACTACCTACAGTTATTGGCCCATATACTTTACCCTTCCCTATAAATTTACCATCTTTTGATCTACGTGCTACAGAGAGTCGTGGAAATTTTTCATTCGTGATCATTAAATATGTATATTTTTGCTGATCCTTTAGTTCTATGTTAAATTTGGGGCGATATTGTTTTATCATGTTTGATTCTAGGAGAAAAGCTTCTTTTTCATTGTTAGTTAGTATAAATATTATGTCGTAAACTTCATTTAATAATTTTCTGGTCTTGACATCTTGATTATTTAAATATGATCGTATACGATTTCTTAAATTTTTTGCTTTGCCAATATATAAAATATCAGAAGATTCATTTTTCATTATATAGATACCAGTGTGTTGTGGAATTTGTTTTATATTATTGATATTAAAAATCATTTAACTTATTTATGAATTAGCATATAAGAATATTTTTTATATGACAAAATTTTAAACATATTTATGTCATTTTGAATTTGTATTTGTACGTTTTTTTTCTATAGCATTAATGATATTTCTATATTTTATAGCTTCTTCAAAATCTAGACTATGTGATGCATCTTTCATTTTAATGTTCAATACATTAATATCATCATTATATATTTTATCTATTTTATCTTCTATTGGTTTATTGATAGTTTTTGGTGTTATCTGTAATCTTTTATTGTGTTCCAATTGTTTTTTTCTACGTCTATTTGTTTCGTCAATTGCAGTTTGCATTGATTTTGTAATATTGTCAGAATACATAATGACAACGCCATTTTTATTTCTAGAAGCACGACCAAAAGTTTGAATTAAACTTGTTGTATTTCTCAAGAATCCTTCTTTGTTTGCATCTAAAATAATCACTAATGATACTTCAGGTATATCTAATCCTTCTCTAAGTAGATTTATTCCTACTAAAACGTCTATTTCTCCTGTACGCAATTCGTTTATTATTTTTGTTCTTTCTAAATTGATGATCTCAGAATGTATATACTTTGCTCTAATATTTTTTTCTAAAATATAATCTGTAAGATCTTCTGCCATCCTCTTCGTTAACGTGGTTATAAGCACACGTTTATTTTGTTGCATTCTTTTTCTTATTTCGAAAATTATATTTTGCATTTGGTTTTTAGTCGGTTTTACAAATATTTCAGGATCTACTAATCCTGTAGGTCTTATTATCTGTTCTACTATTTGAGATGATTTTTCTAATTCGTACTTTGATGGAGTTGCAGATAAAAATATAGTATTTTTCATATATTTTTCAAATTCTTCGAATTTTAGTGGCCGATTATCATATGCACTAGGTAATCTAAATCCATAATTCACTAACATTTTTTTACGTGCATGATCTCCATTATACATGCCATGTAATTGTGGTATTGTTACATGAGACTCATCAATTATTAACAAATAATCGTTAGAAAAATAATCTAACAAGCATGATGGTTTTTCTCCAATTGATCTATTGTCAAAATAACGTGAATAGTTCTCAATTCCTTTACAATGGCCTGTTTCCTCTAACATTTCTATATCGTAATTGACACGTGTTTCTAATCTTTCCCTATTAATCCCATTTAATTCTTGTGACCTTAGTTTTAATTCTCGTTTAATGGATCTCACTACACGTTTTATTATGTCTCCATCAACTGCATGATGTTTGGCTGGAAAAATTTTTATTTTTTTTACTTCTTCTTTACTAGTTAAGTTCGTTTTGTTTAAAATCCAAATATTTTTTATTGTACTGTTATTAAATAATATCCTTATGATGCATTCATTATATGGTGAAGTTATATATAATGCATTTAATCTTGTATAAAAACAACCAGATTTTGATATATCGTTTGTTTTTTCATACATTGCATTAATTAATTTTGTAATTACATAATACATTGCGATTTTTTGATTTACGTGAAGCAATAATATTAAATTCTTCCATTTTTCTGGTGCACCTATAGAATAAATACATGATACTGTAGATACTATAATAGTAGGTTCTCCAGATAACAACATCGTGGTTGCATCTAATCTCATTTTCTCTATTTTTGAGTTAATTTTTGTAGCTTTTTCTACGTATGTATCAGTTTGTGATATATAGCTTTCTGGTTGATAGTAATCATAATAACTTACAAAATAACCAACATTGTTTTTTGGAAAAAATTGTTTGAATTCAGTATATAATTGAAAAGCAAGTGTTTTATTATGTGATATAACTAAAGTATTTTTCGATAGATTTTTAATTATATTTGCAATCGTAAATGTTTTGCCACTTCCAGTAACGCCCATCAAAGTCTGAATTTTATTATTTTTTGATCCAATTGTTAATTTTTTTATTGCATGTGGTTGATCTCCAGCTGGAATGAATTTTGATCTTAGATAAAAATTAGTATTCAATTATTTATGTTGAACTTTACATCGAATTTAAATCAATATGAATAAATGTTAATTAAATTTACCAGTTTGAATCACTGGTAATTTTTAAAATCTCGTCTTTAATCGTAATTCCCATGATTTTCAATGTCTCTTTTGCTGTATTCGAATTTCGTTTTAGAATTTTTTTAGCCAGTTCTATTTTTTCATTATCAGACAAATTTTGACCGATTTTATATTTACCAGTCATGCTTATTGGATTCACTCGGATGATTTTAACTGCATCAAGTATTTTCATATTTGGTTCTATTGGCTTGTATCTTCCTTCTGGTTGATATTTATTCATCAATGAATTTAAAGCGAATGTTTTTTCATGCCTGCCTTTTATTATTTTGCTTAGTCCTTTTATCACTACACTTATGTATAATGTGTCTGCAAAAGATGCATCTTCATCATCTTCAAAATAACTAGGTAAATATTCAAGTTCTTTATCTACTTCGAATCCTGTTTTAGAATTTGATTCAATATTATCTAACTTTTCTCCGTTAACATGCGAGTGCATATATATGAAGTCATTAGCAAAAACAAAATTCATAGGAATTACTTGTGGAAACCCATTTGTGTCTATAGTAGCAATTCTTCCTACATGTTCAGTGTTTAAAAATTCAATTATCTTATTACGTGATTTCATTTTTAATTTACCAATAAATTTCATATCTAGTTTTTACTTCTGAAAATAAATATATAATTATATTGAGTTAATACATTATGCCTGAATTAATTTGTCAAGATTGTGGGAAAAAAATGTTTCATGAGAATGAACAAACATTAAAAATTGAACATGCTGTGCATAAAAAATTTTGCAGAAAAACACCTGGTAAACATTATAGTTATATGCATAGAGATCTGATTAACACATCTTGTATGGATGAAGAACGACGTAATGATTCTGAAGGTAAATCTGTATTGAAAACTTAATTTTGTATGAAAGACTTGTAATATCGATTATATTGCGTTCTTAATACTTGTTAAATTGCATAAAACAAATTATGATCTAATAGTTGTAGGTGCTGGGCCTGCAGGTTCATCTGCGGCTTATTCTGCTGCGTCTAATGGAATAAAAGTAGCCATTATAGAAAAAGAACATAATATAGCAAATAAAATCAGAACTAGTGGTGTAACATGGATAGATGACATGGAAAAATTTTCAATACCTAAAAATTTTTATAATAAAATAAAAAATTATGCTTTTTATTCTCCCAATAATAAAATAATGATAAAAAACAAAGCTCCATTTGTAGCGGTGTTAGATATTAGACAAACATACAAATTTTTGGCCATGAGAGCTGTTAAAAAAGGAGCAAAATTATTTACCGGTAATAGAATATATAACGTGAAAAAAGAACAAAATTGCATTAGCATAAATAATGATCGATTTTCATCAAAAATAATTATTGATGCAAGTGGATTCAGATCTATTGTTGCGCAATCTCTTGGATTGGTAAAACAATGGAATGTATTTGGAGTGGGCGCTGAATATGAATCATATGCTGAAAACATTGTTCCTGATACTTGGTCTCTTATGGTAGGAAGTAAATATTCTCCATCTGGATACGCATGGATATTTCCTGTAAATAAAGAAATAGTACGAATTGGAGTTGGAATCACTCGTCCCTACTCTAGTATAAATCCTATTGATAATTTAAACAAAATTATTAAAAATAAGATCGGACCTATTAATGATTTGGGAAAAATAACTCCAATAGAACTACATTATGGGTTAGTACCGAATGATGGTCCTAGAAAAACAGTTTATGATAATTTATTGCTTGTTGGAGATTCTGCTGGCTATTCAAATCCATTAGTTTTAGAAGGAATAAGATATGCTATAAAATTTGGTGAAGTAGCAGGCAAAGTAGCATCAAAAGCTATATATAAAAGTAATTATTCTGAACATTCCCTTGCTGAATATGAAAATCAATGGAAAAAATCTATCTATAAAAAGATAATTTTATCTTATGTTATACAAAAGAGATGGCTAAAACTCACGGATAATGAATGGGATAGAGAACTTAATGTAATAAAGAATTTTACTGCAACAGAATTAATAAATTTCATGAAGTCTGATTTTGATGTACTAGATTTACTAAAACTGATTAGAAAAAACCCAACTTTTATAGTTCGTAATTTTTTTAAAATTTTGCAACAAGCAATTCATAAAAATAATTTAACTTGTATTTGAATCTAAAATCCAGATTTTATAGGGTCATCAGGTTTTATTATCTCTCGTAACACTATCGTTGCAAAACATCCTCTGTTTAGAGTAAATTTTATGATGTTATCGTTGACGTATAAATCATCATCGTAATTGATTAAAGCGTGTCTGAAACCTCCTTCATTACTGCTTTCTTGCATATCGTTTATAAAAAAATCTTTTGGACTTATTCTTTCATCATTCAAAATTTTATTAATATATTGATGAAATCTTGTTTTCTTGTAATACGTAAATCCAATAATTGGAACAGCTAATTTATGTCTAATGTTGTTACTTACACTACTAAATTTACACAATTTAAATTCTTCATCAAAACATACATCGTTTTCTAATGGCTTATATACTTCGTTATTTTTAGTAGCCATGCTTAAAGTTTTGTTGAACAAAAAAGATTGATAAGACTGTATAAAAAAACGTCTAATAAACAATGGTAGTGATCGTAAAGACCGTAATGGATTTTTATGCAAGATCATTTCGCGAAGTATTATTTTCTCCAGATCCATTTTACTTGGAATTTTATTAATGTATTTTATATAATTTGATTCATCATCTAGTTTCTTTCTTATTTCGATATTTTGTTTTGTATCATATTTTGATGTTGATGACAACAATATTTTTATTGCTTTCATAAATTTTTTTTGTAATATTGCTTTTCCAATTAAGTGTGTTATGGGCCGTTTTGATCCAAATCTTTGATACCCAAAAAAATTTAGAATTTCATCATATTCTTCAAATTTAGCTAGTTTTGAATTTGAATTAGATATTTTAATTTTAAATCTATTACCAATCATATATTTTTTTGTTAATGGTTTTGATAACAAACATACTGGATTTAAGTTATAATGTTTTTCTTTTATATTTTCTTTAATTTTAGTTTTATTTATTGTACAAACATATTGCTCTGTAATGGCTCTTGCATCTTTTAATCCTATTGCTTTTAGTCGTATTTTATATCTCTTTGATATATGATTTAAAGCATGTATTGTGTCCATATTCCATTTTTTTAATTTGTATAGAGAATATCCATAGTCATTGTTTGTTAACAAATATTTTATTTTATTAGATAAAATTTCTTTAACTATGAAATCATCAATATTTTTTTTTATAATTCCTCTACATCCACTGAACTTAGTACTATATACAAAAATACCTATTTTTTCATCAATTGTTGGAATCAATTATTTATTGTCACATATTTTGAAATTGTTAGATCGCTATTCCGACCACCTATTAAAATTTTTTCTTTTGAATAAGAGTTTGTAGTTATAATGCTTTTTAATTCTACAAATTCATTTTCGTCTAATATTATTTTATTTTTATGTGTGTTTATAGCTGTATTTAAACTTGTAGTATTATTAATTATATTGATAACGTTGTTATTAGCTTTTGAATATATTTTTAATATAAGCTGGATTCTGTTTTTTGTTTTAAGTGATTCTATGATGTTAACATCAAATGATGTTGATGTTAATGTATTTATCATTCCTAGATTATTTTCTACCCATTCAGTAAACCAAATATTGTTTTCATGTATTGTAAATCCAAATAACTGACTTATACCACAATCTAAAATATGACCACAATCTGCCCAGTTTGGATTTTTTGTAGGTATTAAACGTTCAATTAATTTTTCGTCCATTATATAGAATTCTGCAATTGAATTTGAAGTTTGTTCATTAAATATTATTTTATCATCTTGAATTTCATTCCAATACGGTCTTGATATAGGATTTTTTATAACTTCTGAATAATTTCCATATGTGGATATAGGAGGATTTGATGTTGTGTAATTGATAAAATTTTTATCATCATATTTTGGTGCAAATTTGAAGAATGAATTACTAGATGTGTCTGTTATCCATATATTATCATTTTTATCTATACTTAAACCGTTTGGAGATATAACATCATCAGGTAACTCATAAACTTTCATTTGTTTAGTTAAATCATTATTGCCATTTTTGTATAGCAGATAATTTGTTTTTATCAGACTTCCATGTTGTTGAAATATCCAATTTGTATACCATATATTTTTTTTACTATCTATTGCAAAATCACTAGTAAATGAGTTTTTGAGTGGTGATGTAATTGCTAAATAATTTGTGTCTGGTGAAATAGGAATTGGCGATATGATGACAATTTTATTACCTGTAAAATCGTTTATTATCATTTCATAATTCATTATTTTTATACGTTGAGGTAAAGAATTTTGGTATGGATATAAAATTTTATAGTAATTTTTACTAATTGTATCAAAATTCCAAATATGGTCTTGATTTCCAGTATACCAAAGTTCGTTATGAGAATAGTCCATCCCCCATATCATTGATTTTTCTTTTGTTTGATAATTATTGTGATATGTATAAAATAGTTTTTTAAATTGGTTAAATTTTGAAACACTATTGGTGGTAGTTTGTGTGAACCACAAATTTTCATACGGATCACTAATTAGTGCTAGAGGCTGTCCACATTTTTCTGGTAACTTATATTCATTTAAATATAGATTAGACATTGTGATATCGCTTCCACATAATTGTGTATTTTTTAGATCAGTAACGTTCGATATTTCTTTTTGTGGTTTAAATGATGGTAATGATGATACAGTTGCCCACAAAATCAACATAAAAGATATGAATATAATTAATAATACGCCTTTTTTTTTCAATTCTCACTATGTCATAATAATTTTAACTTTGAAGTTATTATGTTTATGGCATCTTCTGGAGCTGGTCCTATTACTAAACATGTAGTAGTATTGGGATCTATTTGTGTTTTACCTGCATCTATGATCCTTGAACACGGTAAATTTGACTTTAATGCTTTTATTTGTATGTTGTTTAGTTCTTCTTGATTCTTAGCCCTCAATACTATTTTTTTTTGATTTAACCACCAGTCATTAAACCAATTTGGATGAATTTTTCTTACATTTTCTGCGCCTATTACACATGCATGTCCGACTTGTGATGCAATTTTTCCTTTACTCATGTTGAGATCCATTCTGACAATTACAACTTGTTTTACATCCAATAATTCTATATCGATATTAATTATTGAAAAACTTTTTATCTAATATTATAATAATACAAAACAAAGAAGGAAACTATAAATCATGTTTAATTGAAAATCAATTATGTCAATGACATTACCTCTATGTAATTGTTGTCATAGATATATTATTCCTAATGATAAATGTGTCAAATTCAATTGTCCTAATTGTGGTTCTATTTTATTGTGGAGATGTCAAAGCTGTAGAGAAGCAGTGCGATTTTATTTATGTACACAATGTAATTTTGAAGGTCCATAATGGCAAAGATTCTGTTAATAACAAAAATATATCCTAAAGAATCAGAAACTAATTTGGATAATTTAGCTAATATTATAAAAAATACTCTTTCTGTTGGAATGCAATTAAGAAAATATGATAAAATACCATTGGCATTTGGATTGCATTATTTAAAATGCGAATTTGTAATTGATGAACGTGATGGAATACTTGATGAACTAGAAAAACTAATTAATTCTATAATGGATGTTAGCCAATTGGAAATAACAAATCAAAGTAGATTATCTGTTAACATGTGATATAACCAACTATTTAATGATTATATTGTCTCATAAAGATAAAATCTTGCAAGTAAAAATTGGAGAAGCAAAACAGCGTGATATAGGGAAAAAACGAGTTAGACTGAGCCAAAAAATAATGAATTATTTAAATGTTATTCCTGGAGACATAATTGAAATAATTGGTCGTAAATCAAGTCATGCCATAGTTTGGCCTCCGTATGAAGATGAAAAATCAAATGATATTATAAGAATAGATGGCCAAACCAGAAAAAATGTTGGTGCTTTGTTAAATGATATGGTGAAAATAACAAAATCACATATCAAAAACGCTAAATCTGTAACTTTGATACCAATTAACGATGTAGTTACAATTGATAAAGAATTCACAGACTTTGTAAAAAACAGATTAAAAGGCTTACCTATATCTAAAGATGATGACATCTCAGTTATGATTCTAGGAAATTCAATAGATTTTAAAATTAAAAAAATTTTACCAAAACATGTAGTCAAAATAGATAAAAGTACTATTCTCAACATACTTGCTGAAGCAACTGTAGATAAAAAAATACGTGTTACCTATGAAGAAGTAGGAGGTTTACGTGAAGAAATAAAGGCTATGAGAGAGATCGTGGAACTACCATTGCGACATCCAGAAGTTTTTAGTAAATTAGGAATTGAACCTCATAGCGGCATATTGTTATATGGTCCTCCTGGTTGTGGTAAGACATTGATAGCTAAAGTACTTGCAAGTGAATCTGAAGCTAATATGTATTCTATCAACGGTCCTGAAATAATGAATAAATATTATGGAGAAACAGAAGCAAAACTACGTGGAATATTTAAAGACGCTAAAGACAATTCGCCAAGCATAATATTCATAGACGAAATTGATGCTATTGCCCCAAAAAGAGAAGAAACATATGGTGATGTTGAAAAAAGAGTAGTTGCTCAACTTTTGGCATTGATGGATGGACTCACTGATCGAGGTAATGTAATAGTATTGGGTGCTACTAATAGACCTGATAGCGTTGATCCTGCATTACGTAGACCTGGAAGATTTGACAGAGAAGTCGAAATTTCAGTGCCTAATTCAGATGAACGATTGGAGATATTGCAAATACATACTCGCGGTATGCCTATAGCAGATAATGTTAACTTAAAAATTCTTTCAACAGCTTTGCATGGGTATACTGGAGCAGATATACGATCTCTTTGTAGAGAGGGAGCTATGAAAGCAATTAGACGATATTTACCAAAAATAGATCTTGAAACAGAAAAAATATCTTCGACAATATTGCAATCTATGGAGATCCAATTAACTGATTTTTATGAGGCAATGCATGAAGTGGTGCCAACAGCAATGCGAGAATTTTATGTAGAGCAACCAAAACTAGGATGGAATGATGTAGGTGGTTTGAAAAAAGCAAAACAAACATTAAATGATAATTTAATTACTGCTATTAATAATCCGGATAAATTTTTCAATATGGGTATTAAACCACCTAAAGGTGTTCTTCTTTACGGTCCTCCTGGATGTGGTAAAACACTTTTAGCTAGAGCATTAGCTATGGAAAGTGGTGGCAATATGATTCTTGTACATGGAACAGAAATTCTATCAAAATGGATAGGTGAATCTGAGAAAGCGATACGTGAAATATTTAGGAAAGCTAAAAACTCATCACCATGCGTAATTATTTTCGATGAATTAGATTCGATAGCTAGATTTAAATCGAATGATGGAAAAGGATACGGTGAAACCATATTGAGTCAACTACTTACTGAAATAGAGAATAGCTCCTCTTCTAGAATAGCAATAATAGGAATTACTAATAGGCCAGATTTGTTGGATACATCACTATTAAGAGCTGGAAAACTAGACTTGATGTTATATATTAAGCATCCTGATGAAAAAGAAAGGTTGGAAATAATAAAAATCCTAACTGATAATATGCCAATATCAGGTGATGTAAAATTAGAGGAATTATCTGTATCTACAAAAAATTATTCTGGAGCTGATATTTCTGCATTATGTAGAGAAGCTGCTGTTCATGCTATGCAGAACCATGCTACGAAAATTTCCAATATTGATTTTACTGTGGGATTAAAAACAATCAAACCATCCATAACGAAAGAAATTGAACAATGGTATGTCGATATAAGCAATGATATCTCTAATGTGATACCAAAAACAACTGATAAAATATTTTACGGGTAAACATCATGAATATGCCATTTAAAAATGTTATATATGATTTAATAAATAAGCATAATTCGATCATTGATACTAATCTTGTTAAGTTATTATCTAATAATGGATATGCAATACCTGAAGATAAATTTAATAAAATATTATTAGATCTTGAAATATCTGGATTTATCAAAGTGTCTTGGATTACTAAAAATACTAGAAGAATAGAAATGATGCCACAAGAGAGTGATATGGATGAAGTAGACATACAAAATAAAGAAATGATGAAAAAAGACTACGAAGCTAGTTTTCCTGGAGTATAAATAAGCTATATTTTAAAATTAAACAATGCGTCTAATGCAATAGAAATAAATATTATCATTAGATAAGGCGCAGTGATTTTATAGGCTTTCCAGGCCACTTTGACGGTAGGATTTTTCATTAATTTATGATGATATAGTAGCATTGATCCGCCCGAAACTATTGCTACTACTAAGTACAATAGTCCCAATCCAAACGTATACAACATAATTGAATATGGTATTAAAATTATTGTGTTTATGAAAATGTATTGTGATGTTTTTTTCATTCCGATTATAACTGGAAGCATTGGTATTTTTGCAGATTCGTAGTCGTCTTTTATCTTCATAGCTAAACACCAAAAATGAGATGGTGTCCAGATAAAAACTAGCATGCTTATTAAAAAACCAGTAATATCTATGTTGTTTGTAGCTGCTGACCATCCTGCCATTGAAGCTGCACTTCCAGCAAAACCTCCTATAACTATATTTGATGGATTATTACGTTTTAACCACATTGTGTAAATTACAACATAAAAAATTATTCCTAACAAAATAAAGAACGTTGAAATATAGTTAATAAAAATTACGCTATAAATAATAGCAAATATGCTAATTATTATACCATATAGTAATACATGCTTTTTATTTATTCTACCAGAAGGTATTGGTCTATTGCTTGTTCTATTCATCATAGGATCTATATCTCTATCATAGTAATGATTTAAAGCACTAGATCCAGCTGATGCAAATGTACCTGCTATAATTATGTGTAAAACATTTAAATATGTTAAATCATACCCATTCATTTTGCTAGCTGCATACATAGAAGTAACAGCAATAATCACTAATAACAAAACGATCCTAGGTTTAGATATTTCTATTAATTCTTTTAATCCCAATATGTTATCAACTAAATATTATTAATAATTTAATTTATTCGTCATCAAATTCAAAAGAATTAATTAATACAGATACCACATTTACAAGACATATGAGTAATTGGGATCTTATGATGCCTGGGATGGGACTTTCATCTATTGGATTGGCTGGTGTTGTAGTTTCGTATTCTGGAATAGCACATACATTTATAGATGGAATGCATGCAGTGACTGGACTAACAATGTTTTTTGGACTTATTTTTTTAGCTTCAGGTATACTAGAAGGTGGAATTTCTACTAGTAATAGAGCTAAAGCTACTACGTTGGTAATTTTATCCATCTCTCTTTCATTTGGATTATATGCATTTACTCTTAATACTGTGTCTACATTACCTGTATTTGGTGGTATCATGATTTCAATAGCAATTCCATCAATAATAATTGCTTATGTCTCAATGAAAATGCCAGAATACGCTAAACCTGTATCGATCATTTTTACTCTTGCTGTGAGTGTTGGTATCATCACATTTGTAATATTTAATACACAATACTTATCTATGTTAGATACTGATAATGAACTTGCAGAAACTAGCGGCAGCATATCTGATACTTTAGATCTAGACGATGCTAATATAATTAATATATCGATTTTGTTAGATTCATCTGAACAAAATAATCCAGATTATGATCCAGATGTAGTAAATGTGAAAGTTGGTGATGTTATTAAATGGACTAATAATGATCTAGTTTCACACACCGTTACAAGTTCAAATGACTTTGGAGAAACATTTGATTCTGGTTTGATGAATGCAAATGATGAATTCATATTGCATACATCTGATATAGAAGTAGATAAATATGAATATATGTGCATAGTGCATCCATGGATGGTAAGTGAAATAATTATAGAATAATTTGAAATATGTAGTTTTAAACAATCAGCATAAACAAATTTTATATATGCATTCATCAATGTATTATCCAAATGAATCGTGTGCATTATTATTAGGTAGTAATAAAAGTAACTACACTGTAGATTATGTTTATTTAACTAACAATCATAGTCCTTCTACAACCACGTTTTCTATATCTAGTAACGAACTAATAAATTGTTATTTATTTGCTAACTCTAAAAAACTTGAAATGATAGGGATCTTTCATTCTCATCCTAGATCTATTTCTTACCCGTCTCAAATAGATAAAAAATTTATGAAACTGAATCCAGTTTGCTGGATTATTTTTTCACATGTACAAAATAATTTTCAAGCGTTCTTATTGGACTCTGATACAATAGTAGAAATTCCAATATATGATAACAAACATAAAAATAAATCAATATGATGATATTATAAAAATGTTTAGTTATTCGAAATAAATATGGGTTTGTTTTAATATGCTACATGGAAGTACATGTATATGATACATATGTAAAAGCACAAGATGGTCATACGATGCATTTTGATGTAATTACAGATATGCAAAACAATGAAAAAGCAATAGAATTTGCTAAACAATGGTTAGCTAATATTGGTGAAAATAATGCTAAAGTAACATCTGAAGAATGCCAATTTTGTCATTCTCAAGGAGCTCCTGAACCAATAATTAATGAAATTAAAAAAAACGGCTTCTTCATTCAAAAAATGGAAGGATGTCCATAATTTAGTTTCTAAAAACTGAAACTTTTTATATTTATTTTATTAAATACTAAAATGGAACCAACTTATTCAAAATTAACTGTAGAAGGTGATAAAAAAACTAATTGGATATGTGGGTGTTTTGAAACTGTTGATAACTTCTTTAAATTTTGTTCTATTCACAATGATATGTTAAAAAATATCATAGAGCACAAAATTGATGAATTAGATACTGAATATTCAAAATCAGCTAATTAATGAAACGCATACACCAATTTTTTATTTTGATTAGATTCTATAATCTAATGAAATTTCGGACTATTGGATATGCAAAAAGATAAAATTAGTAAATAAGTCAATGTATAGTGACTTTAGATTTTTGTGCATATTGTTACATCAATTTTATGCATTTATTGTTTATATGAAATGACTATAAACAAGAAATACAATGAAATCATGAAACTTGTTATATGGTTATTGTGATGTGTAAACTAACAGTTTTATATTTATGTGAACTAAATAACATGGGATTAATTATTAAATAAAGAAACTAATCATATGATGATAACTTTACAGTAAAAAGTTAGATTCCATCAATAATATTGATAAAGACATTTATACTTAATTTGATTCAATTTTTTAAATTAACAGTATTATTAATTATTATTTTTAGTGTTATGTTCATTATTTCCATTCCAAATTAGAAACAAACTGTTTTCTAGCAATTTATTAAATTCTAATTGGCCTTTATTCTCTTCATATATCGAGGTTTTGTTTCTTTGGACTTTATCTCCATATAATACATCGTTGCCTATTACTACATATAGTAAAGCTATTATTGTTAGCGATATTGCTATTGCAATCATGGAATAACCTACACTTCTATAGTTATGTGAATCAATCATTTTATCAATACATATTATAAGTCTAAATTTATTCTTTTCACTACACATTAATTTTATTGAATGAAATTAACTATTAGAGTTAGGAATTAGTACTGTTTTTACCATATTTGTGATTTTTTCAGTTTGAATAATACTTGGTTAGCTTGTTCCATTGGATATTTTTCTATTATGGTTTTTATTTTGCTGGTGTTAGTTATGTTTATAACATCGCGCATATCTTTTCTATTACTTATTAATATACCACGTAGATTTTTTCTTCTGCCGCATTAAAATTAGTAATGTTTACAAATGTACCTATAGTTATTACGCCTTTTCTTTTAACAGATTTTATTGCCGTATCTACAATTTTACTTGATGGAGCAAACACAATTGCATTATTAAGTAACCTTCTATTTCTTTTAATTCTTTAATAAATGTTGATTGATTTGTATATTTTATTATGTTGTATGCATTTAGCTTTTTGGATATGCTCATATGTAATGCACTTCTTGTTATAGCAAATACTTTGCATCTGCTTATACTTGCAAATTGTATTGCTATGTGGCCTATGCCGCCAATTCCAAAAATACCTAATGTTGAATTAGGTTTTGGGTTTGTTGTTTTTACTGCTTTGTATGCAGTTACTCCTGCACAAAACAAAGGAACCGCTAATTCAGATTTGATCTTATTTGGAACCAATGTTGTAAAATTTTCATTAATTGTTATATATTCTGAGTACTCACATCAAAGATTCTCCAGTTATGTCTGCAGATTCGCATAAATTTTCTTTTCCAGAATTACAATAAGTACAACACATGCAAGAATTTCGTAATGGTGATATACCTATTTTTTGTCCAATCTTAAGTTTAGATACATCTTTGCATATTTCTATAATTTTGTTAACTATTTCATGTACTGGTATCGTTGTAAGTTTAGGCAGCATGTTATTTTTTCCAATCTACTTCTATTCAGTGTAATTGTGATCGACATACGCCACAAGCTTCTATTTTTACTAATAATTCATAACTATTAATTAATTGATGTCTATTTATTGGTTTTAATTTAAGTTGATTCGTTTCAATTGGTGCTAATTTAGATAATATCATCATTTTTTTCTTCATATACAATATACAAAATTAATTACGATTATAAATTTGTAATATTTGAAATTTGTATTGTATTTTAAATGTAAAAAAACATACATATGTTTTTGTTTTTAAATAATTACGTTGGTTAATCATTTAATACATGAAACTAGTCCCTATTTATTACAACATGCACACAATCCTGTTTTATGGTATTCATGGAATAATAAATCGTTGTTGCTAGCCAAAAACGAAAATAAACCAATTTTTTTAAGTATAGGTTATAGCTCATGTCATTGGTGTCATGTTATGGCATACGAATCGTTTGAAAATAAAGATATAGCTAAAATAATGAATAAACATTTTATAAATATTAAAGTAGACAGAGAAGAAAGACCTGATATTGATGACATTTATCAAAAAGTATGTCAATCCAGTATTGGGCAAGGAGGTTGGCCATTAAGTGTTTTTCTTACACCTGACCAGAAACCATTTTATATTGCTACTTATATTCCATTACAAAAATCATATGGTAGACCAAGCTTTGCAGAGACACTTAAAACATTAGCTAAAAAATGGAATGAAAATAAGTATAATGTAGAACAAATAGCTAACAATATGATCTCAAATATTCAACTTCATAAACCAACTGATAGTAAAATTGATAAATCTATTTTAGATGAAGCATTCGTTAACCTATCTAATATATCTGATTATTTTAATGGTGGTTTTGGTACCACTCCTAAATTCCCTAATGTGATGAATCTTTTATTCATATTAAGATACTCAAGATTATGTGGCGATGTTTCTAAATTCAATAGCTTTGTGTTTAAAACATTAGATAAAATGGCATCTGGTGGAATATTTGATAAACTAGACGGTGGTTTTCATAGGTATTCCACTGATGAGAAGTGGTTTGCGCCACATTTTGAAAAAATGTTGTATGATAATGCATTGATACCACTTGCTTATATAGAAGCATATCAAATCACAAAGAAAAAACAATATATGGATATATTATTAAAAACTGTGAATTACGTTTTACATAGATTACGCTCTCTAGAAGGTGGATTTTATTGTTCACAAGATGCTGATTATGATGATGAAGAAGGAAAATATTATTTATGGGACAAAAAAGAAATTATGAATGCAATAAAAGATCATGAAATTTTTTGTACATATTATAATATAACAGACGGTGGTAACTTTAATGCAAAAAATATCTTGTATAACACAACATCTTTTTCATTTCTAGCAGCAAAATTTGGAATTTCTGAAAATGATGTGAAAAAAATAATTAGATGCGGCGAAGATAAATTATTGACACTGAGAATGCAGAGACAACCTCCTTTTTTAGATGACAAAATAATCACATCGTGGAATTCTTTGATGATCACAACATTGACCAAAACATATTGTATCACCAAACAAAAAAAATTTATGGTTGCTGCTAACGACTGTATTCATTTTATAATTAATAAATTGATCAAAAATAAACAATTATTTCATACATACAAAAATGGAACAACTAAAATCAATGGATACCTAGAAGATTATTCGTATTTTATAAATTCGTTACTTGATTTTTTTGAAATTGCCCCATCGTTATTTTATTTGAATCTAGCACATGATCTAGCAAATTATATGATAAAACATTTTTGGAATAATGAAAATCATAATTTCTTTTTAACGTCTGATCTTGCAGAAAAACTTATTATTAGACCGCAAAATAATTATGATCTTTCATTACCATCTGGAAATTCAGTTGCAGCTTATGCATTATTACGATTATATCATTTAACTGGAACAAAAATTTTTTATGATATATCTAATCAAATTCTAGAAGCTAATTGCATTGCTGCAACTGGTAATCCATTCGCATATGGATATTTACTTAATACCATGTACATGTATGTGAAAAAACCAATTGAATTAGTAGTGATGAACAATCAAAATAATAACATAATTGATCTAATAAACGAATCGTTTATACCAGAATCAATATGTGTGTATATATCAAATCAACATCAACTTAATGACTTGGTAACATATCCATTTTTTAATGGAAAGATCTATGATGCAAATACTACTACTGTTTATGCATGTAAAAACTTTGTTTGTTCGTTACCAATAAAAAATATTAATGAATTAAAATCATATTTGGTTTAATTTTTGTATGTTGATTCCAAGTATTTCGCCTACTTTAGGACTTCCTACGCTTTTATATCTTGTTTTTGGCATTGTTATTATTATAGACATTTGTTGATAACTTTTAATTTTGATAGTTGGTTGTATCTTCATGATCGCATTTAACAAAGGTAATATTTGTTTTTTTGTTTTATCGTCTAGTTCTTTTTGTAATGACTCCATGATAATTTGTTTTTGTGATATTGGTTCGGTATTAATGTTTTCTAAAAGTGATAATTGTATAGTATTTCCATTGTCTATAATTTGTTGGATTTTATATTCATTTATGTTTTCCAATACGATGTTTCATTATTTTTGATTTATTAATTTATATATTTTTAAATTACAAAAATATTTTTAAAAACACTTTGATATTTGATTATTGTATAATGTTATTGCTCCTGATTCGTATTCGAATGAATTTTGTAAGAAATAATTTGATCGAATTAAGTTACTATCATTTTGGTTATTTAACCATTTAATCATCAATTGATTGCTTTTGTATTGTGTGTCTAAAGACATTTTGTATAATATATCAGAATTATGCATTTCTATAGGAATATCTAATCTTTTATATGAATTTATTAAATTTTCTATATTTTTGCCATATGATTTAGAGTGTTTGATAACATCATCTTTATTCATCATGTTGTTTTTGAATAATTTAATATTAGAATCAAATTTTGATTGTAATTCTTTTAATTGATTTTGTAGTTTTATTAAGTTGTTGTAAGAAGATTCGCATGTTGCTTGATGGCTTGTTTCATTATAAACAAAAAATATAGATAAACTTATTATACTAATTGAAATAAGCATTAATTTATTATTAATTAATTTTCTAACCATGCCGCAACATTTTTTCAAATATTTATTATACTATTAATTTGTAAATAATATTTTTATAAATCTTTATAAATGAGCCAATAGAGGGATTTGAACCCTCGACCTTTCGCTTACAAGGCGAATGCTCTAACCAATCTGAGCTACATTGGCATAGGCAATTATTTTCTGATCCTTAAATTGTTAACTACAAATAATAATCATTTTAACTGTTACTTATGTATATCATCTATTGAAAAAACTAAAAAAACACAAAGTCAAAATTTTATTGTTAGTCTTTTTGTTTACAGGCATGTATGGAATTTTACTCGGACTGTTTATGCATAAGCCTATGGTGACAATATTGGGAGTAATCAATTTATCTTTAGGAGGATTTTTTGGATGGTTATTTTTTAATAAGTATAAATAATTTTATTATGAAACATTAAATTTAGTAAATTAGTGATTGCCAAAATATAAATACAAAATATTTTTTCGAATACATGATGTTAGATTTAGTGGCAAAAAAATTATTTTTAACAAAAGGAAAAGGTGTACATGAAGATAAGCTTACTAGTTTTGAATATGCTTTGAGAGATGCAGGTATTGCTGGAACAAATCTAGTTTCCATATCTAGTATATTTCCACCAGGAGCTAAATTTATATCTAGAAATGAAGGTCTTAGACTTATAAAACCTGGACAGATCTTATTTACAATATATTCTAAGAATCAAAATTGTGAACCTCATAGATTATCTGCATCTTCAGTAGGTATAGCTAGACCAAAAAATAATAAACATTATGGATATTTATCAGAATATCATTCGTTTGGAAAAACAGAAAAAGAAGCAGGTGACTATGCAGAAGATATAGCTGCACAAATGTTGGCTTCATCATTAGGAATACCATTTGATATTGACACTAGCTGGGATGAAAAAAGACAACAATGGAACATATCTGGAGAAATATATAAAACATCAAACATAACACAAACTGCTATAGGTGACAAAAAAGGAAGGTGGACAACCGTCTTTGCTTCTGCTGTATTAATACTTTAATATGATCATAAAATAATCGTATTAATAAATTTTTTCTAATTGTTGCAATTGTTCTTCAATGTATTTAAACCCACGTTCCCAAAATTCATATTGATTTATGTCTATGCCATATTTTTTCAATAAAATTTCTGGTTTTTTGGATCCTCCTTCCATCAATATATTGACAAACATGTCTGAAGATTGTTCCTCTTTAAAAGTTTGAAAAAGAGATAGTGACAATAGATTGCCAAAAGAATAAGAATAACAATAAAATGGTGCATGAAAAAAATGTGGTATTGAACACCATTCTACAGAAAATACGTTTGGTACGTTTATTGAATCACCAAACTGTGTAGTGAGATTTTGTAAATATATTTTTGATATATCATGTGTGGTAGCACCATTAGCTATTTTTTTATGAACATCTATTTCAAATTTTGTGAAAAATGCTTGTCGCATTATTGTAGCATACAAATCATTAATACGTTCTGTTATCATCATGGCTTTTTTTTGTTCATTTTCATTTTTTTGGTTAATTAATTCATCATATACTAATAATTCAGTAAATGTTGATGCTGTTTCTGCAAGCGGTAATACTGGTTCATATACTAACATAGGTTGTTTGCAAATTTCTCCATGCATTGCATGTCCTAGTTCATGTGATACTGTAAAGATATCTTTTAATTTATCAGTAAAATTCACTAACACGTATGGAGTAATCCCTGGAGCTATACTACTACAAAACGCTCCATCTTTTTTACCAAATCTTATTATCGAGTCTATGTGAGCAGAATTGATAATTTTGTTTGCACTTTCAAATAATCGCAAATCAAATTTTTGTATTGTTTTTAAAATGAGCTTTAAACTTTTATCGTAACTATATTTTTCTTTTTGTGGGCATATTGGTGCATATAAGTCATAACGATTTAATTTTTTCATTTTCAATAATTTTGCTTTTATGGTAAAAAATTTTTGGAAGATATTGATATTTTTTTTACAAACTTCTAGTAATTGTTCTATTACATTATCGCCAATGTTGTTTTCTATATTTCGTATCGAAATTGGTGACTTAAATTTTCTAATTTTGATTCCTTCGTTGTTCCAATTTAATACTATATTGCGATAAATATCGCTTAAAACTATTTGGTTTTGTTCAAATTTACTTAATACCGAATTATATGACTTTTTTCTTAATGTGGCATTTTCATCTCTAAAGTAATTGGATATTTCATCTCTAGTTAATTCTACGTATTTTCTATTTATTGTTAATCTATATTTGAATGAATTGGTTATTTTTACGTATATCTCAGTTAATGCAGAAATTCCAGTCATATTTAAAATATTTATTATTTTTTCTTCTTTCTCATTTAAAGTGTGTTTATGTAACTTACGCTTATATTCTAAATATTCTGATACATGGTTTGCTTTTTTAATTAATTTATTTGCAATTTTTTTATTAATTTTTGTCCACCATAAATCAAAATATAATAATTCATTGTAAATATCAATATTGAATTTTTTTATTTGTGTAAGCAATAATGTCTTTTCTTCTGATTGTGTGTTTGTAGAATAGGATAATGATGCAAACGAACTAATTATATTAATATTTTTATAGATTTTTTCTAACATGTCTAAAATTTTTAAAAAATTATTTGAGGTTATTTTTTGATTCAAAACACAATGCATTGTTTTGAATTTTTCTACATCTTGTTTAATTTTTTGCATCATATTTTCTAATTCCTGATTATTTTTTATCAGATCTTGTAAATTCCAGTTACTGCTTTTATACATATAATCATATTATGTATCTTTTTGAATATTATATAATTTTCTAGATGTTTTCATTTTGTTTTTTGTGGACTGGATGGGATTTGAACCCATGATCTTAGCGAGAATAATATTCTATACGCCATGTGAGGGCATCATCATGCCACTAGACTACCAGTCCAATTGTTTTTAATTGCTTTTGATATTATTTCTTTGCACGTAATGTTCTATTTTTTAACCTTAAATTATTTTTGTGACATTTTCTACATCTATTTGCATGAATAGAATTCCTTACTCCACAATCTAAGCAAATTTTTAAATGAAGTCGTACTTCTTGTGCTAATTTTTTTTTTTCTGGATCTGTTATTGTCATTATAAATTACACATTAGTTTGTCTTATATTTTTAATCTCTCTGCTAATAATCCTGGTATCTCACTTGGTTTTTTTGCAACTGGTATGTTTGCATTGTTAAACATTTTAATTTTTGATTCTGCTGATCCATATTCACCATAAACTATGGCTCCTGCATGCCCCATATGTTTTTCTTTTGGTGCAGATCGACCTGCTATATATGACACAATTGGTTTTTTGAAGTTTGTATCTATTACATGTTGTGCTAATATTTCTTCTGCATCTCCACCTATTTCTCCTACTATTACTATACCTGCTAAACTAGATCTATTTTTTATCATGTTGAATGCATCTATTAACCTTGTGCCATTTATTGGATCTCCACCTATGCCAATAGCTATATTTTGGCCAAAACCATATTTACTTATTTCATCTGATACTTCATACATTAATGTACCACTTTTTGATAAAATCGTAATGTTGCCTGACTTAAAAGGAGTTGCTGGCATTATGCCTAATTTAATTATGTTTGGTACTATAATGCCAGGAGTATTCGGTCCTATTATTATTGCATTATTTTTTCTAGCTAGATCTAATGCAATCATTGTATCTTTGATTGGTACATGTTCTGGTATCGCTATTAGTAATTTTATACCCGAATTGATAGCATCTTTTGCAGCATCCAAAAAAAACTTAGCCGGCATAAACATTACTGATATCTTTGATTTTGTTTGCTTGATAGCTTCTGAAACTGTGTTGTAGATATTTATATTATCAAATTTTGTTCCACCTTTACCTGGTGTCACTCCTGCAACAATGTTTGTACCATACGAGATCATGTTTTTGGTGTGCAAGGATCCAAATTTTCCAGTAATTCCTTGTACTATTACTGATTTATTTTTATAATCATGATCATTGCTGCAACCTACTAATAAGTCAAAAATATCTAACATTTTTCTACCTCTTTTATTATAAAAATTATTGCGCTTTCTACAGAATCAAACATGCTTATATTTTTAGTTTCTAATAACTCCTTTGACTTTTGAAATTCAGTTCCTTTTAATCTCGCTGATATTGGAACGTTGATTAATTTGTCTTCATATGCTTTAATCAACGCATAAGCAACAGTTGTAGTTTTTACTATCCCTCCATATAGATTTATCAAGATTCCTTTTACATTTTTTATTTTATTTATAATCTTTAATGCTTCATATACTGAATTTATAGTTGCACTGCCACCAACATCCAAAAAACATGCAGCTTTCCCTCCATTATCTGTTAAAACATCTAATGTTGACATAACTAATCCAGCTCCATTACCAATAACTGCTATATTTCCATCTAGTTCTACTAAAGAAAACCCATTTTTTTCTGCTATTTCTTCTATTACTGTTTTTTGTTTAAAGTTTTGTAATGTTTGTTGTCTGAAATTTGCATTATCGTCAGTTATTATTTTTCCATCTATTGCTAATAATTTACCATCTTTTAACATTACTAATGGATTAATCTCTGCTAATTCTGCTTCCATATTTACAACTAATTTAAATAATTTTTGCAGAATTTGAACAAAATTATATTTAGATTTTTCATCTAAATTGATCTCATTAGCTATTTGTGATGCTAATTCTTCATTAAAAGAATTTAAATCAGCTTCATGAATAATTTGATTTTTAAAAGATTCTATTTCAATTCCACCTTGTAGTGATGCGATGATGTTATAACATCTTTTATTACGATTTAAAAATATTGATAAATATAGTTCTTTTTCGTACGATGTTAATTTTTCTGTTAATATCGCTCTAGGTTTTTCATCTTTTATTTTCATATTCAAAACTTGATTATATTTCAACATGAATTCATCAACATTATTGCATTTTTGTATAGCTCCAGCTTTTCCTCTACCTCCAACTGGAACTTGAGATTTAATTATCACTGGAAATTTTAATTTCATTGCATGTGCTAATCCTTCTTCTACATTATTTGATACAAATCCTTTAGGTGTCTGTATATCATACTTTGAAAATATTTCTTTAGCTTGATATTCCAATAACCGCATGAAAATTACTCCTTATTTTATAACCTATATGAAATTTTATTGTGATATAAATTGTACGGTATTGATTAGTTTAAATTTAGTTACGTGATACGTTTGCATTGCAAAACATAGATCTAATTAAACTAGTACGAAGCTGTACATAATTTTAATTTGAATTAACAAATTAAAACGTGATGAATACCTGTTAATTTACATAATTTTTGGTGATTGGTAAACAAATTTGACTAAATTTATATCTAATTTAATACCTCATAATTTATTCTACTGATAACATTACTATTTCTCCATCTATATTATAATTCTTGTATTCATTACACGTTTCCATAAAATTTACATTTTTTACTCTTACTAGCTGAGCTAATTCGCTTCGTTTTTTACTGATTAGATTGATTTTATCTTTTTTTAAACCGACTATAGATGCGATATTTAATATATCAGTAGGTTTATACCCTCTTTCTTTTCGTAATGATTGTAGTCTTCTAGCAAGATCTCTTGTGAATCCTTCAATGAGCATTTCTTTGTCTCTTTCTATAGATAAAAAAACTAACTTATCATCTTTACTAGATTTTATATATCCATTTTCAGCAATAAAATCAACTTTCAAATCATTTTCATCAATTTCTATGTCGTATTCATCATCGATATATAGAATTTCTTTTTTTTGTATTAATTTTAATAATTCAATTGGATTTTTATCATTTATAAAGTCTATAAGCCTACTTGTGTTTTCTTTTAGCTTTGGTGCTACCGTTTTCATGTTTACTTTAATTATTGGTTTCATTGGTGCATTTTGATTATATAATTCCAAAATATTTTTGATTGTATTATCATTTTTATTTTGAACTTCAATTATTTCGCAATGTTTAACATTTATTTGTTTAATTAATAATTTTTTTACTTGAAGTAGTTGTAGCATAAGATCTTTTTTCAAATAAATTTTGGCATTATTTAAAGGCCATCTTCTTTTTATGTTTCCTTTTACTCGTGCAGAAGAAACCATGGATGTTATATCTTTCATTAACTCAAATGATTTTTCTACATTGTCATTTATTAGTTCAATTTTAGGTTTTGGCCATTTGCTTGTTAATATATTCTGTTTACCAGTTATATCCAAATATAAAAATTCACTAATGAATGGAGAAATAGGATGAATCAACAAATATATATTTTTTAAAATTATGAATAATATATTGTAAATAAGATCGCGTCTATCTTTATTGAATCCTGATTCGTTCCATAATTCTTCTCTTATCATTGGTATGTATATTTGACTCAATGAATTTATTATAAAATCTTCCAATCGTTTTGCAGTTTCATGAAACCTACAATTTTCATTATTTTCATCAATTTGGATTATTAATTTTTGAAATTTAGATAATATCCATTGATCTGCAATTTGTAATTTTTTGTTATTATTAGTTGGTATAAATTTGTCATATTCGCTATTTTGTTTAAAATAAACATGTACATTATAAAGAGTATTTATTATTTGATATGGTCTTAACATTATTTCATCTTCATTAAAATTTATTGGGTCTATTGGATTTGATTTCCATATGAAATAAAATCTTATTATGTCTACTGGATACTTATTCATTATATCTATTGCATCTATGACATTTCCTAAACTTTTACTCATTTTATTTCCATTGTTATCTAATACGTGTCCCTGAAACAAAAATGTTTTATATGGTGAAATTGATTTATTTTGTAAAATCACATTTTCAATTAGTAGCGTATATGCCCATCCTCTAGTTTGATCTATGCCTTCTGTTAGAAAGCATACTGGTGTTTCATTGTCATATTCTTCATTTGATAATGATGCATACATTGCTGCACCACTATTATGCCATGTGTCCAACACAAATTGTTCTCTTTCCATAATTGAATTGCATTTTTCACATTTTATACTGATCTTATCTATCCACGGCCTATGTAACTCAAAGTTTGGTCCGTCTGGTAATTTATATGCCTTGTTAATTATCTCATTTCGTGAAAATAGTTTTTCCGTTCTACCACATTTTTTACAATTCCAAATAGGGATTGGGCATCCCCAAAATCTTTCACGTGATATACACCACGGATGTTTTTCTTGTACTATATTCAAAAATCTATTTCTTGATTTCGCAAAGAAATAGTTTGCAGAAGAAGCTGCATTTATTGCATTGTTTCCTAATCTGTCTAACATATAAAAAAATCCTCTTCGTGCTAACCAAATTATTCTATGTTTTGAACGCCAACATAATGGATATTTATGGTTGATTTTCCCAATTTTCACCATTGCTTCATTTTTTATTAGATCATTAATTATTTTTTTATCAGCGTTTCTTACAAATAAATTTGCATATGTGCCAGCATCTTCATTAAATTTTGCTTCATCATCTATTGGATTAAAAATTGATATTTTTCTTTTTACTGCTACTTCGTAGTCGTCTTCTCCATTGGCAGGAGCAATATGAACTAATCCACTTCCAGTGTTAGCATCAACAAATTTTTCAGCTACTGTAATATGAAAATTGTCATCATTAGCTAGTAATTGTAATTTTGGTATATTTCGTAATAAAGGGTGAATATATTTTTTCCCTTCCAACTCTATACCTTTAATTTTTTTAATCACCTGATAACTTGAAATTTTCATTTCTTTTGTAAATTCGTTTATTCGTTTTTCACATATTATCCATACTTCATTATTAGTTTTTATATACACATAATATTCTTCTGGATTGACCCCAATCATTGCATCTGTTATTAATGTAAATGGCATGGTTGTCCAAACAATTAAAAAAGCGTTTTCATCACTTAATCTTACTTTATAATATAATGATGGATCTTCTACAACTTCATATGTTTGGTTTATTTCTGCATGACTTAAAGATGTTTGGCAACTGGGACAATATCCTACTACCATATATCCTTCTGTCAAAATCTTGTTTTCATAAGCTGTTTTTAATATTTGCCATTCTTTTTCTATGTAATGATCATCACATGTTTTATATGCTAATTTTTGATTGAATGACATTCCTAACAATTCATCCATACAAATCCAAAATTTTTGATATTTATTCACTAGTTTTTTACATTCTAATACTAATTTTTCAATACTTGAATATTTTAATATAGTTGTTTTACTACCGTGTATATTTAGTTCTTTTTCAGCTTGTAATTCAATTGGTAACCCTTGAGTATCCCAACCTGAGTTAAATTTTATATAGTGACCTTTTAGAGTGTTGTTTCTATACCAAAAATCTTTTATTATCCTGCCTCGAAGATGACCTATATGTGGTTTTCCATTCATGGTTGGAGGCCCTTCTATAAATATGATCTTTTTCTTTCTTGCCTTGCGTATTAATTCATGCAATTGTGAAATTTTTGTTTTTTTACGAATATGATTCTCAATTTTTTTCAAATTAAGCTTGTTAGTCATTTGCATGTGTATTTTTTATATTGTTATTATGACATTATAAAGTAAGTCATTTGCATAACGATTTTAATAATGTAATTATACATGTCTGCATATTATTATTATGTGACTAATATACTCGTTGTTGGTTCTGGTGGACGAGAGCACGCATTGGGATGGAAACTATCTAAATGTGATGGTGTTGATAAAGTATATTTTGCTCCGGGTAATGGCGGTACGCATGTCAATGTTAACATACCTATAAATAATATAGATAAACTACTAAAATTTGCATTAATTCATGATTGTTTTACTATTGTAGGTCCTGAATTGCCATTAGAGCTTGGCATTGTAAATGAATTTAAGAAAAAAAATTTAAAAATTTTTGGCCCTACTCGTTTGGCTACCAGAATAGAATCTAGTAAAATTTGGTCTAAAAAGTTCATGACCAAACACAATATCCCAACTGCAAAATTCGAAATATTTGATAATTATGAATATGCAATGCAATATGTACAATCAACTCATCATCCAATAGTAATAAAAACTGATGGTTTAGCATCAGGAAAAGGAGTTTTTATTTGTAATGATATATCAAAATCATCTTCTGTGCTTAATAAAATGTTACAACAAAAAAAATTTGGTAATGCTGGTACTAAAATAGTCATTGAAGAATATTTGCATGGAAATGAATTATCATACATTGTACTATCTGATGGTGATCACATGATTCCGTTGGTTACAAGCAAAGACTATAAACGAATTTATGATCAAGATGAAGGAGACAATACAGGAGGAATGGGATCATATTCGCCAGCAAATATAGACGAAAGAATTGAAAAAAAATTAAATCAAATAATGTTACGTGTTATATGGAGCATGAAAAAAATGGGACGCCCGTTTGTTGGATTCCTATACGCTGGAGTTATATTACATGATGATGATCCTTATGTTCTAGAATTTAATGCAAGAATGGGTGATCCAGAATGTCAATCTATAATGATGAGATTAAATTCAAATTTATATGATTATCTAAACGCATGCGTAAATAAAAAATTATCCATTATGCCCCAGCTTGATTGGAAACAGAAACATGCTGTATGTGTAGTTTTGGCATCTGATGGATATCCCAATAACTACAATACAAATGAGACTATTTATGGATTGAATTCAATTAATGATCCAGATTGTTTTATATTCCATGCAGGAACAAAAAAAATAAATAAAAAATTTGTAACAAATGGTGGAAGAGTTTTAGGTGTGACTGGATTAGGACAAAATAGAAAATTAGCTGCAAGTAAAGCATATGATTTAGTAAATCACATAAATTGGAAGTCTAAATATAATCGAACTGACATAGGAAACTAAACTAATATGAAGATTTAAAAAAACTAATTTCTGTGACTATGTAGTCTATACTTACATCATATTTTGATGTAGGTATAAAATTAATTAATTGACTTGAATATATCGGAGAAACAGTTTTATGATTATACAGAGAAAGAAACTTGTCATAATATCCTTTACCATACCCTAATCTTGTTCCATGTCTAGTCAATGCTATGGATGGAACTATAACTACATCCAACGAATTTGACATTTCATACTGATCGTATTTGGGTTCTAAAATTCCAAATTGATTTTGCTCCAAATTTTTTAAATTTTCGACCATATAGAATTCAATTGTTTTATTTTTAATTTTAGGTAAAAACAATTTTTTATTTTTGTTAAAAATATTGTTGAAAATGAATCTAACATCCACTTCACTACCTATTGGATAATAACAACCAATATTACTCGATTTACTATATAAATTAGTTTTGATTATTCGTTCACAAATTTTTTTGCTTAACGATTTACGCATGGATTTTGGAATCAAACTACGTTCATGTTGTTTTATTTTTCGTAATATTGATTTTTTATTTTCCAATTATAACAATGCAGCAATTGTAGTATTTTTTAATAACATGGCTACTGTTATGGGTCCTACTCCACCTGGTACTGGAGTTACGTATGATGCTTTTTTTATTATTTTATTAAAATCTACGTCGCCCATTAATTTACCATCTTGCCTAGATATTGCAACATCTATAATTATTGCGTTTTTTTTAATCATATAATCAGTTAAAATAAATTTTTGTCTATTTCCTACTGCAGTTATTATGATGTCTCCAATTTTACATAATTTTTTTAGATCTGTTGTAAAAGAATGACACAATATAACGGTTGCATTCCTACTTAATAATAAATTGTACAGTGGTTTTCCAATAAGCTCTGTTCTGTTTATAACTACAACATTTTTACCTTGGATTGAAATATTGTAATGATCAAATATTTCTAATATGCCTGAAGGTGTACAAGCTACTAAAGTTTTTTTACCAAATGTTAACATTCCTAAATTGTGTGGAGTAAGACCATCTACATCTTTTTTAGGTGATATTCGAGATATTGTTTCAAGTTTGCTTAAAGTGTTTGATAGTGGTAGTTGAACCAATATTCCATGTACTTTATCATTTTTATTAAGCGCCTCTATTAAATTATTAATATCATTTTGGGAGACATCCTGAGGTAACTTGTGATCAATTGTTTTGATTCCTACTTCTTTACATGCTGTATGTTTATTTTTTATATATGTTAATGATGCAAGATTATTGCCAACCAATATAGTTGCTAGACATGGTTGTATGCCACGTGATTTCAACTCTTTAATTTTTTTTTTTACTTGCAGCTTAATTTTTGTTGATATTTGTATGCCATCAATTTTTATTCCAGTCATATTACTTACAAACTATTGATGTAATTAATCTCTTCCAAAATACAAATAAAACTATTTGTTTATTTTTACAATTCTACCTTTTATACATATTTTTTTTGCTGCAAATAATTCTATGGCGCGTACGTATATTTGATGTTCTTTAGATAAGATTTTCTTTGATAGTGATACAATATTATCGTGTTCATCTACTTTTGTTATTGCCTGTAGAATTATAGGCCCGGTATCTATCCCTGAATCTACTAAATGAACTGTACAGCCACTATACTTAACTCCATATTGTATGGCTTGTTTTTGTGCGTTTAATCCATGAAATGCAGGAAGTAAAGAAGGGTGAATATTTATAATTCTGTTTTTATATTTTTTGATGAAGTCATTACTTAAAATCCGCATAAAACCTGCTAAGCATATTAAACCATTTTTTGGAGTTACATCATATTTTTTTAATGTGGTTAGCAATTTTTTGTCATAAACGTTTTGATCTTTAGTATTCTCTATTATTTCGGTTTGAATTCCAAATTTTGAAGCTATCTTTATTCCTGGAGCAAGATGATTATTAGAAATTACAATTACTGGGTTTATTGTTTTCTTTTTAGATGCAAATTTTAGTATCGCCCTCATATTGCTTCCTCTACCTGAAATTAAAATAGCTAAATTTATCATTTTGTATAATCACTAAACCAGTAATTTATATCAAACAATTAATTCGTCAATGTGATGCAAATAAATTATACTAAAAACGGCGTATGTTGTAAAACAAAAAATTTATCCATAAACTTAGATCCAAAACACCTTATACCAAAATCAATAAATTTCATATCACATGCACACAAAGATCATCTTCCTACTGTTATTAATAATGACGGAATCATACTTACATCTATTGAAACAACCAAAATTGCAAGTTTGTATGGTATTGATATGAAAAACTTTACCAATTCTCTAAATGGATTCTCATTAATTGATACTGGTCATGTAATAGGATCGAAAGGCTTGTTATTCAATGATACATTTTATACTGGAGATATTTGTATCCGTGATGAAAGAATAACTAAAAATAATCAAATTCCTGAATGTAAAACATTAATCACAGAATGCACTTTTGGACTGCCAGAATTTGCCTTTCCAAAACTGTCAGAAATAGTAAGAAATGTCAATAAATTAATTTCTAGATTATATTCTAAAGGAATACCTGTGTTATTATTAGGACATGCTTTTGGAAAAGCTCAAATTTTAACGAAGCTGTTTTCACATTGGACGCCTATTTATTATCAACATAAAGTCAAACAAATTAATGATTTATGTATTAAACTTGGAATGGATCTAAAATCTGGGATTAGTGATATGGAAGCAGAGAAATGCGGATTGCTGTATAAAAAACCATGGATAATGATAGCTCCATTTTTTTCAGAAAAAAATCAATTTGTAGCCAGAATGAAATCTAAATTTGGTGCAGTTACAATTGGTTTTACTGGATGGGCCAATTCAAAAAGATTTTATTTTGGAAGACAACATGACTATTCTTTTTCATTGAGTGATCATTGTGATTTTAATGAGCTTGTGGACCTAGTACATAGAACAAAAGCTGAAAAGGTTTATACTATTCATGGATTTACTAAAGAATTTTCAAACCATCTTAACAAAATAGGAATTGATTCTGAACCATTACATAAATAAATTAGCTGTATTTTTTTCTATTTAGTCAAATACTTAAAAATGCCAGTGTAATCTAATTCTCCAAATCCACTATTAAAAGCATTTTTGTATAGGTTGTTAATATTTTTTGTTATTGGTAATTTTAAGTTTAAACTATGTGCTGTTGATATAACTGTATCCAAATCTTTTTTTAAATTTTTCAATGTAAATGTTGGTTGAAAACTATTGTCTATCATTTTATATGCTTTATTTTCACTCATTCCAGTTTTAAAATATGTAGAATTGAGTATATGTAAAAATAATTTTGGGTCTATTGATGATTTTTTAGTAAGAAGTATTCCTTCAGAAATTGAAACAGCTAGAAACGCAATTTGTATATTCAATGCTAGTTTTATCAAATGCGATGTTCCATATTTTCCTAAATAAAATGTTTTATTTGCAATACAGTTAAGGATCTGCTTGTATTTTTCATAAATTTTTTTTTTACCTGATATCATCATAATAAGTTTGCCATTTACTGCAACGTTTGGACCTCCCATAACTGGAGCATCTAACATTTCTATATTATATTTTGAAAATTTTTGTGCTATTTTAATAGAGTGTATTGGATTTATAGTGCTTATGTCAAATACTACTAATCCTTTATGCTTCCCGAATACTATACCATTTTTTCCAAATGATATGGAATTAACAGAATGGGAATCAGTTACTACTGTTAATATCACATTTGAATTTAGTGCTATATCTTTAGGAGTATTTGCTATAGTTGCACCTAATTTAACCAGATTATCAGCTTTTGATTTAGTTCTATTATATACAGTTAATTTAAATCCTAATTTTAATAATCGTTTGCATATGGCACATCCTAACATGCCAGTGCCTATGATTCCTATATCTGTCATCTTAATTAAAAAACATATTCATTATTTTATTGTTTTTAACTATTTGATATTACAAGATTGTACTTAATTATTTTATAAAGTTAAATTTAATTTGCTAATGAATTAATATCATTAATTGAACAATAGAAATATCCATATAGTCTTAATGTTGGTTTTACCAGTTCTATTTGTAATTATTCTTCAACCTGATAGCTTTAACCTTAGCTGGAATCAAGGTAGAGGTGGATTCATTTTTGCATTAACATTTGTTTTTGTAGAATTATTTTTGATTCCTAGTATTAATGTAAGTAAAACAAAATTTATTTTAGCAATATCAGCAATAATGTGCACAGTTTCCTATTTTGTATTTCTTGATCGTGGACTTGAAGATTATTTTAATTATTTAATATCATTATATGACATCAATTTATCATTTTCTTGGTTGACTATGTGGGATTTTTTGGTTATGGCTATTTTTGTAAGTTCAATTTTAAGTATATTTTTAGGTTCAAAATGGCTAAAATTAGCTCCAGCATCTCCTATTTTTTTATTTGGTAATTCTATAATACTATTTCTAGATGCAATATTTCCTTATGATACATTAGGTGCATTACAATATTTTGTTCCATACATTGTACAAATTAATGCAAATTTGATAACAATTTTTGGAATTGGTACTATAATAGCAAAAAATAACTTATTATTTCTTGACGGTGATCACGGACCTTTTGCATTGCAAGTGTTTTGGCCATCAGCAGGAGTACATAGCATTATCATTTATTCATTAGTGATGATAGCATTTCTGCTCAAAATGAATATAACTGCTACTAATAAATTCATCTATTTCATTATTGGTATAATTGGAACTATACTAGCTAACATACTTAGAATATTTCTATTATCGATATTTGTATTAAAGATCTCATCTAATCCAATTAAATTCGAAGAATTTCATTCTGTGGCAGGTGAGATAATATTTATTCCATGGTTAATTATTTTTTTGTTAATAGTAACAGCAATAGAATACAAGAAATCAAAAAATTAAAAGAAATTGACAATTTTCTCTTGGTTAGTACGAGTAGATAAATCTGAAACAATTATTCCTACTCGTCGTATTTTATTATTAATTTCATTCCAAACATTTTTTAATAATTTTTTTATTATATTTTTTAATTCCCACATGTCATTTGTACTTCTCAATAATTTTTTGGACACAATTTTATTTGTTAAATTTGATTGAACTAATTGTATGGTCACATTTTTAAATAATTTATTTTTTTTAATTATAATCTCATGTAATTTTTTACAAACATAAAATAATTTTTGTAAAATATATTCATATTCATTTGAATTACGAGATAAAGTTATAATTTTGCTAATTTGATTTATATCTTTGATCTTTACTTTTTCGTTACATATGCCTCGAGCTGAATTATGTATATATGTGCCAATTTTTTTTCCAAATGTTTTATTCATTTTAAAAATATCTAGTTTTTTTAATTCATATATTGTATGTATGTTCATTTCTTTCATTTTTTTAATTGTTTTTGATCCAATTTTTGGTATTTTAGAAATTTCTAGTTGGCTTAAAAAATAATTTGTATTTTCTGGTTTCACAATGGTCAAACCAGATGGTTTTTTATATGACGACGCAATTTTTGCTAATAATTTATTGTGAGATACACCAATTGAACATGTTAGCTTGGTTTCGTTAAAAATTTTATTTTTAATTTTATATGCAAGTAATTCAGCTTGTTTATAATTTTCATTGGATGTTTTTGATATATCTAAATACGCTTCATCTTTTCCTACATATTCAAACATATCGGCATATTTTTTGATAATATTCATTATTTTGACTGAAATTCTGGAATAATGATGATAATCTGACTTTAGAAATACTGCATTTGTGCCAGTTAGTTTTTTTTTAGCTATTATAATTGGGATTCCAGATTTTACTTGATATCTTCGTGCGATATAATTTGATGTTGCAACTACTCCGCTATTGTTTCCTCTGTTCGAAAATACACATACTACCACAGGTTTTGTTTTTATTGTTGGATTACGTAATTCTTCACATTGTGCAAAAAAATAATCTAAATCTATATGCATTATTATCTTATGCATCATGATTAAAATAAAATATATTATAATAAACTTTCATATTCTTATGCAATATCCAATACAAATATCGCAATCTAAAATCAATGTTAGAATTTCAGACATGATCATAGAAAAATTATATTACTGTATTTATGACAATAAAATATTTCTTTTTTATAGAGACCAGAACTTGTTCTTAAATTGTTTTGAAATAGTAGAAACTGATTTAGTAAATAAAGTCAAAAAAATGGATGGTAAAAATTTAGATATGATATTACAAAAATACGCACAAAATAAATTAAACATTAAATAACCTCATTGATTGTTTCATTTTGAAAATGGATAATGTCAATAAAAAACCAACAGATGCTGAAGAAATTTTTTTAGAATTTAAACAAGCTGAAAATTCAAAAAAATTGATAGCTACACCTTCTCAAGAAACACATGATGCTTATGTCCGTAATGTGATTTTCATTGGTGCTAAACCTATAATGACATATGTTACAGCTACTTTAACACAGTTATCTAATCAACAAACTGTTACCATTAAAGCACGTGGTAAGCGTATTACACAAGCAGTAGACGTTTCTCAAATGATTATTAAAAGAATGAATACTGTGGGGTATAAACTTGGTGGTATAAGAATTTCTTCTGATTTATTAACATCTCAAGACGGTAAACAAAGAAATGTGTCTGCCATTGAAATAGATATAAAAAAATAATTTACATGGTTAATTACTTTTAACTTTATCTAATAATCCTCTATAAAGAAAAGGTAATACAGTAGTAGCTTCTGCGTGGATTGTAGTTTGTTTTGCATCCTGCTTGACTTTACCCCATGATATAGCTTCGCTTATAGTGGCACCACTGGAACTACCATCAAACTCTTCAGATGTTGTTATATAGACTGCATAGTCTAATCCTCCTTTATATTGATTCCACCATAGAGTGTGGTGTTTTGATATTCCACCTCCTACCATGAACGCGCCAGATTTTTTTGCCTTAAATACCATGCTGGAAAGAAGATCAGAATCAGAAGTTATATTTAATCTTAGATTTTGATTTCTTTGTATAAATAACCAAATTTGTGTTCCTACTGCTCCGTCCATTATTCCTGGTACTATAACAGGTATATCATTTTTATATGCCCAATACAAAAATGACTCTTCTCCCATATTTTTGCCTATCAGTTTAGTTACATCTGATACAGCAATATTATCGCCATTAGAATAATTGTTGTTTTTTAAAAATAATTGCATTTTATTTTCAATTATTTGGCCATAGTTATTTGACGGTATCAAAATATTACCTAATCTATGAATGTTATCATTTGCTAATTTTTTATCATTAGATGCAAAATTCCCACTTTTATACTTAGCATAGTATCTAGCTATATCATGATCTAAAGCACCACATGTTGTTATAACTACATCAAACCATTTTTTTTTGATCATATCTCTAATTATTCCGCGAAGACCAGTAGATATAATTGATCCTACAAAAGAACAAAATCTTAAACATTTTTTATCATTAATCATGGAAGATAAAATGTTAAATCCTTCGGCTAAATTTTTTGATTGGAATCCACCTGAACATAACAATTCATTAAAAATCTGTGTTACATTGGTATCATTATCTATTGATAAATCTTTCACATTATTTATCATTAGATTACGAAGATTCATTAATCATATAAAATTTTACATACATACTTTTAAACACATAAATTAATTTATAATGTTGACAAATCGGATTCGTGTAGGTATAATCGGTGTTGGTAATTGTTTTTCTGCATTATTACAAGGAATTGAATATTATAAAAAAACAAAAAACCAAATTACAGGAGTAATTCATGAAAAAATACAAAACTATTCTATTTTCGATATTGATTTTGTAATTGGATTTGATGTTGGAAAAAATAAAATTAACAAAAGTTTAAAAGATGCAATTTATCAAAATCCTAACCTTGTTAATTGGATTCCTCGCAGCAAAATGCCACATATGGATTCTATTGTATATCAATCTCCAATTTTAGACGGTGTAGGTAAATGGGTTAAAGATAAAGTTAAACCAACAGAAAACTTTAAATCGTTAAATTTGCTTACTAAAGAAATTAAAAAAGCTCTTAAACAAACTAAAACCGAAATACTTGTTTCATATTTACCAGTTGGCTCTGATCAAGCTACTAAATTTTGGGCTCAACTATGTTTGGATACAAATATTGCTTTTATAAATTGTGTTCCATCATTCATAGCATCTGATGAAAAATGGGCACAAAAATTTATCAAAAAAAACATTCCAATAATTGGTGATGATATAAAAGGACAAATAGGCGCAACTATATTACACAGAACACTAGCTAAATTATGTAATGACAGAGGAACCAAAATTCAGAACATGTACCAACTTAATGTTGGCGGCAATACTGATTTCTTGAATATGAGAGAATATGAACGATTGAAAAGTAAGAAAATTTCAAAAACTGAAAGCGTACAAAGTCAATTGGATGAAGAACTACATGAAGATAAAATCCATGTTGGTCCATCTGACTATATACCATTCCTAGAAAATAATAAAATCATGTTTCTAAGAATTGTTGGGAACCAATGGGCAAACATTCCATATACTATTGAAACTCAACTTAAGGTTGATGATAAAGCAAATTCTGCTGGCATTGTTGTTGATGCAATAAGATTGGCTAAACTATCATTAGATAGAAAAATTGGAGGCCCTATTTTACCAGCATGTGCGTACTTGATGAAGCATCCTCCAAAACAGTTAAGTGATCATGACGCAGTAATTTATTTGCAACACTTTATTGATAATGTTAAATAATTAAAATTAAATAAAAAATAACCAACTTTATAACCAAATAAATTTTATTATTTTTAAATTGGTTTACATCAGTAAACTTGAAATAGCTGGATTCAAGTCATTTGGTTTTAAAAACACTGTTATACATTTAAAGCAAGGATTAATCTCAATTTTAGGACCAAATGGTTCTGGAAAAAGTAATATACTAGATGCAATAATTTTTGCACTCGGAGAAAACAAACCTAAAATGATGAGAGTTGATAAATTATCTTCATTAATTCATGATGTAAACAAAAATAAACATGGTATACGAATAGCACGCGCACGTATACATTTTGATAATTCTGATCGAAAAATACCATTGGAATCAAACATAGTAACATCCACAAGAGAATTAGATATTAATGGTGAAAGTACATATTATATTAATAATAAAAAAATAACTAGAACAAAATTTTTAGATTTGCTAGATGTAGCTAATCTAAGCTTAACTCAATTAAATGCTATTCAACAAGGCACCATCACTAGAATTTCAGAATTTTCATCGGATGAAAAAAGAATTGCAATTGAAGATTTGATAGGATTATCATATTTTGATGACAAAAAAGAACACGCACTAAAGCAATTAGAAGAAGCAGATCACAAATTAGAGATATCATTGGTACGTATGAATGAAATAAAAAAACGAATCAATGAATTAGAAGCAGAAATGAATTTAAAAAATCGTTATGAATTTCTCGAACAAGAAATAAACAAATTTAATTCTATAAAAATGGCAAATAAACTAAAATATATTCAAAATGTTATAACTGATAATAAAAAATCAAAACAAATTATATTAGAAAAAAAATCTAATTTAGAAGTAAAATATCAAAAATTAAAAACACAAATTAATAATATTAAAACAGAAAAATCAAAACTCATGATGAACATTAAAAATTATAATGTAGAAAAAAAATCAATTGATAACGAATTACAAAATACAATACAAAAATTTGAAAAAATAAATAGCGAAATTATATTTGATACAAAACAATTAAAAACAATAGACAATAAGCTTCCAGATACTATAAATCAAATATCACAACTTCATATAGAAAAAAAACATTTACATAACAAAATGAAAATAACATCTGGCTCAATACGTAAAATACGAATAGAAAAAAAAAAATTTGAAAATAAAATTCAAAATACAAATTCACAAATTTCTAATTTAATAAATCGTCAAAACCTATTAAATAATAAAAAAATTATTTCTGATAATCAAACAAAAGAACTTGATGATAAAGCTAACAAAATAAATTTACAACTTACAAAAGTTGAATTAAATTATAAATTTATAGAAAATAAACTAATTGCAGATAACAAAAAAAAGTTAAATATATTAAAACAAATAGATCGACTAAAGTCATTACAAAAAAGACTAAATTTAATAACCTCATCACATAGAAAAAAAGTGGAACAAATTAAACTAAATATAAAAAATAATCAAGCTAAATATATTGAATTAAAAAATAAATTAATTGATTTAACATCAATAATTAAACTATCAAATACTATCATGTCCAAATATGAAACTCGAATCAATGTTTTAAAGAAAATCTTGCATGAGGATTATACATTTGCAAAATTAACAGAAAAAAAACTAGATCGATCTAAAATAGTAGGAATTGTTAAGGATTTATTTCATTGGGATCCAAAATATGAGCGAGCAGTTTTAGCGACGTGTAGTAATTGGATGAAGATCGTAGTTGTAAGAGACTTTAAAACATTATTGGACATTTCAAAAACTATTTATTCTGAAAACTTACCGCGCTTACAAATAATACCCTTAGACTGTATTAACAAACAAAACAAGTTGACTTTACCAAAAGTTCAAATTGTTGGCATACTTGATGAATTTGTTAAATGTGATTTCAAATTAAATAATCTAAAAAAATTTTTATTTGGAAAATTTATTATTACGCATACACAAGAAGATGCATTAGAATTATCTAGAAATGGCTACAAGGCAGTTACTATGAATGGTGAATATTTTAACAATGGTAAAATTGCTATAATAGATGGTAATTCTAAATTATTCAATCTTGAAAAAATAATTACTATTGGTTCATCTACATCGACTCTCAATAAGTACATTTTAACATTGCAAAAATTAATTTCAAATTTGGAATCCAACATGAATAATGTTAGTAATTTTATAATAAAAAATCAAAAACAATTATCTAATTATCAATTAGGTTTAAGTAACATGACAACATACTACATAGATTTATTACCTAAAATTAATAATCTCAGTAATACTGTTTCAAATACTGATAAAAATTTATTCGCATTGACAATAGAAAAAAATAATATAGCATTTCAAATACGAAAATTAATTTTGGAAATTGATAAACTTAAAATGGAAGCGCAACAAATTCAAAAACTTGATGTAGAACTAGCTTATGATGATGTTAAAGTTAGTTTGAATAAAATAACAAAGTATAAATCTCATTTAACTACACAACAAAATAATTTATCTGATGAATACAGTAAAAAAACCCTACATTTAGCTAATATTATCTCAGCATTTAAAACAACTGCTTCCAAAATTATTATTCTTGAAAATGAAAAAAATTCTTTGGTTTGTAATAAATCATCATATTTGGCTAGGATATCAGAATTAAAAAATCAAAAATATAAAACGCAACAGGTATTGATATGCCTAAGACAAAATGAGCAAAACATAATTTCAAGTTCATCGTCGTTTTTTTCAAAAATTACAGAATTTGATAACTATTTATCAAATTTCATTAAAGATGAGCAATTAATTTTAAGACAAATTAACAAATTAGAACGAAAAATTGACTCGTTAGATCGAGATATTTTTGAGCTTCAAAAAATTGGAAATAAATTAAGTGTTAATTTACTAAAGTACCAGTCACATTATAATGAGGTTGAATTGTTTGATGTAGAACCAATCATAAATCAACTAAATTTAGAAAAAAATTTATTACAAATTAATGCCAAGGCTACTGATTCATACGTAGAAATTTCTCAAGGTTATAGATCTATGTCTAATCGTAAAAATGAATTAGAAAAAGAAAGAAATTCAATAGTTCAATTTATTGAATCAATAGAAAAAGAAAAAAGGCAAACTTTTTTGCACGCATTTGATATAGTAGATAAAGAAATAAAACTAATTTTTTCTAAAATGACAAGTGGATTTGCATGGCTAGAACTACAAAATGAAGACAACATATTTTCAAGTGGGGTTTCTTATTTAGTCCAATTTCCAAACAAACCGAAACGTGATACTGCATCAATAAGTGGCGGTGAAAAAACCCTTGCAGCTATAGTTTTCATTCTAGCTTTACAAAAATTAAAATCATCTTCGTTTTATCTATTTGACGAAATTGATGCACATTTAGATGCGCCTAACTCAAAACAACTGTCACATATTATAAAAGAACGCTCATGTGGAAGTCAATTTATTATGGTGTCATTAAAAGACAGCCTTATTGAAAAAGCAAATCTAATTTATGGTGTATATCCAAAAGATGGAACTTCGCAAGTAGTTGTCTACAAAAAACCTACGATTGCTAAATAAGTTTTGTTTTTTATTATTATTCAATAAATTTATTAATAAATTAAAGAACGTATTTTAAATGTTAGATCATGATTTAATACGTAAATTCGGTTACAAAACTATTACATTGAATGATAAATTATATATTATTAAATATAAACAAAATATTTCACAAAATTTTGCTGTTGAAGCTTTATATGGATTAAAACAGAAACCAAAATTTATTTCGCCAAAATTTTTTTATAATGATGTTGGACAAAAACTGTTTAATGAAATTTGTAAGACTGATGAATATTATTTAACACGAGCTGAAATTGAAATTTTAAATAATTTTGCAAAACAAGCTACTAAATATATTCAAGGTAAATTTCAATTAGTTGAACTTGGTAGTGGTGATTCAATAAAAACTGAAATAATCTTAGATATATTTAAAAAACAAAATACTTTAGAATACTTTCCAATAGACATATCTGATGTGATAATAACAAATTCTATCAAATTACAAAATAAGTATTCGAATTTATATGTTTCAGCTATAGTATCTGACTATCAAGACGCATTTAATTTAATTGATTATAACAATGCATCTGATCGTAAGCTTGTATTTTTTTTAGGATCGAGTTTTGGTAATTTTAATTATAGTGAAGGTCAAAACTTCTTAAATTCTATAAAAAAAATGCTTAATGTTAATGACCTATTTTTGTTAGGATTGGATTTAGTTAAAGAAAAACAAACATTATTAAGAGCATATAATGACTCAAGTAATTTTACAGCTGCGTTTAATCTTAATATTTTGACCAACATAAATAAATTAATAGGAACAAATTTCGATGTTGACAAATTTAAACATGGAGTTAAGTATAACGAAATAGAACAAAGAATTGAAATGTATTTACGTTCTACTATAAATCAAACTGTTGAACATGACAATTGTCTAATTAATTTCCATAAAGACGAATTAATAATGACAGAGTATTCTTATAAATATACTATTGATAAAATAAAGCATTTGATACAAAATTCCAATTTAAAGTTAAAGACAATACAATGTGACAAAAATAAACTTTATGCGTTAATATTAGTATCAAAATAATTTAAATATCTTCTGCGCATCTAAATCCTGCAAATAACCATCTTTCATCCAATCTAAAAAAATTTCTATAGCTACATCGGATAGAATCTTTCGGAGTTGCAAAGGATCCGCCTCTTAACACTTTTTGATTGGTGAACCATTTATCATTGTATTCCTTGAATTCACTTTTGAATCCTGGATATTTAGTGAATTCTGATGATGTCCATTCCCAAACATCACCAATCATCTGATAACATCCATACGGGCTTTTTCCATCTGGATAGCTTCCAATTTCGGTGCATTTCCATAAATATGACTCTAATATATTTGCAAATTTAGTAGATATTGTATTTCCCCATGGAAACATTGTTTTTTGACATTTTTTTTCATTCCAGCATGAAGCTTTTTCCCACTCAGCTTCTGTAGGTAATCTTTTTCCATACCATCTACAATATGCATCAGCTTCATAAAAACTGACATTTGAAACTGGCTCATGTTGGTTTATTATTCTTTTTCCAATAAAATCTTGTTTGATCCATTTATCATGCTTGTTATCTTTTTTCCAATACATTGGTGCTTCCCAATTATTTTCTTGTACAGTTTTCCACCCATCAGCTAGCCAATATTTGTAATCATTGTATCCTCCATCTTCGATAAATTTCATGTATTCTCCATTAGTAACTGGAAAAATACAAATTTTGTAATCTTCTAGGTAAACTTTATGTTCTGGCTTTTCTACATCATAAGAAAATTTTGTACTATTATGGCCTAAATTATAAATACCAGAACTTATTTTTATCATTTTTGATTTTATCTTCATATATGGTGATTGTAAATTTGTTTTTTTAAACGGTTTATATAAATTGGATAATATATATTGTAAATCATAAATCATTAATTCCTGATGTTGGTATTCGTGATTAATAGCAAGTCGTAGCAACGTGATATCTACATCATTTTTGTTTATAATTGAAATTATTTTTTTTGTAATAATATGAAAATATTTAAAAATTTGTTTTGTTGTAGGACGAGAAAAAATACCTCTAGACATTTTTTCATAAGGTGCGGTAATTCCTTGATAGTATGAGTTAAAATATTTCACGTATTCATTAGAATGAAAAATATAATGTGGATCTAATTTTTTTAAAATCACTTCATACATCCAACTTACATGACCAATATGCCATTTTATTGGACTTATATAATTAGTTGGTTGTACTACAAAATCATCATTTTCCAAGTGTTTTACTAGAGCTAATGTTCGTTTCCTAGTTTTGACGAAATCCATAATGATATTATTTAACATCTATAGTTATTTTGATATAATCTAAATAAAAATCAATATCCATGACCAAATAATGACCATTCACTACATCGAGAATTGCAATATATGCATTTCTTACTTGAATTTGTTTTATTAAATGTAATTACACGTACATCAGCATTTGTTTCTTGTTTTATTTTCATTTCACATAATTCATTTTTGCATAATGGTGCCATAACAGATTTTCCATTTTTGATATGTATTTTAAATTGTTCATAATTTTTAACCTCAACTATTTTTTCATTAATGCTTTTTTTGACATAATTAAACATTGCATTTTGGATTGTTTCTAGTATATTGACTATCTCATCTAATTCATTGATATTCATACATTTTTTTTCTTTTGTATATCTATTTACCAAAACAAATTTTTGTTTGTTCATATCACTTGGTCCAATTTCTATTCTTAATGGTATTCCTCTTAGCTCCCAATAATTAAATTTAAACCCTGGAGTAACATTATCTCGTTTATCTATTTCTATACGTACATTTTTGTTAACTAATGCATTTTGAATTTTATTTGCAACTGCAAGAATTTTTTCAAGTTCTTGTAAAGAATAATAAATTGGTATGATTATCACTTGAATAGGCGATATTCTTGGAGGTAAAATAATTCCTTTATCGTCTCCGTGTATCATTATCATTGCGCCTATTAATCTCCATGAAACTCCCCATGAGGTCTGCCATACATAATTTTCTACATTGCTTTTATCCAAAAATTTTATTTTAAATGGTTTAGAAAAATTTTGTCCTAACAAATGTGATGTGCCCATCTGTAATGATTTCCCATCAGGCATTATAGATTCTAATGCAGTTGTGTATACTGCACCAACAAATTTTTCTTTATTTGTTTTTTTGCCTATAATTACTGGAATAGCTAGTTCATTTTCAATAATATTTTTATACATGAATAATATGTCATAAACTTCGTTTTCAGCTTCTTTTTGAGTTGCATGTGCTGTATGACCTTCTTGCCATAAAAATTCTGATGTACGTAAAAATGGTTTTGTACTCTTAATTTCAGCTCGTAATGCTGTATTCCAAAAATTTAATTTTAACGGTAGATCTCTCCAACTTTTTATCCATTTAGAATAAAAAAAATACGCCAAAGTTTCTGAAGTTGGTCTCAATGCAAGTTTGTTTGAGTTTCCATATTTAGAAACCCAAAATACTTCTGGATTGAAACCATTAAAATGATTTTTCTCTTTCACCAGAAGGTTTTCTGGTATTAAAATGGGTAAAAATGCATTACGATGACCAGATTTTTTGAGTTTTTTATTTATTATGTCCTGTAAAAATTCCCAAATTTCATATCCATTAGGTCTTAATACCATAAATCCTTTTATTGGAGAATAGTCTACAAATTCAGATTTTATTAAAATTTCTACATACCAGTCACTAAAGTTATTAGCTTTTTTGAATTTTATGTGGTTACTTTTGATCAATTATGGTCTTTAATTTTGTTTTAAATTTTTACTTTAGTTATAAACTTAATATTGAGTGTTTTAATTTTTTGTAACACTTAATGATTCGCCTTTACATAACACTTTTCCCATTATTCTACTTTGAAAATTTGGACATATAAAACATTGTATAAAATGAACATCTCTTTTCAATACTGGACATGTCACAAATTCTTGTTTCATGACTTTTAGTATTTTGTTACTGATTCCAGTTATCTTGATTTTTCCTTTTTCATTAATCATGTCACAACTTTTTAAATCTTCTTTTGTTGATTTAGATAATTTTTGAGGTTTTGTAGATTTTTTAATTTCAACCTTATATTTATGTTCCAACTCATCCATTATTCAAAATATTTGTTAATATCATATAAAACTAATGTAATTTATTCATATATTGAAGTTTAGATTTATAAGCCAATCTAATGTTTTAAATTTAGAAATCAATTGCTTGCAATTTTTGATGTTGAAGGAGTTTTATTTGATGCTGAGTATTTGCCACTTTTGGCCGAAAAAGTTAATAAAGAAAAGGAAATTTGGAACATAACAAAAAAAGGCATATCTGGAAAGATAGATTGGGAATATGGTTTAAGATCTAGAATTGAATTATTAAGAGGATTAAGTTATGATACTTGCCAAGAGGTAGCAAACTCATTACCAATAATGGATGGAGCTAAATTAGTTTGTAAAACACTCAAAAATGCTGGATGGAAATTAATGGCTGTAACAGGAGGATTTACCATAATGACAAATAGATTAAAACAAGAACTAAATTTAGATTATGTATTTTCTAATGAATTAATATTTACTAATGGTTTATTGGATGAAGTAAAAATCAATGTCGATTCTAATAAAGCTAAATGTGCAAAGATTAAAGTTGATGAATGGAGACAACAAAAAAAAGATGTAGTTATTGTGGTTGATGGAGCTAATGATTTGACACTATTTGATTTATGTGGATTTGGAATAGCATTCTGCGCTCAGGATTCTGTTAAATGTATGGCAGACGCATATTTGGAAGAAAAAGATCTAACACAAATAATTAACCTGATAAATAGTCATTATAGCTTAGATTTAGCAGTAGAAAAAGCTTGATGTTTTTATGTTGAAAATAATACCAATTCATATTGAAAATGAAATCACTATTGATTATACTATAATAGATTATCTGATTTCTAAAAATATTAAAATTAAGACTAACGATGTGTTGGTTATCTCGCAGAAAATTATTTCAAAACAAGAAGGTAGGCTGATTAAATTATCTACTGTTAAACCATCAATATTGTCAATTGGCATTGCGTTGGAATATGATAAAGATCCAAGAATAATTGAAGTGATTATGAAAGAATCAAAAAAGATCATCAGAATGTATAATGGTGTAATTATAGTCGAAACTGAACATGGATTTATATGTGCTAATGCGGGAGTAGATGAAAGTAATGTGAGACAAGGTTATGTTACATTACTGCCAATAGATGCAGATAAATCTGCTAGATTTATCCGTGAACAGATTTTTAAATTAACCAAAAAAAAAATTGCAGTAATTATTTCTGATACATTTGGCAGACCATTTAGATTAGGGCAAACAGATTTTGCTATTGGTGTATCTGGTATTGAATTGTTAATAGATTATATTGGAACAAAAGATGTTTATAAGAAACCTTTACGTGTCACATCTATCGCAATAGTTGATGAAATTTGCTCTGCTGCTGAGCTAGTAATGGGAAAAATTAATAATTGCCCTGCAGCTATATTACGTAATTATAAATTTAATCACAATTCTAAAAATAACATTCAAGACATTTTGAGAAAACGTAATGAAAACTTATTTGTATAATTAAACATGTTTAATATTATTATAATCTTTTAACTATGTTGAACGCAGAATTACATTGTCATAATATTTATTCTAATTTTCATACCGGAAAGCTTGACACTCCATATGATTCTAGCACTGGAATAATAGAACAATTGGAGCAATCATTACGAAATAAATTAGATTTAATCTTCATTACTAATCATAATACATTATATGGTTATAATCAAATGATTAGCTATAAAAATAATCATGATAAATACAATTCAATTCAAATTTACCCGGCTGAAGAAATAACTACAAGTACAGGTGAACATTTATTGGTATATGGAATTCATAATGCAATAAAACCTGGTTTAACAGTAGAAGAAACTTTGGATGAAGCACATGCACAAAATGCAATTTCATCTGCTCCTCATCCTTTTGGAATTATAGACTCACTACGTGATAAATCAACATATTGTGATTTAATAGAAATTTTTAATAGCAATAACATTGACATTTTCTCAAATGTAAAAGCAATGTTATTTGCGGACGAACATAAAATAATACCTGTATGTGGTAGTGATTCACATATTAAATCAACTATTGGTAGGTGTATGAACAAAATTGAATCAGTGAATAAGTTAGATGATATATTATATGCGATGAAACATGGTAAAATCAAAATACAGAAAACTGATTACATAAAGGAATATGAAATGTTGAATTATTTAAAATATAAAATAAATAATTCAAAAGACTACATTGCTAATTATGTGTCTAAAAATTATTCTAAATTTAAATTGATATTTCATTTACTAGAAAAATCATATCAATATAACATGTATAACAATCTATGGGAATTATTTTATAAAATTAGCATTATTGCATTACAAAATATTTCGTTTAAAATAAATTTTTGTGACTTTGATATTACTTCTATTAAAAACAGAAATTTAAAATCATGGATGTATTTTATATTAAAATAGCACAATAGGTATTAATATGTCAATAAATTAATTTAATGGTGAGCGATAAATTAAATATTGATGTTTCTGAAATTTTAGATGCACGTGGATTATATTGTCCTGAACCTGTATTTAGAACTAAAATTGCTTTAGAAAAATTACAATTAGGTAATGTTTTAAAAATACTTGCTGATGATCCTGCAGCTGATGACGACATATCTCGTTGGGTTGATCGAAATGGACATATATTGCTACAAAAAAATCAAAAAAATAATTATTTTGAATTCCTTGTCCAAAAAGGTAAATAATGTAATTTGATAATGATATGAACAAAATAATTAATCAACAGAATGATCTGTTAAATAAGATTGGAAATACACCATTGATAGAATTAGAATCATTATCCAAACCTAATGAATCATATTTTGCTAAACTTGAAAACCATAATCCATATGGTTCAATTAAAGATCGTGCAGCTTATTGGATGATCATAGAAGCAGAAAAAAATGGAATCTTAAAAAAAAATCATAGCATAATAATAGAACCTACATCTGGAAACACAGGCATCGCATTAACTGGTATAGCTAAATCACTAGGCTATGGTATTGAAATAGTTATACCTGAAAAAGCTAGTAATGAAACTAAAAATATAATTAAATCCCTAGGTGCTAAAATATATGAAACTACTGATGATCTTTGCCCTAAAGTTGGTTCTGGTACAGACCAAAGCATAGCATTAGCTACTTCTATAGCATCATCACGACCTAAAATTTATTATTCTCCAAACCAATATTCTAACGAAGCCAATTTTTTTGGACATTATAATGGTACTGGTCCAGAAATTTGGAAACAAACCAATGGCGACATTACGCATTTTTTTACAGGTGTTGGAACTGGAGGCACAATCACTGGCGTATCTACATTTATTAAAGAAAAGAATCCCAAAATTAAAATTATAGCTGTTCAACCACAAATTAATCATCTTATCCAAGGATTACGAAATTTTGAAGAATCTGCAAAACCAGAACTTTTTATAAAAAGAGAAAAAATTGTAGATGATTGGATCACAATAACCAACGATGAAGCATTTAGTGTAGTAAAGACCATATTGAATAAAGATAAGATGCTCGTTAGTCCTTCATCGGCAACAGTTTATGCCGCTATGCAAAAATATAATTTTGATTCAGATATTGATACAAAATGTATTGTTGGAATATTTGCAGATGATGGTAGAAAATTTAAAAGCATCTATGTAAACCAAAATATTTTTACACAATCCGAATTTGATTATGCATTGAAAAAATCAAAATACATACCTAAACTTGCATACACAAAAAATGATGCGTAATTATTTATCAATACGAGTTAAAAATTTGTCTACATCTATTGCTGCCATACATCCAAATCCAGCTGCAGTTATGGCTTGTCTGTAAGAATGGTCATGAACATCGCCTGCAGCAAAAATCCCTCTGACACTAGTTTCTGACTTGTTTTTTAAAATAATGTAACCATTATTATCCAGATCTATATTATCTTTAAACAAACTTGTGTTCGGTACATGACCTATCGCAATGAATACTCCTCCAACATTTAATTTTTTATTTTTATTTGTTATTGTGTTTTTTAATATTAAGCTTTTTACCTTATGATCTCCTAATATCTCTTCTACTTTAGTGTCCAAATGAAACACGATTTTGTCATTTGTCATAGCTCTATTTTGCATTATGTTGCTAGCTCTTAATTTTTGCCGTCGATGAATTATATGCACTTTTGACGCAAATTTTGTAAGAAATATCGCTTCTTCCATAGCTGAATCTCCACCACCTATGACTGCTAATTCCAAATTTTTAAAAAATGGACCATCGCATGTTGCGCAATACGATACTCCTTTAGCACTGAAAAAATTTTCACTTTGTATGCCTAATTTTCTTGGTGTAGCTCCAGTACAAATTATTACAGATCTGGAGTAATATTTATTTTCACTAATTTTGATCAAAAAAGGATACTGTTTAAAATCTACACTTGAGACTTCATCACTTATTAAAACAGTGCCCATATTTTTACATTGTTGCAACATATTGTTCATTAGATCTGGTCCTAGTATTCCCTCTGGGAAACCTGGATAATTTTCTACTTCCGTAGTATTCATTAATTGTCCACCTTTTAAAATACCTGAAATTATTAATGTTTTATATCCGGCACGTGCAGTATAAATTCCTGCAGTATAGCCTGAAGGACCACTCCCAATTATTATTACATCAAATTTATTTTGTTTTTGATTTTTGTCCATAATACAATAACAATACTGATTAACAATTTAAATTATGATGAATGTATAAAAATATATTAATTCATAATTTAAATAGCTGTTTGATTCTTTACAACTCTTTAATTTTTTGGGCTGCTATTTCAGCAGCTTTTTTACCTGAAAACAACATTGCTCCAAAAGTAGGACCCATTCTAGCTAAACCATATGTTTCAGTAACTGACATTCCTGCAGCTATCAATCCTGGATATATCTCTCCTGTTTTTTCTATTACGTATTCTTCTCCTTCATTGACCCACATTGGATTCATTCCTTTCCATTGTACTAGATTTCTATTCACCAAACGTTTTATTGCTACTGAATCATGTCCTGATGCATCTATTACTATTTTAGATTCTAATGCTATTGGATCTACACATGTTATATTACGTGGAAGTGCTGATACTGGCATCCAATTAACCACTACCCCTGACACTCTATTATTTTTTAAGACTAAATCGTCAAATTTGGTTAAATTTAAAAATTTTACTCCAGAATCACATGCAGAAGCAATTAGCTTTGATACTGCATGGGGACCAGCAGTTATATACAAACCATCTTTTACTTTTTTATACTGAACTCCTAATTCGTCCCACATTTCTTGTGCTGGTTCTCTTACTGTTACTGGATTCATCATGTATCCACCAAGCCAATAGCCGCCACCTAAATAATTATTCTGTTCGATTATCAAAACTTTGAAACCTCTATTTGATAATTCTCTTCCAGCTGTTAGTCCTGCAGGACCGGCACCAATTATTATTACATCTGAAAGTGATCTGTCTGATAAAACAGAATAAAATTCATTTGCTATGGCCATAGTTATTTCAACTTCACTAATATCAGCAAAAATTTTTTTGGATTTTACATTATCTAATACTTGCACATGATAAAAAATATTGAGCCAAATTAAAAGTTTATTATGTTCCTATATTGATTATATCAAAAATTTATATTTTAAATTGTTGAACTATATTTTACATGCAAAATCAATTAGATTCAATTAATCCATCTGAAACAAATAATTGGGCACGAATTGAAGAATCTGCTCATTTTTCTAAAATGCTTAAACTTTATAGGCAAAATAAATTGGGCTCTGATTCTTTTAGAAGATTTAGACTACAACACGGTGCATACGGAACTAGAATGACTGATGATTATGCGATGGTAAGAATTAAAATACCGGCTGGCGAAATCCATCCAAACCAACTTATTAAGATAGCTCAACTATGTGATTCATTTTCTATTGGAAGTGCACATGTATCTACTAGACAAAATATTCAGCTTCATTGGGTGGTTTTGGAAGATGTACCTGAAATAATGGCTGAACTAGCAAAAGTTGGATTAACAACACGCGAAGCTTGTGGTAATACTATACGAAATATCATGTGCAGTCCGCTTTCTGGAGTGTGCACTAATGAAATGTTTGATTCTACTCCTTATGCATTGGCGTTAGCAAAATTTTTGTTACGTAACCCATTAAACCAAAATCTACCTAGAAAATTCAAGTTTAATTTTACATGTTGTGAACAGCATGGAATGGCAAGAATAGTAGATGTTGGATTGGTACCAATAATTAACAAATCTGAACAAAATACGCAACAAGGATTTAAAGTTTTTCTTGGTGGTGGATTGGGAAATAAATCTTATGTAGGGCATCAACTAGAAGAATTTACTCCGATAGAAGATTTGCTGTATACGTCTATAGCAGTAATTAAAATATTTGATAGACTTGGAAATAGAAAAAACTTGGCTAGAAACAGAATGAGATATCTAGTACATGAACTAGGATGGGATGAATTTAAAAAATTAATTTTAAAAGAAAGAGCTATAATTAGAGTTACTCAATCTATAATCACAAATATTACAGTGAATCACCACAAACACATTCAAAATATTCCAAAATTTAATCAAAATACTAATTTAGATTCATTAGCTTACACTAGATGGTTAAAGACCAATACAATAAAACAAAAACAACAAAATTATTATTCTGTATTTTTAACATTAGAAGCTGGTGATATTACATCAGATCAGCTTCGTCATCTAGCTAACATATGTGAAGAATTTTCTGGAGAACGTTTGATACGAAATGGGTTTTCTCAAGATGTTGTAATTAGATGGGTACATCAAGATCATCTTCAAATGTTGTATTCTAAATTAATCTCTGTTGGACTATCTAATCCTGGAGCAATGACGATCGCATCTCCAATTGGATGTTCTGGGACTACATCTTGCAATTTAGCATTAACTAATTCTCATAGATTAGCAAAGGAAATACAACGTAAACTATTAACGTTAAAAATAGATCAAGACGATGATTTAAAAGACGCTACAATAAAAATAAGTGGATGCCCAAACTCTTGTGGACAACATGAGATAGCTACAATTGGATTTTATGGAGGTGGTGGTAGATCTGGTAAAAACATGTATCCTATTTATCAGATGTCATTAGGTGGCAGATCTGATGATGATGCAATGTTGGGTGTTAATTGTTTACGAATACCAGCTAAAAAAGTAATTGATACTATACTTAAAATAATTTCTATATTCAAAAAAGACAAAAAACCTGATGACGATTTAAAATCATGGATAAATAAAATAGTCAATGAAAAAAATGATACAAACATAAGATCTATTTCTGATCTTAAAAAATTATTATTGCCATTTACCAAAGTGCCTGATAAAACAGAAAGTTCTGATTTTTATTATGATTATGGTAGTTTTGATAGTTATCATACACGTACAGGCAAAGGTGAATGTGCTGCTTGAAAGAAGAAACTCTATCGAACATAACTATTGATCCTAATAAACTAACTTCTGAAATTAATGATCATGATACTAGAATTATTGATGTAAGATCTAAAAGTGACTACTTACAACACCATATACCTAATTCTGTAAATTTACCTCTGTCCAAAATACTTTCTAATGATTCACCAAATCATCTACTTACATTAATTCAATCATTTGGAATTGATGATACTACACATGTAGTTGTTTATGATAATACGTTCGGAGCTTTAGCTTCAAGATTGACATGGAGTTTATCATATATAGGGCATGATAATGTTTCATTGTTGGATGTAACTTATGATAAATGGCAATCATTAGGATATGAAACTAATTCCAAAATTGTTGATTTTGAAATTAAGAAACATAAATTAAATATAAATAACTCTATATTGTCAACTATAAATTACTTGGAACAAAAGATAAACGACAATAAAACTGTAATTGTAGACAACAGAGAACGATTAAACTTTTTAGAACATCATATACCTAATGCAATAAATATACCTTATAAAATGTTTGCTTCTCAAAACAAGATATTGAAAAACCCAAAAGAATTAAAACAAATATTCGAAAATAGAAATATAAAAGAACAAGATGAGATCATAACATATTGTGGTAGCTCTGGTACATTATCTGGTCTTGCTTATAATGCATTGAAATCTATAGGTTTCAAAAATATTAAACTTTATGTACGTTCATTTAAAGAATGGAGGCAACAAAATAAAAAAGTAGAGAAGCAAAACAATGCTAATTATTGGGATCTATCAGCAGAATAAAAATTATTTTCCTGTCTTAATTTTCTCATTATTGTAAGTTCAATATTTTCTAATATAGTTAAAATCATATTTTTATGTTCATGTAAGTATCTTAGGCCGTTATCCTGCAACCTGACTCTAAATAATCTTATCTCACGATGTTCTTCAAAAAAATATTCGATCATTTGTTCGCCATGTTTTTTAGAATCTATTAATGATTCCAAACCTGAAATTGTTTCTTCGATATTCTCTTCTTCGATAGATAGTTTTAATGTTGTAATTAGTTGTTTCATATTCTTTAAGTTTTTTTCTGATATTGATGATGTTTTTACGTTTGTAAAAAATTTTTTAGATTTATGTAATTTGGTAGTCATTTCTGGTACAAAATCATAAAAAGGTATCTTATGTAGACCTTGTCTTTTTTCATGTTTTATTATGAAACCTTTTTCCAACAGCTTCAGTAAAGAGTGTTCTACTTCTTTTTTACTAATAAATGTAGTCCATACAATTGGTCCTATTGTATGATAGCCCTGTTTTATTGATTCTAAAACCACTACGTCTATGATTCTTTTAAAACCATCATCTATTTTTATATTTGCAAAATCCTTATCGTTTACTGCTTTTTTAGCATTTTTTACATTTATTTCAACAGATCTTTTTAGTGATTCTATTGATTCTGGTATTTGATTTAAAATAGAATGAAAACATGCTTTGTTATACCATGCCATATCGTATGATGGATTTGATTCAACAGCTTTATCAACACAATTTAATGCTTTGACATAGTTTTTTTGTTGATAATATATAAGCGATTTTAAGTTCCATGCTTCAGCATTAACTATGTCTATATCTAAAATCTTGTCATATATCTTTATTGCATCATTATAATCATTTAGATGAAATTTCATATAGCCTAATTTGAGTAATATATCTATATTGTTAGGATCCAATGTTAAAGCCTTTTCAAAAAACTTTACGGCCTCTTCAATTTTTTCGTCTGCCATATAGTTTATAGCCTTTTTAAAAAACTTATCGCGACTACGGTTCTTATCTATTAAATGTTCTTTGTGATGAGAACCTTTTTCATTATTATGATTATTCATTATTATTGATTGATCATATCTGGTTAAATACTATTCTTAATGATCCCGCACAAATTTTTTATTTATGTGAATCAAAATTAGATTGGTTTCAATTGATCAATACAAGTATTGGAATTAAAATACATGGTATTTCTCCATTCAAACAAAAATCTGGAATTTTTGAAGTTGTTATATGCATAACTAATAAAAAAGTAACTGATATTGATATAAAAAGTAATAACTATGATTATTTATGGAATGATAATTTTCATCTAAAAGTTAAAAACGCTGTTTTTACAGAAATTTTAGGAAGTGCTAATAATCCTTTACCATCTATTCTTTTTAGTTATTCAGACTTATGGATAATAATATCTGATCTATTTTCTTCTGTATGCTCTATCTTTGAAGTTAAATTGTCTAAAAATGAAATTTATTCAGTTGATGATAAATTTGAAGTTACGTTTATAAATAATCAAATTAGTGTTACACAAAGATCAATTGATGTAGATACCTCAATTAATAAAAATAACCCAAACATAACACCACATGAACAAAATAAATTAACGCTTAACTTATTGGACAAAATAGATAAAAGTTTGGCTATTAATAATAAATTAATTAGCAAAAATTTAGATGTTGCAATGTTAGTAGAAAATAAAATTAACCAAAACAAAAATAATACGTTATATGGTGACAAAGGACCAACTGGTGATAAAGGACCGATAGGAGACAAAGGACCGATTGGAGAGAGAGGTATTCGTGGTCCTCAAGGACCAACT
>JAPOVD010000001.1:0-159484 GCA_026708305.1 Nitrososphaerota archaeon | reverse complement strand
CCGATAGGAAGTAAAGGACCAACAGGAGACAAAGGACTTACTGGTGACAAAGGACTTGTTGGAGATAGAGGTAATAGAGGATCAATAGGAATACAAGGTGATAAAGGACCACAAGGGATACAGGGTCCACAAGGCCAGCAAGGAGAAAGAGGAGAACGTGGACCAGTTGGACCTCCTGGAGTACAAGGGCCGCCAGGAAAAACAATAGATAAAAACGAGATGAGATTCATACAAAAATACGATAAAGTAATTAAAGAAATAATCAATAATCTGTATACAAAAAATGTACTTACTTTAGATGATAAAATAAAATTATTAAAATCAATTGAATAATCTAATTATAACAAAAATACTACAACAATAGTTTTCTCGTTTAAATTTTTACATTTTATTTTTGATAATGGTGAGTACATCTTCATCATGTAAAGTATGCATGATACCAACTTTTTGACCGTTGAATTTAACACTTTTTCCATGTATGATACCATATCGAAAATTCTGTCGTAAATTTTTATGAAGTTTATTGCAAACATCCAATACGGATGATTTTTTTTTCATAATTATTGGAGCGCTATAATCTACTTGTTTTCCTTTTGGTTTCATGTATATCCTAATGAGATCTAAATCTTCGTAAATTTTTTGTTGTAATAAATTAATGTTATGTCCGCTTTCGGCAGAAATTTTAATAGAATTAAATTTGTCTAATTCTAATTGTTCTAGAAATTTTTTGTTTACTAAATCAATTTTATTAATTACAAGCAATGATTTTATGTATATGACATTTCCGTTGATATAATCTATGAATTGTTTAGCATTGATATCATCTTTAATTACAACTCTTGCATTATTAATTTTATTAACATGTAAAATCTCTTTTAATAGCTTTATAGACATGTTATGAAATGATGTTTGTGTATTTATTACTATGCCGCCTTCTCTAGTTTTTTCTACTTTAATATTTGGAGGTTTTTGATTCAATCTTATTCCTATTTTTTCTAACTCATTTTGTAATATATGTTGATGAAATGGTTGAAATACATCTAGTACCAACAATATTAAATCTGCATTTCTTGCAACTGATATTACTCTCTTTCCTAACCCTCTTCCAGTAGATGCATTTTTTATTATCCCTGGTAAATCTAGTAATTGTATCTTTGCTCCTTTATATTTCATCATACCTGGTATAACAGTCATTGTAGTAAATTGAAATGTTCCAACTGTGGAGTTAGCTGATGTTAGTTTATTTAGTAATGTTGATTTTCCAACAGATGGAAACCCTATTAACACTACTGTTGCATCACCATTTCTTTTTATATCAAATCCATATGTTGAGTTGATATTTTTATCTGGAGATTGATTTCTTAATTTTGCTAATTTTGCTCGTAGTAATCCAACATGCTGTTCAGTAGCTTTATTCACACGAGTTGTTGATATTTCGTTTTCTATTTGCTTGATTTTATCATTTGTTCTCATTTTTATATACGATCAAATTTAGTAACTATATAATAAAACAGCATAAATTCATATAAATATTTAGTAGATTAATTATTTAATAATCTCATGGTTACTAATATATTGATAAATGAAATTTCACTTAACATCAAAAAAATTATTATGGAATTAAATTTACCTTCAATAAAATTTACAGTAGAGCCAACTAGATCTAATTTTGGTTACATCATGTGCAATGTTTCATTTTTACTTGTAAAGTATTTGCATAAAAAACCATTTGAAATAGCTCAGCTAATAGCTAAAAAATATCAAAAATTTTTGAACGATCTAATAATAAAAATTGAACCACATCCTACTGGATATCTCAATTTTTTTATTAATGATTCGAAGCTTAATGAGCTTATTTTAAAAAAATCGTGCTCCATAAATTATGGCAAAACAAACATAGGTAATGGCGCTAACATAAATATTGAACATACGAGTATTAATCCAAATAAACCAATACATATAGGACATGTAAGAAATATCATAATTGGAGATACTATTGCTAGATTATTAAAAAAAATAAATTATAATGTTAATGTATTGAATTATGTAGATGATTCAGGACTTCAAGTAGCTGATCTAATAGTTGGCTTTAAATGTCTAGGGTTTAACAAAAACCCAAAAAATTCTAGATTTGATGTATATTGTGGAAATGTAGTATATATTAAAACAACTGAAAAATATAAAAACGATCCAAATTTATTAAAAATAAGACAGAATATATTACAAGAACTTGAACGCAAACAATCATCAACAACTAAATTTGCTAATGAAATAACTAAAAAAATATTAAATAAACAACTCGAAACATGCTGGAGATTAAATTCTTCATATGATTGCCTCAATTTTGAATCCCAAATAATTCATTCTGGATTATGGAAATCAGTTTTTAATAAATTACAAGAAATGAAATTAATATATTATGAACAAAAAGGTAAAAATGCAGGTTGTTGGATCGTTAAAACTAGAATAGGTAATCACAAAAATGACAAAATAATAATTAGAAGTGATGGAACTGCTACATACATAGCTAAAGACATAACATATGCATTATGGAAATTAGGCATAATTAAAGATCCATTCAATTATAAAAAATACATAATGCAGCATGATGGTAAAATTTTATTAGAAACTACATTGGATGATAAATATAGCAATAATGTGAAATTTTCAACACGAAAAACTATTACCGTGATAGATTCCAGACAATCGTATCTACAAAATATAATATCTGAATTAGTAAAAAAATTCGATCAGCAAATTATTTATACTCATCTTAAATATGAAGCAATAAAATTAAGTCAAGACACTGCTAAAGAATTAGGATTAGTATATGAAAATAAACCGATTCAAATGTCTGGAAGAAAAGGTACCTATATTATTGCAGACTATTTTTTAGATATGTTGAAATATAATATATTACAAAAAGCAAAAAAGCGTTATAATAATCTTGATATGGGTACCTTATCTAAATTGGCTGAAAATCTTGCAGTTAGTACATTACGTTATGAGATGATAAAAATTGATTTAAGTAAAATGATCGTATTTGATTTCAAAGAATCATTAGATGTAGATGGTAATACTGCATTATATATACAATATGCATATGCACGTGCATCTAGAATACTAGAAAAAGCTAAGATTAAACCTAGCTTTGATGTAGAATATGAATTGTTAGACAATCAATATGAACATGAACTGATTAAAATTATTGGAGAATATGAAATTTGTATATGTGATGCAGCCATTAACCTTGCACCAAAAATTATAGCTACATATTGTTATAAATTGGCTACATTATTTAATTCATTTTACGAGCATAATACTGTACTAAATCTAAAAAATACACAATTGACAAATGCTAGATTGTGTTTAGTTAACTCATTTATATTTACATTACAAAGCGCATTATCTTTACTTGGTATGAAAGCTACTACATTATTGTAAATAACATTAACACATATTATGCACCTTATGAGATATTTTTTGTGGAGAAAGTTAAATTAAATTCGTACATATTATTTTATTTTAATAAAAAAATGAAGTGGTTAACAAAAATTCTAGCTGATCAGGAATTACATACACATATTGGTATAATTAAACATAATGACGCAATTGGAAAAATTTATGGCAGTAGAATTATTACCAACAAAAATAAATACGTGTATTTATTTCGACCTACAACTCATGATTTCATTATGAAAATACAACATGGTACACAAATAGTTTATCCAAAAGATTTAGGTTACATATCATCGCGAACAGGATTACAAAGCGGTCAAAAAATTGTGGAAATAGGAACAGGTAGTGGTGCATTAACTATATTTCTTGCAGGTGTAGTTAAACCAAATGGGCATGTTTATACATTTGATGTAAACCAACAATTCATTGACATAGCTAAAAAGAATGTATCAAAGACTAGTTTGGATAAATATATAACATTCAAAAAAATCAACATCAAAAATAGAAAGTCATTACCCATAAAGAACGCTGACCTAATTACAATAGATCTAGGAGATCCATGGTCAGTTATTAAACAAGCTAGACTGATGCTTAAAGATAGCGGTTCCATAATTTCTATTTGCCCTACAATTAACCAACTTGAAAAACTTTCAACTTCATTAATAGAGAATGAATTTACTGATATTGAATGTGTAGAAAATATTGTACGTACTATAGATGCACATGAAGGTAAAACTAGACATTCATTTTACGGAATTGGACACACCACTTATTTGGTTTATGCGCGCAAAGCTCATTTCTAATTGCATACTAAATTAAGCACAATATTTATTCTTTTAGAAATTAATTCATTTTATGTATAATATTTTGTCTCCTGATATTATTAGAAAATTTATACCAAGTAGAAAAATCGATTCACGTAAAGGTGATAATGGAATCGTTTTGGTAATAGGTGGAAGTCATATTTATCATGGAGCTCCAATACTGTCTTCTCTTTCAGCTCTTAAAGCTGGAGCTGATTTGGTATATACTGCAGCACCAAAAATTATTGTGAATTCAGTTAGATCTTATTCTCCAAACCTAATAGTAATACCATTAATGGATTCAAAAATGACTAGGGGAACTGTTAACAAACTATTAGGTTCTTTGCCTATTAATATAGATTCTGCAACAATTGGAATGGGTTCTAAAATAGAAGATAAAACATCTTTGCAAATTTTAATAAAAAAACTTTTAGATAAGGGAATTAGATTGTCGTTAGACGCTAGCTCATTAATTGATTCTATACTTCCTCTCATATCAAATAATAATGTTGTTGTTACTCCACACTCTGGAGAATTTAAAAGATTGTTTGGATCGATACCACCATTAAAACTAAAAGATAGAATTTTTACAGTTGAAAAGTTAGCATATGAAAATTCAATTGTAATTCTATTGAAAGGAGCTATAGATATAATATCTGATGGAACCAATACTTATATAAATAAAAAAACCGCGCCTGCAATGACAGTCGGTGGTACTGGTGATGTATTATCTGGATTAGTAGCAACAATGCTAGCCAAAACTCAAAAATCAGTGGAAGCAGCTTCGATCGCTGTATTTGTTAATGGTAAATCTGGAGAAGAAGCTCAAAAGAAATATGGATGCCACATTATGGCTACTGATTTAATTGATATGCTTCCACAAGTATTGAAACCGTATGATACAATAAATTAATTCATATGACTTTAGAAAAACCTTTATTATATTAAACAAATTTCATTGTATATGTCATATATGTATATGCCAGGAGCTACTGCTGTTGGCATAATTTATGATACTGGAGTTGTTTTTGCAAGTGAGAGAAGAATCTCTTATGGTAATTTTCTTGTTAGTAAATCTACCAAGAAGACTTTCCAATTAACTCCTCGTGTTGGTGCGGCATGTGCTGGTTTAGTTGCCGATATGCAACTTCTATCATTACAAATTAAAGCAATGGCCAAAATAAGAACAATAGAACTAAAAAGAGAAATTTCACCAAATTCAATTGCCAAAATGATGTCAAATATGATGTATGAACGAAGATTCTTTCCATTACTTACACAAGTCATAGTGGGTGGCGTGATAAATGAACCATCTATTTATACATTAGATCCATTAGGTTCTGTATTGCCTGATAATTATGCTGCTGTTGGTACTGGTGCAGAAATGGCATTAGCAGTATTAGACTCACAATTTAAAAATAAATCTAATGAACAAACTGCAGTTGATTTAGCTATTAAGTCTATTGAATCCGCAACTTTGCGTGATTCATTTAGTGGTGATGGAATAGATATTTTAATAATTGACAAGGAACGTTCCAGAGAAATGACTAAAAATTAATAATTCTTTAGAAAATTCCATACACAATCTCCAATATAATGCAAATTTTTTATAATTATTCCTTTTGATTTTGTTTGCATAATGTCGCTCGATACAACAGATGTTCCAATAGCCACAAATTTATTGTAAGATTCTTCTTTTACACATACTATTTCGTTTTCCATAAATCGTGTATGATTTGTGATTCCAGGCTTCATGACATTTGCTCCATTGCAAATAAATTTTACAGCGTTTATGTCTACAAACACAGAAGGTAATTGTTCTAATATGGTTATTGATAAAAGGCTTGGAATAAATAGATCGTTAATTTTAATTATGTGTAAATTACCATTTGTAAATATCGTGTGATTACCAATTTGAAATAATTTTAAATTTTTACATTTTGGAAAGCTAATTTTCCATTGTTCACATACTTTTCTAGATATTTTTGATGTTTCACTTTTGGAAATAAAGTTAGATTTCATTATTTTGTATATTGTATTTGATATTAATCATGTCACGTATAATTGAACTAGCTGTTTCAATACCTCCAGCGCCATGCCCAATTATAGTTTGAGTGCCAGAGTGTTCCGATGTGAATGATATTGCGTTTAACGTGTCATTTACACATAATGGATCATGATGAGATATTTCTTGTAGGCCTACACATAATTTTTTATTGCATGAAGAAATCAATTTTAATGCACAATGATTTTTAGTTGCATTTTCTATGTCGTCTTTAGTTATATCGCGTATTCCATTTATTGCTATATCAGACATGGTAACTTTCATGTCCATTATACAATTAGCTAATATTACAAGTTTTGCAGCAGAATCAAATCCATCTAAATCTAATGATTCATTAGCTTCAACATATCCTTTTTCTCTAGCATCAGCAAGTGCATCGTTAAATGTCATTCCTTGTTCTATTTTTGTTAGTATATAATTTGTAGTTCCATTCAATATTCCTGAAAATGATAGTATTTTTTCACCGTATAAACTATTCTTGGCGTAATTTATTATTGGTGTTCCTCCTCCCACAGTTCCACTGAATCTTAATAAAACGTTATTATATTTTGCCATTTCTATCAAAGATGGAAATGCGAGTGCCAATGGACCTTTATTTACAGAAATGATATGCATTTTACGTTTCATTCCTATTCTAATATTTGTCAATCCAGGTTCAGCATTTTCATAATTACTTGGGGTGGCTTCAATAAGTATATCTGATTCTATGTTATTAATTAAATCAGAAGGTGAATATCCATTTTCATATTTTCTGTACTTTGTTATTTTGCCATTTTTTCTTTTTGATAATAGTATCTTACAAAGATCAATTCCATTTTTATCAATTATGTATCCTCTACTATCTGATATGCCAATTACTTTAGGCTTAAGTCCGTATTTTGTATATAAATCATATGATCTAGATTCTAATAATTTAGCTAAGCTCTGTCCTACTATACCAAAACCACATAATATTATACGCAAATTCTATCAGTTTGTAATACTTTAAAGAATTTTTATATTTAATGTTTATAATTCAATATTATACATATATATGCCTGACTAATTTTGAGATTTCTTATTTTGTATTTTTTTTTCAGATTCAAACCGCTCTAATTCATAGTCTTTCATGTTCACAAATTTAATTATTTTTGATAAATTTGGATGTATGGATTTAATATCTAAAAATAATTTTTGAGCTAGTTTTCTATATTCTCTTTGTCCTTGTTGTAATGTTCGTAGTTCTATTATGTGACAAATTTCACGTAAATTCACATCAATAAAAAATGGATAGTTATATGCAAAATTGACTACATATTGAGCGTTAGCTGGATTATTAATTTTTAATGATTCATATACATTTTTGGAGATATACATACATTCTTTGTATTCCTTGTCTAAACTAATATTTTTAATTTCTTCTGGTATTGCGAAGCCATGTTTGGTAGTGAGCATTTGTCGTTCTAATGTAAGAATCCTATGTCTATGTAAATCTCTGAATATCCCAAAATTGGTAATTATATCAAACGTGTACCTAGTCATTTCAAATGCACGTGAAGGTCTTTGTCTCCTATTCATTCTTAATTTTGCATATTTTAAAATAATTTCTTTTTTTAATTCATGATTCAATTTTTTAGTTCTTTGTAAGATGTATTTGTATGGAGTACCGTAAGATTGTTTATAGATCATTGACGCAATAATTTTATTCATTGCGTTGGTCTCGTTATCGTGATGTGTTAGTTCTATGACTGGTCCTGAACTTTTTATACTATTAAAATATTTATCTAATACGTTCTTTGTGCATCTGCTAATTCTCTTATAATATTGTTGTGATGCAATACCATATTCATTATCGGAACGTTTAACAAATGGTTTCATAGTTATATCTAACTCTCGTTTTATTTTTTTAGCTATAGTTCTCTCTTCTTCTAAATCGGAAGCAAATAATATGGTTAATAAATACTCGAATGCTCGGCCATTGCCAGTTAAACCTACATTGGTTAAAGTGGAAGCTGGTAACACAAAACGTAAAATATCTAAAGTTTTTGTTAATGCAACTCGTTCATAAATTCTTTCTGCAAGTTTTATGGATTTGTAGTCTTTTATCAATGTAAAAGGCTTACTAATTTTGTCCGAATCTAAAAATGAATATTTTTCTATTGGATAAATTTCTTTAATGTATCTCAACATTACTGTTAAATTTTTAGAATAAAAATCAAAATCAAAATTACATGAATCTAAATAAAGATCTGCAAACCTTGAATTTAATATAACTGGATCTAGATAAAATTTATATCGACCATTGATTTTTTTATTCCATAATACATATCGTGATGATTTTTCCAGAAATGACATTCCTATTCTCCTGTCTTCGATCTTTTTTATTGCTATATTGGATATTCCTTCAATTGCAATTTGGCCTATTCCTAATTCTGCAACAGAATCATCACCATATTCTACTAAAATTTTGTTGTAAAATTCTTCTCCGCGTGATTTGTTGTCAGCGAATTCATCCAAAAAAATCTTTCTCATGCTTTTATCAGTTCTACTATATCTAGACATTAATGCCCCTCTATCAATTTGGCTTGGTGTGATTAGTGTAAAAACCGAATCGTCTACATTTGAAAAATGCTTTAATAATATGTTTTGTTCTTTTTTTGTAAAATTAGAATGCAATATGATTATAAATCTCCAGAGTTTTTATCTTTGCTTTTCTTTATTTGAATCAGATCTTGATTGTTCATTCTATTCGCTTGCCATCTCATTAGGACTTCTTTAAAAGACGTAGCTTCATTTTCATTTTCAGTATACATTATCATTGTTATCCATCTACCATTTCCTGCTTTACCGCCAACTGAATTCATCCAAAAATCATTAGGTAATGTACTTAAAGCGTTATTTGAAAGATCATTACTCATGTCTAACCAACGTTTAGATATGAAATGTAAAATTTGATATATTTGTGGTTTGTCTATCATTAACTAAAATATAATAATATTATGAATTTTAAAATTTCTGTTTTGTTAAAATCTTCTTACAAAAATTAAAAACCTTGTTAACATAATAGCGATTATACGAATTAGGTATTTAATATATATGAATAGCACTGAAGTTGACATTATTGGAAAAATAGTTAAAGATATGTATGGAACGTTCATTGGTAAAGCGATAGGTAGCATCACAGATATAGATGGCACTATACAAAATGTAGGTATTGATTGTGGTTCTTATGGACTTAAACAAATTAAATTTGATCAATTAGTAATTCAAGGTGACGTAATAATTTTTATACCAAAGTGGAGATTAGATGCACAAAGATTAATTCGTGAAAAAAGATTAACACTTAGAAGGTTAAAAGCATTAATAGACATTGTGTCAGAAAATGATGAAATGAAAGAAGATGCAAAAATAATACATGAAAAATATAAATCAAAATTAGAATCTTTAGATGATACTGAAAAACAACTAAGAATAAAACTTAATGATAGATTAAATGAATTAAATGAACAAATTAAAACACTTAAATTGTTATTGTTTGATGCTAAAGTCCAGTATAAAAGCAATGAAATTGATCTAGTATTATTTGAATCAATTAAATCATATAATTCTGATCTAATAGAACACATTAACCATGAAATTATTGAAATAACTAATATTCAACGTAGAATTACTGAGCTTACTATAGACAATATACATGAAGAAGAAAATAAACAATCTCAGATACAAGAGTCTGCAATTTCATATCTTGATTCATCAAAAATGGAATCTGAAACTAAATTAAAATTCCCTGAAGTTCCACAAAAAGAACCAAAACCAATAATGCAGCAAATTACAAATCAAAGATTAAATCAAAATAATAAAACAAACATGGAACAGCAAAATAAACATAAAAACAATAACGATGAAAAAGTTTGGGTTTCTAATTAGACAAACATATTTTTTTAATAACTGCTTTAATTTATGTAAACCATTTTTCTAGAGACTGTTTTTTTCTATCAGTAACTGCTTTCAATTTATTCAATGATGATTTTATTCGTTCCATGGAAAAATCTCGTTCATTTACTAAATATTCTTCAATCTTTTTATAATCAATCTCATTGAATTTTATTTCAGATATGTTTGTTACGTTAGGTTCTAAAAATATTTTGCGAATATCATTAAATTTAATTTTCTGTAATTCTCCTTCAATTTCAGGTATGTTTTCTAATTTTGAATGTTTTTGCATTAATTTTAGAGCTTTTTTTGGACCAATCCCATGAAAGCTATTTGGATTGAAATCAGTTCCTATTAATATCCCTACATCTACTAGTTGCCTTCTAGTTAAATTATATTGGGTTAAAATTTTATTAGTTTCAATAATTTCTGGTTCAATTTCTACATATGATTTCTTATTTGGAATTTTCCTTTTTCCACTTAAAGTAAAATTTCGTATTAGTCTTTTCGCTCCAAATAATATTGAATCAAAATCTTGGCTAGCTACAGCATAAGCTTGATCTGTTAAAGTTAAATGAGCTGCTGTGGCTTCTCCATCTGAAGGCGCTTGCAAATATGGAATTCCTAATAATTGTAAAATATGTTTTGAATCTACAATCATAGAATCTTTTATAGATGTAGATTGTTGTGCAAATTTTTTCATATTTCCTATGTTGAAATTCAATTTTGCTTTTTCGTAATTTAATGTGGCTCTACTTTTCAATATTTGACGCTTTTTAATTTCTGTTGATTTCATTTCTAGTGGTTTTCCATCAAAAACATAAATTGGCTTTATCCCTATTGAAAGAAAATTTACATTTCTGTAAAATAGTCCACTAATATGACTAGTGATTCTTCCTTTTGAGTCAGTTAATTGGTTTCCATCAGGACCCCTGATAGTAGTTAAAAATTGATATATTGCATTATATGCATCAATTGCTACTATCTTAGAAGAAAATTTATTTAATTGTGTTTTTTCATTTGGAATTAATGATTTTAGTTCTACTCCCATATGTTCTATTAATAATCTATTGTTTTTTTATTTTTGGATTGTAAAATTATTATTAGATTATGTTGAAATTAATTATGCCAGGTTAACCAAGTGGTATGGTGACTGTCTCGAAAAATTCGTGAAAACAGTTGTGTATTAACACTCAAGGGTTCGAATCCCTTATCTGGCGATCATATCATAAATTATGATAAAGATTAATTAGCAATAATAATATTAAACAACTATCTAGTTCATTAAAATGAAATTTCAAAAATATTGTTCATTCATTTCATTGGTAATCAAATCATGATTTCAATAATTATGACACACATTAATTATTATACATTGCCAAATAATTTCTAAAACTTTATAAAGTTTTTAAATATACTATCATTATTGTTTAACTACAAGACGTATTTGATATTTTTGTTTGCGTCCCTAGCTATTAGCATAGGATTACAAATGATATTACCATTTCCATACGGTTTAGGTGCTGCTCTAGCAATTTTTATTGTATTTCCATTAATTTTAAGAAAACGTTATATGAACAAGATAAAAGGAAGTAGAGGATTTGGAAGAAATTTTTTTGGTTTTCAAGGACAAAATATTAGATATGTATGTTTAACATGCAATAATAGATTTAACGGATCTGAATGCCCTAGATGTGGTTCAAAAATGAAGAGAGCTGATTTCTAATTACTTTTGTATCTCTTGAAAAATTACGAAATAAGGCAATTTATCAAAATTCAATAGATACATGGATTGCATTTTGTATTGACAAAGATGTAGATTGGTATGACATAACACGATACCAAAAGTTTATTTCATATTTGATTGATTTTAAGTTAAAAATGCAAAAATTCCCATTATGTGTAAAAGAGTCAGGTGGGATCTATGAACGTGGAAAGGATAAAACCAAATTCGTCGAAATGTTATCTAATTTAAACGACATAAATAGTTTAGTGTATACTATAAAATTAAACAGCACTAATATGAATATAATTAAAAAATTCACAAACACTTTATAACACAAACCAAAAAAAACTTTTCAATATGTATTAATAACCTAAAGTTATATGCAGTGTGCTAATTGTGAAAAACATAAACATTATGAATGTGTAGATTGTCAAAGTAATCATAGTACATATTTATGTGATTGTGAATGTCATAATAAATATACTAAACCGCACGACAATAATTGAGTGTTATTCATCTTTCCTTTGGTATACATTATTAGCATCTCTATATTTATATAATACCAATATTCCGATTATCATAATCAAAATTGATACTACTTGATAACTATGTATTTTATCATTCAAAAAAATTACTGAATATATAACTCCAAATATTGGTGATGTTGATAGAATTAATATTGATAATATTGTACCTAGATTTTTGATAGCATTATATAAAAATAACATTGGCAATCCAAAACTAATTATGCCTAATGTGACTGTATAAAAAATGTATTCGTTATTTATTTTAATCTCTATATTTAATATATTAATTAACAAAAAAATAATTATCGCACCTATTGTAGTTTTGATTTGAACTATATGAATAGGATTCAATTTTCTAATCAAGATTTTACTTATGTTATTGTCAAATGACCACATTAACATTGAAGTAATAATCAATATATTGCCTTCATTTATATTTATTAGTAAATTTGAAAAATCTAATTTTGTTGAGATTATTAATATGCCAACAGAAATTAATATTAACGCAACATAATTTGTACGTATTAATTTTTCTTTAAAAACTATTAAAGCAAGTATTATAGTAAAAATTATCTCTGAATTTGATAAAATTGCTGCGTCTGATGCAGATGAATGACGTAAACCAATAAAATAAATATTTGGTGCCAAAACTGTTCCTAATAAAGCTAAAATTATAACCAATATTACATTATTGCGAGTAAGTTTTAATAGATTTAAATTTAAAATTGTATTTTTTGATGCAAATGGGATCATAATTAACATTGTTACCATTGCTATTACTAGTGAAATAGTTAATGAGTTTTCAATGACAACATTTTTACTAAGTATTGGCATTGTACCAAATAATATTGATGATGCTAATGCAGAAAAATAACCAGTATTAAATGATTTAAATCTATAAAATCTTATCAATGTTTTAATGATGTCTAGTAAAATTTAATATTTTATTAATTTGTAGTTTGGATATAAATATATTCTATTACCTATCGTATCTAACATTTGTTTAATTTAAATAATTTACTATAAAATTATTTTAATATATTTCAATAAAAATTATTTCGTATTTCTATTTTGACAACAATATATTTAGTCTATGTAAATAAAATAATTTATCATATTTAAAATAAATAATTAGAACTAAATTTTAAAACATAGCTTAATTTTTAGATTTAGATGAAGTAAATATAATTTTTAAAAAATTTAATAGCCAGATTGTTTTCTGCAAAAACTGTTTGTATTATAATATATTTATAATATTATAATTACAATATTATTTATTGTTTTGTGTTCTTTAAATTTAGATTATAATTTTATTCTGTAATAATCCCATCGTTCAGGATTAAATAACTTTACAAATTTTATTTCTTCTTTATTTTTGATCCGTTTTTTAATTACATTACGTAAAGCAAAACTTGCTAAAAATTTAAATTTTTTATCTCTTGCTTGTGATGTGAATACATGACGCATCATTCTACCGCCATGTAGTCCCCAATACCCCATTTTTAATGCGATTGGCTCTAGGAAAATAGTGTTTTTTAAGCCGTAATTTTCATCATTAACTTTTTGTTTGAAACTATAATTTTCAATAGGCCCACCTTTTGCAAAACCAATTATTTTTCCAGTTCGGTTTTTTAATCTTAATGTAGTAAGTATTACATTTTCATCTTTAATTGATTTTATAAAATCATTTTTATTAATTTGTAATGGTTTTGGTAATTCTACATATATTGATAATAATGTTTTTATAAATTTGGTATTTGTTCGATTATTATTTTGTTCTATTTTACTAACAAAGCTCATGTTGTTATACAAATAATTAGATTTTATTTTGATTTCTTGTTGTCTAAGCTTCATGAACTTGAATATATTATTCAAAAAATTTTTTTGTAGAGTAGTAGGTAATAAATTCAATACATAGTTACACATATAAGATTCAATGTTGAATAAATTTTCAAAATATATTATAGTATTTCTTACTATCAATGATGGATGCCAAGTAAGTGAGTGTGCATTTTTTTTAGCTATGTCCATTGATTTGTTAAAATTTCCTATTGCGTAACCACTAATTCTATCAATTACGGATAAATACCAACCAATTTCCATTATATGATCTTTATCATATTTTTTATCATTTAACACATTGAAAATTGCATTGATTTTTTTTTCTGATTTTTTTTTTAGTTTCCCTTCCCATGGATATGTGGTCCTTAAAATCAACACTTTGATAATATCAAAACTTAATTTAAATTCATTTATTATTTCTTTTAGTTTTTTATCAAACTCCAAAAATTTAATTACACTTTCTTCGTGAGGTTTGTCTATGATTTTTATTGGATCAAAATCATGTAATAATGATGCAATGTAAAGATACTTTAAATCTTGTTGATTGATCTTCTTGCTCGTTCCGATCAACATTGTAATATATGATACTTCTAATTCATGATCTATGTTATGATAACCATAGTAGTTTTTACCTAAATTATGAGTGTTGAATAAGTTAATTATATAATCAAGAATTTCTTTATATGGTTTTTTATTCCAATTTTTGGGCAATAATTCTATTATTTTATTTTGTAAATAATGCTTAAATAATGTATTTGAAATTTTCTTCATTATTTAGATTTATTAAATTTTTTGCACTAATTAAGATTTTTCATCAGTTCATTTTTATTTATTTTATACAAAATATTTATAATAAAATTAAATCGTAATGATATTACAAGTTTAAGTAAAATATTAAATGATTATATCAATAAAAATGTTAGTTTTATTCTTAAAATAAAAAAATCAATCATATAAAATTAAAATTGTAGATTTAAAAAAATATTTTCACATTTTTAAAATTTAAGATATAACACATAATTTTGATTTATTGCCTATGTTATCAAAAACTATGTTAGATCCAAATACTAACTTTATAAATATTAAATTGATCCTAATTATAAATAATCATCATAAAATTATAATATATGTGAATGTGATTAGTATAATACAACAAGTACAAATTATTAAATTGAATTTCGTTATAACATCAATAAATAATTAGTAACAATTAAAATCATATTATATATTTATAATATATAAAATACATAGTTAAATAGTAAAATGGATAAAACTGAAAAACTGTTTGATATGGCATCAAATTATTGTGATGATGAAGATTATGAATCAGGATTAAAGTATTATGATAAAATTTTGAAATTAGAACCATACAATATTTATGCTTTATTAGACAAAGGTGTTACACTTCAAAACATGAATTTGTTACAACGAGCCATCAAATGTTATGATTTAGTTTTGCAATTACATCCAAATAATATACTTGCATTGATAAACAAAGGTTCTGTATTACATACTATGAAAAAATTTACTTTAGCTATATCTTATTACGATTTGGCATTACAAATTGATCGATTTCATCCTATGGCATTATCATATAAAGGACTATCACTACTTGAATTAGGTAAATTAAACGATGCGCTGGTATTTTTTAAAAAAGCATTAAGCATTGATAAACATTATGATGTTGCAAACATAGGAAAAAAAACAGTTTTATCTATTATGTCTAAAAATTAATTAAAATATTGTTAGATCTACTGGTGTTTGAACGCTCTTTTGTAAATTGTTAAAATAATGTTTTTTATGAATTTTCTGTATATGTGATTTTAGATCATCTATTGATTCGAATGCTATTTGACACAAGTAGCATTTTGGTTTATATTCATCTTTAAATGATAATACCATATATCTAATGCTTTTATAATATTATTAACTTTATATGAAATAATAGGGTGACTGTTACATGAATATGCTAACGCAGTTGATTGATGGTTGTAATGCATTGGAACGTGCAATAGGTTTAGAAGAACTTTCATACCGTGATGGGATTGAATTGATGAATTATGATAATGTACATGTTTTAGGTGCCATTGCAGATATGATTAGAAAAAAAACAAAAGGCAATTTGATTACGTTTGTTAATTCTTACTATATGAATTATACTAATGTTTGTGCTGCAAGTTGTCAAATGTGTGCATTTTATAGAAAAGAAAATGATCAAGATTCTTATACACTTACTAAAAGAGAAATAGTGACACGTATTAATTACGCAAAAAATCTAGGAGCTACAGAAGTTCATATAGTTGGTGGATTTCATCCCAAACTTACTTTAGATTATTATGAAGATATGATGAAAACAATCAAGGCAACTTGTCCAAATTTACATATTAAAGCATTCACAGCAGCGGAAATATTTTATTTGTCAAAACTGACTAAAAATTCTATTAAAGAAATTTTATCTAGATTAAAACGAGCAGGATTAAATTCTATGCCTGGAGGAGGTGCTGAATTATTTCACACAAATATTAGGACCAAAATAGTTAGAGGAAAATGTACAGGACAAGAATGGTTGGATACAATTAAACAAGCTCATGATCTAGGAATAAAAAGTAATGCTACTATGTTATATGGACATATTGAAAAGCCAGAACATATAATAGATCATTTAATAAAAATTAGAGATTTACAAAAAAAAACAAATGGGATTATAACATTTATCCCACTTAAATTTAGTTTGGATAATACAGAATTGGAACAACGTGGATTGATAAACAATGAATGTGCATCAACGTATGATCTAAAAATAATATCTATTTCTAGGATTATGCTTGCTAATGTCTTAACCAACATATCTGTTTACTGGGTAGCGTATGGTAAAAAATTAGCACAAGTGGCTCTTCTTAATGGAGGTAATGATTTAGTAGGAACGGCTTTCTCAGAAGAAATATATAAAGCAGCTGGAAAACCAACAAATATATCTATTTTGGAATTAATAAAAATCTCAAAAGAAATTGGCAGAATTCCAGCACAGCGCGATACATTTTTTAATATACTGAAAAAATTTTAATTATCTACTGAATTAATGTATTATCATGTTTATTTTATTGGCTTAGTTTTAGTTTTTTTTGATGCATGACCATAATGCAGTTTGTTACCTAAACTTATTAATATTAGTAAAAACCCTATTCCGATAAGTATTCCTGTTAGTATATTTAGATTATTATTAGTTTGTTGATCTAGCAATAATTTATTTATATCATTTTCATTCATGTTGTTGGCTGCTACTGGCATACTAAAATACAAATATGTAGAAAAATACATACCAATTACTGTCATTACTGAACCTGTTACCAGCAATTTTTTGTCCATTTTGTATTGTTGATAATTATGATTACATATATCTGTGATGATATATTTAATGCGTTATATTGGTTCAATTTATAAATTAAATTATATTTATTACTACATTTTTTCGAATAATTTTTTTTTTATTTGCTAAGTCAAATAAATGCATTATTGAATTTTTTCCAATTTCATCCATATCTGTAGTAATATTATTTACATACATTTTGATAAATTTTTTAATCAGTTCAATAGATTTGCCTCTACTATATTGCATTGCATATTCAACAGCTTCATCAAAATTAGCTAAGCCATATAAAATTGAATTTTTTATACATCCGTCTAATTTTTTTATCGTGTTATGATCAAATTTATTTTTCATAACATTTATTCCTAATGGCACTGGAAGTTTAGTTTTTTTACTCCACCATTCGCCAACATCAACAATTTTAATTAAATTATCTTGCTCATATGATAATTGGACTTCATGAATAACAAGTCCAGCATCCACTTTATTATTACTCACAAATTCTGGTATTTTTTCAAAATTAATTTCTCTAAATTTAAATTCTCCAATCATTAATTTTAATAATAAAAATGCTGATGTAGATACTCCTGGTACTGCGATTGTGACTTTATTTAGATCTGCAGAGTTTATTTTTTTGTTTGATATTACAATTGGCCCATACTCAATACCAAAACTACCTCCACTTCTTAAAATGACATAATTTGATAGATATTGGTACGCATTAACTGATATTGCTGTTACATCAAGTTCTGATTGCATTGCACGCTTATTTAACATTTCAATATTTTCAACAATATGATCAAAAGTAAAATTATTATTGTCAATTTTGTTATTGAATAATCCATAAAACATGAATGCATCGTCTGCATCAGGAGTGTGGCCTATAGTAATTTTCATAAATTAATTTAGATCATTGAGTTAATTTATGTTGTTCTCTATTCCACAAAATTTAATATATGAATAAAATCATTTATGCCATTCATGAAATTCAAAGCTACAGAACAAATACTGAAAATTATTAAAAATAAAGATCAAATTAGAAATTTTGGTGTGATTGCTCATGTTGATCATGGAAAGACTACAATGAGTGATAGCCTTCTCGCATCTAGTGGTATAATTTCACCATCTTCTGCAGGAAAAGTACTGGCATTAGATTCTATGAAATTAGAACAAGATAGGCAAATGACTATAGTTCAAGCTAACGTTACTTTACTTTATGAAAAAAATAATAAAGAATACGTTATTAATATGATTGATACTCCTGGGCACATAGATTTTACAGGACGAGTTACACGAAGTCTAAGAGCTATTGATGGAGCAGTAGTGGTTTCAGATTCTGTTGAAGGAATAATGACACAAACAGAAACAGTTACACGGCAAGCGCTAGAAGAAAGAGTAAGACCAGTATTATATATTAACAAAATAGATAGACTTATAAAAGAATTGAGATTAACTCCTGAAAAAATGCAAGACTGGTTAGCAAATATAATATCTACATTTAATAGTTTGATAGATACTTATGCTGAACAAGAATACAAAGAAAAATGGAAAGTGTCTATTCAAGATGGCAGTGTTTCTTTTGGATCTGCAAAAGATAGATGGGGATTTAATATTGACATAATGAAAGAAAAAGGAATATCGTTTAAAGATATATATGAAACATACAAAAATGATGGTGAAAGTATTGCTGAATTAGCAAAAAAGGCACCATTAGCTGATGCTGTTTTAGGTATGGTTGTAAAACATCATCCTCCGCCTCATGTAGCACAAAAATATCGAATACCAAAAATTTGGAAAGGTGACTTGAATAGTGATATAGGAAAATCTATTTTAAATTGCGATGAAAATGGGCCTGCTGTAATGATGATAGTAAACATGACCATAGATCCTTCTGTAGGGCCAGTTTCTATTGGTAGATTATTCTCTGGAAAATTAAAAGACGGCCAACAAATTTACATAATTGACTCAAAAAAACAGAATCGTATACAATCAGTTAATTTTTTTATGGGTAACCAACGTGAGATGGTTGGAGAATTAGGAGCTGGTAATATGCCAGCTCTTTTAGGAATTGATGCACGAGCTGGACAAACATTGTCAAGTACTCAAAATGTAGAAGTTTTTGAGAGTATTAACTATGTTTCAGAACCAGTAATTAAAATGGCTATTGAACCAAAATATCCTAAAGATCTGCCAAAGCTAGTTGAAGTGTTACGTAAATTAACAATTGAAGATCCAAATTTAGTTATAAAAATTGATGAAGAGAGTGGTGAAACAATAATTTCTGGTATGGGCGTATTACATCTAGAAATAGCTACATCATTGATTAAAGATTCTGGAATTGATATAATTACATCAAAACCACTTATCAATTACAGAGAAACTGTGCAAAAAATTACTGATCCTATAATGGCCAAGTCGCCAAACAGACATAATAAAATATTCATGTCTGTAGAACCGTTAGAAAATAATGTAGCAGACATGATACGAAGTGGAAAATTAAATGAGTTAAAAGATAAAAAAGAAGTGATCAAAATATTGAGAGAAAATGGATGGGATTCTGATTTAGCTAGAAACGTTATGAAGCTAGATTCACGTGGTAATATCATGATAAATGGAACAAAAGGAGTCCAATATATTCAAGAATCATCAGACTCTATTCTATCAGGATTTGATGATGTAATGAAGGAAGGACCCTTAGCAAAAGAACAAGTTAGAAACTGTAAATTTATTTTTACTCATTTTGTACCTCACGAAGATACTGCACACCGTGGATTATCTCAACTTGGACCTGCATCACGTAGAGCATGCTTGGGAGCATTTTTAATGGCTGATCCTACTATTTTAGAACCACTATTAGGTATCGAAATTAGAGTTCCACAGGAAATGATCGGAAATATTGCGACTGTCATATCTAGAAAACGTGGAAAAATACTAGATATGAAGCAAAAAGGAATTATGAGTATAATAACTGGCGAAATACCTGCTTCTGAAACATTTGATCTGGCAGAAGTGCTTAGAGGGCAAACCGCAGGAAAAGCTATATGGAATACACATTTCAAAAACTGGGCACAAATACCACAATCACTTCAAACAAAAATCATAACTGATATTAGAAAACGCAAAGGACTCAACGTTGAACCTCCACATGCATCAGAATTCATAGATAGAGAATAATATGTTGATGGTTTTCTAATTATATCAGACATGTTGATTTTTTATTATTCTATTCTTATTGATAATTCTTCACCATTTCCAATATGCAGAGTAGTTGTAAATACATTTTTTATTTTTTTGATATGATCTATATATGCTTTCATAATAGTTGCATATTTAGTTGGATACATTATGTTATCAGTTATTATTATTCCATTTATCTTTATTAATGATAATATATAATCAAAATATTTTGTTACATTGTCTTTATCTGCATCAATAAAAGCAAAATCAAACTTAAAATCAAATTTTGTTACAGTGTCTGTAATTTCTTTTAAAATATTAATTGCATTGCCGTGTTTAATTTGAATTTTGTCTGCAACTCCAGCTTTCTGAAAATTAATTTGTGCTTTTTGTGTTTTTTGTAAATCATTTTCTATTGTAATTATTTTACAATTTTCATCTTTATGAAATACAGCTTCTGCTAACCATAATGTTGAATATCCTACTGATGTACCTATTTCTAATATATTTTTAGCATGTATGCATTTTAATAATATATTTAAGAATTTTCCTGTTTCATAAGGTATTGCTAACATTCTTTTATGTTCTGGAATAACTAGATTTTTTTCAATTTGAGATTGCTTTTCTAATTTCATTAATATTTCATATATTTTACGATCCAAGATTTTTAATGTCATTTATTAGTACTTAAATAGATTGCAACACATCGTTTCTTAATTTATTGTAATATTGATGTAATTTTTTGTAGATTTTTTTATGTTTGCGTTTTTTAGTTTTGTTAAGTACATATAATGCTAGAATAGGAAATGCAATAGTAGCATCTGCATATACTGTAACCATATCTTTATGCGCATCGTGAACTTTACCCCAACTTTTACTCTCTTGAAGGGTAGCTCCAGATAAACCTCCTGTATCTGGACGAGCATCTGTTATTTGGATTATGTAATCTTGTCCTCCAACATTTTTACGTAAAATTTGATCTAATAACGGACCAGTTTGTTGTGCTGTATTTTTTGGAACTCCTCCTCCAATTTCCACAATTCCTGATTTTTTTGAATTATATAATATAGCTCCCTGTTCAATAATCTCTCTTACAAAATCCAAATTATATTGCCTATTTTGAATTCTTTGTATTGCTAAATTTAGAGCTAAAGACGAATCTTTAAGAGTTGATATGTATACTGGAACATCATATTCATATGCTGTTGCAATAAAACTCTTATCAGGATATTTAGATCTAGTTTTTGTAATTTTTCCCAATCTGTTACAAAATTCTGCTGTGGTAAAAGGTTTTTCTAAACTATTGCAAAAAACTTTTTGAATAATTTGATCTTGAGCTTCTAATGTCTCATAAAATTTAACAAAAACATCTCGTATTCGTACGATATTTTTTTCATATAATATCATGTCGTCTACTTCGTGATGCCCTTGTTTTACTGGCAGTCCCCATGCAAAATGATCTTCGTGATATACATTAGATCCGGTAGTTATTATCCAATCTACAAATCCATTTTCTATAAGTGACTTGAATATTCCTCCAAATCCTACAGGTGTCATAGCTCCAGAAATTGTCAAACAAATGGTCGCATCATTTTGTATCATTTTCGTATATAATTTAGATGCTTCACCTAATTTTCTACCATTAAAACCACTATTTGAGTAAATATCTATGAGTTCATCTATGGTTGTATCTGGACCTAGTTTAATATGAGGAATATCATTACCATTAAAATTATGATTGTTCATATTTAAAATTTTTTTATAATAACTCTGTATTTATGATTTGTTATTTTTGTAATATAATATTAAATATGATTTTAAGCTAAACACTATCATGAGAATATTGCAATTACATTGTACCAAAATGGAATACACTCCAATCAAAAAAGAAATATTTGAAGCAGAAAACATTGAAGCAGAGAAAAGTAGTTTTGATAACATTATTGTTGCATTTACAACAGTAGAAGCAAACGATGATGAAAAAATTATAAATAAAGTTTCATTAGATTTAGAAAAATCAATAACGGTTATTGGATGTAAAAAATTATTATTGTATCCTTATTCTCATCTAAGCTCTGAATTGGCTTCATCTAAAATCGCGTTTGATCTTATTAAGAAACTAAAAAATTTATTACAAAAATACGAAGTTTATAGTGCTCCATTTGGTTGGACTAAATCGTATAAGCTTGAAATTAAAAAACATCCTTTGGCAGAACATTTGATAGTGGAAAACAACAGAACTAGTATTGATGTTGAATCTAAGGCTTTAAGTACTGAGTCAAAAATAATCTCAAAATGGCTTGTGATGACTGCTGATGATAAATTGTATAAAGTTGACGGTTTTGATTTTAAAATGTATAAAAATCTTGAAATTGTTTACAATTATGAAATTTCTAATAAACGTAAAGTAAGCGCACAATCTCCACACATCAAGCTTATGAAGCAACTTGTTATTGCTGACTATGAACCTGCATCTGATTCTGGTAATATGAAATTTTATCCAAACGGAAAATTGATAAAATCATTAATTGAAAAATATGTTACAGAAGAAATAATCAATTATGGGGGTATTGAAGTTGAAACGCCTATAATGTATAATTCAAAACACCCTAGCTTACTACATTATTTTAATAGATTTCCAGCTCGTCAATACAATATTAATTCTGAAAATAAACAATTAATATTGAGATTTGCAGCATGTTTTGGACAATTTCTAATGGTAAATAATTTTAATTTGTCATATAAAACACTTCCATTAAAATTATATGAATTAACAAGATATAGCTTTCGAAGAGAACAGTCTGGAGAATTAGTAGGATTAAAAAGACTGAGAGCTTTCACAATGCCAGATTGCCATGCGTTTTGCAAAGATATGGATCAAGCAATTAGCGAATTAAAAAAACGTTTTTTACTGTCAAAAAAAATTATGAATGACTTAAACATCATCAATTCTGATTACGAAATGGTGATACGAACTACTGATGAGTTCTTTAAAAATAATATTGATACAATATCATATTTTGTTAAAAAAATGAATCGTCCAGCGTTAATAGAATTATGGCCAGAAAAATTTTTTTACTTTGTTTTGAAGTGGGAATTTAATTATATTGACAATTTGAATAATGCATCATCTTTATCTACAGACCAAATTGATATAGAAAATGGAAATAGATTTAATATCAATTTTACTAATGAGAACAATGATTTGTCTCATCCTATTATCCTTCATAATTCTCCTAGTGGTGCCATAGAGAGAGTTATCTATGCCTTACTAGAAAATGCTGCTAAGAAAATATCTCATGGCATGAAACCTTATTTACCTATTTGGCTTTCTCCAGTACAAGTCAGATTAATTCCTATTAAAACTGAATTCTTACATTATTGCGACAAGTTAGCAAGAAAGTTAATTGATAATGAAATACGTGTAGATATAGATGAAAGAGAACATAGCATCAAAAAAAGAATAAGATTGGCAGAAGTAGAATGGATTCCATACGTTTTAATAATAGGAGAAAAAGAAATAACTTCAAATAATTTCCAAATACGTGAAAGATTGTCAAATACAATCATGAAAGGATCATTTTCACAATTGATAAAAATAATAAAAAATCAAACTCAAGGCAAGCCATTTTCAAAATTAAACTCACCATTATATGTTTCTATGCGTCCAATCATAACAGTCTAACGTATTATTTATAAATTACAACATGTGCATATGATATTGATTATTTATAAGTTGTTAGTTATTGGCGGCGTCACAACATTGAGTGTTGTTATATTTGTGTTGGTATTGAACACACAAATAATATCTGATAATTACAGTATATTGGTAGATCCATTTAAAGATCCACAAGATCTATTTATCATGTCGCGTGTACTTGTTGAAAATATAGGCAATAAACCATTAACTAATGTTAAAATTAATTTTGGAAATGAACAAATTGAAAAACTAGGTACTCTGATTCCTGGGCAGAAAATTCTAGTTTCCCCTCCTAATTCCAGTGATATGTCATTTGTAATAGTTACTTCTGATGAAGGCATATATGTTAAAAAATATTATCGTACTCCATCTAAAATGCCTGGAATGATGGGTTCGTAGTTGCAGTAATGAAATTTCTTACTTCTGGTAAAGTGAAAGATGTATATGAAATTACTAATGATAAGTTATTGTTTAGATTTACTGATCGAATATCGGCTTTTGATGTACAGTTTGATGATTTAATTCCACATAAAGGAAAAATATTGTGTAAATTTTCTAAGTTTTGGTTTGAACATATTGATTACCCTAATCATTTTATTACTATCAAATCAAATCGTGAAATTATTGTTAAAAAATTAAAAATGCTTCCTGTTGAATGTATTGTGCGTGGATATTTCTATGGTAGTATTGTAGAAAGATATAAAAATAATTTGATAAAAATTAAACAGTCTGAGCTACCATTAGCTTCAAAATTAAATAAACCTATCTTTGATCCAACTACTAAAGCAATGCACGATCTGCCCATTAATAAAAATGATTTGGCTGAACAAAATTCTATTCCTGTTACTATGTTTAATAATTTGTCCAGAATATCAATTAAAATCTATGAACAAATGTCAAAAATAATAGATTCATCAGGATTCATTTTAGCTGATCTAAAATTAGAATTTGGATTACTTGAAGATAAAATTATTTTAGCTGATTCAATAGGTCCTGATGAATGTAGATTATGGTCTAAAAAATCATATAAAGAAGGATTTATTCAAGATTCTTTTGATAAGCAAATCCTTAGAGATTGGCTTATTTTGCATAATTATAAACAAAAATTTGAATCAGCTAGACAAAAAATGATAACCCCAATAGCTCCAAAATTGCCTATTGATTTAATTAGCAAAATAAGTAATAGGTATATCTATATTTATAATAAAATAGTAAATAAATAAGTAATATTATAATATTAATTAATTAATTATAACAATATATACATTATTATTAATATAATGATATTAATACAAAGTTTTTAATATAATTAGTTTTTTTAATACATGGGTAATAAATTTGGAAATTAATCATTATACAAAAATATTAAATATAACTGAAAAACAAGCAAATGCAATTAAGGATCCAATAAGAATTGAAATAATTAAAATATTATATAATGACGAATTAACAACAGAACAAATTTTTAATAAATTAACACAAAACGGATTTACAAAGTCATTATCAGTGATAAGACATCATGTTAATGTGCTAAAAAACTCTCAATTCATAAAATTGTCTAAAACTAAACAGATCAGAGGAACTGTATTAAAATTTTACACGTCTGCCGTTTTAATATTTAATTTTGATTTGCCTACAAATTTCATTCTAGATTATGATCCAACAATTAATAAAATTTCAATGAAACTTGAAAAAATCATTTGCGGTTTACTTAAAAAATTTAATAACAAAATTAAAGATGAAGATAAAGACTACACTAAATTTATTATTTCTGAAATTATTAATTTATCATTATTACGTAGCTTGGAAAAAGTATAATACTTGTTTTATTCCTAAAAGCTAAACCCCTACATACAAAATTAAGATTTATGAACATTCGTAATAATTCAAAATCTCTAATAAATTTGGGGGGTTTAGCTTTTGTTCTTAAATATATTATGCAATTATAAAATGATGGGGGTTATTTGATAATTAATTTGTAACAAATTATTATTAAGAATAAAAGCTAAACCCCTTTAATTTATATTTATATCGATATTTTCATATGTATTGTAATCTGTTACTAAAAAATTTGTTATTATTCCAATTGTGCCTAATATGATTCCTAGATATAGACAATTTTTAGCTTTATTAGGTTCATCATTACGTAACACAAAATATGCTATAATACCACCAATTAAACCTAATACTATTGGTAAAATGTACCACCAATTACTCCTTTTTATTTGTGTTCAACCTCTTGTTGTTATCTCCTGTTAAATTTTTTAACGATAGCTTTTTACGAATTTGTGTTATTTCAATTTCAATTGTTTCGAATGGGTCATTAACTTGGTTTCTTCTAATTGATAATAATTTTGGTTTTTCAAAATCATCTGTACAATTAGGACATGAATATATCAATATTCTGTAATCATTTGGTGCTTTAGGATTTGATAATCGTGGATAATATACTAATCTTGATCCACAGTCTACACAATATCTATTTGTACGTTTTAGTCTTGTCAATTTTAAATTTTGCATATTAATATTATTTTAATATTTCTAAATTCGAATTTAGAAATCATTACGCCGCCCACCAGATTTGAACTGGCGACCAACGGATTAACAGTCCGACGCTCTACCATGCTGAGCTAGGGCGGCAACATATAATCGTAAAAATATTAAACATATAAGATTGTTGATGATGGTAAAATTATTATTAATCAATATGATTTGATTTAGATTGAATAAATATGCCATCCAAAAAAACACGTGGATCCTTATTTTTAATTTTGGTTCTTAATTGTAGATCTGCAGCGGTTTGTGTCACGTCTGTTAATACATTTCCAGTTAAAATTATATCTCCAGAGACAACTTTGGCTTTCGTATTGCCATGTATCTTAATTATTCTTGGATGCCTCTCGCCAATAAAATTTTCAATATGAATTTCATTTTCTTTGATTTTAATAGAAATAGGAAAATGAGAATATACAGTTTTCATTTTGATTGTATATCCTGTAATTAATCCTTTCATAAGATTATTAACGATTGATTTTATTGTGTGTAAAATAGCATAGTCTGTTTTTTTATTGTTTATTGTTTTTATGTATAATTTATTTTGTTCTAGTTTAAATTCAATTGGAATTTTTTTAAAATTTTTAGATATTTTTCCTAGCGGCCCAACAATACGTAAATGATGCTTATTTTGTTTAATAGTGATTCCATCCATAATGTCGATGGTTTCTTCAAAATATTCTACTTCAGTATGCGTATCCAATTAAAAATCCACCAATTCCTTTATTTATAGCATCATGATGAGACATAACTCCATGATTAGTTGTAACTACTAAAATACCTTTATAATATGCAGGCAAATACATCAGTTCCCATTTGTAATATTCGTCTTTCTTAACTTTAAACCTAGGTGAAATTGATCCACATTTTGTAATTTTAGCCAGCAATTTGATTTTAAATTTGCCACCACGTTTATCATCTATATGTTCAAATTCTCCAACATATTCATATTTTTGTAATGTTTTAAGTACTTCGATAGCCAATTTTGAAGTAGGTAAAACCACACAATTATTTTTTCTTCTAGCTTCTGAATTATATAATGTTACAAACAAATTAGATAAAATATTATTAGATGGCATTCATATCACATATTTTTTTTAAATCCTAATGACTTAGCTACCTCTCTAAAACATCTTCTACATAGATTTAAATCATATTTTTGTATCACGGCTGTATAATCACCACAACGCTTACACCATCGAGATCCTCTTCCAAATTTATGTCGTTTTCTACCAGTAAATTCGTAAGATCTATTTTTTATCAATATAACTCCACATCGAATTCTTTAATCATAAATTTTTTTGCATCATCAAGACTTATTCTGTGTCGTTGCCCAATTTTCTTATTATTGCGTTTTAATCTAATGTTAAAACCCAATCTAGCTAATGATACTGATACATTGAGACCAAAAATACCAATCTGTGGATCATATTTTATACCTGGAATATCTATATGTTCTTTGATACCAAAAGAAAAATTACCGAAATTATCAAAAGATCTTTGTGGAATTTTATTTTTTTTGGCTAATAAGAGTCGTTTTAATAATAAAACACTATCTCTTTTTCTAATTGTGACAGCTGCAGCTATAGGTTCTCCTTTTCTCACTCCCCAATCTCTTTGTGCTTTTTTTGCATTACGAACAGAAGATTTTTTATTTGTAATTTGATCTAAAGCTGTTTTTGCAGATTCCAGTATATTGCCAGATTTTCCTGTACATATATTTAAAATAATTTTATCTAGAAAAATTTTTGTCATCAAATTCATATTCTTCATTTTTTCACCATGATTTTAATACAGGTTTATCTTTACCTATTACCATAATTAGATCAAAAGGTATTTCTATTTTTTGATTACCAATATTTAATGTAACCTGTTTTGAAAGAAGGAATGTTCCTTTTTTTATATTTTCTACAGTTCCAATTTTGCCAGCGTTGATACCTTTAATTATTAATACTTTACAAGTATTTTCTAATTTTAACACATCTAGTATTTTTTGGTCAGGAATGTTTATTAAACAAGAATCTCCCACTTTTATATCCAAATTTGTTATTATAGTTCTTCCATCATGAGTTCCAATTTGAAATTTATTGTTTTTTATTGTTGATTTTGTAATAACTTTAACTATTTTTTTAGATTTTTCTTCAGATGGTATTTTTATTGGAGCTAATATTTTGCCATTTAGTGGAATCATTCTATATTGAGAAGAAATATTTTGTAATTCTATAACATCCATCAATCCTATTCCATGATGAAGAGATTTACGTATTAATCCATCTATGATGACTTTACCATTATAAATAACAAATTTTGCTTCCTTTAATGTTGATACAAATCGTAATATATCTCTAAGGAGAATTGGAGTGGGAATTGAATAATTTTTTTTATGTGGACCTGGTTTAACTGTTATCGCAAATCGCTTACTTTTTCTATTTAATCCCCAAAAAATTGGGGCCATTTGACGTTTAAGTTTTTTACTACCTGCTATACGTGTCAATTTAAATATTTTTATTTTGATCTAAATTACGTGACAGTTTATTTTTTCTAAACTTATCATCTGTATTAATATTAGTTATAATTACATTAGACGAATGTACATTTACATTTATTTTTTCTCCTTTACTTTTTTCTCGTTTTATACCATCAATGGCTATTTTGGATCTAGTCAATAATATTTTTAATACTTTGCCATCTATACCTTTGTATTCTCCTCGCATTACTTTTACTGTGTCTCCAATTCTTAGTCGTAAATTACGTTTTTTATATTTTTTTCTTAATTCTTTAGACAATAAACTCACTAAATCATTATTAGATTTTATCATATTATTTTTCATTATATCACTATTGATGCAAGATTAGCTATTCGTGGCCATTTTTCTGATGCTTCGATAGCTACTGGTCCCTTAATATCTGTTCCCTTGATTTCTCCTTCCGGGGTTACTAGTACTGCAGCATTATCTTCAAAAGATATTCTACTGCCATTTAATCTTCGTATTGGGTATTTTTGTCGTATTATCACGGCTCCGTATATTTGTTTTTTTAATTCTGCTGGACCTTTTTTTACTACTACGCTAACAAAATCTCCTACAGAACCAGAAGGCATTCTAGACACTCTCGTCTTTGATTTTTTGACCATGATAATTTCTAATATTTTTGCACCTGTATTATCTGCACATGTAATTTGAGATCCTACTGGTAAAGAACGAGTGATATATGGACGAAATTCTTGTACTCCCTTAGCTGAAACTGCTCTGCTTTTTACCATTTAAACTTTTACACCTATTACGACAAATGATACTGATTTTGAGATTGGACGACATTCAGCAGTAATTACATATTGATCGACATTTATTTTTATACATGGTGGCAAGTGTGCATGTACTGTATTTTTACCTCTTCCATATCTTTTAAATTTATTAAATTTAATTGGTGAATCTTTTTTTAGCACTACAGTTTTTCCTGTTTTTGTATTTACTATTTTTCCTTCAAATAATTTTCCTCGTAATGATAATTTACCATGAAAAGGACAATTGATATCAGTACAATTTTCAGGCGGAGATCTTATATCTAGTCCTATGTTGTTTATTATTTTTATCACCGTATCCTTTCTTCTGGTCTGTTGTTTATATCATTTCCACTTAGTACTGTTACTGTATTTCTATCTAGATATAGTTTTAATGTATTATGCGATTTTGGTATTTTTTTTAATCCCTCATCATTAGAAATAACAATAATATTTTTTGATTCATCAACAATAGTACCATGTAATCCTAACATATAGTAATTTGTAGATTCGATTATTCTAGCCTTTAATCCTATTAGTTCATGCATTTTTATATTTTTTATTTTTCTCATTTATTACTTATTTTAGTTAGTTGTGTCATCAATCTTGCAATTTCTTTTTTTAATGGTTTTATTTTTCCACTATTTTTTTTAAGTGTTCCTTTAGAAGATTCTATTTGAAACTTGATTAATTCGATACGTGATTGATGAAGACGTTCTTTTAAATCAACTTCGTTAAATTCTTTAATTGTTTTCATTTTTAGTCTGGGCATTTTATTGTTACTCCTTATTTTTGTAACTTTTCATTTGATTCACTTTGTGATAATAATTTATCGTTTAATTTATGTTTATCTTTATTTACAGTATTAGGTTTTTCATCCTCTTCTATATTGTTATTTTTGTCTTCGTTATCTATGATATATTTCATTTCATCTTTAAAATTTTCTTGTTTTGCTATTTTAATTTGTATTCCTACAAGTCCCATTGGTGTTTGCACATGAACAATGTCTTCATCCACTATACTTTCTGCATGATTGCCAGAACATGGCAAAATACCAGATGAATGTTTTTCGAAAGATGATCTGTCTCCACGTAATTTTCCAGAAATTGTTATTTGTACTCCCATAGCTCCTTTATCCATTATTTGTTGTATGGTCCACATTGTAGCTCGTCTAAATGCTATTCCGCGTTCAATGTGTGCAGCTAATCTATTACACATAACATTTGGTGATAATTCTGGTTTTTCTATTTCTACTACAGATATCTGTGGGTTTTTCAACCCAAATTTATTTTCTAATTTATCTGTTAATTCCTTTATACCGGAACCTTTTTTTCCAATAACAATCCCTGGTCTAGTTACATGTAATGTGACTCTAGTACCAATAGGCATTTTAGATATATCAACGTGTGAAAATCCAGAATCTTTGATTTTATTTTTTAAAAAATCTTTTAATAACATTGAATTATAATTATCTCTTAGGACATTTTTTACAGAAGACATATCACAATTCTTGAGCTACTAATTCTACATGTGTTAAAAAATTATTTTTAGGAGATGATCTGCCCATAGCTCTAGGAATAAATCTTTTCACACATATACCTTTATGTACAGTTGCATTTATTATTTTTAAATTATCTAAATTCATTCCTTTATATTCTGCATTTGATTCTAGATTATCTAGTAATTTTATTACTTCTGTTGCAGATTTACGTGGGTATCTTCCAGACATAATTTGTGGATCTGATCTATGACCTACATGTTTGTTATATCTTTTAAATGGTATTGAGCGTTTTCTGTAAATAACCAAATTTAAGTATTCTTTGGCTTTGTCTATTTGTAAACCTTTTATAGAAACTGCTATTTCACGTGCATGCTTGTGTGAAATTCCTTTTTCACGTAGAGATGCTTTGACGTGTTTTTTTGGATCATAATGTTGAAATGAATAGTTAAATTTGCTCATGTTATCACTTTAATGGAACATACAAACTGGATCTTGATGCACCTACACCTGGAGCTCCATGTTGTACTCGTTTGTTTGTAATTACGTATTCTCCAACATAATGTCCTATCATTTCTGGAATTATATTTACTGAAACAAAAGTTTTGCCAGAGAACACGTTAATAGTTATACCTGTCATGTATGGTAAAATAATTAGATCACGTATATGTGTTTTAATAGATGTTTTTAATTTACCAGCTTTTAATAATTTAATTTCTTCTATCAGTTTTCGTTTTCCATCAGTTATACCTCTTGTTAGAGAACGTCTTTGTCTTGAAGGAAAAACTTGAAACAATTTTTCTAATTGTATATTCTGTAATTCTTCTAATGAAATCCCATAATATTTGAATTCTCTGGCCATTTTATAACTTAGTATTATAGAACTCCAATTTATAGCATACCTATTTTTGTGGCTAAATCTCTTGCTTTTTCTACAGTTTCAAATTTTACAAATGCTTTTTTACCGTATATTGTTCTATTCACATTTATCTGTAGACATTTTTCATTATATAGTGCGTTAATTGCTTCCATGATTTCTTTTTTATTAGATGTACTACTTACAATAAAACATAATTTTTTATCATTTTCTATCATTGCAAATGTTTTTTCTGTAATATGTGGTTTTAATATTATTTTTAACGCAGCAGCCGCATTCATAATACTTTCTCTAGTATTTCTAATTTAGTAAATTTAATTCTAGCTATTTCATCAATAGCATTTTTACTATATATTGTTAAACGCCCAACTTGAGAACCTGGTGCTAAATCAATAATGTTTAGATCATGTACTGATCGTACATCTACACCTGGTAGTGCATTACAAGCTTTAGATAATTTTTCAGTATTGGCAGTTATTATTAACACACTTTTCCCAACTTTTTTTTTACGTCCTCTGTACGAAGGTTTACCAGTACGTACTTTACGTTTTTTTAATCTGTCAAGATCTGCAGTTAAATTGAGATTGCTAATTAATGATTTAATCTCAGATGTTTTTGATAGTGTTTCTATTGTATTTGATACGATTATTGGCAATTGTTTAATTTTATCAATTTTATGTCCTCTTTTTTTAATATAAAATCTTGATGTTGTTGCTGCTATTGCAGATCCCAATGCATATTTTATTTCTTTTTTATTCAGTTTTTTATAAATTATTTTTTTACTAATTGGCGGATGTGCTTGTCTACCTCCTCTCACTGAGGCAATGCCTCCGGCCTGTCCTTGCCTGCCTCCTCCTCCACTATGTATTCTAGCTACTCTTGATTGTCCATGACCAGTAGGTGGGTTTAAAGTGCTTGCAGATACATCCATTCCTGCTGTAGCATGACGCCCTTGCTTTTGAAATTGATGAGAACTAATATTTGTAAAAACTTTGTGAATTAATTTATGATTTACTACTATTGAAAAAATTTTTGGTAATTCTATTTCGTTTTCTACTTCTCCAGTTGCTGATAATATTGTGGTTTTCATCTTATTATACTAATTACATTTGGTTTGATTAACTTTTTTTGTGGAGATCGTATTGATGTCCGTAGTTTAATTAGACGTTTTATTGATCCTGGTACAGATCCTCTGATTATTATGTAATCTCCATCTATAAATCCAAAATGTTTAAATCCACCTTTTGGATTGATTTTAAATTCGTTTTTTGTAGTATTGCTAACAACCATAATTCTCTTATTATATTCTATCCTCTGATGAAATCCTCTTTGTCCAGCACGAGGAACAGTATACATAACATTTTGAGGGGATATAGGACCTAAAGATCCTACTTCTCTTACACTTTTTCTTGATTTATGTTGTTTTCTTTTAACTCCCCATCTAGTAATTGGACCCTCCCATCCTTTACCTTTTGTTATGGCTGCAACATCTATTTTAGTACCAGCTTCAAAAATATCTGAAATTTTTAATGATTTGCCTAAATTTTTTTTTATGAATTCTAATTGTTCTTTCATATCATTCCCATTTATACCGACTTCAAAAATATATGGTTTTTTCTGAGATAAACCTACATTACTAGGTATTACAGCTAATATGACAAATAATCTTTTAATTTTACTTAGTTTATTTTCCAATATTTTGATGCCATTTTTTTTTGGTTTGACATATTTTATTATCTCTTTTGGCAAGTTTGATGCAAACACATCGTATATTTTATTCTCGTCAGAATATCCTCTAGCAGCAACAACAACAGCTGGCGGTGTGGCTAAGATTGTACCAATATCTATAATCTGCTTACCCGCGTTTGGAGTTTTTTCTTTATCATCCACACTTGCAATTTGCAAGCAACCAACCTTAAATCCAGCATGGCCCAGAATTTTTGGCGCGTTACTGATATCATTATTTATCCACGTACGTATTCTAGCTTCCATACTCCTAGCTCTTCCATGTGGCAAATATGCAAGACTACCTCTCCTAGGTTGGCTATGTTTCCTATGTCCCATTACCAATCGAAATGATAGACGCAGCTATATATCTATTCTGAAATTTATTAATGATGTTGAAATAAATTTAAAATGGATAATACACCGTTAATAGCTTCCTCTAATCTTATTGTCATAGTTTTCTGATTAGGAAAAAAATTAAGAATTTTGGAGTGCGGAATTATGTTAATTTTATTGCCTAAAATATCATGTAATCCTCTATTTGGTGTGCCAAAAACAACCAACATGTTTTTTTTGCCAGTATACTGTCGTAAATTATTTACTGACGTCACAATTCCTTTTCTGGACGTCAAAATTATATCGCCATTCCAAGATAACAAAAAATTTAACAAATTTCTCTTCGTTTTTATTTTATAACCCCAATAATCGTTTATTTCTTCACGTTTTATTTCCTTGAAGTTTAAATTAGGATAACCGTTTTGAAATTTTATTTGTATTCGATTTCCAATCATTTTTTTTCCAAAATACAGTAAACGAAAATCAAATCCAATGTCTATAAACATTTTTTTGTTTATAGAAACGATGACGCCATCTTTAATATCTCCAGATTTTATTTTTGTAACTTTGTTTACTGTATTATGACTAGGTATCTTCAACGGCGATGTAATTCCAGAATACTTTAGCTCATTAGTTTTTGGAAATATTTTTTTACGTAAAAATTGTGGAGTATCCATATATCTTAAAACTTCGATCAAGAGCTTTCGATCTCTTTTAAAATTATAATCTTCATCATAAATAAATATAGTATCAACTCTAAATGTTGCACATGCACGTGCAATTTGAGATATTTTTTTTGTTTTGTTTAATTGATGAATTTCATCTGCTAAAGAAGTATTTGGAATAGCAATAAAAAAATTCATTATGATTTATAATCATTATGATCCTTAGCTCGTTTTGAGAATTCATTAATTTGCACATCTGAAATATTTTCAAAAATTTTAGTGTCCAAACTAAGCTTAGACATTTTGATGTATTTTGCATTTTCTTTATCTTCACTTGCAATGTAGATGGCAGATATGGCTAAAATGCATGCATCGTCTAAAGTTAATTCTTTCTTGTATTTTTTTTCAAAAAATTCTGTAACTTTTTCAGAACCAGAACCTATTGCAACAGCATCATATGGTATGTATGTGCCGCTTGGATCTGTTAAATATAGAGAACACTTGTTTTCTATTACCCCTCCTATTATCAATGCCACTCCAAATGGACGTACTCCTGCATATTGTGTAAATTGCTGGCATTGATCTGCCAAATGTTTTGCTACTGATTCTGCATCTACAGGTTCGTTATAAATTAATTTGTTGCTTTGTGCAAAAAAACGCGCACTGTCAACTTGATTACGAGCATCTGGAATATACCCAGCTGCTGCAACACCAATATGATCATCAATTTGAAATATTTTTTGAGAATTCTGGGAAATTTGAAGTTTACGTGGTTTTTCTTCTACTGCAATTATGATTCCATCTTTGCATTTTATTCCTATGGCAATTGTCCCTCTTCTGACTGTTTCTATTGCATATTCGACTTGATATAATCTACCGTCTGGAGAAAATACTGTGATGGCTCTATCATAACCTTGTTGTGCTGGTAACAAATCACATAGATTGATTTTAATGTTTAATTTAAATTATTATGTTGGTAACATGAAATTTGAAATAGAATTTTTTGGACATAAAAATATACGATCTACTCATAAAAACACTATCGAAATAACCAAAGATGAACATCTTACCACAAATGGAGATTGCATAATAGGTGTTAATGCGAATTATAGTTGTAATGATCTTCCAATATCGTTGAAAAATAAACTGCGTAATTCTTTTTCTATAATTACAGTTACAATAATTGTAAATAATATTTCTTTTCATATTGTAGGTAGTGGAAACCAAAGTTTATCATTTACAGATAAAAATGATATAGTATTACGAAAAAGTAATTATGTATGCCCTCGTACGTTGGCCATAAATTGTAATAAAGCTTCACTTTCGATACCTAGAATAATGATTAAATCTTTACAAAACCCTACTACACGAGGTAAATTCATAATTTCAGTCGAATAATTTTGTCTAAAAATCAACGTTTAATATCTTTATATAGTTTTTCTAAAATATGGGCTACAAAGAAAAATTTTTGATTGTTATTCCTTTGTCCATATTCGCAGTAATTATTTTTGGCTTTGCAATTTATAACACAATTTGTAAAAATTCTTTATTAGAATTTATTAGTTGTTAGTAAATTTTCAATAATTTGTTTATAGGTAATCATTTTAATAAATATGATGAACATTATGATGCGATGGAGATGACGCATAAAATACATTTGTGTGCAATAAATAAACCTACTCGAATGCAATTAGATCTGTTAAAACAATATTTTTTACAATTACCTATGAATGAAATAATTATTGGTTTGAAATTTGCTCATAATAGATGGATAGCAAATGATGCTGGTACATTAAAAGTTGGCAGAAAAAGTATTGTTAGAAAAGAAACTCATTCTATAACTATCGAACAAGCACAATGGAGATTAAAAAATTGGAACGTGATGATTAAAAATTATCAAAAATTAGGATACAGTAATACCACCATTCATAGAATAAAAAAAACATTGAATATGATCTGTACACTATAAAACATAGTTTATTATATTTTTTGACTTTTAGATGCGTATTTATTAAACTTCAATGAATTTGGGAGTTCAGGAATATTGTCTTTTGCTTTTTTCTCTATTATTGATTGCGCTTCTTCTAATATGGCTAAAGTGTCTTTGTCATTCGTATTATTAATTACATCATCATGACTTGATAATGATGAGCTAGATAATACATCATTTAACGTCTTAGATAGATCCTGAATAGAATAATTAGTTTCAGGAACTACTTCGTTTAATGTGTTACCTAATCCTTTTATTATAGACATACATGGACTTAAAGTGACTACTATATCTCCTAATTCTGATATAGTATTTAATCTTATTTGGATTTGCTCCATTGCTAACTTTGCATTATTTACCATTGTTTTCATTTTTCTAATCTCAGTTAATTCTATTGCATATGCTTTTGCATAAGTTTTATTATTGATTTTTTGTGCATTGATAATTTTTTTAAATATGTATTCGCTTTTTTTTTGTAATTTTTCATGAATGTAGTCTAATTTAGAAACTTGAAATTGTAATTTCTTTTGTGCAATATCGAGTTTATTTTTTATTGGGATGGTGTGTTTGACTTTATCTAACATTTTTTGTGATAAACTTGAATTACCATTTGATTTATTCCAATTATTTAATACCAATTTAATTTACTACGTTTAATTTATTAAATTCAATTTAAGAAATTTGTCACCATGATAGATGTCACTACAGTTAAACTTAATAAAGATACAACTTTATTTTGTAATAGTTATTAATTTCTTATCATATACAACATTAATGAATAAAAGGTTCGTTATTGTAGGAATAATCTTGGCGAGTATTATTACAATAGCATTTTTCATGGGTTCGCCAATGTTTTATGGTATAGATATGAGTTATTGATCCAATTGAAATTTTGAAATGGCTCGATCAAATATGCTGATAGTTTTTTCTATTTGCTGATCTGATAATCCAGCTGTGACTGAAATTCTAATTCGCGCTTTATTTTTTGAGACTGTAGGATAACGTATTGGCATTGCATAGATTCCATTTTTGAGTAAGTATTTGCTGAATAATATAGTTGTTTTTTCACTTCCTATAATTATTGGAATAATGTGAGAATTAGATTTAATCATATATCCTGATTTTTCTAATCCTTGTTTTAGTTTGTTAACATTATACCATAATTTTTTACGTTGTTTTTCTCTATTTGAATTAAATTTCTTTAATGTAAATTGAACTAATTGTGATGGTAATGCCGAAGTGTATATGAAAGATTTTGATCTATTGATACATAATTTAATCAAGTTGTGTTGAGAAGAAATATACCCTCCAAATGAGCCTAATCCTTTACTTAAACTACTTATGTATACATCTATTTTTTTATCCATTTGAAAGTAATTAGCAGTGCCTTTTCCATCTTCACCTAATACAAAATCACCATGTGCATCATCTAATATAATTACTGCATTTTTTTTCTCTGCAATTTCCACTATTCGTTTTAAATTTGCAAAATCTCCATCCATACTAAAAACACCTTCAGTAATTATGAATATGCGATTTTTTTTTGATTTTGTTTTAGATTCTAAATCTTCCATGTTATTATGTTTATAAATTATGATTTTTTTGTTAGTTAGTTTACATGAATCAATTATACTTGCATGATTAAACTCGTCACTTAAAATTATATCATTTTTATTTTGAATTATTGTTGGTATTGTACCTAAATTTGCCATATAACCTGTTGGATAAATTAAAGAACTTTCTTGCATTTTATGTTTTGCTAGTTTTGTTTCTAGCGATTTAAATATTTGATCGCTAATTATAGATCGAGAACAACATTCAATTTGTCCCAAAAATTCATGCGCATAATTAGAAATTGACAGATAATCATTAGAACATAAATTTAATAATTTTTGATTATTAATATTAATATGCGTGCCTATCTTACTACCAAATTTTAATTTTCGATATGTGTTATCAAATTTTATTCTTTTTAGTATTTCATTTATGAACAGTAATTTATGTTTCAAGCCCTATTTTTTTAATCATTTTTACATCTTTATTTGTGTCATTACCTTCTAATGTTAAATAACCTGAACTAATTATACCGTTTGCACCGCTTAATAATAATTTTTCACCATCATCAAATAAATTAAATTCACGACCCCCAGAAATTTTGATAATTGAATTTGGTAACAAAAATCTAGTTACTGCAAACACTCTTAATACTTCATCTATTGATAATTGAGACTGGTATTCTAACGGAGTACCTGATATTGGAACTAACAAATTAATTGTTACTTCTTCAGGAACAAAAAATGCTACATCCAAAATTAATTCTAGTCTTTGTGTTCTAGTTTCTCCCAAACCTAAAATTCCTCCTGTACATAATTCCAAACCAGCTAATTTTACTATTTTGATAGTTTTTATTCTATCCTCATATGTATGAGTTGTACAAATTTCTGGAAATTTTGTTCTTGATGTTTCTAAATTATGATTATACCTTTTCACTCCAATTTGTTTAAGTTTTTTTGCTTGTTCTAAAGTCAAAAATCCCAAGCTGCATTCTATGTCTATTGGATATTTTTGTTTAATCTTAGAGATAATGTCGCATATTTTAGTAAAATTATTACTGGAAGGTTGTTTCCATGCTGCTACCAAACAATATGATTCTGCACCTTCATCAAAAGCTTTTTTTGCTTGCCTCATAATTTCGTTTTCTGATAAAAAATCATAGCTGTTAACATCAGTATCAAAAAAAGCAGACTGACTACAAAATGAACAATCTTCACTACATTTATTTTTTTTGATATTTGTCAATTGTTCTACATCTATCTTTTTACCATGAATTTCTCTAGTTATTTTATTAGCTGATTTAGATAAGTTATGTAATAGGTAGTTAGGAATATTGATCAGCTTAGAAGCTTCGTCTTTGTTTATATTCCCACCAGCTAGAATTTTATTTTGACATGACAGAATAAACTCATTATTCATACAATTAATTAAATAATAAATGTATTAAAATTTGTTATGATTATGTTTTAAATTTTTTGATACGTTTTGGATTGTTTTTATTGTCTTGTCTATCAAAAAAGTCAGTTCATTTTTAGAAATTGCTAATGGTGGAACTAGCATAACTACATTTCCTAATGTACGTAGATAAATATTGTTGTTAGCTGCCTCTTCAAATATTATTTTATTTAGTGATTTTTTAGTTCGATCAATTTGTAATTCAATGCCCATTACTAAACCTTTTGTTCTAACATCCTTAACCATGTCTAATGAGGTTATTTCATCATATCTTTTTTTTAATAACTTCGATTTGTTTTCTATTTTTTTAATCAGATTATATTTGCCATATAATTCCAAGTTTTTATATGCTACAGACGTTGCAATAGGATTTCCTGTAAATGTATGTCCATGAAAAAAATGTTTCATATTGTAAAATTTCTCATTAAATGAATCATAAATTTTTTTTGTGGTTAAAGTAGCAGCTAATGTCATATATCCTCCAGTTAACATCTTTCCATAACAAACTATGTCTGGTTTAGATTTTTGTGACTGATATTCTACTAACGATCCTAATCTTCCAAACCCAGTAGCAACTTCATCTACGATTAGTAGCACTTCGTATTTTCTACACAGCTTACTTATTTTTTGTTGAAATTTATCTGGATATATGTTTACTCCTCCAGCTATTTGAGCTCCGCTTTCCATTATCATAGCAGCAATTTTTTTATCATTAGCTAATTTACTTTCTAACATATTTAGACAATGTTTTTGATATTCATCAAATGTATATTTTGTAGGTAATTTTGATTTTATTGGCACTGGAATTTGTATGACGGAGAACAAGTTTGTTTTGAATTTAGAAAAAAATTCATCCATATAACCCACAGACATAGATCCAAACGTATCTCCATGATACCCATTTTCTAGAGAAATAAATTTATTTTTACTCTTTCCAACATTTTGCCAATATTGTAATGCTATTTTTAAAGCAACTTCAATAGACGTTGATCCATTGTCAGAATAAAATACTTTATACATGTGAGGTGAAATCTGTGCTAGTTTTTTTGCTAATTTTTCTGCAGGCTCATGAGTTAAATTAAACAATGAAGAATGCTGTAGATCCTTTGATTGTTTTATAATTGTATTTATTAATTCTTTTTTTGAATGACCCCATACATTACACCACATACTTGCTACACCATCTAGTAGTTTATTGCCATTTGAATCTATTAACCACATACCATTTCCGCTTTTGATTATGCGAAAGTTACTCCATTCTTTCATTTGCGTATTTGGATGCCATATGTATTGCTTTTGCATTTAATGATTTACATAATATATGATATGAAAAGTTATCTATCATTGTATCTATAAATAAACATTGAAATCATATTTTGTCACTGGTACTGATACTAATGTTGGAAAAACTTATGTGACTTCTAAAATCGCGTCATCATTAATTAAATTAAAAATTAATGTTGGTATAATGAAACCTTTTGCCGCAGGTATAAAAAGCAATACAAAATCAGATATTGATATACTTTCTACAGCAGCAAAAATAAATGATCATAAGAAATTAATCAACCCGTTTTTTTTCCCTGTGAACGCATCACCATATTCATTCATCAAAAATTATAATATTTCTATTGATTTAGACATAATATTCAAATCATTTGCAAAATTATCTAGTAAACATGATGTTATGTTGGTTGAAGGAATTGGTGGTTTGATGACGCCCATCTTTAAAAACTATTTTATTGTAAATTTGATCCATGATTTAGATCTAGAAGCATTGATTGTTACTGATACGAAGTTAGGAACTTTAAATCATACCATCATGACATGTGAATTATGTAAAAAATATGATGTGAAAATTAAAGGCGTGATAATTAATAATCTCACATTAAATAATTATAATAGTGACGAACTTAAATCAAATCTAGAAGAATTAACAAATATTCCAGTTATGTCTATATTCCCAAATGAAAAATTAAATTTGTCAAATGGTTTTATATTAAAAAATTTAGATCTAAAATCAGTTTTTGAAATTTGACAATTTTAACTATTAATAATCTTAAATGTATTATAATTTTGATTTTTAATAAACTTTTGTACATTTTTTAGTAGGTGTATAATTGGATTTATGAAGCTATTGTTAATTTTTATACTATATTGAGTAAAATCATGATGGAATATCTCATCAGATATGAGCCAAATGTTAGAACTCATAAGTTGTAACTTATTAAGACTTCTAAGATTATTTTTTATTTCATTAATAGACTTAGTTTTTGGTATGTATATTAACAATGAATTTTTAGGGTTGTTTATTAACTCTTGTATATTGGGAATTACTATGTCAATATATATGTCTCTTGATGTTATTTTTCGTTGCGTAGGTATTGCATACATTGTAAACAAATAATGTAACATGCTTTCAATAAAGTTACCTACATTTTCACATGTATTTTCATTAATATTTATTATACTGTCATAACAATGATTTATGATTTTTGTAACTATGAATTCATTGTTTTTTACAATCAGTTTTTTCAGATAAGATTCATTTTTATTTATGTATTCGTATAAAATTTTTTTAATAGGAGAATCTACGTCTTTATTTATTTTATTCATTGAATTTGTATGTACGTTTTCCATTGTTTTTGTTTTTATTTTTTATATCTATCAAAATAAACTCTTTTTTACTATCTAGTATATTTTCATCAACATGACGCTTATTTTCATGTATTTCTTCATATTCTTCCAAACTAAGTTTTTTACGTTTACCAATTTCGATTTCTAGGTTCATATCTTTTACTATCTCTTTATATCTTGGTTGAATGAGTCCACTAAATATCATAGCACTACTTCCACTACCATAAGATCCAAAACCAACTCGTTTTCCATCTAAATCTACTCCTTTTTGGAATTCAAATTCTAAACTACTTCTGAAACCTAAGTATAATGATGCTGTATATAAATTTCCAATAATTTTTGATGCTATTAATGAGCTAGCCAGCTTAGATTCATATACATCTTGAAATTCTTTTGTGTTGACAAATAATTGTGTAAACTTATGATCATTTTGCATGAAATTAGAGTCTGCTAAAACAGATTCTATAGTTCCTCTCACATTTTTTGGTGTTGGCTCTGACATTCCAATTTTTGAAATTATATTATTCCATCTAGATAGGTTTCGCCATTCATGTCTTAATAAATATGCTAATGCCTTTTTGCCCATATTACTATATGGTAAATGCATATTTAGATAATCAATATAATCCAATATGGTTTCGTCATTTTTTAATTTAATTAAACCTGTAGAAAAAGCTTTTTTCTTATATGTAGATAAAGCTTTTTTGACTTGTATCAGATATAATAAATTAGAATATTTTCCATTTACTATTGGTGTTTCTTTTCCAAACGGTCTATAAAAATCATATTCATTTTTGATTGAAGTTGAAGTTACTTTAGGATCAAATTTTAATAATCTAGGATTGTTATTAAGAAGTATAGCTATTGCTCCAGCGCCTTGAGTTACTTCTCCACTAGAACCCAAATCATATTTTGCTATATCTGAAACTACTACTAACGCATGTTTTCCTTCTGCTTCTCCAGCTCTTATCCAATTTAAATTATCATATAATGCATAAGATCCACTTACACATGCAAATTTACATTCTATTCCTCCACAATGTTCAAATGAACCATTTCCATAAATTTGTTCCAACATGCCAATTACATACGAATTCATAGCTTTTGACTCATCAAATGAAGATTCTGTTGCAATGTACAATCTACCTATATCATTTGGCGATAAATTATTTTTTTGCATGATTTTTAAACATGCATTAGCAGCTAAACAAGCAGGGTCTTGATTGGCATCCACAATAGCCATTTTTGATATCCCTAATCCATTTTCAAGCTTCTTAATGTCAAGACCACGAGCAAGAGCAAAATCAGAAGCAGAAATAAATAGTCTTGGTATGTAAATAGATATATCATCTATCCCAGCTGTCATAATCTTAATTTGTTTATTATCAATATAAAGGATTTCCCATATTAGCAATTAATCTAAATAAAACTAATTCGTACATATGCTATGAAAAAAGTTTTCATAAATGGGTACGGATCAATAGGAAAAAGGATTGCAAAATTTATACTTGATGATCCTGAATTACAATTAATCGGTATTGGAAAACATACTCCTGACAATACTATAAATAAAATCTTGTCTAAAGGATTGAAAATTTATGTGTTGCAAAAAAAATTAGACAAATTTAAAGATTACAAAATATCTGGTAGTATAGAAAATGCAATAGAAGAATGTGACTTAGTTATAGATGCATCTCCAAGCGGTTGTGGTTTTTACAATAAAAAAAATATATATGATAAAAAAAATGTTATGGTCATATACCAAGGAGGAGAAACAATTTTTGGGAATAATGCTATATCAGATTTAATATTTAATTCCACTGTGAACTATGATCAGGTAAAGGATAAGAAACATGTAATTCAAGGTAGTTGTAATGTAACTGGGATGGGCAGAATTTTAAATCCATTAATAATTAAATATGGTAAAGATTTACTTAGGTTTGATCTAACATTGATTCGTAGATGGGCAGATCTTGAAGATGATAAAACAATTGTAAAAGATTCTATTGAATTAGTAAATAATCCTCATCATGCAAACGATGTAATTAGTTATTTGGGTAAAAAAATACCAATTTTTGTTCGAGCCATAAAAGTTCCAACTAGACAAATGCACGTACATTTTTTGGATGTTAGATTTCATCACAAGGTACCAGATATATCTGAAATCCTGTCATTATTTAAAAATAAATACGGAATAGCAATATTAGAAACTGCAAAAAACACAAAAGAGATAAGAGATTTTGCACAATCTACAAAATTCAATTTTAAAGATACAAACATGATTCATATATATTCAATGTTTGTAGAAAAGACGGAGGACACTATTAAAATATGTTATTCAGACGATCAAACTGGAATTGTAATACCAGAAAACCACCTCTTATTGCAAGCTATGTTATTTAAAAGAAATTATGATGATGCAATACAACATACAGAAAAAATATTTCATATGGAACAAAAGAAAAAATTACTTGAAATGCATTTTGCTAATTATACATAAAACATTCTAAATATGTTTTTTAATTATTATTTTTTCTGCTTTATTTTTTAGGACTTTTTCAACATTCATAGATAATGACGATATTTTTAATTTATCTCCTTCTTTTGGTATATCGCCTAGTTTTTCATGAAGTAATCCATTTAAAGAAGAATAATCATCTCCATTAGGAATATCGGTATTAAAAATTTCGTTTATTTTATCAATTTCTATATCTCCACTTGTAATGATTGTGTTTTTGTCTGTTTTGCGATAAATTGCTTTATCAACGTCTTTTTCGTCACGAATTTCACCAACTAATTCTTCTACTAAATCTTCTAGGGTTACACATCCCTCTACCCCTCCAAATTCATCCAAAACTATCGCCATATGCGTTTGTGTTTCTTGCATTTCATTTAATAAACTACTGACTTTTTTTTCTCTTGATGCAAATATTGGTTTTCGTGCAATTTTAATAAGCGCTACCATTTTTTTATCTTCTTCCAAATATTTTAAAATATCTCGTACGTGTATAACTCCTATGATCTCATCTTTATTGTTATCATCATATATAGGTATTCTTGAATAGCCTATCTTTGTAATTAATGGTAATGCTTCAAACAACATCATTTTTGCATTAAGAGTAAACATTTTTGTTTTTGATGTCATAACTGTTCTAATGGTTATATCATCAAAATTTAATACACCGTGTATTAATTCACTTTCATGTTTTTTAATAGCATGATCTTCTAATCCTTGATCTATGACACCTTTGATTTCGTCTTCTGTTAATGGAGGTGGGATATAGCTACTACCTGTCAATTTAACCATTGTTTTTGTGATTATCTCAAAAAATTTTACAATAGGAAATAAAACATAACCAAAATATAATAAAATTGGACTAAATAAAAGCGCAATTTTTGTAGCATTTGCATTACAATAAGTTTTCGGTGTAATTTCTCCAAAAACTAACAATAAAAAAGTCATTGTTCCAATTGCTATACTTATTCCCTCATTTCCAAATATTTTAATTGATATATCAGTGGCTAATGCAGTGGCAGCCACGTTTACTAAATTATTTCCTAAATTAACACTGGACATCATTCTACTTGGATTCGACTTTAATTTGTGTAATGCGTTAGAGCCTTTTACTTCTTCTTTCACTAACCTCAATACATTGGATTTTCTAATACCTACTAGAGCTACTTCTAATCCACTAAAAAATGCTGATAATCCTATCGATAATGATAATAAAATTATCTCAAACCAAGGAAGTTGTTCCATCTGTTCTCCACTTATGATTGTAGCTGCATCTTTTATTCATTTTTAAATTTTATCTATAAGGAAGAAAAATCATATATAAATTATATGTATTTTCTTATGATTATTCTAAACTTGTATAATCTATTGGAGTTACTGCGAATCTATTTTTACGATTACTATGATATTCCACAAATAACGATGGATCTTTTTGTCTTCCTGTTAGAATGCCAGAAACAAGATCATCATTTTTAATTATTTCCGCATCTACTAACTTCTTTATTCCAGCAGGAACTGCGCCAGAGGCAAGCTCACAATCAAATCCATTTAATCCAACTATCGCCATACCATCTAACATCTCTGAATCTGAAACCTTAGTTACTATCCCATCTGTAAATTCTAAAGCACGTATACATTTTAAAATATTTGCTGGCTTATTAATTTGAATTGCTGTGGCTGTGGTATTAGGTTTGATTTGGTTTTCATTTAAATACTTGTAATATCGATCAAGCAACTCTAAATTTGGTTTACCATCATTCCATCTAAGTTTTGTATTATCAAATTCACCGTTGTACAAATCATATAGTGTCTTAGCTCCTTCTGCATTAACTATTACTAGTCTTGGAATTTTTTTTATCCATTGCCATTTGTATAATTCCATTAAACATTTTCCACAACTAGATGCATTTCCTAGTGCACCTCCAGGATAAACTATCCAATCTGGAACATCCCAATTTAGATATTCTAACAATCTATAAATGATTGTTTTTTGTCCTTCTATTCGAAATGGATTTACTGAATTTACAGTATACGCATTGATTTTTTTTGCATCATCTAATGATTTTAAAAAGGCGTCATCGAAATTACCACTGACTTTAATTACTTTTGTCCCAAACTGATAAGCTTGGCTTAATTTACCAGAAGCGATTTGTTCATTGGGTATGTATACATAACATTCCATGTTTTCGTTAGCCGTATACATACCTGCTGATGCAGATGTATTTCCTGTAGATGCACAAATTATTTTAGTCGCACCTACAAGTTTAGCATGAGTTATTGCAGAAGACATTCCATTATCCTTAAAAGATCCACTAGGATTATAGCCCTCAAGTTGTAATAGCAACTTGTTATGTCGCAAACCTATAAAATCAGCTACTTTGGACATACGATATGGTTTAGACTGTTTTCCTTCTATACCGTCTAAAGAAACTAAATATTTTGAGCAGCTTTTTATATCACTTGTATTTATTTGACAAAAATTTAATAGTTCTCTAAATCGCCATACTCCACTTTCATTAAATATGTTGTCTCTATAATTTCTCCTCCTATAAAATAATTCTTTAAGTTCAATAGATGGAATATTGTCATATTGCACATCTAAAAAATGATTTTTTTCACATGTGATATTAGTATTTTTTATATCGTATTCTAAACCGCAGTAGGGATTAATACATTTTAGATATGCTGTTTCCTTCAATACTGAATTTAGTATGTATAGTAATTTAAATTAATTTGGATTTAGTTATTAGCTAACGTGTAATTTAATCAATTTAATGCGATATTTATTAGGTTAATTAGCTTGTGCTTTAGGACCAGATCGAATATGAAAATTTGTACAACATACACATTCATTAACTATGCATTCATTTTCATTATGATGAGAACAAATACCACATTCACAACTTTGCTTCATAATTCGATATTTTTTACATGGTATATAGATAGATTCACTTTTTTTGTTTTTTTGTTCTCTTACGTTTAGTTTTGGTTTTGTTGTATTCTGTTTGTAATTCGTTTAATTCAGCTGTTTTAGCATCAACAGATGTTATTAATTCTTGAATTAGACCATCTAAGTCGTTGTCTGCAGGTATTGGTGTTATCATTTCAGATATATTTTTAACAATGTTGGAAATTTCAGAGCTGGTTTGATCAAAGCTTTCTGTGTCTTCATAAGACACATTATATAATGATTTTAAACTATTAATATATTCTATTATTTGTTCGGTAATTGCAACTATAAAAATTTTATTATTAATGGTAAATTGTTTTGTAATCACAATTCCAATTAATTGTTAGTGTTTATAGGTGTATTGTATTTAATAAATTAAAACACAATGTAATCCAAAGCTACTGCGTCGCTTATTAATGAGGTATGTCTAGAATTAATTACATATCCATTTTTTATATCACTTGATGGCACCCATCTATTTGTAGATGTATAATGCCTTTTAGATACTAATTCGTTTTCAATAGATTCAATATTGAATTCGCCTTCTTCTAATTCTTGAGTATCTAAGTGCCGTATGGTAATTAAAATTTTATTTACCTTGACTCGATTACCAAATTTCCATTGTGATGGAGGTTGTTCGTCAGAGATTTCAAGAACTTTTATTTTCATTTCTTTTTTTCCAAATATATCATGGCTTATAAGTAAGCGTTCATCTACAAAATCATCAAAGCTCATAATTTAGATTTATATATTGCTACTTAAGAATTATTATTTAAAAAATGGCATTTTAATTTCTTTTAAACTTAATGCATGTCTATTTCCATCAATAGTATAATATAATTCTCCATTATAATCACAAGTACAACTAACAATATTACTTTCGTCACATATTTTATAATATTCTTTTAATTTTCGTTTTGCATATTGACCATGTTTTAGTCTTTTTTTAGATAAAAATTTAAATGCTAAAATTACAAGTTTAATATCATATATTTCAAAATTATACATCCAATGAAAACATCTTATAATTTGATCTGCTGGAACATATAATGTAGTACCAGTTCCAGATTTTGCTTCCATTACATAAATAGTTCTTTTTATGTTATTTATTGCTACGATATCAGGTAATGCAATACTAGGAGAACCTAAACGAAACGATTTCCAGTTTGGTGAAGAATTAAATCTTTTTACCAGTTTGTCTTCCCAACTATAGCCTCTACTTCTACGTAATTTTGATATTTTTTTATTATCCATAATTATTTCATATTTTCTTTTCTAAATTAATATTTATGAAATTTTTGTTACAAAATTACGTAAAACTAATATTTTGAACTTGATCAATTTAGATGTGTATGATTTAGATGAATTTATGTGCATATATTGTGGTAAAAAATTCGGTAATGATCCAATAGAACTAGCAATACACATACGTGATAATCACGAAAACTAATTTAGTCGATTAATGTGAAAAAATAAGTAAGCTGTTCATGTAAGTTTTTAGTATGCAATTTAATTCTAGAATTTGGTAGAATATCGTTTGAATTGGTTTGAAGAGTTCCAATAATTCTTATCTGTTCAAATTCTCCTATACAAAAAATTGTTTTATCTTTTTTTGAAAATTCTATTATTTTACCAATATTATTGATATCACGTTTTCTTGTTTTTTCTAAACAAATACTACAAAATTTACAATTAGGCCAGACTAATTTATTGCATTTTTTACATTCTGTTATAATCAATTTATTATTATGACGATGTTAAAATTAAAATTGTTGACGATGTAGCTGCAGCAGACATGTTATGTATTAATCCAATGTTGGCTCTAGATATTTGTCTTTTGCCAGCTTTGTTTTGAAGTTGTTGTACTATTTCCATAGTTTGTGATATTCCTGTAGCTCCAATTGGATGTCCTGAACCCAATAAACCTCCACGCGGATTAATTTTATTATTCTTCGTTTGGTATAATTCATTAGAAAGATCTGCACCGTGCCCTTTTTTTGTAAAACCTATATCTTCAATTGCCATAATTTCACAGATAGAAAATGCATCATGTACTTCAGCAACATCAATTTGGTTTGGAGTGAGTTTACACATTGAAAACGCATTTTGCGAAGCAATTTTAGTGGATGGCATTGATGTTAAATCATTTTTAGTGAAAAATGTGGAGTCAGTAAATTGTCCGATTCCTATTATACGTACAGGATCTGTTGAAAATTTTTTGGCATAATTTTCAGACATCATTAAAATTGCTGAGCTTCCAGTACAAAGTTTTGAACAATGAAGGATATTAAGATCATCTGTTATTTTTTTTGAGTCTATAATATTTTCCACAGTGTATGTTTTTTTATTAAATGCATATGGGTTATGTAATGCATGATTATAGTTTTTTGAAGATATCCTTGCTAAATCGTATTCATTGATACCGTATTTTCTTTTATATGCTTTAGTAAATAACGATGCCCAAAAAATTGGATGTTTATAACTTCCTCTTGACTCATCGCATTCAAATATTTTACCTGGCGGATTGTATAAATCGGCACCTACAACTATTATAGCATTAGCTAATCCTGAAGATATGTATGCAAATGCTGAAACGATTGCATTTGTACCAGAGCTACAAAGATTTTCAATTGTAAATGCAAACTTAGATTTAATTCCAAGAAATTCTGATATTTGAGCTGCCAAATACTTAGAATTTGATGTTGTTGATATCAGTATTCCATCAATTAATTTTTTATCTATTTTAGATTGGATCAATAATTTTTGTACTGATGATAATAATATTGATCTTATTTCAATGTTTTGTAGAGTGAAGTGTGTTGAGCTATAATCTGTTACAAATACATTCAATTTTATATACTAGAAATTTTGTCAACTAGTAAATTAAAAGATTTGTTTACTTCATTTTGATCATATGGATTAAACTGAAGTATTGCTAAATCTAATCCAGTTTTTTTAATTTTTAATAATTGTTTAATGCAATCTTCAGGACTTCCATAAATAGTAAGTGAATCTAACATGCGCTTAGAAATCAGTTTGTGATTGTATTTAAAACCAGTAGACAAAAATTCATTATAAATATTGTTAACTTCATTATTAAAACCACATTGTGCTAAAAAATTCCTGTATAATTTACTTACTGAAATATAAAATGCTAATGTTTTTTGTACTCTACATATTGCATCATCAACATCGTAAGACATACAAGTTATAAATTGACAATTGTACTTAAATTGTTTACTTCTAGTTTTACGTATGATATTTTTCATATTTTCAATTGGTCGTAAGTAAAATATAACGCCATCAGCTATTTGTTCAGCTAACTTAATCATATTTTTATTTACAGCTGCCAAATAAATTGGTATTTTTGTTCGTTTAGGCCTTATTAACAATGTGAAATTTTTTAATTTGAACAATTTACCGTTATAAAATACTTTGTTTTGAGTTAAAGTAAGTCTAATTATTTCTACGTATTCTTGTATGCGTAATAATTGAGATTCATACTTGTATCCATGAAAATTTTTTATTATTTGATCAGTACTTACACCTAGACCCAAAACAAATTTGCCATTTGACAATGTATCTAATGTAGCAGCAGCCATTGCTATTAAAGAAGGACTTCTAGAATAAACATTGATTATAGATGTTCCAATTTCTACATTTGGGATCATAGAAGATATTGCACCTAACATTGAAAAAGTTTCCATTCCCCATGTTTCAGGAATCCAAACCATGTTTGAAATCCGGTTTTTTTTAATAATTCTAATGCAGTCTAATATTTGGTTTATTGTTAACAATGATCCTAAATTATATGAAATTTTCATAACTAAAATATAAAATCAATATAAATTAAAAATATCGACAAATATATTACAAACGTTATATACTACTTAATTTAATTTCACATTCATTAATATCTTTATAAGAATCAATAGAATGCCACATTATATTTTGATATTTAAGAGCATACAGTAAGTTCTGTTTTGCACACATAGGAAATAATGTTTGTTCTATGTTGCCATTTGTTGGTAATTTATTTAACAATTTTTTAGATAAATGATATAAACCAGAATTCATCCATTCATTACTAACTATTTTTTTTTCATCGAACTGCGTTATTCTGTTATCATTAATACAAACTACTCCAAACTTTGTTATTAATGGTATAATTGCAACACTATCAATTTGTGATTGAAGTAATGATATATCCATATTTGTAATTATATCGCCATTCATTATGATGTATGAATTTTCATTTTTATCATCGATGATGTTTTTTATTGCACCTCCTGTACCTAATAGAGTTTTTTCAATAGAAAATTCTATATCTGCATAGAAATAATTTTTATGTCGTATGTAATTTATTACTTGTTGAGATAAATAACCTAATGCAATCACAAATTTAGTTATATTAAATTTTTGTAGATATTTTATCTGTCTTTCTATTATTGGAACATTGTTTATTGGGATCAATGATTTTGGGACATATTCTGTGATTGAATTTAATCTTTCACCACGTCCACCTGCTAGTATTATAACAATCATAACTAGATTTTTAAAAATAAGTTTTTATAAAACTTTGGAAGTTTCCATTGAAATAATACCCTATAAACAACAATATTATGTTTAAAATACTTGATCCTAAAAAAGTATAAACAAAAAAGATTATTTTCTTCATTTTGAATATTCCTGCAAAAATAGAAACGGCTTCCCTTAAAATTGGTATGAGTCTACAAATGAAAACAATTATAGATCCATATTTATCAATCCATTTTGATACCAAATTTAATTTTTTTTCTGAAATTGCTAAATATTTTAAAAGTCTAGTTTTTGTTCCTAGTTTTAATGCAAAAAAATATAAAATTAATGATCCAATTGTAGAACCTAATCCTCCAATTATGCCTAATAATACTAATTCTACTAAGCTAAATTCGTTTTGGAATGCAATGTAACCAACAAAAGGAAATATCATTATTGTGGGTATTGGTGTGAATACAGTTTCAGATAAAGCAGCAATAAATACTCCAACATATATGTATTCGGATATTATATACGATAACCAATCTATGATAGAAGCAATTGTTAACAATTATGTTAGCTTTATAAATAACGTATTAAAATCTTAATTACGAATTTTTTTAGTTCCAGCAAATATTGTTAAACATCCTATTGCAATTAAAAACATAGATTCTACATATGTATTTATTTTCATTGTTTTGGTTGAGTCAGGCACAATTACAGCTATGCCACCTATTATTATTAAAACTCCATTTATAATAATCAAGATGCCTAATTTTGTATTTATTAAATTTTTAGTAATGAAAAAAGATAATAATGGAAGAACTAGTGCAGGTACTCCAAGTCCTAATCCACGTACCATGTGATTAAATGGTAAAAAACCTTGTGAAATATTAGAAAAAATTACATCTAATCCATATATGGTCAATAAACCAATTGCAAAAATTGTCATTGTTATTGCAATCAATTCTTTCATTAATCATGGTATCTTGTAACGATAATATAGTCTTTTCATTTGAAAATTTATTTTGATTTTATACTGGTGTGACTGTTATCGATTTTTTAATGTCATGTAAAGTTTTTAACATTGTATCTATGTTATTATCATTTGATATTATATTTACATGCCCTAATTTTCTTAATGGTTTTGATATAGGTTTATGATACATTTTAATAAATACATTTGATTTATTTACATTTATTGGTTTAAATTTACCATGAAAATTTTTTGGTCCGAGTATATTATATGTGATAGTAGAATGTAATAATTTAGTACTGCCTAATTTTAAACCTAAAATCGCTCTTAAATGTTGTTCAAATTGAGAAGTGGCAGATGATTGTAATGTATGATGACCAGAATTATGAACTCTTGGTGCTATTTCATTTATTAGTATATCGTCATCTTGTGTAAGAAACATTTCGACACAAAAAACACCAGCTCCATTAAAACATTTAATAGCATTTTTTGCTATTTCTTTTGCTTTTTTTTCAATATTTGCTTTTATTCTAGCAGGTACTATTGCCATACGTAAGATACTTTCATTGTGTATGTTTTCAGATATTGGATACATAGATACATCTCCAGCTGTGTTTCTTACAATTATCACTGAGATTTCCATTTTAAAATCTATTATTTTTTCTATGAAAAATCCGTTGTGTAATTTTGTATGATAATTATGAATATCTGACAAAGAATTAATCAAAATATTACCATGTCCGTCATAACCACCTTTACGAGCTTTCATCATAAGAGGTAAATCAAATTTATTTGATTTTTCTATAAAATCAGATACGGTTTGTATTTTATCAAATATTGGCACTGGTAATTTGTTTTTAAACAAAAATTTTTTTTGTTTAAGTTTATCTTGTATGATTCCAAGTGATTTTGGAGATGGGTTAATCTCAACTAATTTGTCAAGTTTTTTCAGTATACGTACATTTCCAAATTCTATTTCATATGTAATGATATCTGATTCTTCTGCTAATTTTGTTATTGCATTTTCGTCATAATAATCACCAATTATTTGTTTTGCACCCACTTTAGAAGCTGGACACTGTGGAGTGGGATCTACTACAATTATATCAGATATGTATCTAGAAAGATTTTTTGAAGCTTCAGTGATCATCATTCCTAATTGTCCTCCTCCTATTATACCGATGATTTTTTTATTTCTAGACAAAATAACCACGTATTTGTAATGAAATATATTCTAACTATCTAAATATATATTAAAAGAATAATTAGATGTAAAAATAGTACATTAAAAAACATGAAAGTCAAAATACTTGTTGGCATCATAATGGGATCTAATTCAGATAGCAACATTATGATTAATGCTGCAAAAATATTAGATGATTTCTATATAAAACACGAAGACCAAATTATCTCGGCACATCGTACTCCTGATCAATTAGAAATTTATGCAAAATATGCTGAAAAACAAAATTTTAAAGTCATAATAGCTGGTGCTGGCGGAGCTGCACATCTACCTGGAATGATTTCATCTTTTACTACCATACCTGTAATAGGAGTACCAATAATGGCATACATACACTCACAAAACACAAAACTAAACTTGAAATCATCTTCGTTTGGAGGATTAGATTCATTGTTGTCTATATCAGAGATGCCCAATGGAACATCTATAGCAAGCGTAGGTATTAACAAGTCAATAAACGCTGCGTTATATGCCATAAAGATACTTGCTAACGAAGATGAAACGTTGAAAAAAAAATTAATAGCTTATAAAAATAAACAACATAAAATAGTTATGAAAGAATCAAACATCATGAAAAAAATTGGATTAAAGAACTTTTATGAAAATAAACTACATTAAACGGAAATTAATTTTTTTATCTTTTAAATTTTCTAATAATTTGTATGCTTTATTTTTATTTTCTGTTTCTAAACTTAATATCACTCCTACTGTTCCAGCATCTATGTAAGAACTTAATCTATCATGTAAAACTTCTACTATGTTAATGCTTAATGACGTTATTTCATTAACTAATGTTTGTAAAGTTCCTGGTTTATCAGGAAGTAAAACAAATATTTTTATTAATCTCCCCATTTGTGATAATCCTTTTGAAACTATTTGTCCAAGTAAATACATATCTACATTGCCTCCTCCTAAAATAGAAACAATCTTTTTATTTTTTGGTTTAACATCTAGTAGATGTGCCAATCCTACTACGCCAGCAGGTTCAACAATCATTTTTGTTCTTTCCATTAATAAAAACATAGTTTTAATTATTTGAGAATCATTAACTAATACAATATTATCAATTAATTTATTAATTATGTTAAATGTTAACTTTCCAGGTTTGCTTACAGATATACCATCTGCAATTGTTTGTTTTCCAATTATGGAAGTAACCTTTCCACATTCTAAAGAATGTTTCATAGATGGATAAGATTTTGATTGAACTCCCACTATTTTAATTTCAGGATGTTTAGTTTTTATTGCAATCAGTATTCCAGCTACCAACCCGCCTCCGCCAATAGGTACATAAATTTCATCAACATTTGGTAATTTTTCCAAAATTTCTAATCCAATGACTCCTTGTGCTGCAATTATATGTGGATCGTCAAATGCATGAATGATGTTAGCCTGAGTTTGATTTCTTATTTCAACAGCTTTTAAGAATGATTCATCATAATTTATGCCAGACAATACAACATTTGCACCATAACTTCTGGTCGCTGCAACTTTGGCTGGAGATGCATTTTTTGGCATAACAATGGTGCATTTAATATTTTCTAAAGATGATGCAAAAGCAACTCCTTGAGCGTGGTTACCAGCAGACGCTGCTACTACTCCGTGTTTTTTTTCATCTTTTGTTAACGATTTTATTTTAAAATAAGCCCCGCGAATTTTAAACGAGCCAGTTTTTTGTAAAAATTCTTGTTTTAAATATACTTCAGAACCTATTAATTTACTAAACGTTTGAGAATAAGCCAGCGGAGTTTTAATTATCTGTTTACATTGCAATGATTGTGCTTTTATTACATCATCTAAAGTCGGTTTCATTTATGATTTTCTTGTTAATTGGTTATATTTTATTTTTCATAATGTTAATCAATTCATCTAGTCGTAACAAAAACTCTTTTTGTACAATATATGGGATTTTTTCAACATTAATTTTTGTTTTATGTTTCAAGTAAAAACTGCAAGAGCAACCATCTTCACCTTCCATTAATTTTTTTTCATCTAATAAAATAGATTTAGTAGAATATATTTCAACCAACAAATCATCAAGTTTTTTTAGTATTCTTTTTTCTTGTTTTACAAATTTGGCATGTTCTTCTTCTTCTTTTCTTATTTTATTTTGTATTTCATCAACTAATGATTGGTTATTAAAAAATATTTTAAATAATTCTAATTCATTTAAATTTTGATAACCTAATTTATTAAATATAGATATTATAATATTATTTCCTTTCACATTCAAATTATTTTTAGCATGTGTAGCATTATTTGATAGTGTAAGTAATTCATTTTGATATTTAGATACTATATTATTAGGTTTATAATATAATAAAACATGATATTGAAAAGAAATGTTAGCAGAAAGAATATAATTATTTTTATTGGTATTAAATTTTAAAAAAATTCTTCTTTTGTCTTCAGTAATTGAAGTAGATGTAGATTCCACAATAAAATTTATTAATTTAGATTCAAAAATCTTAAAAAAATTATAAATTTTCTCAGGATCAAATGAATTTTGTTTACGAATAGTTTTATCTGATAACATGACTAAATTAGGAGAGGTTCTAGCAAGTGTTTTAATTTGAGAGATTAGTAGCTTACAAAATTCATTATATTTTATATTGAATTGATGTGTAAATTTGCTATTTGAATTTAAACCTAATTGCATTAACAAATAATTATGGTTCATGAAATTTAAGTAATTTTTGTAATTTAGAAAATGTGTATTTATGTTGGTATAAATAATTAATATATATAAATAATGTGAAATAATAACACTTTGACTAAAAATGAAAATACTAATTCTGTAATAGACATGATGCTAAGTAGAAGTAAAATAAAAACTATTTATAGAGATTCTTTGATACAAGAAACACAAAAAAGAGTATGGCGTGCATTAAAAAATGGGTATGAATATGATATAGGGATAGTTAAATCTGAACAATTTCTGCGGGCTAATGTGTTTTCGAGAATAAACATGGTTGTATTATATGTCGATCTAGTTGGTTCTACTACAATGACTCTTGAACTACCAATAGATAAACTTGCAATAATAATAAGTTCATTTGCCCAGGAAATGGGATCCGTGATAATGCAATATGATGGCAATATATTAAAATTTGTTGGTGATGCGGTAATAGGATATTTTGTTGCAAATAATAAACTATTAGTTGCTGACAATGCTGTTAATTGTGCTAATTCTATGATCGATGTAATCAATGAGGGAATAAATCCAATATTAAACCAATATGGATATCCAGATCTAATGGTAAAAATAGGGATTGATTTTGGTCAAAATACAATTGTGCGATATGGATCAAATAAAGATGAACCACATGTAGATTTATTAGGGCCATCTATGAACATAGCATCAAAAATACAAAACCACGCAAAACCAAATCAGATATTAATTGGCTGCGATGTATATGATAAATTACATCCAATCATTCAAAAAAAATTACGTAAAATCAAACGCGATAATAAATGGAATTATCATTCTAAAACAACTGGTAAAATTTATCAATTATATGAATATATCAAGTAACATGAATGATTATTTTTTTAAGTTAACCAATTGTTTTTTTAATTCAATATTTTCTTTTTGTAGTTCTTCTATTTGAATTTGTAAATCTACAATAGAAACCAAGCTAGAAAATATAGGATGTTTTTTCATGATAGAAACAGGGTATAAACCATGTAACATTTTTTTGTATTTTATGTAAAATTGATTTAAGTTTAATTTATCAGCTTGTGTATTTTTAATATTTTGATTATTAGGTTTCATTTTTAAAAAATCTAACATAAATTTAAGTTGAAATGATCTAAATTCATTATTGTTTAATTGATCTACAAAGTAATTCTCAGGATAATCTATGAGATAATCTGTATTTGATTTATTGAAAAATAAATGCATATTATTTAATTTAAAATACTAGTTATAAATCTGATGTTTCAGAAAGGTATTATTATTGTGGTGTGAATCCTTGATAACCTGTTGTTTGTTGTTCTTTGTCTTTAAATAAAGGTTCAAATAATGATAAAATATAATCGTCTGGATCTAAAATTAATGCGTTTTTACCTGCTTCTCTTTTCATTATGTCTCTATAAATTTTCACTCCTACGTTTCTTAATTCATTGATTGCAGAAATTATATCTCCTACTATAAATCCTATTGCTACACCGTTGTCTATAGATATTCCAACGTTAGATGTTATAGATGTAGGATGCAAGCTAAGTAGAGTACCATGTGATCCTAGATCTACCCATGTTCTACGTTGTTGTTTTATTGGCAAGCCAATAATTTTATTATAAAAATCAACAGATTTGTCTAAATCTTTAACTGCTAATATTACATTGCCTACTCTTTTTATATTCATATATTTTAATTAGTATGTACCATCATTAAACCTTTTCTTCTATTTCAACCATAGTTTCAGTTCTTTCTACTCCTGAAATATGTTGAATATTTGTTGTAACTTTTTTAATTTCATTGAAACTTTTAACATTTATCAATGCAACAGCATCAAATTGACCACTAACTGGAAATGATTCATAAACTCGATCTATTTTTAACAGTCTAGCTGCTATCAATTTTTTTGGTGATCTAACTAATATGATTGCTTTTACCAACCTAAATTAACCTCTACTTCTATCATTGTCTCAGTAGATACAATTTCTTTTATTTTTTTTAAATCAATAACTGCATTGTTTATTTCGTTGATTGTGCCTTGATAAATGATTCCTATATCAGCTCGCCCTGTAACAGAGATAATTTCCTTTACTATTTTGTTTTTTTTCTTTATGTATTGAATTACAACATCAACTGTATTTGGTTTAGTGTTTACTAAACATAAAGCACGCATATAAGTCAATGATTAATAGCATTGATAAACATTCGTATTATATAAAAACAAATAAAAAAATAGACCAAAATTAATCAAATGCGTCTTGAGATTTAGCTTCTTCAAGATATGCTTTTCTTTCTTCAAGTTCAGCATTTTTATCTGTTTTAAAGTTGTCATCTATCACAATTATTCCAGAATCTTCAATTATTTCATCAGCAATTTGATTTTTGTTTTTTGGTTTCATTTTGTTTTTTTTTTGTTTTTTATTTTCGAATTTTTTTACCATTATGATCGGAAAAAAAGAATGCAATATATTAAAACATTATGCTTTATGTTACTATATTTTCATGCCACGGGCGTGATTTGAACGCGCGACAGCTCGGTCTTCAGCCGAGTGCTCTCCCATGCTGAGCTACCGTGGCATAGCAAAATTTAATTCATATACGAATTTAATGTTTCTATGTAGGACTCCAAATTATATCTGGAATATTATGTCTTTTATTGATTAATCTTGCAATAACAAAAAATAAATCAGATAAACGGTTAAGAAATTTAACAACAAATTTATTAACATATTCCATTTGTGCAAGTTCAACTACATATGTTTCAGATCTTCTGATTATAGATCTTGATAAATGTATATGAGACGATATGACATTTCCTCCTGGAATTATAAAATTTTGTAATGTTGGCAGCTCATTTTCAAATAAATCTATGTTGTTTTCTAAATAATCTACCATGTCAGGAGTTACAGTATTTGTATTTTTTGTATTACGATTAGATAAATCTGCCCCTACAATAAAAAGCAAGTTTTGTATTTTAATTAATAATTCGCGAATATCATTATCTAAATCATATGATAATATTATTCCTAACGAGGAATTTACTTCATCTATAGTCCCATAAGCTTTGATACGGATGTTAGATTTTAAAATACGTACATTATTTTGAATACTAGTGAATCCTGCATCTCCGGATTTTGTGTATATCTTCATATCAAACCATAATTATAACATTATTAACATTATTTAATATTCATAAAATTTTATTAATTATACAACTAAATTATCATGTTAACATATTTAGAATGTAAAAAATTTTGAGTTTTTAGATATAATGATGAAATTTAACTATAAAACAAAATGGATGGATTAACAAACTAAGAATTCTACAATCAAAATCAGTTGCAGCTCATAGTTATTGTATAGGATGCATATCAATGATTATTTCAGATCTAGAAAAATTAAATACAGAAAAAATATCGCAAATGTCTATTTTATATGATCTTGCAAAGTCCATCACAAACAATCTTATACTTGAGTATAAGTCTAAGCATGATGTAATTATAGAAAATACAACAATAAGAAAAATTTTACAAAAATTACCAGAAAACATCACAATACATATAATGAACTATGAAGAATATAGTTTAAACAAGACAAAAGAAGCTAATTTAGTACATGAAGTAGACAAGCTAGAATTAGCATATCAAGCAAGAATATATACTCAAAACAATAAACTATTAAACTTATTTTTAGATTATGTAGGAAATAAAATTAAAAATAGACAATTAAAAAAAATTATTAGATTTCATAAAAAATTAAAATCTACAAAATAATTAGTTACAATATCAATAATTATTAGTTAATATATAAAATAGAATGCTAAAAAAACCAACAATAAAATAAGAATTTAAAAATTATAAGATTATTTTTAAAACATTCTAGTAACAACTTTAGTTTTATATATTATGATGTGTCAAAATTGTATTAATGCAATATTTTAATGCATTAAGAATTGGGCAAAAAAGAGTGGAATCAGCTAGAAAGTATTTAAATGAAATTCTGGATTCAAATTTGGCATTACCAGCTTTGGCCATAAAAGAAAAATTTGATTCATGGGAACCAGTAGGAGAAAAAAATTTTTATGCGATTATAGATAAATTTAGCGGATATGTATTATCTAATTCTAATGGATGCCTAATAACAATTTGTGATGAAGATGGGATTTCAAAATCACTAATACAAGGAGTTAATGATCAACTAAAAAATGAATGCATAAACATGTTAACAAAAGATAAAATTCCAAAATATCATGGAAAAGTGAAATTACCAGTTTAACTATGTCTTCATTAAATCATACTCAATATAACAAATCCAACAAGTTTTCACGTGAAATAGAAATGCAAGGCCACCTAATAGATTCATTAATTTTAACTAAAGTTTTTTCTGGTATAATGGATTTAGATGGTGAATTTCAGATATTAGAAATTTCCATTGGTAAAAAAAAAAATGATGAAAGCTATGTAAAACTAATTGTTGAGGGTAAAACTCAAAATCAACTAGATAAAATTTTAGATCTCACTCATAGTCTTGGAGCCATAAACACAAAACAAGAAGAAATTAAGATAGAAACAGCTCCAGGAAACATGATCATGCCAAATAATTTTTATAGCACTACCAATAATGAGACAAAAGTTTTCTATCATAACAAATGGATAAATGTTAAGAACATAATGATGGACAAATGCATAATAATTAAAAAAAGTATTGCACAATGTATACCTATTAGAGAAATAAAAAAAGGAGACAAAATAGTTGTTGGAGATTCAGGAATAAAGATTTTTCCTATTGAACGTCCGCGTGATAAAAATAATGTCTTTAATTTTATGACTAGTAATAATTCAAGCGAAAGGCCTACAAATCATATGGTAAAAAAAGTAGCTTCAGATATAATGAAAATAAAAAATTCAAATGGTAAAATCATTTTAGTAGCTGGTCCCGCAATTATTCATACCGGAGCATCAGAATCAGTATCTGTATTAATTAAATTAGGTTTAATAGATAGCATCCTAGCAGGAAATGCATTAGCTGTTCACGACATAGAAAATTCAATTCTTGGAACCTCTCTTGGCATGAATATTCATGATGGTACATTAGCATTACATGGAAATAGAAATCACATGTATGCAATAAATTCTGTTTTTCAATCTGGTTCTATTAAAAATATGGTAAAAACAGGTAAATTAAAAAAAGGTATCATGTTTGAATGTATAAAAAACAATATTCCATTTGTTTTAGCTGGATCTATAAGAGATGATGGACCAATACCAGATGTAATAACTGATATAATGGAAGCGCAAGAAAAATACAAAAAACAATTGGAAAATGCAGATCTTGTGATTATGGCATCTACCATGTTACACTCAATAGCTACAGGCAACATGTTACCAGCTAAAGTTAAGGTTATTGCAATAGATATAAACCAAACCACTGTAACCAAGATAATAGATCGAGGAACATGGCAAGCATTAGGAATAGTGTCAGACGTAGGTGTATTCTTACCACAAGTAACAAATGAAATTAAAAAAATAATTAATTCTAACAAAAAAAAAAGTTAATTATTTTTTAACATTCAGTTTAATTTTAGTATTAAGTAAATTGATTATTGTTTTTGGTTGTACATTACCTGCTTTTTTCATTATTTTTCCTATTAGATAATTAATAACATTTGGATTAATATTAATTTTTTTTATCAAATCATGTTCTGACTCTATTACATTATCAATAATTATTGATAGTTTATCTTCATCTAGTGTTTTATGTAATTTCAGTTCATTCAAGATAACATCAATTGAATTACCGGTAACAATAGCTTGCCGCAATATATTTTTGATCAAATCACGTTTAATTTTGTTTGTGTCTATTAATTCTGATAATCTTATTAAATGTGTTGCTGTTAGTTTAGATTTGGATTTTTTCTCATCTGTATTCAAATATCTTATTAAATCAGTAGCTATGATATTTGCAATGTTCTTAGCATTTTGTCCATCAAATGCAGATTCAAATAATCTTGTATAATATAGATCAGAAAGAATTGTGTCTAAAACCTGATTTGATATACCAAATTTCATATAATGAGATTTTTTAGATTTTATATTTTCAGGAATTTTATTTTTTAATTTTGATATCAGATATGGTGAAATTGTTATCGATGGTATATCTTGTTCTATGATGTACCTATAATCTTGTTCATCTTCTTTACGCCTAGCTAAAGTTGTAATTTTTCTTTTTTCATCCCAATGCCTAGTCTCTTGTTGAATTTGTAGGTTACGAGTTATGAAATTACTTTGTCTAACAATTTCAAAATCAACTGCTTTTTCTAAATCATGTATTGAATTAATATTTTTAAGTTCTATCTTGTTGTGATCATCTATAGATATATTGACATCGGTTCTCATTGCACCAGGTAAAGTTGGATCTGATATATCCAACTGAATTAATAAATTAGATAAATAGCTTAAAAACTCTTTAATTTCTACATTGTTTGAAAAATCAGGCTGCGTAACAATTTCAACAAGTGAAACTCCAGAACGATTATAATCAATTAAGGTTAATTTTGATTTGTCTGAAATTTTAACATAGTTTATTCTTCCTGGATCCTCTTCTAATTGAATTCTATTTATATTAATAATTTTGTTTTCAATTGCAACATGCCCTTCATAACCTATACTTGAATGTTTATCCTCCATGTTGAATTGTGTTATTTGGAAATTTTTTGGTAGATCTGGATAAAAATAATTTTTTCTACAAAACAATGTTTTTTCTGGTATTTTACAGTTCAAAGCTAATGCTAATAATAATGATTTTTTAATAGCATTTTTATTTATTAGCGGAAGCGTGCCTGGAATACCAAGACAAATAGGACATGTGTTTAGATTTGGTTTGTATTTTCGATGATTAGAGTCGCATGAACAAAATAATTTGCTCTTAATTGTTGTTAATTGACAATGAATTTCTAATCCTATCTTTATCAATTTATACTTGGTATATTATTAATATTCGTAATTTTTTCTAATGCATATGCGAATTGTAATAAGAGTTTTTCCTGCATTGCTTTAGTCATTAATTGCATTCCTATAGGCAATCCATTATCAAATTTAAATGGAATCGAAATAGCAGGAGTACCTGTCAGATTAGACAAGACAGTATTCAAATCAATTAAATACATGGATAATGAATCTTGTTTTTCTCCAAATTTAAATGGCATTACTGGAACAGTAGGAGACAATACAACATCAAAATTATTTAATATTTTATTTAATTCCATGATAAGTTTACTTTTTATTTTCAAAGCTTTAATAAAATATCTTCCTACATATCCAGATGATGGAATAAATCCTCCAATTATCATTCTTCTAATAACTTCTTTACCAAAATTTTTTCTAATTTTTGATATATATGTATTAAAATCATATCCATTAGCATCTAACTTAAACCCTCCATAAATTACATTATCAAATCTAGCTAAATTACTTCCAGCTTCTGCAGATGTTATTATATAATAAGCCGCTAATGCATAATTAACAGTATTGAAAGATATAAAATCACATTTGGCTCCTAACTCTTCAAATTTTGATATTGCTTCATAAGTAGCATTCAATACCTTCTTATCTGCATCTTTTCCCATCATTTCAGATATAATCCCAATTTTCTTATTTTTTAGATCTATATCCAAGTTCGAAAGATAATTTTCGTTGTTATTATAAACTGTAGTATTATCTTTGGAATCTATCCCTGCAATAATATTCAATAAAAATGCTGCGTCCTTTACTGTTTTTGTCATAGGTCCAATTTGTTCCATACTATTAGCATAAGAAATTAATCCAAATCTGCTAATTAATCCATATGTTGGTTTTAGCCCAACTACAGAACAAAAACTTGCTGGATTTCGTATGGACCCTCCAGTATCTGAGCCTAAAGAACAAAGGCTTTCTGAAGAACTAACAGATACAGCACTACCACCAGATGAACCACCAGGTACATAATCAACATTCCATGGATTCCGGCTAAGTCCATATGCACTGAATTCAGTAGTAGATCCCATTGCAAACTCATCCATATTCGTTTTTCCCACAAATATTGCATCTTCTTTTTTTAATTTCGAAATGACTGTTGCATCATATGGGGCAATAAAATTTTTTAGTAATTTTGAACCACATGTAGTTTTAATGCCATGGATACAAATATTGTCTTTGATAGATATTGGTACGCCCATACATTGACCAAGTTTCTCTTGTGATTTTATTTTTAAATCTATCATTTTTGCTTGTTTTATTATATCATCATTAATTGAAATATACGAATGTAATTTTTTTTCAAATTTATTTATGTTTTCTAATATTTGTAATGAGAATTCTTCAACTGTAAAATCACCATTTTTAACGCTTTCAACATATTGCGATATAGTAATTTTGGAATTCATTTTATATCAATTTTGGTGAACGTATAAAATTTTTGTAACTTTTGAATGCATAAATTAATTTATTGTCATATTCTATATGCTCATCATTACGCAAATTTTTGAGGTTAGTTTCGGGTAATTCAATTTGAATTGAATTCACGTCAACATTATCCAACATAGTGAAATATTGAATAACAGTTTGAATGTCATCAATATATTGATCTGTGCTATTTATTTCGATCCTCATAGCCTTAGCAATATTGTCGATATCTAATTTTGTAATCAAAGACAGATACACTTTATGGAATTAATCTATCCACATCACGTGGATAAAATGAAACATCGCGTATATTAGTAGTATTAGTGAGCACCATTAAAAATCGTTCCAAACCTATACCACATCCAGAATGTGGTGGCATACCATAATCAAAAACACGTAAGTGATAATCAAATAAATTTGTATGCATGCTTTTGTTTTGCATCTTGTTTTTTATTTCAATTTTATTTGAAATTCTGGTACTACCAGATGATATTTCAAGATCTCCATACATTAAATCAAATGATTCTGATATTGTTTTAGATTTATCTTTAACATAAAATGGCTTTGTTGAATTAGGCCAATCAATTATAAAATAAAAATCATTTAGCCCTAATTTTTTTAAATGTTTAGGACTAATATCGTCTCCCCATTCTACATCATATCCTGTTTTTTGTATTTCATTAATTAAATCATCATAAGTATATTTGGGAATTACATCTTGAGTTTTTGGAATATCGATAACAATATTTTGACATTTAATAAATCTATTTAACGTTTCCAACGAAGTTTTTATTATATGTTCAAGACGAACCATAATGTCAAAATAATTTACAAAAGCTTCTTCGAAGTCTATCGAAATCGCTTCTGATAAATGTCTATTAGTTCTAGACGCTTCAGCTCTAAAAATGGACGATATTTCAAAAACTTTTTCAAAACTCATTGTTAGTTGTTCTTTATATAATTGTGGACTTTGAGCTAAAAAAGCTTCTTTATTATAATAAAAAACTGGGAATAGAGACGATCCACCTTCAGTAGAAGTCGAAATTATTTTCGGTGTATTAACTTCAACGAAGTAATTCTGATAAAAATATTTACGAATTGATTTTAATATTTCATTTCGTATTAAAAATAAATCTCGTAATGATTTTCTCCTTAGATCTATTGCACGTAAATCTAATCGCGTATCAATGCTTTCTAGTGTTTTTGCATTATTGTTAAAAGGAGATATTTTTTCAGCTTTAGAAATGATGTTTATTTGGAATGGTATTATTTCTACACCGTTAGGTGACTTTTCAGACGATTGTAGTTTACCATTGACTGATATTGATGAATGTTCTTTTAGTTTTGGAATCATATCAAAAATGTCATTATTACATGTGCCACGTTTAGCTACAATTTGTATTTCCCCAAACCGATCTTGAATTGTAACAAATCTAATGTTTTTATGACTGCGTATACTTGAAATCCAACCTGTTACTGTTACTAATTCAACATTTGTATTTTTTAATTCTTTAGAATAATGATCTCTTTTTATACAGTTATCAGTATGGCTCATATTATTATTGTTCATTAGCTATAACACAATAACTTACGTAATAAATTTACTTATAAAAATAAAAATAGCATAATTTTAAAATAGTAAAAAAAAGAATGAAATATGATGAAAAGCGTAGCTACACTTGGCTCGCATTGCGCATTACAATTACTTAAAGGAGCTAATGATGAGAAGTTAAATACAATTTTAATATGTGAGAAAAGACGTGAAAGATTGTATAAACGGTTTAATTTTATAGATAAGATAATATTAGTTGATTCATTTAACGAAATATTAAAAAAAGAATATTCAAAAAAACTTGATAATTCTATACTTATTCCACACGGTACATTAATTTCACAGTTAAGCTCAAATGAGATTGAATCTATAAATATTCCAATATTTGGAAATAAATGGATTTTACGTTGGGAATCAGATAGAATTAAAAAAGAAAAATTGTTAAAGAAAGCAAACATTCCAACTCCAAAAAGAATACTTACTCCATCTCAGATTTGTAAATTATCAATAATAAAAAGAGATGGTGCTGCAGGAGGAGCTGGTTATTTTTTGGCATCTAATGAAATGGAATATAAAAAAAAATTGTCTAATTTAATCAATAAAAAAACAATCAATAAAAATGATAAATTGTATATTCAAGAATACATTTCAGGTGTTTTAGTGTATTTACAATATTTTTATTCACCAACCAAAAATGAGTTGGAATTTCTTGGGATAGATCAAAGACATGAATCAAATATAGATGGATTATCAAGAATCCCTGCATCAAACCAAAATAAAATTAATAAAGAATTGACATTTAATGTGATAGGAAATAGTCCAATGGTGCTACGTGAATCTTTGTTGGATGAAGTATATTCAATAGGAGAACGCTTTATTGAAGCATCAAAAAAGTTGGTTAATCCTGGAATTATTGGTCCTTTTTGTATAGAAGGCGTATACGATAGTAATGCTAATTTTACAGCATTTGAATTTTCGGCACGAATTGTAGCTGGAACTAATGTATATATAAATGGGTCTCCATATTCTGCATTATTATATAACGAAAATATGAGTATGGGTAGACGCATTGCAAAAGAAATACGAGAAAGTATAAGTAATGACAATTTAAGTAAAATTATTTCATAGTGAGGTTATTTTTGATTATTTTTATAATTTACCAGTTATTTTTTTGATTTAATAATTTTGATAATATAATTATCTCTAATTTTGACACTCAAAAGATCAATAATAATAACTGTTACTAGTACTACCAACATAAAAATAAGTGCTTTTTCATATTCAAAAAATTTTATATAATTAATTATATAGAATCCAATTCCACCAGCTCCTACTAATCCCATTATGCTAGTGTGTCGTACATTATAATCAAAAGTATACAAAAGTTGACTTAATAAATGTGGAGCCGATTCTGGAATAATAACATATCTTATTAATTGTAATTTAGAAATACCAATTGACCTTATGTTGTTTATTATTTCAAAATCTATTGCTTCTATTGATTCGTATTGTAGTTTTGTTATAAAACCTATTGTATATAATGTTATAGATAACACACCAGCAAATGGTCCTAAACCTACTACAATCACAAATAATATAGCCCATAATATAGATGGAAATGTTCTAACGACTGCTAAAAAACATCTTGTTGTCAAATATAGATATTTGTTAGTTAAATTTCTAGATGCAAAAATACTTAAAGGGAACGCAATTACTGAGCCAAAAATCGTTCCTAAAAATGCCATCTGGATAGTTTCCATCATAGATGTCAATGCAATTAATAACAACGAATATTCAATATTTTTGATTTCTTGAAAAATTATTAATAGATTTGAAATACCACTTATAAATTTTAGAGGTTCTATGTTTAGATTTAAGTACGAATAGATTATTGCTGTTATTAATAGTCCTATTATTAAGTTGATCTTATAATTTAGCAAGTTGATTCTTTGTTACATCAAATTCTGTTATAGTGTTTCCATCTACACCAATTTCTAGTATTTTTTGTCCTTTTTGTAATACTGAGATCATGTCAGCATAATCCAAAGCCAATTTAATGTCATGGTGAATCATTACAGATGTTAGGTTTAGTTTATGTTGTGTTTCTATTATTAAATTCATTATTTCTTTTGATGTAACATGATCTAATTCAGAGACAATTTCGTCTGCTAATAAAAGTATAGGTTTTTGTACTAATGCTCGTGCAATAGCTACACGTCTTTTCTCACCACCACTAAGTGTAAATACTTTTTTTTCTGTTTTATCTTCTAGACCAACCATTTTTATTGCATTTTGTGCGTTATCTATTTCAACATCAGGTACAATTTTGAAAAATGATTTAATTTTGTTAATCCTTGTCAATGCACCAATTAATACATTATCTAACACTGTGATATTTTTTACCAAACCCAAACTTTGAGGTATATAACCAATGTTTTTCATGAGATTTTTAAATTTTCTATTTTGATGATCTGGTATAATTCCAAATACTTTTATTGTTCCTTTAGACGGAGTCAACAAACCATTGATTATTTTTAATAGTGTTGATTTTCCAGATCCAGAATGTCCGATAATTGTATAATTTATAGATTTTTTTATAGATAATGTAATTCCATTTAAAACATAATTAATATTGTCATAAGATAACCAAACATTATTCATATCTATTGCAAGATTATTTTTTGTTAAATTGGACAACATGAAGTTAATGATTTTAGCGATTTAGTATTTCGTCTTCTATCCCTACTAATGTGTCTATGTATTCACCAAATTCAGATATATGCATTTTGGTTGTAGTTGGGACCAGTGCATCAGCACCATAAATATTGTTGAGAATATTATTATTTGCTTCATAGTTTAAACTGATTAGCGCATTAGAAAGTTTTTGGACTATGTTATTTGGTAAATTAGAACTCACCATAAATGTATGAGACGGTACCGATCCTATAATTTCTGTTACTTTTATCTTATTTTGTTCCTCAATTGTCAAAAAATTTTGTGGTGCAGTGTCTGATGAAAATGCTGCGTCTACATTTCCGTTCACTAATAGTTTTAAAGCTGCTTTATATCCACCAGCAAATGTATAGTTAGCAAATATATTTGATAATGAAGCTTCTAACGATACAAAATCATTTGGAGTATCATTAATTATATTAGATTTTAGTAATTTTCCCATTGGAACAATGAATCCAGATGAACCAGTTATACTCGTAAATGCTACCTTCTTTCCAATTGTATCTTCGATATTTTGTATTGTGTCATCTTCATATTTAGTATATAATGTTGCATTATAATTTACTTTACCATTCACTACTTCCGCAAAAATTACTTCCGCTCCTGTTTTTTTGTGTGCAATCCAACTGGAGCCAGCATCCATGAATGAAGCGTCTATGTGTCCAAATCTTAATCCCTCTATTAACATCTCATAGCTTGTAGGTACTACTATTTTCACATCTATACCATTTAAATATTGTTCAAGATAATTTTCAAATGTTTGAGCTGAAGATTGTAATTGAGCTGCGTTTTCTACAGGTATAAAACCAATAGTTATATTTTGCATTTCAGAAATTTGCATGCCACTAACAGGAAATATTTGGATAAAAAACAAAACAATTATCATATAAAATAATTTTTTCATTATAGTAATTATAGAACCAACTTACTTTATTTAAATGAGTCAATAATTCTAAACATATATTCTTAAAATTTAGAATATATTATTAGTTTGGTATCAAAGTAAGTATCGGTTCAGATGTTTTTATAATTATATTTGCTTTACTGATCCTACTTTTAAATATCTTAAATTTACGTCCGCTGTCAGAAATTAACAATTGTTCTACACGAATAAGTGAAAGTTCTTCTAAATCTGTTAATTTTTTATAAACTGAACTTAGCGGTATTTTATATTTATCTGATAATTCTGTAGCAGTTTTACCTTTCTTTATAATGGAAAATATTATAGTACGAGATTGAATATCTGTTAAAGCTTCAATTATTCTTTGGGTAATATCAAATTTTTTTTTTTGGGTTATTGTTAATTTTTTATTCAATTATAGAATAAACAACTAATTAATTATTTAAACGAGATGGTTACTACTTTTATTAAACTTAATAATTAGAAAATTTAATTTGGCCATATGAACATTACCGTAGAAAAAGAAAATTCTGTAAAAAATTACAAAATACGAAAAATGCTGAACGAATTATCTAACATGCAAGGACATGGAACTGAATTAATTAGCGTATACATCCCAAAAAATAAACAATTACATGAAGTTATCAATAACTTACGAGAAGAGCAAGGAACAGCAAGTAATATAAAATCAGATCTTACACGTACTCACGTATTAGATTCTTTATCACGAGTAATACAAAGATTGAAACTATATAAAAAAACCCCAGATAGAGGCTTAATAGTATTTTGCGGAGCTTTATCACCAGAAGGAGGTAGACCTTTAGGTGATGAGAGTATCAAATTATACGAAATTGATCCTCCCAAAGATTTAAAAATTTTTCTTTATAGGTGCGATGATCATTTTCACACAGATATTTTAAAAAATATGTTAAAAAATGATGTTTTAATAGGTTTTTTAGCTATTGATTCAAAAGATGTTGGTTGGGGTTTGTTACATGGAGATAGATTAGAAGTTCTAAAAGAAACTGGATCTGGTGTATCTGGAAAGCACAGACAAGGAGGGCAATCAGCAAAACGTTTTCAAAAATTAAGGGAAATGGAATTAACTTATTTTTTTAATAGAGTAGCAGAAATAACGAAAGAATATTTTATAGATATATATCCAATCAAAGGATTGATTATTTCTGGCCCAGGCCCAACAAAAGAAAATTTCATTAAAAATAATTATTTAGAATATCGTTTACAAAAAATGATAATTGCAACAATAGATGCTTCATATTCTGGAGCAGAGGGCATAAGAGAAGCTTTTTCTAAGTCTGAATCAATATTATCTAATTTTAGATTGATGAAAGAAAAAATAATGGTAGAAACATTATTCAAACATATAAATTCAAAATCTGGACTTGTTGTTTATGGTTTAAAAGATGTTGTAAATCTGTTAAAAAATAGAATCATAGATAAAATACTGATAAGTAGTGACATAAATAAATCAATAATAGGAATAAAATGTAAAAGATGCGCAAATACATACGAAGAAATTGTAAATAATGTAGAAGCCATATCAAGGAAAACTAGTTTGCTTTCCATACCATGTTCAAATTGTAAAAGCGTGGATTTAACTTCATCAACACAGGATATAGTGGATTATATCGTTTTAATTGCATCTAACATAAATACAAAAGTTGAGATCATATCTAGTAAAACAGAACATGGAGCCATGCTTAATAGTTTGGGTAAAATAGCTGCTGTTTTACGTTACAAAGTATTAAAATAATAATTAAAAGAATTTTTGCCTGATTTTTTGTGCCAGCATATTCAATTCATGTTCATTTCCAATTTTCCTATTAGTCCAAACTGTACCTTTTTCATTATATCTAGGAATAATATGTACGTGTACATGCGGAACAACTTGTTTGGCTGCTTTTCCATTGTTTTGTCCTAAACTAAATGCATTAGCAGAAGTTATATTGAGTATAGCTTTTGCTATTTTAGGTACTTTGGAGAAAAGATCTCCAACTTCGCTTTCATTCATATCTATTATCTTTTCATAATGTTTGCGAGGTATAACTAGACTATGTCCAATATCAATAGGATATTTATCTAGGAATGCAATATGCTCGCTGTCTTCATAGATTAGATGGCTATCTAATTTTTTATTTACTATATCACAAAATATGCAAGCCATAAATAAATATATATTATTAGTTACTTATATAATAAGTTAAATTTAGGTTAATAGGAGTTAAAAGTATGAATGATCGTAGAAATTTTGTTGCACGGAGTTCTAATGAGAAACTTAAAAAGAAATTAATAACTACATCTGTTCTAATAGCTATTGCTGTAATTATTGGAATATCAGTCTATAACTTTACAAATATTGAATACAATAATGATAATACTCCTGATGGTGCTGGAAAATTGGGGGATGAACATATCCATGCATCTATTTTAGTACGTATATTTGGAGATAAATTTGATTTTTCACTTCCTGCGTATCAAATAAAAAACAGTTGGATACATTTCGAAGCACGTGATGGTTCAACAATTCACATGCATTCTACAGGAGTAAAATTAGGATATTTATTTGAATCATTAGGTATAACAATAACAGAAAATTGTTATATATTTCCAGATCAGAGGGAATTTTGTACAAATGAAAAATATTCTTTAAAATTTTATATAAATCAAAAGAAAATAGATTCCATAACCAATTACGTCATAAATGAAAACGACAGAATATTGATCTCATATGGAAATGAAAATGAATCTCAAATACAAGAACAATTAATAGAGTTAGAATCACAAGCTATAATCAACTAATTGTAAAAAGCTCTAAATTAGATTAGTATATTTTCATTGTGTTGAGAATATCTAGTCGAAATGTTGTAGAAGGTATTACTAGATCTCCACAAAGAGCTATGTACAAAGCAATGGGATTAAGTGATATTGATTTGGAAAAACCATTTGTTGGAATATGTCATACTGGAAACGAAGCAACACCATGTAATATTCATCTTGGTGAACTAGCACTTCATGTAAAAAAAGGAGTCACTGAATCTGGTTTAACACCACGTCAATTTAGTACGATAGCAGTAAGTGATGGAATTGCCATGGGGCATCAAGGTATGAAAGCTTCATTAGTAAGCAGAGAGATCATAGCAGATTCAATAGAATTGATGATTAGAGCACATCAATATGATAGTTTAATAGGGATAGCAGGATGTGATAAAAGTTTACCAGGGACAATGATGGCTATGGCTAGATTAAATATTCCATCTATTTTTATATACGGAGGTACGATAATGCCAGGTATTTATAATGGCAAACAAATAACTATTCAAGATGTATATGAAGCAGTAGGATCTTATAACAATAAAAAAATTACGATGGATGAATTAAAAAATATAGAAAATTATGCATGTCCTAGTGCAGGTTCATGCGGAGGTATGTTTACAGCTAATACGATGGCAGTAATAAGTGAAACTTTAGGTTTAGCATTACCAGGTAGTGCAAGTCCACCTGCAGAAGATGAAAGACGAAAAGAAATTTGTTATCATAGTGGAAAAATAATTAAAAAATCATTAGAGAACGATATAAAACCACGCGATATTTTAACATTCGAAGCTTTTGAAAATGCAATTACTGTTTTAAATGCTATAGGTGGATCAACAAATGCCATTTTACACTTATTAGCAATTGCAAATGAATCCAGAATAAAATTAAATTATGACGATTTCGAAACGATTAGGAAAAAAACACCACATATTGCAGATATGAAGCCTGGTGGTAATTATTTGATGCTAGACTTAGATAAAATTGGAGGCGTACCAAATCTATTAAAAAAATTGCAAAATAAGAAATTAATCAATGAAAATGTTTTGACTATAACTGGAAATACATTAAAGCAAGACTTGGATTCAATAAAAACTTTAAGTTATGAAAAAAATAATGTTTTAAGATCTTTAGATGCACCAATACACAAATCAGGCACTGCAGTTATTCTCAAAGGTTCTCTTGCTACAGAAGGTGCTGTTATTAAAATATCAGGTACTACAAAGAACAGATTCATAGGACATGCAAAAGTATTTGATAATGAAGAAGATGCATTTAGTGCAGTATTAGATAATAAAATATCAAGTGGAGACGTAGTAGTGATAAGATATGAAGGTCCAAAAGGCGGTCCCGGAATGAGGGAAATGTTATCAGTAACAGCTGCGTTAGTAGGATCTGGGTTAAGTGATACAGTAGCATTAGTAACAGATGGACGATTTTCAGGTGCAACACGAGGCTTAATGGTAGGACATGTAGCACCAGAAGCATTTGTAGGAGGCAACATTGCATATGTAAAGGATAACGACAAAATTGAAATAGATATTAATAAAAACAAACTAAATTTATTGATTTCAAAAGAAAAATTAAATAAAAGAAAAGAAGAATGGAACAGACCCAAAATAAATTCTACATCTCCTGTTTTACTAAAATACTTATTATTAGTAGGATCTGCATCTAGAGGAGCAGTAACTAATCCTATTTAGAAAAAGGCTAATAACTAATTTTAAATAATGTTAAAAAGAAGAATGTGTATGGGTGGATATATTTGGTAATATTAATTCTAAGATGTTAGGTATAAAATTTGATATTACACCTTATGAACTTTATAAAAAATTAAGCTTATCATATGATTACACTTTTTTATTAGAGTCGATGTCAGGTCCCAAAGAATTAGTCGAGTCATCAATAATTGGGTTTGATCCATCAAAAATGATAAAGGTATATTCAAATAAGATTGTATTAAATTATAAAGATAAAAAAAATAAAATCATATTAACTGATAAGCCTTTTATTGTGATCAAGAATTTAATACCCAAATCTACAAAAAAAACATATAGATATTTTGGAGGCGCAGTAGGAATAATCAACTACGATGCAATTGGAATATGGGAAAAAAGCTTGAAAAATAAAAATAAAAACATTTTAATGGAATTTGGCATATATGAAGATGGTATTATCTATGATAAAAAAAATAAAAAATTAAATTATTTCTACTTGAAAAATAATCGATTTGAAAAATTAAAAAATCTAGAAAAACATCATTTTAACAAATGTAAAATATCTAAATTAAAAACTAATATCAATGCAAAAAATTTTAACAAAATATTAACAGTAGCCAAGCAACACATTGCAATAGGCGATATTTTTCAAATTGTGTTGTCTAGAAGAATTAATTTTGATGTGGAGGGCGATGCATTAAAGATTTATGACGAATTAAGAAAAATAAATCCGTCTCCATATTTATATTATCTAAAAATGAAGAATAAAATAATTATTGGTAGTAGTCCTGAAATGCTATTACGTATTACAAATAACGTAATTGAAACATTTCCAATTGCTGGTACTAGAAAAATAAGCAAAAACAAATCCAAAAATGATAAATTAAAAAATGAATTACAAAAAAATGAAAAAGAGGTAGCAGAACATACGATGTTAGTAGATTTAGGTAGAAACGATTTGGGAAAAATATGCAAATATGGAACAATCAAAGTTAACGATTTTATGAAAATAAAACAATATAGTCATGTTCAACATATGATAACACACATAATTGGAAAATTAAAAAAAGAATACGACATGTTTGATGCATTTCAATCTGTATTTCCTGCTGGAACTGTTTCAGGCGCTCCAAAAATTAGAGCCATACAAATAATTGATAAATTAGAGAAAAATAAGAGAGGACCATATGCAGGAGCTGTAGGATATTTTTCCAGTAATGGTAATTGCGATTTTGCAATCTCGATCAGAAGTATTTTTATAAATAACAATAAAGGATTCATACAAACAGGAGCTGGAATTCTACTAGACTCAAAATTTCAAAACGAATTTAAGGAGTTAAACTACAAAGCTGCAGCTATGCTAACAGCATTAAAACTAGCATCACGATGAATTTTTTAATATTAGACAATTATGATTCGTTTGTATACAATTTAGCACAAATTTTTGGCGAATTACATGCACACGTTGATGTTATTAGAAATAATGAAATTACATTAAATAAAATAAAATCATCAAATTATGATGCCATAATAATTTCTCCAGGTCCAGGAACAGTAGAAAATGAAAAAGATTTTGGAATTTGTAATAAAGTTATTACAAATTTTGGAAAATCGATTCCAATATTAGGCATATGTTTAGGCCATCAAGGAATAATCAAATGCTTTGGTGGCAAAATAGACATTGCTCATAATATACTACATGGAAAAACAAGTATTATAGAACATTCTGATGATCCCATATTTTATAATGTGAAAAATCCATTTTGTGGTACTAGATATCATTCATTAATTGGTAATAAAAACATCATACCAAACACATTAAAGGTAATAGCTATATCACAAGATGATAAAGAAATCATGGGAGTAACGCATAAAAAATTTCTAATTAAAGGATTACAATTTCATCCAGAATCAATTATGACGCAAGAAGGTAAAAAAATATTGAAAAATTTCTTGAAATTAGTAAAAAAATGACTGGAGATGTTTACAAATTAAATAACCAAGGATGTTCTAAATTTAACAAAACAATTAATAGTATTCTAAATGGCGAGATATCTGATCAAAAAATTGCCTTATTTTTATCTAAACTATCAAATCATGGTGAATCTGATGAAGAATTGTTATTAGTGTTAAAAAATTTGCAAAAATTTGCTATACATGTACCAATAGAAAATGATAATGCTATTGATGTATGTGGTACAGGTGGTGATAAAAAAAATACAATAAATGTATCCACAGCAGCAGCATTTGTAATTGCATCATTAAATGGCGTAGTAGCCAAACATGGAAATCGTTCATCTTCTGGTTTAATTGGAAGTGCAGATATCTTTGAATATTTTGGATATGATCTAAATAAATCTCCTAATCAAATAATTAAGATGTTACAAAAATACAATATTTGTTTTATGTTTGCACAAAAATTTCATCCTGCATTACATAATATTCACAATGCAAGAAAAATGATAAATGGTCCTACTATATTTAATATAGTAAGTCCAATTTCAAATCCCGCTGGTGTTAAAAATCAGTTAATAGGAGTTTATGATGACAAGCTGGTAGAAAGATTACCAAAAATTCTTAAAGAAAATGGCAGCACAAATATAATGACAGTAAGATCTGAAGATGGTTTAGATGAAATTTCTACTACATCAAATAATCATATTTGCATTCTTCAAAATGGAAAAATTAAGTCATTTATTTTAAATACAGTAGATGTTGGATTACCAAAAACAAAATTATCAGATATACAAATTTCTTCTAATGTAGACGCATTAGTTTCATTTATTTCCATACTAGACAATACAGCAAAAAAATCATTAATTAATATTATTGCTGTCAATGCAGCTGCTGGACTAATCATTTCTAATTTGGCAAGCGATTTCAGAGAAGGTGTTAAAATGGCATTAAATTCTATCTATGAAAAAAAACCATATTATTTATTTAAAAAATTCATTACAGAATATGGAGATATAAAAAAATTAGAAAATATAGAAAATATAAAAAATGAATATTCTTAATAAACTTGTTAATAATTCATTACGCTCTATTAGTTTAGGCACATATGAAATTTCATGCGATCTAGCAAAATCTACAATCGATATAAATAAAAAAATTAAGAATAATAAACATGCTTCAATAATTGCAGAAATAAAATTTTCATCACCTTCAGAAGGTAAAATAAGAAAGAGATTAGATCCAACTGAAATAGCACAATATATGATAAATGGTGGTGCTGTAGGTTTATCAGTATTAACACAACCATATTTTTTTAATGGATCACCACAAATATTTATGTCGATAAGAAAAAAATTTGATATACCAATGGTAATGAAAGATATAATAATAGACAAAATTCAAATAGATGCAGCTAACAAAATTGGAGCTGATTATATATTATTAATAAAATCATTATTTGATTTAGGATATATGAAAGAATTAGATGAAATTATAGAATATAGCCATAAATTTGGTATTAAAGTAATACTAGAGACTCATAAAAAAAAAGAGTTCATAGATTCATTAAAAACTGAAGCTGATATAATTGGAATAAACAATAGAAATTTGAATACATTAAAAGTAGATATACATACTACCAAAAAACTATTAAAAAACTACAACAAGTCAAAAATAGTTGTTTCTGAAAGTGGTATTGATAAACAAGACGATATTCAGTTTTTACGAAGTTGTGGAGCAGATTTATTTTTGATAGGCACAAGTATAATGAAACATGATAACATACAACAATGTGTTAAAAAATTTGTGAATTCAATATGAAAAAAATCGAAGGAAAATTTGATGAATTTGGTGGAAAATACATTCCAGAGACATTGTTACCATTAATCAAGGAGCTTGAAGATCAGTATTTTAAAGTACGTGAAGATAAAAATTTTCAAAATGAATTGACTGAATTATTAATTGACTATGCAGGGAGACCAACACCATTATACTATGCAAAGAATTTAACCAGAAAAATCGGCGGTGCAAAAATTTATTTAAAAAGAGAAGATTTACTACATGGAGGAGCTCATAAAATAAATAATACCTTAGGACAAGTGCTACTTGCTAAAAAAATGAAGAAAAATAGAGTCATAGCAGAAACAGGTGCAGGACAACATGGTATAGCAACATCAATGGCGTGTAGATTAATAGGATTAAAGTCAGAAATATATATGGGTAATAAGGATGCAATAAGACAAAAAGCAAATTTATTAAAAATGGAATTGCTTGGTTCAAAAATTCATTTAGTTAATTCTGGCTCTCAAACATTGAAAGTTGCTATTAATGAAGCGATTAGAGATTGGATGAAAAATGTAACAAATACATATTATCTTATAGGATCTGCTGTTGGTCCACATCCATATCCTACTATGGTACGTGATTTTCAATCTGTAATCGGTAAAGAAATTCAAATGCAAATGCACGAAAAAATTAAAAAAAACCCAGATTTTGTTGTTGCTTGTGTTGGAGGAGGATCTAATGCAATAGGTAGTTTTTATCCACTATTAAACAAAAATATTGAGTTGATAGGTGTAGAAGCTGGAGGATATGGATTAAATACAGATAAACATTCAGCAACATTAAATTTTGGATCAAAAGGAATATTACATGGAATGTTAACATATGTATTACAAAATGAAGAAGGGCAAATAAAAAATACACATAGTATTTCTGCAGGATTAGATTATCCAGCAGTAGGTCCAGAACATGCATATTTAATGACTAAAAAATTAGTAAAATATGAAACCATAAATGATGATGAAGCGTTTAATGCATTTTTATTATTGTCTAAAACTGAAGGTATAATACCAGCATTAGAATCAGCTCATGCTGTGGCACACGCAATTAAAATTGCAAAAGAAAGAAGAAAATCGGAGACTATAGTAATAACAATATCAGGGAGAGGTGATAAAGATATTGAAATAATCAAATCAAAATTAAAAAATGTCAAGAATTAATAACACATTTCGTAAATTAAAAATGCAAAATGAAAAAGCATTAATACCATATATAATGTCAGGTTACCCTAATGAAAAATTTTGCAAGAAGATAATAAAAACAATAATAAATAGTGGCGCAGACATGTTAGAAATTGGTTTCCCATTTTCAGATCCATTGGCAGATGGAATCACCATTCAAAATGCAGGTAAAATGTCATTAGATAACAATATGAACATTAACAAACTTTTTAACCTAATTAAAAATATAAGAAAAGAAACAAAGATGCCACTTATTATAATGACATATTTAAATATAGTATACCAATATGGCTATGAAGAATTCATTTCGCAGTCAAAAAAAAACGGAGTGGACGGGCTAATCATTCCAGATTTGCCTATTGAAGAAGCATTTGAATATACTACAAGAGCAAGGCATTATGGTTTAGACACTATATTTTTAGTTGCACCAAACACATCATTAGATAGAATAAAAAAAATAATCCAAAAATGTACTGGTTTTTTATATCTAATATCATCTTATGGAACAACTGGCACCAAAATTAATATTAATAATAAATTCAAAACACAAATTAAAAATATAAAATTGACTATAGGAGATGCGATACCATTAGGAATAGGCTTTGGAATATCAACTCCAAACGATGTGATGAAAATTAATTCATGTAATGTTGATGCAGTAATAATTGGAAGTGCATTATTAAAAATAATAAATGAAAATAATTTGGATCATAAACAAATTCAAATAAACATATCTAATTTTGTACATGATTTAAAATTCGCTACTAAATATAGTTCCGAAGCATTAAAAACAAATAGATATATGTGAAATATGTGAAACCTAAATTTATTTTTATTACCGGTGGGGTCATGTCCGGTCTTGGTAAAGGTGTAATCACAGCATCGATTGCAAAATTATTACAATTATCAAACCAAAATATATCATGCATCAAAATCGATCCATATTTAAATTACGATGCAGGAACCATGAATCCAATAGCACATGGAGAAGTATTTGTTACTAAGGATGGAGGAGAATGCGATATGGACGTAGGTAATTATGAAAGATTCCTTAATAAAGACATTCTCAAATCTCACAATATTACAACAGCGCAGATATATTCTCATGTAATAGAATCAGAAAGACAAGGAAAATATTTAGGAGCTTGCGTACAAATAATTCCGCACATAACAGATGAAATCAAAAATCGGATCAAACTAATATCGTATAAAGAAAAATTAGATATTACAGTAGTAGAATGCGGAGGAACTGTTGGCGACATAGAAAGCTTGCCATTTTTAGAGGCATTAAGACAAATGAAGGTAGAATTTGGAAATAGTGAAGTTTTATTCATACATGTAACTTTAGTACCATCATTAAAAGTTGTTAATGAACAAAAAACTAAACCAACTCAACATAGTGTACAAGAGCTAAGACGAATAGGAATACAACCAGACATGATCATTTGTAGATGTGAACAACCATTGTTAGAAAAAACTAAGAAAAAAATTGCATTATTTACTAATGTTAATGTAAACGATGTAATTTCTTGCCACGATGTAAAATCAATTTTTACAATACCAAAAATGTTATCAAACCAAGGTCTAACACAATTAATATTTCAAAAGTTTAACAAGCCAAAAATTAATTATAATAAACGATGGAATAAATGGAATTCTATAGTAAACTCATTACAAGAATATAATAAAAGTATAAAAATAGCAATGATAGGAAAATACGTTAGTTTATTAGATAGTTATGTTAGTGTGACACATGCATTAAAGCATTCAGGTGCTTATTTAAAAAGGTCAACATACATAGAATTATTGGATTCTGAAGATGTCAATACAAATAAATTATCTAAATTTGATGGAATTTTAGTACCAGGTGGTTTTGGCACTCGCGGATCAGAAGGAATAATTAAAACTGCGCAATACGCATACAAAAAAAATATTCCGTATTTGGGAATATGTTTTGGTTTTCAATTAGCAATTGTGGCATTTGGAAGACAAAATTGTAAATTAAACAATGCAAATTCTACAGAAATAAATTCTACCGAAAATCCAGTGATAGATTTACTACCAGATCAAGATAAAAATAATTTAGGTGGAACATTAAGGTTAGGAGCAGATCAAATAAATATAAAAAAAAATACAATTGCATATTCTATCTACAATAAAAAAATAATTACAAAAAGACATAGACATAGATACGAATTCAATGCTGATTATCTTGAGATCTATGAAAAAAATGGTCTAATATTTTCTGGTGAAAGCGATAATAACAGAAGAATAGAAATAATAGAAGAACCATCTAAGAAGTTTTTCATGGGAGTTCAATTTCATCCTGAATTTGATAGTAGACCTGGTTTTCCAGAGAATATAATTAATGCATTTGTAAGTTCAACAATATGATTATAAACTCTATGATATTTCATATGTTTTTTGTCTTGAATCCCTAGTTGAAATCTTTTTTTTTATGTATCCTTTTTCTAAAAGTTGCCGTAATGATAATCTGATGGTCCTTAACGGCAATAATGTTTTACGTGCAAGTTCTTTTTGCGTAATCATGCCTTCATATTCCATGGTTTTGAGTAATAATTTTGAACTAGGTGGCATTTTAAGAAGATCCTTGGCCAGATGGACTTTTTTTTCTAATGCTGTTATTGTAGTAGAGTTTTTTTTCATTCTTATTATATGCGCAGATGGAAGATATTTTATGCATTCGACTGTTTTTTTTACTTTATACCTTGTTAATCCATCTAAAATAACTTCACAATGTAATCGTGCAGATATATCATCTATTAAAACATGGCTTGAATTAGAAACTATTAAAGGACGTCTTGTGATATTCAAAGAATTCACAGAAACTATGCCAAAAACTGGCGATTCATGAAATATTATTGGGCCACCTGCAGACATTGAATAAGCTGAAGATCCTAACGGTGTAGATACAATAATGCCGTCACTACTATCATGCCAAACTTCTTCATTATTTATTCTGAGTATATGTTCCATTAATACTGCACATTTAGATGGAAATACAGCCACATCATTTAAAACAGATTGAAGATTCTTACGATCAATTTTGACTCCAATTCTAGGAATATTTTCTACAGTATAATCATTCTTTTTGATTCTACCTATATATGAAATAAATTCTTTAAGTTCTATTTGTGATAAAAAGCCGCTTTCTTCAGAGTCATTAATTCCTAATACTGGTATATCTGAATTAATTGATTTATGAAAATAGTTTCGTACTGCTTTATCACCACCTAGTACTAATATAAAATCAATGGATTTATCATTAAGGTCATTGTTCACTAAATGTTTAATATTATAATCATTCAATGTTCTTCTTAAAAATTTTAGTGATTGAATTGAATAATCTGAACAATATATTCCTATCATCATAATAATTAGTATCCATAACATAATAAAAGCTAAATTATATAACAAATTAATTTAATTTTTGAATGTAATTTTTTTATTTAAAGTAAAATTTATGAATCCTGATAATAATACAGATATTAGTAATGAAATGCTAAAATATACATTATGATATTCAACAAAAAAATAAACTAAAATCACTTGAATCATAGCACTTATAGAACTAAACCCAATGAATTTTATATATTGGATGATAGTTATTTTAACAGAAAACCTATGATCTTTGAAAGTCCAAATTTTATTAAGCAAAAAATTTGTGTGCATTGAAAATATAATTCCACCAAGGTTAGAATACAAATACCACATACCTAAATCTTTCAATAAAAATGACACAACATAATTAAAAAATAACCCACTAGCACCAATCAAATAAAATTTACTAAGTTTAGAGAATTGTTGAAATTTCATGATTTTTCATAAATTTGTATTTATATAATTTCAAAACCATTTTTATATAGTTTAATATTGTAAAAAAATTTAATTTGCTATGTCCAAGTTTACGATCTGTGAAAGTGTATGGAGATTCGGATACAACTATGTTTTTTGCTTTTACTAATATCTCCAATAATAATTTATATCCAATTGCATCAAATATCAAATTTGAAATTATTTTTCTTTTAAATGCAAAAAAACCAGACATTGGATCCGTCACTTTAATTTTTAAACTTTTTTTTGCCATTAAGGTAGCTATGTGACTCATTAATTTTCTATTCATTGGCCAATTTGTTATTTTACCTCCATTCATATATCTGGATGCTATTACTATATCCGAATTAGAATTATTTAACATATTAACTAACTTAGAAATATGTTGTGGGGGATGAGAAAAATCACTATCCATAACAATTATTATTTTTCCTAATGAAGATTTTATACCCTTTAATATTGCAGAACTTAATCCAGTTGTGTTTTTTCTAATAATAATATTGACCTTATAATCCATACTTCGTATAAAGTTAGCATATTTTTGTACTAACATTCCAGTACCATCTGGAGAATTATCGTCCACAACAATAACTTCGGATTTCATATTTTTAGGCAAACAGGTTTTAATAGTTTTTAATATTTCAATAATATTTTCTGATTCATTGTAAGTTGGTAAAATTATTGATAAATCAATATTTTTCATTTTTTAATTTTCAAGATTACCAAATATTCATGTTTCTATATTTAATTCACTGAATTAATTAAGATGCAGTTAGAAAATCATAACTGCGTGAATTTTAGCAAATTATAAAGATATGCAGCATTTGTTTCAATCATTTTTTTGTTTGGAATATTACTTATATTTAAATTGTTTATTTCCTGTGCTGCTTGTATTGCACCGCCTCCAAAACAAAGAGCCCAAAGTATGTCATGTTCATTAATATATGTACAACAGAATGCAGAATTAAATATGTCTATCAATCCAAATCGATTGTGAAATTTAAATGATTTGTCACTTATTGTGTACAATTTATTTTTATCTAGTACAAATATTTCATTTCCTTGGAACAAAATGACATATCGAATATCAAATTTTTGTAAGTCACGTAAAGCTAATATGCCTTTTTTTCCAGTTAGGCAAAATGCTTCATCACCAGTTAGCTTGAGTATTGAAATATTTTTCAAGTCTAATTCCATTTTACTCAATAAAATTTGATTGTTATTATTTAAACATCTTAAGAAACCGCATGGATCTAAAAATAGTATAGACTTTATTGGTTTTGAAAGTGATTTCATATCAAATTCATGAAATACAGGGTTAATCATAATTAGATCTGATTCATAATTAATTTCATTTATAGGTTCACATAAATTTTGTAGATACAATTCGAATGGTGCATATAAATTAATTTTTAATCTAGTAGTAGGTTTTTCAGATAAGGAATTCTCCAATTGAAAATTATAGTTTAGTAGTTTATTTCTAAATATAAAATCTGATCCAAATTTAGTATAAAGATATACTTTTGAGTTTAAATTTTTTGCTATTGTTCCACCATAATAAATAGATCCACCAAAATGTTCACAAATTTCGTTTTTATTTATAAAATAATACACAATAGAATGTGAAATTATACCAATTTTCATTGAATACAAGTGGATTGATTTTAATTAAAATGTTAATTATGTAATTAACAATTAAGAACAAGAATATAAACAAGGGGCAACAATATTAATTATGCCATTAAAAAGAGCTAGCCGTGGACGTAGAAAAGGAGGCAAAGGCTCATCAGATAGAATTCAATGTGTGAATTGTGGTGCTACAGTACCTAGAGACAAAGCTAAAAAAATAACATCCAGGCTAAATTTAGTTGAACATGCACTCGCAAAAGAGCTAAAAACACAGGGTACATATATTGCTACGCCCAAAATTTTAAAATGGTATTGTATATCATGTGCTATTCATTTCAGAATACTTAAAATTAGATCTGAATCAAGCAGAAGACAACGTCAACGATTATAAATTAGTTATCATATGTGTCTTAGTACAGAATACATACGTTGAAATATAGTAATAATCGATATAAATATAATTACAATAAGTGCTATTTCAATAAATCCTGCTATTCCCAAAATAATTATTATAACTAATCTTTCAGCACGTTCTCCAATACCAATGCCTTGAATTTTTATTTGCATTGATTCAGATTTTGATCTAAGATAGCTTACTAAAAATGATGATACTAAAGCCAAAACTACTATATAATTATCCGTATAATTACCAATTAATATTCCAAAATATATTGCAGATTCACTAATTCTATCTAATACAGAATCCATAAATTCTCCTTTCTTAGAAATTAATTTGGAAAATCTAGCAACTTGTCCATCTACAATGTCAAAAAAACCAGAAAACAAGACAAAGATACTACTTAAAAATAATGAATACGATTCATGTTTTGCATACATAATTCCTGCTATTATCGCAAAAATAAAACTTACGTATGTCCAAACATTTGGATGTATTCCAATTATTGAAAATGCTTTTCCCAATTGTTTTAATATTGGTTGTATCGAATTTCGAAAATTATTTAACAACTAAAATAACACCTATGTTTTTTTATGTTTGGTAATGATAATATCAAACAATTAAACATTTTGATATTTAAGAATAATAACAATTTTAGATTTAATTATGAATGTTGACTCATGGCCAATATGCATGACAATAATTTTGCTGCTATTGCAGCTGTCGAACCAGTATCAAAAATAGGACATAATTCTACTATGTCTGTACACAATATTTTATTGCTATGCAAAGCTAAGATCATTTCATATAAATCTCTCGAAGTAATCCCTAACGCTTCAGGATTTCCTACACCCGGCGCATATGATGGATCAAGAATATCAAGGTCAATACTAAGATAAATTTTATTAAAAGTTGTGCAAAAGTCTTTAATTAATTTTGGCCCATCATTGTTTCTAATATCTTTATCAGTTATTGTCATAATTTTATGTCTAGTTTTAAATTCTAATTCTTCAGAAGAATACGCTCTAGCACCTACGTGTAATATATTTTTAGAAGTGTTATTCTTTTCAATTATTCTTCGCAAATACGTAGCATGATTAAATTTTGTGTCACCATATTCATTACGTAGATCATAATGCGCATCAAAAACAATATAGCCAATATTATTTTCAAATGCGGTATATGATCCTAATGTAATAAGATGTTCTCCTCCCAAAATGAATATTGGTTTATTTGCTTTAATTAATTCATCTGTAATTTTATTTACCATTTTGATCATCATACTGGAATTTACTGTATGTTTAATGTTTCCAAGATCATCAATGATCATTTGGTCTATATCTATTGAAAATTCAGGTATTACTGTTTCTATGTTATAAAATAGCTCACGTATTGTATTGGGAGCAAATCTAGTGCCTGGTCTAAACGAATGAGTAGAATCAAAAGGAACACCAAACAAAATTGCATCACTACGTGCACGATTACATGTATTTGAATTCGGCAATTTCTCCAAATATAAATCAGAATAGCTCATTATAAAAAAAACAAGTTCACAAATAAAAAATTATCTAATTACTAGCAAACTTCAATATTATCCTTTCATTTCTATTCTTGTTTTGAATTTTGGCTTTATTCCTAACGAATCATAATTACCAGTAGAACAAGTAAAACACATTGAATTTAATGGTATGCCAATAGCATTAGCAAGGTTCTGAGAATCGTTGTATCCTAAAAAGTCGGCGCCTATATATTTCCTAACTTTTTCTATAATGTATTTTTCGTTTTTTATGTTTACATCAAACGTTGCAAGTTCAGTTTGAGATGGGAAATCTATTCCAGCGTAACAAGGATATATTATAGGAGGATAAGTAATCAGCATGCTAATTTTACTTGCCCCAGCTTTTTTTAACGCATTAACAATTGCTTTTGCACTGGTACCGCGTACCAAACTATCATCAATTATAACAATATGTTTGCCCTGGATAATTTCTTTTATAGGTATAATCCATTTATTTATATCTATTCTATCAGCTTCTTGTGGTTCTATAAAACTTCTTAATGTACCTTTTTTACTATATCTATCTTTTAATAAGCCTTCATCAAACTGTAAATTCAGTTCTTGCGCATAACCAAGTGCTGCAGGTCTAGCAGAATCAGGTACAGGTATTACTAAATCAGAATCATATATTGGGAATTTCCTAGCAAGTAATTTCCCTATGTTTTTCCTTGCCAGATATATGTTATTTCCTTCCATTTTACTAGACGGATGTGCAAAATATGTAAACTCAAATGAACAATGAGATTTATTTTTGACTGTAGAAAACATTTCGGTTTTTAATCCTTCATTATTAACTTTGATAAATTCTCCAGGTCGCACATCTCTAATTAATTTAGCATCAATTACAGATAAAGCGCACGATTCAGATACAATTACATATATTTTCTTATTTATATGTCCTACTACTAGTGGTCTAAATCCCTGTGGGTCTCGTGCAGCATAAATAGATGTGTCATCCAAAAATGTAAAACAATAAGATCCAATCATTTCATTTTTTAATATGGACAATGCATCTGAAAGTTTTCCAGTTTTTTTGGTTAATGTCAATAATCTTTTAGCTGCAAGTAAAGTATCAGATGTGTTTTGAGGTGTGAAAGTACAACCTCCAACAAAATTTGACAATTCAGTGGTATTAGAGATTGTACCATTATGTGCAATACATAAATCACGTATTTTAAGTGGTTGTGCATTATCAATATTATTTTTTCCAATTGTGGAATATCTAACATGACCAATTGCTAAATGAGAAGAATATTCCGTTATAATTTTATCAAATTCTGAATAATACGAAGAAACTAATCCAAGTTTTTTTATTGGTTTTTTTCCAGGTATTGCAATACCCCATGCTTCTTGTCCTCTATGTTGTAAAGCACGTAGAGAGTCAATGATTAATGGTATAACGTTGGTACCATTCATACTGTAAATTCCTACAACACCACAATTTTCATTTACCATTTATATCATCAATTCATTTATCGTGCTCATCCATTTTTTATACAATGTATGTATATTTATTTTAATTATTTCGTTATTACTATGTTTAAAAATTAATTTGTCTGTATTAAATTTCCCAATTAAATTAAATATTACATTATTTGAACGTAAAATAGAAATAATTTTGGTTAATTTATTATCAGGAACTGCCATTATGTATCTAGAATGACTTTCTGAAAAAAGTATTTTATCTATTTGTAATTTTAGTGTTGATGGTATTTGATCTACATTGACTATGCATCCAATTTTGTTCAACATACATAATTTAGATATAGCCATAGCTATTCCTCCTTTTGAGCAGTCAGTTATAGAATTCACTAAACTATTTTTTAATAATTTTGTTACTACCATCATATGCAATTTAGATGCTTTGAAATCCACTTGAGGACATTTTCCAGCATAAGAATCAAAAATTTGATAAAAATATTCGGATCCTCCTAATTCATCTTTGGTTTCACCTATTATAACTAAATTATCGTTATTTTGTATCTGTAATGTATTAAATGGATGATCGCTTATTCCAATCATGCTAATAACAGGAGAAGGTTTAATTTGTCCATGAGCAGTTTCATTATAAAAGCTTACTTTGCCACCAATACAAGGAATATGAAAATTTTTAGAATAATCTATTAATCCGTATAACGATTTTAAAAACGACCAAAATATTTCCTTGTTTTCAGGATTACCAAATTGTAAATGGTTGACCATCCCAATTAGTTTAGAACCAGAACAAATTATATTTCTACAAGCTTCGTCAAAACAACCTAGTGTACCATAATATGGATCCAAATAACAATGTTTAGGATTTCCATCCATTGATACTGATAAATATTTTTTGTTATCTAATTTCAATACAGCAGCATCATAACCTGGTTTTACAACAGTGCGTAATCCAACTTCATAGTCATATTGATTATATACCCAATTTTTATTAGCTAGATTTGGACTAACAATTAATTTTGCAAATATTTTTGTAAGATCAGAATAACTAAAACTATATTTTTTTTCTTTCTTTAATTTCATTATATATCTTGGTATTGATGATTCTCTATCTATTAATGGAGGATGCACAACTAGATCAATAGGCAAATTTGCAACAACATGATATTTGTTTGCTACAATAATTTTTTTTTCCCAAGTTACATGGCCTATTATTGAATATAATAGATCAAATTTTTTACATATTTGGTGTATTTTTTGAAGTTTTTTTTTATCTATTATCAATAACATTCTTTCTTGAGATTCTGATGTCATAATTTCTTCAGGCGTCATCTTTTGTTTAGTGTGGATTTTATCCACATCCACAGTAATTCCAATAGATAAAGATTCTGCAATTTCTGATATTGCACATGAAAGTCCACCGCCACCTAAATCTTTCATTGCTTTAATGTAATTATGATTTACTAATTCCATGATCACTTCAATAATCAATTTTTTAATAAATGGATTTGGTATTTGAATAGCAGATGTTGTATCATCTTGTGAACGTAAGGAATCAGAAGCAAATTGCGAGCCGCCTATTCCATCCATTCCAGTAAAGTTGCCTAGTAATATTACAAGATCTCCACTTTTTGCTCTATTTTTTATCAACGACTTTTTTTTTCCAAGTCCTATGCACATCACATCTACTAATGCATAATCATTATAACATTCATCAAATTCTAATTCACCTCCAATTGTTGGCACTCCTATACAATTTCCATAATGACTAATGCCACTTACTACATTTTTAAAAATCCATTTGGTATTAGCATTTTCTACATTTCCAAAACGCAATCCGTCCAATAATGCTATTGGTCTTGTTCCTGATGAAAGAATATCACGAACTACACCTCCAATTCCAGTAGATGCACCTCCAAATGGTTCTATTGATGATGGATGATTATGGCTTTCAATATGAGCTGTTATTACATAACCATCTCCTACTTCTATTATTCCAGAATCATGTCCAACTATAGATGTTAAATTATAAGTTTGTAATGGTTTCAAATGTTGTTTTGATGATTTATACGAACAGTGCTCTGACCATTCTGCATTTAATATATGAGATTCTGTAGATGTCATATCTCTATGAATTCTATTTATAATATATGATAGTTCGTTTTTTGTTAATGTCAATTCTCAATATTAAATTGGTTTAATATAGAAGCAAATATAGATAATGATGGTTTATTATCAATTGGATTAATTTCATATTCTGCTGCACGTTCTGGATGTGGCATCATGCCAACTACATTCATGTCTTCATTACAAACACCGGCTATATTATAAATAGAATTATTTGAGTCATTCTCATATTTAAAAACAATTTGATCATTTTTTTTCATAGATGTTAATGTTTCAGAATCAACATAATACCTGCCTTCTCCATTAGCAATAGATATAGGTATTTTTTGATACAATTTTAATTGATTTGTAAATGGTGTATTAACGTTATGAACTATTATATTTGTCCATTTACATACAAAACTAAGTGTTGTATTTTTTAATAATGTACCTGGCAGTAAATTGGATTCAAGTAGTATTTGAAAACCATTACAAATTCCAAGAATTGGGGTTTTTTTCTTTGCAAGTTTTTTGATACTTTTTATTATTGGGCTATGCGAAGCTATTATTCCAGGTCGTAAGTAATCACCGTAAGAAAATCCTCCAGGTATTATGACTACGTCAACGTTAGATGGTAAATTTTTTTTATGCCAATAAAATCTGGAACATGTTTTTAAAGTTTGATCTACAACACGTTTAATATCACGATCACAATTACTTCCTGGAAAAACAGTAATTCCAACATTCATACATAATATAAACAGTACCAATTATTAAGTTAAATCCAGTATAATTTTTATTTGAATAATTGATTGTGAATATCATGACCGTAGTAAAACATATTATGGAAAAGATTATTCCTACTATAGAATATAATAAATCTGCAATTGATGCAGCCAAATTGATTATTGAAAAAAATTCAGGGTTTGTAATAATTTTACAAAATAAAAAACCAATTGGAATTATAACTGAAAATGATTATATGAAAAAAATAATAACAAAAAATAAACTTGCGTTAGAAGTCCCACTCAAAGATATAATGTCATATAAGATTCATTCAGTAAAACCGTCTACCGAAATTGAAAATGCTATACAAAAAATGCTAAATAATAATATCAAGCGTTTACTTGTTTTTGAAAATAATGAAATTATAGGAGTAGTAACACAAGCAGGATTAGCTAGTTATCTACGAAATAAGCTTTTGATCGATAGTACTATTAAAAAGATAGATTCAAGTAAAACATAACATCAATTTAATACGTCAATTGTGATTGTGCTTACCAAATTATTATACAATCTTAATTCGTTACATAATTTTTGAATTTGAAGTTTTGCCGCTGCTTTGTTTTTTTCTAGTATTGTAAAACTTAAAATTTTAGATATTCTAATTTTTGTCACTGTAGAATTTTTCTTTAATACCAAATTTTTGAGTATTGTCTCGCCTTCTGGATCATCTAATTCTGGTTTGGTGCTAATGATTACTCTAACTTCATATTTTTTCATAAAAATAATTTAATTAATAAACATAAATATTAATCCCGTAATGTATAAAAATTATAACGTGTTTTTTTAGCCAATGACAAGAGATCGTTACTGGAAATTATCAATTGAAGAATTAGAGAAATCTCATTATGATCCAAATAAAGTAATTACATGGGATATAAAATGCATTATAAAGCCTGAAAACGATGCTAAATTTATAGGAGTGTTCATGTATAGAAATGGTACACCTTATAATTATGAATCAATAAATGGAATAACATATTATCATAATAATATTACAAAGAATATTTTAAATGATGTTACAAAAATGCTTAAGGATAATTATGGAGGAGATGAATTACAATATGGTTCACGTGTATTTCTTAAAAATTCTAAAGAGATTTATTCAGCTGAAGATCTTGTTAAACTTTCACGTAAACTGAAAAAAAAATTCAAATCTGCTATCATTATCACTATTGAATTTCAAGATATGAATGATAACGAAAAATCTTCTTGGGGTCTTCCTGAAAATAAATTGTTTCCAATTCCCGGAAATAAGTGAATGTTTGTGTTTTAATTGTCAGAAGCCAATGACATAAAAAATCATATATCTGAACTACGTAGTAGACTACTAAAAATTGTGATATCAATAATGGCAATCACAATTTTTATTTTGACTTTTCATATTGATATAATAAATTATTTCGGAATACCAATAGTATATCCTACCATTGAACCATTTAACAACGTGTCCATTCAGGTTATTAATCATCTGAAATCTAAATTAGTGCCTGATAATGTTGAACTCATACAAACAGCTCCAGGACAAGCATTTTTTGCTCAGATTTATATCTCATTTTTGGTTGCTACAATAGCTACAATACCAATAATATTAAAAGAATTGATCAATTTTCTAACTCCAGCATTACATAAAAACGAGATTGTATTGGGTAAATCAGTATTTATACCATCAATTATTTTATTTTTTAGTGGTTGCTGTTTTGCATACTTTGTAACTATACCATATTTATTAGAATTTTTGTATAGGTATGGAGAATACGCTGGAATTATAACATTTCTGAGTATAACTGATTTTGTAACATTTGTTTTACAATTTCTTTTAGCGTTTGGAATATCTTTTGAATTACCGTTAGTAATGTATACTACTACCAAAATTGGAATGGTGGATAAGAAATTTTGGAAAAACAACATAAGATACACTATGGTTATAATAGTGATATTTGGAGCCATAATCACTCCTGATGGAAGCGGAATAACAATGTGGTTAATATCCATACCTATGATCGTATTATACTTTGTAGGCATCAAAGTATTAAAATAACATGTAGATGATTTTGAAATAGATCATTAAACATTTAAATTTAATACAATTGCAATTACATAGTGTTAAATTATAATTTTATAATGGGGCAAGAATGGCTTTTCATAATCTTAATTGTAGTCATATTTATATTCGGTGCCAAGAAAATTCCAGAATTAGCTAAAACATTAGGAAAGGCTAAAGGCGAATATGAAAAAGGCAAGATAGAAGGAGAAAAGGAATTACATGATTTCAAAGATAAAAAGTAGTTTTAGGTTTTTCTAATTCTTTGATTAAGCGTTCAACGGTATACAAAATTTCATTATAAATTTTATTTTTTTGAAAAAATTTTAAAAATTTAAATTTATTAAATTTTAAGTTAATTGACAAAATCAATTTAGTTCTATTTTTGTCTTTTGTGTATTCCTCTATTATGCTACTACCTTTACCATCTCCTCCAAGTATAAACATTTTTCGTGATAATGGATAATCTATTATATATTTAGCAGTGATAATTTTTTCATTACCAAAAATTCTGATGTGTTCTTCAGTAATACAAACTTTATTTCGACTTGACATTAATTTTATTGATGAAAATGTCTCTGGTAATAAAATTTTAAAGTTTTGTTGATTTGAAATAACACTAAAAATTTTATCTATATCCAATTGGATAAATTTTTCAATACAAAATTTCATTATCAATTCCATTTATCATATAGGTTATGTTCTATGTTAAATTGATCCAAACATTTTCCGATGCCATGATCTATAATGTCAGATATTGATTTTGGTTTGGTATAAAATTCCATCATAGGCGGAATGATAACCACTCCTAATCTTGATAATTTCAACATGTTTTCTAGATGAATTGCTGTCAATGGAGCTTCCCTAGGCATTAAAATTAATTTTCTTGATTCTTTCATAGTTACTGTAGCTGCGCGTGAAATCAATGTATCATCGTAGCCATTAGCAATGCTAGCCATGGTTTTCATAGTACAAGGTGCTACGATCATTCCATTTACTTTATGAGTCCCACTAGATATACTAGCGGCTAAATTATTATTATTAAAGATTCTCGAAAGAGATTGAACATATTTTGCATCATAATTAGTCTCCAACAAAACGCATTTTAGTGCCCACTTAGTCATAATTAAATAAGTTTCAATCTCTAATTTTTTCAATATTTCCAGAAGTCTTATTCCATATATCACTCCAGTACTTCCAGTAATACCTATAATTAATTTCAAATAAATCAATACTAAATAAACATAATCATATAAATTAATTTACACTAATTAAAACTACAATTTATGCATTACAGGTTAGAAAAAAATGATTTCAGTTATATTTTACATAATATTTTACATATCATTGATAGAAAAAAATAAAATTCAAAATATTATTAGCGAATATAATGATGTAAAAATATGTGTATTGGGAAGCCATTCAGCTCTAGAAATAATGGACGGTGCTAAAGACGAAAAATTAAAAACAATTGTAATTTGTAAAAAAGGAAGAGAAAAAACATACGAAAGATTTAGCAGAATTGTAGACAAAATGATAATATTAGATAAATTTGAAAAAATATTGACGCAACAAATACAAAAAAAATTATTAGATATGAATGCAGTATTAATACCGCATAGAGCATTAACTGCATATCTAGGTTATGATAATATTGAAAATAAAATTTATATTCCAATTTTTGGTAATCGTAAGTTATTTAAGGCGGAAGACAGGACTATTAAAAAAAATCAATATTATTTGTTAGAAAAAGCAAACATTAAACATCCAAAAATATTTAATGAACCAAAAAAAATAGATCGGCCATCGATAGTAAAAGTACAAGAAAAAAAGCGTAGCTTAGAACGTGCATTTTTCATGGTGAATTCTTACCCTGATTACAAAAAACAATCACAAAATAAAATCATCGATAATACAATAGCAAAAGAAGATTTAGATAATGCAAGTATTGAAGAAATAGTAGTTGGAACGTATATGAACTTTAATTATTTTAGTACTCCAATTTCAAAAAAGGTAGATTTCATAGGAATAGAAAGACGGTTACAAACTAATCTATTTGACTATAATTCTTATCCTGCAAAACAACAAATAGCAATGAATATCGATCTACAAAATATAGAAGTTGGCCATACTCCTGCAACCATAAGAGAATCTCTATTAGAAAAAGTTATTTCAATGGGCGACGACTTTGTAGATGTAGTTAAAAAAATATATCCACCTGGAATAATAGGTCCTTTTTCATTACAAAGCGTAATAACAAAAGATTTAGAAATATTTGTGTATGATGTTTCATTGAGAGTTCCTGGAAGTCCAATAATTTCTACTACTAGTCCATATACAAAATATCAATACGGGAAAACTTTTGGTGTAGGAAGAAGAATAGCAATGGAAATTAAGGATGCTCTAAAGAATAATAATTTAGATAAAATAGTTACATAGTTCAGCTCGTATTGGATTTATGATATGCATATTACAATAAATAGTATTACTAGATTGAATAAAACAAAAAATTAATGCTTATCGTATCTAGATAATTCTAATAAACGTGATTTTTTAGTATCTTTTTTCCACTCTTTATAATGTAATTTACATAATGCTGCATGTTTTTTGTTAGATGTCACATGAAGGTTAGATTGATCAATTTTATTTATACTTAGTGAACGAATTGCATCATTTTGGCATTCATTCACATCACATTTTATTCCTTTTGCTATAATCCCCATAATGAAATATAACAAGCAGGTAATATATATTTGAAAAAATTTATTAACTTGATTATAAAGTTTAATAGCATATAAATTGAACAAACAAACCCAACAATATACAAAAACAAATAAACATGATAAAAATTCATCTCAAAAAGAACAAAATACATTACGAATTTTAATTGATGAAAAAAAAAGTGTTGAAATAATTAAGAAATCTAAATTTATTACAATGTATGAATTATCTAAGCACGCTAATGTTACATTATCTACCGCAAATAGATTTTTAAATAAATTAATTGAAAAAAAATTAATTAAAAAAATTGGTGGGCATAGTGGTCATTATGTCTATGTGTTTGAACAAGAATAAAGTCTAAATGTATCAAAATTTTTTATTTTAGACATAAATTCACAGTTTGATATAATCATACCTATTAATGTCATATTTTGTTTAGTTTCTACATTGCCTAAAAAAAAATAAATTCTAGAATTCAATGAATTATAGGCAACATCACATTTGTTAAAATTCCTACGAGGTCTAATTATACCTTCGCGTATGTCCAACGAAATGTATAAAGAATTTTTCGTGTCAATTCTTATGACATTATTGATGGGTAAGCATTTGTGTATTAATCTGATTATTGATGGAGCAAGGTGTCTTTTTAACTGTAATTGAAAAGTTTTGTTATTTATCTCAAGCTCCAATAAAAGTTTGGAAACAGAATTAAATGTCACATTATTTCATCCAGTATGGTAATATTTAGTGTTTGGAATATATAACGTAAACATTTTAATCATATTGCTTGTTAGAATCAAAAACCCATACAAAAAGAAAGATAATTAAAACTAAAAATGCAAAAGCTGTTGATCGATATAAGAAAATGATTTCCGATAGCGATATTACTGATAAACAAAAGTTAATTTTAGAAGAAAAAATCAAAAATATTGAAAAACGTGAAATTATAGAAAAAGATCCTATGCACATACCTAACGAATTAAAACCAGAAAAACAAAATCAAATATTAGCTGGACCATCTACTCTAACGAGATTTGAAAAAGCTAGAATAATAGGAGCGCGTGCATTACAGCTTTCGTTAGGAGCACCACCATTCATTGAAATACCACGCGATGTACAAACTTCTTTGGATATAGCAATATGTGAATTAGGACAAAAAGCGTTGCCAATAACAATACGAAGAATACTTCCCAATGGAGACTATCAAAATATACCAATCAATTATTTTATTTCATAGTTTTTTAATCAATAAATGTTTCCTGGTCCTTTCAATAACATATTTTCACATTCTTTACATATTTTTTCATCTATATTATTTTCTAAATGATGGTGAATATCACAAATTAACAAGCTTGATTTAATATAGTTACACAGTCCAATAAATTTTGCTAAACTTGATGGCGTGTATGCCATATCAGAAGCCAAATTTGCACTTAGCTCATCAAGCAATGTTACTACTTGTTGTTCATTAAGAAGTTTTTCAATTAATTTAGGATCTCCTCTAGTACCTCTAATATAATTACTTATAGCAGCTTGTGTAACTCCAAGAAGTTTTGAAATTTCATCTTCACGTATGTTATAATTTTCGGCAAGATTTCTTGCGAGTATTGCACGCAACGCAGGTATTAGCGTTCTGGATTCAATTTCTGCCGGAAGCAACATAATTCATGAGTTCATTAAGAAAATATTTAAAGTTAACACTAAGTATACTATATACATAATACACAAAAATCTTAACATGACAACAGGAACTGAAAATTACACCAATGCTATAATAACTTCAATGCAGAACGAAGTAAAAAAATGCACCAGTACAAATATTTCATTATCTGGAGGTATAGACAGTAGTATTTTGTTATATTTACTCAAAGATAAAATTATTAACGCTATTACAATCACACTTGAAGATTTTAAATCATTAGATCTAAAATATGCACAATACATCACAAATAAATTTGGCATTAAACTAAACATTCTGAAAATAAGTAACAATGAAATTATTTCTGCCATAGACAATACAATTAAAATTTTAAAAAACTTTAATGATATTGAAATTAGAAATTCAGTAATTATGTATTTAGTATTAAAATATATTAAAAATACTAAGTATAAAAACATAATAACTGGAGATGGTGCAGACGAATTATTTTTTGGTTACAATTACATGTTAAAAAAAAATATGAACGAATTACATAATGAATTTCAACGTATTTTAAACATAATGCATTTTCCGGTATTAAAACTCGGAAATGCATTAAATATAAAAATTGAAACTCCATTTTTACATAATGCTATTATAAAATTAGCTGAACATATTCCAATTAATTTGAAAATTAATCGACATAACAACATAAAATATGGAAAATGGATATTACGTAAATCATTTGAAAAATATTTACCAAATCTAATAATTTGGAGAGAAAAACTTCCTATACAAAACGGTACCGGATCTGCAAATTTAACTGATTTTTTTCATAATTTAATTAATGATCAGATATTTAAAGAGAGATCGAACAATATTTATTATAAAGACAATGTCATTATTCGTTCAAAAGAATCACTATATTACTATGAAATATTCAGAAAATATTATGACGCACCATACAAATTAAATGATTCAACAAGCCATGTTTGTACTAATTGCAAGTATAAAAAGAAAACCAATTCTAAGTTTTGTTCTATGTGTGGTTCATTTCCTATCTGATCTTTTGATCCATTTTTTTGGTTTTCTTATAAAAATTTTTCTGCATCCATCACAACAAAAATAATAAACTTTATCGTTTTTAAATTTGTAAGAGGTAGCCAAGTTTTTTTCTAATTCTATTCCACAAACTGGATCTACAATCACATCATTCATTGTCTTAATTCACAATTAATATGTTATTTAAATTAATTATTGTTTAATAAGTTTTGTACTATTTCAATGAATTTTTCATGTGATAACGGGTTTGTTTTTAAAACTTCCAAATTTTCATTAACATGATTAGGAAGTTTATGTCCTACTAATGGTGCTAATATTCCAGGAGTTGATCTAACTAATTGAAGCAATTTAGCTGAATTACTTAATTTTAGTTCAGGAATAAATTCACAATCCAATAATTTTCCTTGCATGAGCGGTACACTTGAAAACACTCCTATATTATGTATATGAGCAGCTTCTAGAATACTAACATGATGATTATTAACCAATTGGTTTTTATTTAAATAAGCTTGATCCAAGTATAAATTAAATGGCAATTGAAGAAATTTAAATCCATGATTAGAACCCCCAACATTTTTTGCTAGTTCCAATACTTCAGCGAGTGATAAATATACAGGGTTATTTTCTGCCACACGAAAACAATCCCATGTTGCCATCCCATAGAATTTTATTTTATTTTTATCTATTTTTTCTTCATAAAAAGCAAATATCGATTCTAGATTTTGAAAAAATTTTTGTTTTGATGTTTCTTTAAAATGAGATTCCCATGGATTGTGAATGTACATCAAATCGACACAATCTAGACCTAAATTTTTTAAACTTCTAGTTAATTGATCTTCTAGAAATGGTATATTCATACAGTGATATGAGGCTGATACATCACCAGATCTCAAGATCCCTTTTTGCGTATATTCTCGTTCTACATACGTCCAAAATTCTTCTTTAATTTCTGCATCGTTAGTTAAATAACCGTTTTTAGTGCTAATGAACAACTCATCACGGTTTATAATGTTATTTTCTATTAGCTCCAAAATTGCTTTGCGTACTACTCTTTCAGCTTTTTGAGAACGATAATTAATTGCAGTATCAATGATGTTTATTCCACTAGATACAGATCTTTTAATTGCCATTTTAACCAACCTATCTGTATCAGAAGTTGTATCTCCCAAATAAGTCCCCATTCCTAAATTAGACAAATTAAGTCCATAACATTGATTAAAATTATGCGTATTTGTATGGCTAAATTTTTTAAGATAATTATACGTACCATCAGCAGTTACATTACCATTGATCATGTAATCTAAATTAGAAATTTTGGTAATTTAACTTTTATAAAAATCCTATGAAAAATCAAACAAAGATAAAATCAAATATCAAACTAAAAATCAGTAAAATTACATATAATCTACTAAATAATATAATTTGGCCTATAATAACTTCCAATATTCTAATATTATTATAATTTTTATTTAATAATATTCCTGAATTAATTACTAATGGCAGTACAAAAAAAACAGCTAAACAAGAATATGGTAGATAACCAAAAAATATTTCAAATGCCGTAATACAATATATCATAGTTGGAAAAATCCAGTAAACTAACGTTGAATTTTTTTTTCCACAGATTGCTAAAATTGTTTTCCGGCCATGAGATTTATCAGCTTCAAAATCTGGAAATGAAGCTATGAATAATACAAGTGACGATAATAAACCAATATTGATCCCGATAATCATTATTTCTATGTTGGTATCATTATTCTGAATGAAATACGTACCAAGTACGATCATGGTTCCTTTGATGCAAACAAATATTTCAGCTAATCCATGATCAACTATTTTAGTAGAATAAAAATAGATTGATATAGTGGCAAAAATTAACATGAGCAAGATAACAAATCCATGATAATATACAAAATATGTTCCGATTAGGATACCTATTAATAAAAAAAACATTCCAACAAAATAAACATTGGATGGTTTTAGTAGCCTAGATGGAAGTATTCCAGTACCGCCACTAAATTTTGTTTTATATGTTTTAATATCAATACCACGCTTAAAATCCCAATAATCATTTAATAAATCGACACTTATATGCAAAGATATAACTCCACTTAGTGTCAACAAAAACTGGATTATATTAATAAAATTATTCTGATAATAATTCAACACCAAACCCAAAATTACAGCAAGTAATGATGATAACAAAAATTTGATTCGTATTATACGTAACCAAATACTAATTTTAAAGATCGACATGAAGTAATAAAAATTTAAAACATTATAGATTATAAAGATTTTTTCATAACATCATACCAAAGTTTCATCATTAACACATATAGGTTTTCTACCACTAAAGCCAATATTTTTTTCATGCCAAAATTTTATTTGAGTTTCTCCATATTTCCAACATAACCATACATCATCTGAAAAATGTTTTGACGGAAAATCAACTAATCCATCATCAATACTTTTAATTACAACTCCTATATTTTCTAAATCTGAAATGGCACTATACAATTCAGTTAATGCATAATTGAGTTTTTGTTTTAATTTGACAAATATCTCTATGTTTATGTTTGTATCAATATGTTGTTCAATTTCAATTACAGCGTTACGTTTTTGTAATACGATCTCGTATTTGCGTATTACATCAGGTAGAATATTATTTGCTGTAGCAATAGTAAAATATAAAGACATGCTAAACAACTTATTTAACCTATTAAAAATCTTGTTATATAATCAGTACGATATCAAAAATAAGAATCAAGTGATTTTGTATCTCTATTCAAAATATATGAAATCTGCGCACTCATTTTTTTGGAAGCCACTGATTTGTTTTTACTTATTCGATAATATATTTCATCAATTGTATTTTTTGCAATCAGAACAAAAACTTTACCAGCATATTTTCTTCCTGTACGTCCTTTACGTTGTATAAATCTAATAGAGCTTGGTACATTATCATAGAATATTACATTATTAACTTCAGATATATCTAATCCTTCTTCTCCCACTTTAGTAGCTATTAATATTTTGTAATCATTATTCTTGAATTTTTGTACGGTTTCAATTTGCATTTTCTGTTTTAATCCAGTTTTTCCGGACTTACCTATTAGAAATCCATTTTTAATATTCATAGATTCCAGTTTCTTGTGAATTATTTCTACAGAATCACGATAACTAGTGAAGACAATAGTCTTGCTATTTAATTTTTGAACTATGTTTTTTAGTTTTATAATTTTATCATGTTCAAAACCATTTTTTTGCATTGATCTAGCTATGATCATAGCACGAGAAAAATTAATATCATTAAATAGGTCATATACTCCAAATTTTTTTAATTTTAATCGATCACAAAACCTTAAGAACGATGTTACACCGTGTGATTCAAATATATTTAATGCATAGTGGATTCTAATTGTCGTATAATATAATTGTGTTAAAAATTTATTTTTATGTGTTATATAACTTTGCATTCTAAGTAATTTGGATAATGATTTATGTGCAAATAAATCAATTCCATGATTTTTGAATTTAGCATATTTGTCATTTAATGACATTGTTAATAGTTTTTGTACATTTTGCATTTCAGAAGATAATTTTACTAAAACCCATTCAATTTCAGTATTTTGAATATAAGGTTTGACATCAGGACTATCTTCTGTCCTATACGCTATTTTTTTAACTTTCAAATTGTTGACTATTTCTTTAGCTTTGTCTTTTTCGCTTGGTAATGTAGCAGTCATTCCAATTATTTTAATATCTTTACAAGTAGCAGCTTCGGATGCAATATAAGAATATGAGTAATTACCAAATGTTCTATGAGCTTCATCAAAAATGATTAAACCAAAATCATCTGGATTTATTATATTGCGTCTTAGATCATTTTTTACTATTTCTGGGGTAGCACAAATTATACTATTTTGCCACAGTTTTTTTCTTCTATTTATAACGTCTTCCCCTGTTATTAAAGCCACATCAAATATTGTTAAAGTATTTTTAAGAAATTCATAATGTTGATGTACTAATACTTTAGTAGGTGCCAAGAACAAGATAATTTTTTTGCCTACATTAAGATATTGTGCAATTAGATGTACTGCTATGGATGTTTTTCCCAATCCAGTTGGTAAAACTATAAGACAATTATCGTACATAGCTTGATTAGCTAAATTAATTTGATATTCTCGAAGTTCTAATGTATTTGTACGTATAAACTTATTAATTACATATTTATGAACTTCCATAAAAATAGTCACACTTATTTGAATTATTAATTTATCTTAATATTTGTTAATATTAATTTGAACATATGGAAAACGATTTTGAACGTCCAAATTGGAATGAACATTTCATGTTACAAGCTGAATTAGTAAAATTAAGATCGAATTGCATGATTAGAAAAGTAGGTGCAGTAATAGTTAAAAACAATCGACAAATATCATCAGGATATAATGGAACACCACCTGGAATTAAAAATTGTTATGAAGGCGGGTGTGAAAGATGTAAACAAAGAAAACAAAATAAAATACAATCAGGAATGTTGTTAGATAGATGCATGTGTAATCATGCTGAAGCTAATGCCATAATGCATTGTTCTGTTCTAGGAGTAAAGATAACTGACGATTCAATTTTATATAGCACACATATGCCATGTCTAGAGTGTACTAAAATGGCAATTACAATAGGAATAAGAACCATAATAACAGTTAGAACTTATGAAGATCCAACTAATCATTTAATTAATGATCTGCTCATCAATATGAAATTAATGAACAAAGATAGACTCAAGTATTGGATAAAGTTATTAGAACACACAATTGAATGAAAATACACAAAATTACAATAACAAAGAAAATCTATTATTATTAGTTTCAGCTACATATGATGGTAAAAAAAAAACAGCAATATTAAAATTCTACGATGTAAAAATACAGAAAATTATTTTATGGGAAGATAGAACAAATCATAAACCATATTGCTATTCAAAATTAGATTTATCAAACTTGGATTTTTTAAAAGATCGTGATGATCTAATTAAAATTGAAAAAGTACAAAAAACTGATTTACTTATGGATAAAAAAATTTATGTATCAAAAATAATTGTAAAAGATCCTTTAGCAATTGGTGGCACCCAGTTTAATAAAAGCATCAGAAATATTATAAAAACATGGGAATCTGATATTAAATATTATGAAAATTATTTGTATGATAATTCACTTAATATAGGAAAATTTTATAAAATCAAAGATAATACTATCACACCACATGAGTTTAACGAATCAAATGAAATAGTAGCTATATTAAAAAATTTACTAGTTGAAAAGCATACATATGATGGAATAATAAATAATTCTCAATTTAAAAATAAAATTTTAAATTGGGCAAAACTATTGGATCAACCAATACCTAAAATTAAACGTTTAAGTTTCGATATAGAAGTTGAATCAGAAATAGGTAGAATTCCTGATGTTAAAACAGCTTTAAAAAAAATCACTGCAATAGGTTTTTTTGGCAGCGATGGATTTAAACAAATATCACTATTAACAGAATCAAATAAACGTATTAAAATTAATCAGATGCCAAAAAATGTAGACGTAAATTATTTTGATAATGAAAAAGATCTAATTTTAGACGCGTTTAAAATTATCGAGTCATATCCATTCATAATTACATTTAATGGGGATAATTTTGATGTGCCATATTTAACAAAACGTGCTGAAAATTTAAACATAGAAAATAATAGAAGTCCGTTCATTGCACTAAGAGACTCTTCTACATTAAAAAATGGTATCCATATAGACTTGTATAGAACATTTTCAAATAGATCATATCAAATTTATGCATTCAATAACAAATATACAGATTTTTCTTTAGATAGTATATCAAAAGCATTACTCAATAAATCAAAATTGTATCAAAATTTCAATATAAACGATCTAGAATTGTCACAATTAGCACGATATTGTTTTAATGACGCAGAATTAACATACGAACTAACCAGTTTTAATGATGACTTGTTAATGAATTTATTTGTTGTGATAGCAAGAATAGCAAAAATGCCAATAGATGATATTTCTAGAATAGGCGTATCACAATGGATCAGAAATATTTTATACTACGAACATAGACAAATTAATGCTATAATACCAAGAAGAGATGAGCTAGAAAAAAGGTCTGCAAATGTATTAAGTAACGCAATCAATAAAGACAAAAAATTTAGAGGTGGATTAGTAGTAGATCCTATAGAGGGCATTCATTTTAATGTGGTAGTTATGGACTTTGCTAGCCTGTATCCATCTATTATTAAAATAAAAAATTTATCTTATGAAACTGTACGTTGCGTTCATGAAGAATGCAAACTAAATAAAATTACAGAGACTAATCATTGGGCTTGTACAAAAAAAAATGGATTAACATCATCAATAATAGGATCATTAAGAGATCTGCGTGTTAATTATTATAAACATTTAGCTAAAGTGGTATCACAAAAGCAACAATTATACTTAACAATTAGCCAAGCGCTTAAAGTTATTCTAAATGCAAGTTATGGTGTTATGGGTGCAGAAATATTTCCATTATATTTTCTGCCAGCTGCAGAAGCCACTACTGCAATAGGAAGATATACAATTTTAGAAACAATAAAAAAATGCAAAGAAAATTCTATAAATGTGTTATATGGAGATACAGATTCCTTATTTTTAAAAAATCCAAACAACGAACAAATAAAATTTGTTATTGATAGTGCTAAAAAAGAACACAATGTAGATTTAGAAATAGATAAAATATATAGATATGTTGCATTAAGTAACAGAAAAAAAAATTATTTTGGAGTTACAAAAGATGGTAAAGTAGATGTAAAAGGATTAACAGGAAAAAAATCTCATACACCAAGATTTATTAAAACTTTATTTCAGGAGTTATTAAAAATCCTCTCTCAAATAAAATCAATAAATGATTTTGAAAACGCCAAAATTCAAATCAGTTCTAAGATATCAGAATGCGCAAAACTGGTTTTATCAAAAAAAATTTCGTTAAATGAATTGGCTTTTAATGTAATGATTAGCAAATCTACATCTGAATATGTAAAAACCATACCACAACACATACGTGCTGCAAAATTATTAGAAACTGTTAGAGAAGTAAAAAAAGGAGACATAATATCGTATGTAAAAATAATAAGTAAACCAGGAGTAAAACCAGTTGAAATGGCGCGTAATGAAGAGATAGATTCTAATAAATATATGGAATTTATGGAATCAACACTGGATCAAATAATATCATCCATGAATTTAGATTTTGATACGATGTTAGGCAAACCTAAACAAACAGGATTAGACCAATTTTTTTGGTCATAATTAAATAGACACACAGTTATTATATTACTATAATTTTTATTAAAATTGTAATCATCTATGTTCATAATAAATTGCAAAAATTATGTTGATACTGAAAAACAAATATCAAAATTATCACAAACCATATATAAAAATTCAATTAAATATAAAATTTCAATTAGCATTGCACCTCCTCTTCATTTAACAATCACGTCTTTAAAATACAACATACCAGTATTTGCACAGCATGTTGACAATATAGATAAAAATAATAGTACTGGATTTGTAGTACCTAAATCTATTAAAAATTCTAAAATTAATGGCAGTCTAATTAATCATGGTGAACATCGTATAGCAACAAAAGATATTTTGGAATTATTAGATACATTTAGAAAATTACAAATTATTTCTATATTATGTGTTGAAAATATTATAGAATTAAAAAAATATTTGAAATATCAGCCTTCTTTTATTGCTATTGAACCAAAAAATTTGATTGGAACCAGAAATTCAATTACTTCCGAAAAACCAGAGACAATAATAAAAGCTGCAAACATATTGAAAAGACATAAAAAAACAAAATTATTGTGTGGAGCTGGAATTAGTTCAAGTTACGATGTCAAAATGGCAATGGAATTAGGATCATATGGAATTTTGGTATCAAGTGCAATATTAAAAGCTAATAATTGGAATAAAAAAATTGATGAATTTGCAAATGCAATGTTTAATAATGCACGAGTTGATTTCTCTAATGTAAAAAAATGAAACTAATTTATTTTTTTGATGAAAACGATGGAAAAAATAAAAAATTACTAGGTGGAAAAGGTGCAGGTTTGTGCCAAATGACAAAATTAGGATTAGCAATACCACCTGGGTTTGTCATTACTACTGAAGTTTGCAAGATGTACTATCAAAACAATAAAACGCTACCGAAAATATTATTAAATCAAATAACAAAAAATATTAGAAAAATAGAAAAAACCACAGGTAAAAAATGGGGATCTAATAATAATCCTTTGTTGATATCAGTTAGATCAGGAGCTGCTATATCTATGCCAGGGATGATGGATACCATATTAAATTTAGGTTTAAATGATCAAACAGTAAAAGGACTAGCAACAAGTAGCAATAATAAAAGATTTGCACTTGATTCATACAGGAGATTTATACAATTATTTGGTAAGGTAGTATTTAATATAGATGATACCAAATTTGAAAATGTATTAACAAAAATTAAAAAGGAATATAATATTCTTGATGATAATGATCTGAACATTAAATCGTTGCAAAAAATCATTATTGAATTTAAAAATATTTATAAAAAAACCATTAAAAAATTATTTCCATCTGATCCATATGAACAATTATACTTAGCAATAAAAGCCGTTTTTGATAGTTGGATGGGAAGACGTGCTATTATCTATAGACAAAAAAACAAGATTACTAAAGATATTGCAGATGGAACAGCCGTAAATATAGTTTCAATGGTATTTGGCAACATGGACAGCAATAGTTGTACAGGAGTAGTATTTACAAGAGATCCAAACACTGGAGATAAAAAAATTTTTGGAGATTATTTGATTAATGCACAAGGAGAAGATATAGTAGCAGGAATTAGAACACCTATGCATATAGATAAAATGAAAGAAGAGTTTCCACATATATACAAACAATTAATGAAAACATGCAAATTACTTGAAACTCATTATAAAGAACCTCAAGATATAGAATTCACAGTAGAACAAAACAAATTTTATTTATTACAGACTCGTTCTGCAAAGATGAATGCAGTAGCGATGATAAAAACTTCAGTTGATCTGGTAAAGGAAAAAATAATTACAAAAAGTCAAGCGTTATTAAGATTACATATAGATCAGCTAGAACAATTGTTGCATAACACTATAGATGATACATTCAAAAAAAAAATTAATATTATTAAAGGTATTGCTGCCTCTCCTGGAGCCGCAAACGGGAAAATCATATTTAGTATAAACGATACCATAAAATTGGGAGAAAAAGGTGATAAAATAATTTTAGTAAGAGAAGAAACTAAACCTGAAGATGTTCCTGCGTTTTTTACATCTACAGGAATACTAACAAGTAGAGGTGGAAAAACATCCCATGCAGCAGTAGTAGCAAGAGGAATGGGAAAACCATGTATAGTAGGGGCTGATTTTGTGATAGATTATAAAAACAAAATATGTAAATGCAATAATATTATTTTGCATGAAAATGATGTTATAACTATAGATGGGAATGATGGCAATGTATATTCAGGAGAAATTCCTATGATTGCTCCCAAAATAACAAATGATTTTAAAGTTATTTTACAATGGGCTCAGAATATAAAAAAGATTGGTATAAGAGCAAATGCAGATAATGATGTAGCAGCACAATTAGCATTGTCATATGGAGCAGAAGGCATAGGATTATGTAGAACAGAAAGAATGTTTAATGCACAAGATAGAATAAAATTATTTACAAAAATGATAATTTCAAAAACAACCAATGAACGAAAATTTATGTTAAGAAAACTTGAACAACTACAAAAAAACGATTTCATTAAAATTTTTAAAGTTATGAAAAATTTACCAGTAACAATAAGATTATTAGATCCTCCATTACACGAATTTTTACCCAATCAAAATGAATTAACAAATCAGATTCATGAATTAGAAAAATTAAGAAAAACAAATAAAATTTCAAATATGAAAAATCTACTTGAGATTGTGAAAAATGTAAGTGAAATAAATCCAATGATGGGTCATAGAGGAGTGCGATTAGGTATAACATATCCTGAAATATATGAAATGCAAATACGTGCTGTATTCGAAGCTATGGCAAAATTAACTAAATTAAAAGTTAACACAATACCTCAGATAATGATTCCGCAAGTAAGTGATATAAATGAGCTATTAATCATTAAAAAAATTTATGATAATATCAAATCAAATGTGGAATCACGATACAAAATGAAATTCAAAATTAACTTTGGCACCATGTTAGAAGTAGTAAGAGCATGCTTAACATCAAATGAACTCCAAAAACATGTTGAATTTTTTAGTTTTGGTACTAATGATTTGACACAAGCCGTATTTAGTTTTAGTAGAGAAGATGTAGAAAGTAAGTTCCTTGCAGAATATATAAACAAAAAAATCTTAGCTAAGAACCCATTTCAATCTATTGACAAAAATGGAGTTGGAAATTTAGTCAAAATGAGCGTTAAAAATTGTAGAAAAAATAACAAAAATATAGAAATAGGAGTGTGTGGAGAACATGGTGGCGATCCAGAATCAATAAAGTTTTTTCATGATTCAAAAATTAATTATGTTAGTGTGTCCCCACATAGAATACCAATTGCAATCATATCAGCAGCACAAATAATACTTAATGCAAAAAATTCTATAAAACCTAGAATTAAATAAATTTTCATGTTAGCATTAATTATGATTTATTAATGATGTAAAGATATTTAACGATAATTTATAATGCAAAAAACTCAATTGAATAAGATATATCAATTACATATACTAAATTTCATATTAAACGTAAATTCTAAATATAAAAAAGTATTAAATCATACCTAGATTTTAAATAAAATATGAAATTTATTTTGCATATTCACATAATTCTAGAAGCACACCATGAAATGATTTAGGGTGAATAAATATAATTTTGGTGTTTTCTGATCCAGTTCTAACATTTCCAAGAAATTTGATTGCGCAGTTATTCATATTTTGTATTGTGTTATTTATATTATTAGTTTCTAATGCAATATGATGCAAGCCTTCTCCATTTTTTTCTAAAAATTTTTTAATTGGAGAATCATCATTTATTGGTTCCATTAGTTCAATACGTGCATTATTTAATTTTAATATAGCTAATTTTACCCCTTCAGTTGCAATAGTTTCAAATTTTACTTCATGGACATATAAAATATTTTTGTAATGTGAAGCTGCTTTGTCAACATCATTTACAACAATTGCGACATGATCTATATTCATATTTTAGAAAACCTCTTGTGGTTTGTATTCTCCAAATATTTCTCGTAGTGCATTACTAATTTCTCCAGTGGTGACATGATTTTTAACAGAGTCTATAATGTAAGGCATTAGATTTGTAGTAGTATCAGCTGCGTTTCTCAATTTTGATAAAGCCAAACTAGCCTTTGTATTATCTCTATCCTTTTTAAATTTTTTAACTTTTCTAGACTGTTTTAATCCTACTGAATCTTTCACACGTAATAATTTTTGGTATGTTGTATCCTCAATGAATTTATTAACACCTACAATAGTTCTTTCTTGTGAATCAATTTCTTTCTTTAATCTATAAGCATTTTTACGTATTTCAGATTGAAAAAATCCTTTTTCAATGCATTTTAATGCGCCATCCATTCTATCTATTTTTTTAAGATATTTCCATACCTGATCTTCAATTTCATCACAAAGATACTCTAGATAATATGAACCAGCTAGTGGATCAACAGTTTTTGTAACTCCACTTTCATGAGCTATTATTTGTTGTGTACGTAAAGCAATTTTAGCAGACTCTTGTGTTGGTAATGCTAATGCTTCATCTCTAGAATTAGTATGTAATGATTGTGCGCCACCAAGTACAGATGCTAATGATTGTATTGTCACACGTACAATATTATTATCTGGTTGTTGAGCAGTTAATGATTCGCCACTTGTTTGTACATGGAATTTTAATTGCATAGATTTAGGATTTTTAGCTTGGAATCTATCTTTTAATATATTAGAATAAATTTTCCGTGCTATTCTAAATTTAGCTGCTTCTTCAAATAGCTCCATAGTACAACAAAAAAAGAACGATAGGCGAGGAGCAAAATCATCTATTTTAAGCCCCCTATCTAAGCATGTTTTTATATATTCAATTGCGTTAGCTAATGTAAATGCTACTTCTTGTACAGCAGTGGCACCTGCTTCTCTCATATGATAACCAGAAATAGAAATTGGATACCATTTAGGAATTTTAGCTGAGCAATATTCTATCATATCTCCAATAAGACGCATTGATGGTTTAGGAGGATAAATATACGTATTTCTTGCTATGTACTCTTTCAATATGTCATTTTGTGTTGTACCTCTAAGTTCAGATTTATCATAACCTTGTGATTCTCCTACTACAATATAATAAGCTAGTAATGTAGAAGCAGTGGAATTAATAGTCATTGATGTACTTACTTTACCTAATGGAATTTCATTAAATGCAGTCATCATGTCGCCTATGGTGGCTATTGACACACCTACTTTTCCTACTTCTCCTTCAGACACTTCAGCATCTGGATCATGACCAATTTGTGTAGGCAGATCAAAAGCCATACTAAGTCCAGTTTGGCCTTTTTCTAGCATAAATTTAAATCGTTTGTTTGTTTGCATTGCATCTCCAAATCCAGAATATTGACGCATAGTCCATAATCGATCTCTATACATTCCAGAATGAATTCCACGTGTAAATGGATATTTTCCAGGTTGTGTTTTTTTTGTTTTACGAGACATGTAAACTTGATCTACAGATAAATTTGAATCAGTAACAACAGATATTTTATTTTGTTTTGCCATACTACTAACACTTGATTAATAAATTTGAAACTTGATCTGCGGCTTTGAATATGTCAATTTTTTTTAATTCTACTAATTCCAAATATTTTAAGATTTTTTTCGATTGTAGTTCCATATCAATTTTTTCTTTTATGTTATTTAAAACAATATCTCTTAATTCATGTTTAACTTTTGATTTATTATTCAATTTTTTCATTTTATTTTTTTCGTTTAAGAATTTTTGTATTGTTTGCATTAATTTGTCTACTCCTTTTTTTGTTTTTGTGGAAGTAAGTAATACTGTTTTAGATTCTCCTATATAGTCCTGAATAGATTTGTATAATTGCAATGATCCACGTAAATCGCTTTTATTCACTACATAGATATCTCCAATTTCAGTAATTCCTGCTTTGATGGTTTGTATATTATCTCCTGTATTTGGATTAAAAACTACAATTGTTACATCTGATATATTACTTATTTCTATTTCAGTTTGCCCTGCACCTACACTTTCAACTATTATAGGATCAAACCCAGTGTATTCTAAAATTCTTATTATATTATATATAGAATTAGAAATAGCACCAGTTGCGCCTCTAGAAGCAATACTACGAATATAAACTCCGTTATTAGCTAATTCATTCATTCTTATTCTATCACCCAAAATTGCACCTCCACTAATATGGCTAGTTGGATCAATAGCCAATATTGCTGGATTCATGCCTAATTTTTTTAATTCAAGTGAAATAATATTGATCAATGAACTTTTACCTGCACCAGCAGGTCCAGTTATTCCTAATATCAATGATGCAGAAGTTTTTTTATATATTTGATTAATAATTTGCCTTGCTATTTTTTTATCATTTTCAATTAACGAAATAGATTTTGCTATTGATTTTCGATCTTTATTTTGTAAACCTAATAACAATTTAGCAAGATTTTGCGTCATAATAATGCTTAGATTTTACTAGTTTAATATATAGGTAATCAAACAAAACATTTATTCATATTTTTAATGTGGTCATAAAATTATGATTAATTTTTATAGCTTCCAATGTTTGTTTTAATGTCATAGTAATTCCATAATCTGTTTTTTGATTTTTAAAAAATGAGTCGATGTCTTGCAAAATTTGTAGATCATTCAATTTAGACAAGTTAGAAACAATTTTATTTAATATTAAATTGTGCAAACCAACTTTTGAAATTATTGCGTTCCAATTATCTTTTATCCATGGCCAAATTAATTCTCTTCCATATTGATTATTAACCATATTAATTACAAGCAAATGCATATTTTGAGAACGAACATGTGGAGTTAAAGAAAAATCAAGAGTTTTAATGAGTAGTTTATCATCTTTAAAATTACATAGGGCAGTAAGAATAACTAGTTTTTCTTCTTCTGTAACAGCATCATTATAAAGTTTAATGAGATCATGATACGTGTTAATGTCACCAACCCATGCCACCAATGTAAACACTACTTCACATAGATCAGGATCAAGATTTTTAGTTTTCTTATATCTTTTGAATTTAATTTTTGCTTTTTCAGTTATTGTAGTTTTGCCTAATTTTCCTAATGCAATGAACATTGCATTACGAAGTAATATATATAAATTATTCTTGTTTTTGTTCCAATCAAATTTTTTGTAAGTATTATCAAAATAATTTAGCAAATATTTTTTTATTATTTTCTCAAAACTTGTTTTTACTGTTAATAAATATAGAAAATTTAAATTGTTAAGTATATCCATCAAACATAAGTAATCATTTTCATTTACATAAGCATCTAGTAATTCCAAATATTTTTTGATTCCAATTCTGTTATATATACAAAATGTAAAACAATCATTTTGAATAGACCAACGATCAATATAAGGTAGTTTACGAGATTTAATAAACGGTATAAATTTTGTTAAAAGTTGAACTTTATAATTGATTCTTAAAAATGTACTACGTGATGTGTTGACAATGGGAAATAAATTATCTAGTTTTATTTGCTTAGTTTTATTTGTTAGTAGGTATCGATGTTTTTCTTTGATTCCAATTGTAATAGGAATGTTCCATAATGTATTATCATGACGATCTTTTTTATTGGGTAAGAATCTTTGTTGTTGTATTAGTATTGATTCATTATCGATATTTTTAATTTCTAATATTGGGAAGCCTTTTTGTGTTATCCAAATTTTCATGATTTTTTTTATTTGTTTTTGTAATGTATTATCAATGGAATCCCAGAATTCATCACCAGTTGCATTTTGATAAATATTTGACGTTATGTAATTTTTTAGGCACATTCTCATATTTTGTTCACCAATATAATGTTCTAACATTCGTAAAATACAACACCCTTTCTCATAACTAATTTCATCAAAAATCTCGTTAATTTCTGTTGGTTTTTTTACATTGGTATCTATGGGATGTGTAGAATATAATGAATCTAATTGCATAGAAGAATTCATAGATTGCTCTAGAAATTGATCCCAATAATGCCAACGTGGAAAAAAATTTTGTATCGACTTGATAGCCAAAAATGTGGCAAAGCTTTCATTTAACCATAGATCATTCCACCATTTCATGGTTACTAAGTTTCCAAACCATTGATGAGCTAATTCGTGCGATATCACTTCAGCTATCAATTGTTTAGTTTTAACTGTAGATTTTTGTTTATCATATAACAAATATGCTTCTCGAAAAGTTATTGCGCCCCAATTTTCCATAGCACCAGCAGCAAAATCAGGTATAGCTATTAAATCTAGTTTTGGTAATTGAAAATTAATACCAAAATAATTTTCATAATAAACTAAAAATTTTTTTGCAAGCTTCAATGCAAATTCACATTCTAATTGATTTTTTCGTGTAGTTACAATTCTAATCATAGTATTATTTACATAATCAGTTACAAATTCAAATTTTCCAACTCCAATATATAACAAATAGGTTGACATTGGCGGAGTAGTTTGAAATCTATATAAATATCTCTTATTTTGTTTTGTTTTTGATTGTAATGGCATGTTTGATAATGCGACTAAATTTTCATCAACGAGTATATTTATATCAAATGTAGATTTCATATGTGGTTCATCATAACATGGAAATAACATTTTAGCATAAGTAGGTTCTAATTGTGTAGTTGCAATAAATTCTGTTTTATTTTTAGATACTGCATATTGGCTTCTATAAAATCCAGTTAGGTTATTATTTATATGACCACTATAATTGATAATCAATTTAATTTTACCATGAATAAAAACCATTGGCATTATCATTAATTTATCATTATTAATTTTGATTTTGATATTAGTTGATTTGTTTTCACAGTATAATTTACACTCATGTATATTCAAGTTAACCATATCTAATTTTATTAATTTTGATTTATTTTTTATTTTCAATGTTATAGTTTCAACACAATCAAATGTAAAAGACTTCAAATTAGGTACTAATTCTAATTTGTAGTTTCTAACTAGAATCATGAAAAGAATATTACTAGATTGTATATTAAGATATAAGAAATTATTTACTTGGAATACTTATTCCAGTTTTGTATTATATATGCCATATCATTATCTTCTAATCGTTTTATTAGACTTTCAAATTCAAAAAGTAAAGATTGTAAAAATTGAATTTTTGTAAACGATTCATGATGTAGTAATGTTCCTGCATGATAATTACTTCCTAATTCTTGGAGTTTATTATTTATATAATCTGTATCTATATCAAAGTTAATTCCAAATCCGATAATTACATAATGTATTACATTATATTCTATTGATGAGTCGATTAGTATTCCTGCTACTTTTTTTCCATTCAATAATACATCATTAGGGTATTTTATAACTGGTTTTAATTTAATAATGCCTTCTATTGTTATTGATAACGCAAGTGCAGCAACTATCGAAAAAAAGTTTAACATTGGTACGCTAATATCAGGATAGATTATTACTGAAAAACATAAACTGCCTTTATCAGACAACCATTTCCTTCCATATCTACCTCTACCTTCAACTTGTGTATCTGATATTATCACAGCTCCATTTTCGTGCTTTTCTACTATTTTTAATGCAAAATCTTGCGTAGATGTTAATTTATTAAAATAATAAATTTTATTACCTAGGATCTTGGTTTTAAGGTTACGTTTCACCTCCCATGGAAACATTGTTTTAGTAAATTTATTTAATTTATAACCAAAAATGGGATGAAATTCCACTACATAACCTAATAATTGTATTTTATTGATTATCTTTATAACGTTATTAGGATCAGTCCCAAGCAAATTTATTAATTTTTTGAGTTCAACATAATGATTCTGATGCAATTTAAAAAAATTTATCAATTTTATCATGTTTGTATAGTTAGTGCCCATTTAAATTATTATAATTCATTTATTATAATTATTTTGAATGTCTAGAAATGTTTAATTTAATGAGATATTGTTATCAATTAATATAATTGTATCACAATATTTAAAACAAAATAAGTCAACCCTGTTTCATAGTAAGATAAATTATTATATCAGTTATTAAACTACGTAAGTTTATTTTTTGATCCAGGTTGTTCTGTTTGGATGATCTAGCAATATTACATTCATCTTTTCAATTTGTTTTCTTATTTTGTCTGCTTCATAATATCGTTTCTGTTCTCTGAGTAATTCTCTTTTTTTGATTAATGAGTTTATCAAGTTTTTTTCTTTTAGTGCTATTATTGGTAATCGCAATCCAAATACATTACAAATATTTTGTATTTCAGTAATGGATTTATCAATATCTGTTTGTGTTAATTGGTTTTGATTTAAATATACATTTAACTGCTTGATAAATTCTAGAAACAAAGCTAATGCATTAACGGTATTAAGATCATCGTTCATATATTCATGAAATTTCTTTTTATGACTATCTATTAGATCGATAGTTTTTTTTGCTTCGTTTATATTAGTATTTTGTGAAGAAATTAATTCATAGTAACATGTTTTGATTTTGATCCATTTAGTCTTGGCCACATTTAATAAATTATTGGTATAATTAATTGGCTTGGAATAATGTGTAGATATATAAAATAATCTAATTATATTTGCATCGTACTCTTTTAAAATTTCATACAAAAATTTAACATTATGTTTTGATTTAGACATTTTATCATTTTTGATTTTAATCACTCCTACATGCATCCAGATTTTGGCAAGTTGATTATTTGTACATGATTCATATTGTGCTATTTCATTTTCATGGTGTGGAAATATCAAATCACGTCCACCGCCATGAATTTCAAAATTTGCCCCTAAATATTTTGTACTCATTACAGAACATTCTATATGCCAACCTGGTCTTCCTTTACCCCATGGGCTATTCCATACAGGATAAACGTTAGAAAATTTCCACAGTGCAAAATCATAAGGTTTGGACTTGTTTTCGTCAGGTAAAACTCTTGCTCCTGAAACTAATTCATTAATATTTTTTTTAGATAATTTTCCATATTGATGAAATTTTACTATTGAAAAATATATTCCAGATATTGTAATATACGCTATGTTTTTTTGAAGTAGTTTTGTGATAAAATTTATGATATCATTAATGTGTTCTGTAGCCTTTGGATACATATCAGCTCGTTTTACATTAAGTAAATCAAAATCATGATAATAGTGATTAATAAATTTATTGGTTATTTTATCAATTGTTAAATTCTCATCTTTAGATACTTTTATTATTTTGTCATCTACATCTGTAAAATTTTGTATAATTTTAACTTTAACATTTGCTGTTTCTAAGTATCTACGTAATATATCGAATGTAATTATGGTTCTTCCGTGTCCAATATGTGAATCCGCATATGGAGTCACTCCACATATGTATATTCCTACATAATGCAAATTGACTAATAATTTTTTTTGACTAAGAGTGTCATATATTTTTACACTCAAAATTAGATCAACAAGGCCTCAATGAATTTTTACGTTTATGTCTGTTTTTTTTATACATATAAAATATTTTGTTTATTGAATTTATATCAAATGATGTTAATTTTGATGTCTCATGAAGTGATAATTTCTTATCAAATAAACAATACAAGATCACATCAATCTTGTTGTAAGTTAATCCAATATCATTTTCTGCTAATTGATTTTTTAGTATATGAGGACTACTTTTTTTATTGATTATACGTTCACTAATTTGTAATTGCTTTGCAAATTTTTTAAGTTGGGTTTTATATAAAGACACCAATGGTAGTGCGTCTGCACCACCATCTCCAAATTTAGTAAAATAACCTAATAGGTACTCACTTTTATCAGTGGTGCCAACAACCAAATAGTTTTTCATGTTAGAATAATAATACAATATATTAGATCTAATTCTAGATCTTAAATTTCCTAATGCATGATCATGTGTTCCAACATGTTTCATATAGGTATCTACGATGAGTGAAATATTAATTACTTTATAATTTAATTTAAGTTTATTTGCTATGGTAATTGCGTCTTTTGTTTCTTGTATTGGTGTTACTTCTGGATCTGGCATTATTAGTACTAGTGTATTTTGCCTATTTACAATCGAACATAAATACGCGATTATTGTTGAATCTAAACCTCCACTTAGTCCAAAAACTAATCCGTGTAAATTGTTAACAATAGTTGCCCTACTAAGAAAATGTTTTATTTTATTTATTTTGCTTGCATAATCAACTTGTAATAATTCATCTAAAATTTTATTCACGATATGTTCAAGTTAAATATTTTCATAAATGTTATGTTCATACATCAATGTATATACCGTCTTTATCTTTTTTTACATAATAAGTATTTAATTTAATATTTTTAAGATAATCCAATAAATTTCCAGTTTTTATATCATAATGCCAAAAATGGAAAGGACATTCGATTATATCGTTTTGAATTTTACCACCATTTAAGCTTCTATCTTGATGAACACAAATAGAATCCAACGCATAATATTCTTCATTTAAGTTAAAAACCAAGATTTTTTTGTTATTTAATTCTATTTGTTTACTTTGACCATTTTTTATAGAATTTTTTTCAGCTATTTTAATCATAATTAATTGGTATCAATTTCAAATATAAATTTGATAAGGTTTTATATTGTTACAATTGTGTTTATACGTTGAACAAAATAAAAAATGTAAAATTATCTTCAAAAGGTAAATTATCATATGAATGGGCTAAAGATCACATGAGAATTTTAGTAGAGACTATTGATAAACTAAGAAAAAATAAACCTTTGGAAGGCATAACACTAGGTTTTTGTTTACATATAACAAAAGAAACTTCAGTTTTATTAATGGGAGCAAAGGAATTAGGTGCAAAAATTGCTGCATGTGGAGCTAATCCACTAACTACTCAAGATGACATTGCTGCTTTTCTTGCATCAAATGGAATAAATATTTATGCATGGAAAAACCAAACAAATAAAGATTATAATTATTGCATAGAACGTGTTTTAGATTATAAACCAGATATATTGACTGATGACGGTGCAGACATGAATATAAAAGCTCATTTCAGCAACAAATACAACTTATTAAAAATCATGGGATCAACTGAAGAAACCACAGCTGGTGTGAATAGATTAAAAGCAATTTCAAACAAAGGCAAGTTACGATATCCAGTCATAGCAGTAAATAACGCATATACAAAACATATGTTTGATAATAAATACGGCACTGGTCAAAGCACTATAGATGGATATTTAAGATCCATGAATCTATTATTTGCTTCAAAATATGTAGTGATAGTAGGGTATGGTTGGGTTGGAAAAGGAGTATCTATGAGATGTAGAGGAATGGGATCAAAAGTTATTGTTACAGAAGTAAATGCATTAAGAGGTTTAGAAGCTCATATGGATGGTTTTGATGTAATGCCTATGTCAAAAGCATCTAAAATAGGCGATATTTTTATTACATGTACTGGTATGATCAATGTAATCAATGAAAAACATTTACTAAATATGAAAAATGGAGCTGTAGTAGGTAATGTAGGGCATTTCGATGTAGAGATTGATACCAAATTTTTACTAAAAAATTCTAAAAGCGTACAGGAAATAAGGCCTAACTTAAGTTCATGTACCATGAATAACAAAAAAATATATTTAATAGGACGTGGAAGAGTAGCGAACTTGGTTGCAGCTGAAGGGCACCCACCAGAAGTTATGGCACAGTCTTTTTCAAACCAAATTCTTTCTATTTTGTATATATTAAAACATCATAAAAACATGAAAAAAATTGTTTATAATGTGCCTGCTGAAATAGATAATCAAATTGCTACAAGTGCACTTCGTGCAATGGACGTAAAAATAGATGCGTTAACTCCAGAACAAAAAAATTACATAAATAATTGGAATCCATAATTTAATGAATAGAGCAATTATCACTAGCGCATTGCCTTATTCTAACGGCGAAATACATATTGGTCACATTGCATCAACATATTTACCAGCAGACGTAACTACAAGATTTCTAAAACAAAGAGGAGTAGAAGCATATTACATATGTGCATCCGATGATTTTGGAACCCCTATTCTAATTAAATCTGAACAAGAAAACAAAAATCCAAAAGAATATGTAGAATATTGGAGAAAATGTCATGTTGATGATTTTAAATCTTTAGACATAAAATTTGATTTTTTTGATCAAACTAGTTCTAATGAAAATAAAAAATTTGTACAATATGTATTTACCAAACTATATAATTTAAACCATATTTATAAATCAAAAATTGTTCAATTTTACTGTAATTTTGATAAGAAATTTCTTCCGGATCGTTATGTTGTTGGCGAATGCCCTTATTGCAAAGCTAATGATCAATATTCAGATTTATGTGAACAATGTGGAAGAATACCAAAAAGCATAATCAATCCAAAATGCATAATATGTAAAAAGACACCTATAAAAAAAGAGACCGAACATTACTTTTTTAAATTAAATAAATTTTCATCGAAATTATCTACCTGGTTAAAAAACAATACTAAATTACAAGCAGATGTGAAAAAATATGTTCAAAATTGGATCAAAAATGGCTTAATCGATTGGGATGTAACTAGAAATATAACATGGGGAATACCAGTACCAATTGATAATTTAGATCAAGTTTTCTATGGTTGGTTTGACAATCATTTAGCATACATATCATCATCAATCAAGTTTTTAAATGGTAAAGGTTTAAACGGTAAAAAATTTTGGAATTCTGCAAATATTTATCATTTTATAGGTAAAGATATAATATATCATCATTATTTATTTTTACCTGCAATAAGGCTCGGTATTAATGAAGAATATAAATTGCCAGATTATATCCCCACAAGAGGTCACTTAAAGTTACATAATAAGAAATTATCGAAAAGTCGTAATTGGTATATAAGCATAAAACAATTTCTAGCTGAATATCCTGCAGATTATCTACGATTTTATTTGATATTAATATCTCAGTATTCACAAACAGATTTGAATTTTAGTTGGGAAGAGTTTATAACAATAATAAACTCTGAGTTAATAGGCAATTTAGGTAATTTTATAAATCGTGTACTTAAACTTACAGATTCAAAATATTTTAAAAAAGTACCAAGTCCTGAAAAATTAGATGAACAAGATAATGATATTATAAACAAAATAATAAAAACTAAAAAAAATTTTGATTCTACTATGGATCAGAATAATTTGGATCGAGGGTTGAAATGCATATTAAAAATATCTGGTTATTTAAATAAGTATTTTCAACATAAAGAACCATGGAAAAAGGAAGCTAATAGTGATAATTGTATTTTTATATCACTTAATGCAGTTGCAAATATTAGCATAATGTTATACCCATTTTTACCTACAACTTCTAAAAGAATTTGGATGCAATTAGGGATTGACGAAAATATAAAAATGCAATATAATGAAATTAATATAATTACACCAGGACATGTTATAAAAACACCTCAACCTTTGTTTGCAAAAATTGAACAATCCTAAAAAAATAAATACAAAATTATAAAACAAAAACAATATTTGCATACAATAAAAAATGAACCATATTAATTTAAGATAATTGTTTTTATATTACTCAAAATTTATCTATTTAATTTAAGAATATTTTAATTAATTACTAATTTACAGCTTGTTGGTTATAGACATATTTACTAATGCGTATCATTTAGAAATTATGTAATTAACAGTAACTGAAATTATCAATACATTATTATTTTTTAATTAATTAATTAGTTCATGGTAAAAATATGGAAAGATAATGATGTCAGTTTAGATATTATTAAAAATCAAACAATCGGGATAATAGGATATGGTATCCAAGGAAAAGCACAAGCAAATAATATGAAAGATTCTGGTTTAAATGTGATAATAGGACTAAATGAAAATGGCAATAGTTGGAAAGTAGCTAAAAAACATGGGCATGTAGTTATGTCCATAGAAAAAGCTTGTGAACAATCTGACATAATACACATCTTGATACCAGATATGGTTCAAGCAGATGTGTATAACAATAAAATCATAAATAATATTCAAAACGGAAACGCACTTTCATTTTCACACGGAGCAGCAATACATTGTAAGTGGATAAATCCACCAAAAAATGCAGATATAATAATGATTGCACCCAAAGGTCCTGGTTCCAAAGTTAGAGAAACATACTTAAATGGATTTGGGACACCATCAATAATTGCAGTTGAACAAGATTATACAAATACAGCATGGGATAGAGCTTTAGCTATATCAAAAGCAATAGGAAGTACAAAAGTAGGAGTTATAAGAACAAGTTTTCAAGAAGAAGTAGAAACAGATTGGTTTGGAGAACAAGCAGATCTTTGTGGTGGAACTGCATCAATGATAATAAACGCATTCGAAACATTAGTAGAAGAAGGATATCAACCAGAAATAGTTTATTTTGAAGTTCTTCATGAACTTAAGCTAATTGTGGATATGATACAACGGTATGGTATAGTAGGAATGTACAAGCGTGTAAGTGAAACTGCAAGATTTGGAGGATTAACAAGAGGTCCATTAATAATGAATCAAGCAAACAAACAACAGATGAAATTGGTATTAAAAATGATCAAAGATGGTACATTCAATGATGAATGGGTTTCACAATACAAAAAGTATGGACATGATTCATTTGATGAACACTTAAGTAAAATTGAGAATCACCAAGTAGAATTAGTAGGCAAAAAAATTAGAAAGATGATTTGGGGTTAAATTTTACGTAGTTTAGATACTCCAGTAATAATGTGATCTATTATAGTTTGTAATTTGGTTCCTGGACCAAATATATCTGATATTCCAGCCTTTTGAAGTATTTTTTTGTCTTCTTCTGGAATTACGCCTCCACCTACGACTAACACATCATTAATATTTTTATCGCGTAAACAGTTAACAACTTTAGGAAATAATGTGTTATGAGCTCCATTAAGAAGACTTAGTGCTATTGCATCTACATCTTCATCTTCTGTTATTTGTGCTATTTGCTTCGGGGTAGCAAATAATCCAGAATAAATTACTTCCATACCAGCATCTCTAAATGTCCTACATAAAATCAAAGCACCTCTATCATGTCCATCCAAACCAAGCTTCGCAACCAATATTTTGATTTTTCTAGTCTTAATTTTTTGTTTCATACATCATCATAATTTTAACAAATTAATAAATATATTAAATTCATTTGTTTATTACAATCAATAAATAACAAAAAAATTTGTTACAAATTAAATTTTAATATGTTAATTCAAATTCTATAAATTAATTAAATAGTTTTAAACTACCATATTTACAAAACAAAAAATTCAATATAAATGATTATTAAAAATCATTATGATCCCATGTAGAATAATATTTAGGAGCAATTTCCAATACTACAGAATCAGAGGTTTTAACACTATTAATTATGATTTTAGATATTTTGTTGTTTAAACATGATTTATACTTCAACAAAATTTTTGTGGCGATTACCATATTTTTTATATTATTATAAGATATAGTCGCTATACCTTTACCACGAATGCCCATATATGGGATTGTATCAATATCGATACAAAAATAAACGATGTTGTTAGAGATTATATTTTTAACTTTAGACGAATTTCTATTGGTTTCTACATATAATTTATTATTTTGACACAAAAACCAGACTGGATGTATATTAGGTTGATTATATGAATCAAGTGTTCCTAATCGAAGTATTAATTTTCTATTTAGAAAATTCATAATTTTAGAATATGTCATTTTAGAGCCAAATCCAGGGTTGCCATGAAAAATTTTCATAATAGAGACATAATACTGATATTTGATTATAAATTTTAATTTTGATCTGGTTTCTTATATATAATAAATAAGATGTAAACACAATTAATAGGTATACAATTAATGCATGAACATATTATATAATATTAAATATCTTGTAAATTATGAAAAACAAATAATTTTAAATACAAATATACAACATGCTAACAAATATAACATTAGAAATTTATCACAATATCTATTTAATCTATATAAAAAAAATAATGCGTTCGATCAACAAAAAGTAATTCTATATTACAGTATTTAAGTTACTAAAAGATTAAAATATGAACTAAATCATTAATTTTCATGATAAAAGATCCTGTTTGTAATACTATTATAAACTATAAATCTGCGAATAGCATAATTTATGATGATAAAAAATATTATTTTTGTTGTGCAGTTTGTAAATGGGTATTTGAAAAAGAGCCTACTCAATTTCTCAAATAATAATTCTAACATCATTAAGGCAAATTTTCAGATAACATTCAATAGTGGAAAACAGTATCACCTATCTTTTTCTTCCAATCTGCACGTATTCCTGGTTTTCCATTTAATTTTTCTACATAGTTAAACGCAGAAAGTCCTGCTTCAGTTCCATTTCCACAAGCGACAGCTATTTGTTTATATGGAATACTAGTAGCATCACCAGCAGCAAATATAGCTGGATGAGATGTGCTACCACCTCTAGAAATTTCTATCTCACCTTTTGGATTCAATTTTACCAAATGTTTAACATAATCTAAATTGATCTTTGAACCCATTTCGATAAATAATCCGTCAATAGAAAACGTTGTCTCTTTTTCAGATGAATTTGTTATTGTTACTTCGTTAACAGTGTTAGATCCAGATATAGATTTTATTGTGGAATTAGAAATTAATTCAACATTTTGTTTTTGTTCTAAAGATGCAATCATGTCTTTATCACCACCAAGTCTACCGCCTTTAAAAATCAAATAAACTTTAGATGCCATTCTAGAAAGAAGTATTCCAGATTCCAGCAAGTATGCGCCAACTCCTACAGACGCAGTTATTTTTCCTTGATAAAAAGGTGCATCACATTTTGTACAATAATGAACTCCTCCTTTATTTGCAAATTTTGCTTCATTTTCCAATCCTAAATTATTAGGAACTTTTCCTGGTGCCAGAACAATTGTTTTTGCAATATAATCAGAGCGAGTAGTAGTTATTTTAAAATTATTTTCAAAGTCAATTTTTTCAACAATGTCATAAGAAAGTTCCCCTCCATATGCAAGATATTGGTTTTCAAGTGTTTTCGCAAGAAGTGGTCCACTAGATAAAATTGTTCCAGGATAGTTTTCCAGTTTAGGAATTAAATTCATCTGTCCTCCAAGATCTTTTGAAATTATTAGGCAAGAAGCTTTTTGCCTAGCTATAAACATGCCTGCAGACAAACCTGCAGGTCCAGCACCAATTACTATTATTTCATATTTTTGTGTCATTTATATAACAGAAATTAGTGATGTTATATTCGTTATTCCTTTAAGATTATTTAAATCAATGTCAATAGCATTTTTGATCTCTTGCATATTATCTGATTCTAGTATTACTAACACATCACATATTCCATACACACTTTTAGCATCTTTAGTTATTGGAATTTTTTTAGCCTGATCTATTATTTCTTTTTGATTTTTATAATTTACATTTAACAATACATAAGCTTCATTCATATTCATATAAATATAAAAATGTATTTAAAAGTTTATTATTATCTTATAAATCACTAACTATTTCATACCACTAAAAATGTTTGTCACCGTATCAGCCAATTTTTCGATATTTACTTTCGGATTAGCTGAAACCAACAAAATTATTTGACTGATAGGAAATGGAAAGCTAATTAAAACTACTTTGTCTCTACGTGCAGCTAAATAATTTATTGGTCCAAGGCTTTTATCATATTCTTTTCTAATTGATAATTTAGATATAAATTCCATAAACATTTTTAATTTATCTTTATCGTCTTCAAGTGGTTTGATCTCTTTTTTAAATCCACCAAATATTAAATTTCCATCTATGTCAATAATTCCAGCAAATCTAATGTAATCTTCATGCAATAGCTTATTACAATTATTTTCATATATTTTGTATAATAGTTCGTTTTTGTTTGTCAATTTATATTTATTTTAGATAAAAATAAAAATCTAATAATTATTTATCGCCATCATATAATTTTACGTTTATTAAAAATGGCAAGATAATAGTTTTATCATAACTTTGAAATTTTGCCTATCAATTTATTATGATCTATGTTGGTTTCAGCTGTGACATATAAGATATGGTTTTTACCAGCTGGCATAGTTATACGTTTTACTTTCTCATATTCTGCAATTACGTATTTACATTTACCCAATTTACGTGACAATTCTTTTCTGGATTTCCATGATTCTGCTGCCATAGTTAATGATTTTGTGCTTTCTTTACTTGTGAGCTTGTTCTGAATTGATTTAGGTCTAGCACTGTAAACCAATTTGCCATTCATGTCACAAACAGTGACTATACGTACAAACTTACTCATACGTATAATTTTATCAGCAATCTGAGATGCCTCCATATCCATACAGGTTACCTATACATTGATAAATATTTTGCTATGATAAATAGTATTTATATGCATGCTTAAATTTATTAAGTTATTGTCACGATATCAATCACCAAGAATGCAAGTAAATGTTAACAAAATGAAGGGACTAGCCGTAGGTATTATATTATTAATAATCATCGGTGTAGTTATTACTTCATCAGTAAAAATAGTAGATGCTGGACATAGAGGAGTTTTGTTACATTGGAATGCTGTAGATACAAATAACTCTCCATTAGAAGAAGGATTACATTTTGTAACTCCATTTGCAGACGATGTAATAAATATCGAAGTTAGGACACTAAAATATGAAAAATCAACTACTTCAGCTTCTAAAGATCTCCAAACAGTTTCAACAACAGTAACAGTTAATTATCATCCATCACAAGAATCAGTACATTTCTTATACAAAGAACTAGGATTAGACTATGAAAACAGAATAATACAACCAGCAATAGAAGAAACAGTAAAACAAGTGACAGCAAAATACAATGCTGAAGAATTGATCACAAAAAGACCGTTAGTAAAATCAGACATAGAAGCGTCCATAAGTGAAAGACTAGCTGGATTTAACATAATAACAGAAGTAATATCAATTACAGATTTCCAATTTTCTACATTGTTTGCTCAAGCTATAGAATCAAAAGTAGAAGCTGAACAAAAAGCATTAAAAGCTGAAAATGATTTAAGGAGAATAAAGGTAGAAGCAAAACAACGTGAAGCACAAGCAGTGGGAATAGCTCAAGCTAATATTGCAGAGGCTAATGGAGAAGCAGAAGCGATTAGAATAATCAACGAAGCGTTATCAAAAAATCCAAATTACTTAGAATGGCTAAAGACTCAAGCGTGGGATGGAAAACTACCATTAGTTGTTGGAACCTCAAGTACACCTTTCATCCAAATACCCACCAACAATTAATTTTTAATAGCACATAACAAATATTTTAAAATTTCTTGCCGCTATTTTTAAATTCTTCTCTAATTGTATCATACATCAACAAAAATTGTTCAGGATCATTTTGACGATAATATTTTTCTAGTTTAGAAATTTCACGTTTAGATAATTTATTTCCTTTAATTTTGTAGTATTCAAAAATTATTTCAAATTGAGTTTTTTCAATATTATATTTTTTTAAAGTTGAATTAACTGAATTTTTACATATAATATCATAAAGAACGTAACGATAAAACAAATACCCACTAAATCCTACTAATGATACTATTACAATCGTAATTATTATTACTACTGCCATTTGTTATGTATTTAAATTATATAATATATTAAAATTGGCTTAATAATTTATACATGTATTTCAATTAAACATTACATATGTAGCTTTAGATTTACAGATCATAATGTATAGTTTCTATGTATAATGATCAACTGATGTTTTGGTATATTAGTAAAAGCAGGCTACACTACTCGTAAAAACTTGTAGCTTACACCTCTTTTCTATCAACGCAGTCTTCTACTGCATACCTACATCATACGATAGATTGTCTTGTTTCGGGATGGAATTCGTGCTTAGATGCTTTCAGCACTTAGTCCAAATGGCTTAGCTGCCCGGCCTGCCCTGTCGGACAACCGGTAGACCAGCGGCCACGTTGCTCTGTTCCTCTCGTACTAGGAGCAACTTCCCCTCAAACAATCACACTTCCATCAAGCAGAGACCGACCTGTCTCACGACGGTCTAAACCCAGCTCATGTTCCCTTTTAATAGGCGAGCAGCCTCACCCTTGGCCCCTGCTGCAGGACCAGGATAGGAAAAGCCGACATCGAGGTACCAAACCGCGGGGTCGATAGGAACTCTCGCCCGCGACAAGCCTGTTATCCCTGGGGTAATTTTTCTGTCACCTCCGGGCCCCAATAGTAGGCACACGAAGGATCGCTAAGCCAGACTTTCGTCCCTGAATTCCGTGCGTTTGGAAATCCAGTCAGTCCAGTTTGTGGCTTTGCCCTCTTCAACGGATTTCTGTACCGTTTGAACTGAACTTTGGGCCCCTTTGATATCTTTTCAAAGGGGTGCCGCCCCAGCCGAACTGCCCACCTGCACATGTCTCTAATTAAAATTAGATAAGCAATACTGCAAATAATGTCTGGTGTTACATGAACGCTTCTTGACATCCCAGAGAACATCAAGCATAGCTCCCAGATACTCTATGCAATATTTACTATATTACAAGTACAAGCTGCAGTAAAACTCCACGGGGTCTTCTCTCCCCGATGGAAGATGATGGACTGTTCGTCCACCTTATGTAGCTTCACCGGGTTGTAGGCGGGGACAGTGGGGCTCTCGTTGTTCCATTCATGCGCGTCGGAACTTACCCGACAAGGCATTTGGCTACCTTAAGAGAGTCAGAGTTACTCCCGGCGTTAACGGGCCCTTAGCTCGGTTGAACCCAAGTTTTAGGTACCCGCACCGGCCAGGATTCAGCGACTATACAAATCCTTTCGGACTAGCAGTCGCCTGTGTTTTTATTAAACAGTCGGAACCCCCTTGTTATTGCAACCTGCTATCCCAATTCTTCATTAAAACAGCAGGCATCTCTTATACCTAAGCTACAAGACTAATTTGCCGAATTCCCTCGCCTACGGTATACCCGTAGCACCTTAGATTACTAATCCAGCGCACCTGTGTCGGATCTTGGTACGATTATATAACTAACTAACTATACAATTTTTCATTGTCTCTTGAACTCAAGAAAACTCTGCTAACGCAAAGCCATTCCTATCAGAAATTAGTTCTCGTCATTACGACACTCCCTAATCTCATAATAGTTAGATATAACGACAATTATACAATCCTTATTCAAAAGTAGATCATATAGGTCAAACATTAATTATATAGTACTAGAATATTAACTAGTTTCCCATTCGAATGAAACAGTTAAGATCATTCTTAGGATCGACTAACTCCAGGCTGATAACGCATTGCCTGGAAACCCTTGCGCTTGCGGTGGTATGGATTCTCACCATACTATGCTGTTACTACTACCAGGATCTGCAATAGAAATCGGTCCACAGGATATCACTACCCTGCTTCTGCCCAATCACTACGCCAACCTACCATAAATTATTAAAATAATAATTATCTAAAGTATCGGTATTTTACTTTAGCCCCGTCCATTTTCGGGGCATTTGCGCTTGGCAGGTAAGTTGTTACACACTTTTTAAAGGATGGCTACTTCTGAGCTTACCTTCCTGCTGTCTTGGCGTAAATACACCCTTTTGCTTGACACTTAGTAAAAATTTTGGGACCTTAACTTTAGTCTGGGTTAATCCCCTCTCGGTCATGAACCTTACGTCACATGAACCCGTATCCTTACTTCTATGATGCATATCCATTCGGAGTTTGAATATGTAGTGAGAAATTTCTTCCCCATACTACATTATCAGTGCTCTACAGAATATGCTATCTCCATAAAGTACGCCCTACGAGACGCTTCGGTTGGAACTAGCAATCGCCAGTCTAGATTGGTTTTTGACCCCTATTCCCAAGTCACACAAACGATTTGCACGTCAGAACTGCTATAGACCTCCAATGAGCTTTCGCTCATCTTCATCTTGCTCAGGAATAGATCGACTGGCTTCTAGTCTTATTACCATGACTTAACGCATTTTCATACGCTTTTCCTCACATTACTGCTGCGAAAATTTGGTTTCCCTTTGCCTACGCTCTATTAAAGCTTAAGCTTGCCATGATAATAAACTCCCTGGCCCGTGTTTCTAGACGGAATACATAACACTAATGATTTGGTTTTTAAATTTTCAGCTTTATTGCTAAAACATTAAATTTAAAAAATCATCTTCCATGCTCTGTACTTATGTAGCCAATAGGTTTCATGCACTTTTCAATCCCCTTCCGGGGTACTTTTCAGTTTTCCCTCACGGTACTATTACACTATCGGTCTTGAGAAATATTTAGCCTTAGATGCTATTTTCACCTATATTCATTGCCCACTGCCAAGGACAATTACTCGGGAATGATAAAAATCCAATTACATTTCATCTACGGGAGTATCACCCTCTGTGCTGTTACATTCCAGAAAACTTCAATTATGCTTTTGGATTATAAAAATCAAACCAAAACCCCACATTTCTATCATGTTACCATAACAAATTCAGTTTGGGCTGTTTCCATTTCGCTCGCCGCTACTTCGGAAATCTCATTGATTTCTTTTCCACGTGGTACTAAGATGCTTCAATTCCCACGGTTCGATCACCATTATCAATAAGATGATGGTGTATACAATGTATAAGATACTAATTCGGACATCTCGGAATCAAAAGTCGCATGCACTTACTCCGAGCTTATCGCAGCTTGCCACGTCCTTCATCTCTTCTCAAGCCTAACAATTCACCTATTGGCGTCTGTACATCATAAATTTGATCATATATTACACAACTATACACGATGATCATGGTAAATTCATAGTCATGAATCCACTACATCCTTCATTCATTATTTTCATAACGAATTGCATTTTTGGTAGTGAAGACAATGTATTTACAATTTCGTATTTTAAGGAGGTGATCCGACCGCAGGTTCCCCTACGGTCACCTTGTTACGACTTTTCCCTTGTTGCTTACCTCAAGTTCGATAACTCCAATTAAACGCTACCTCGCTAAAAGCAAACTTCAATGAAACGACGGGCGGTGTGTGCAAGGAGCAGGGACGTATTCACTGCGCGATAATGACACGCAATTACTAGGGATTCCATATTCGTGAGGGCGAGTTACAGCCCTCAGTCATAACTGAGGTAGCTTTTTAGGGATTGCCTCCGCTTTTCAGCTTTGGAACCTATTGTGGCTACCATTGCAGCCCGCGTGTGGCCCCAGAGTTTCGGGGCATACTGACCTGCCGTAGCCCCTTCCTTCCTCCACATTAACTGTGGCGGTCCCACTAATTCGCCCCACTATTCATAGAATAGTAGTAGCAACTAGCAGTAGGGATCTCGCTCGTTACCTGACTTAACAGGACATCTCACGGCACGAGCTGACGACGGCCATGCACCACCTCTCAGCTTGTCTGGTAAAGTCTTCAGCTTGACCTTCATTCTGCTGTCTCTCCGGGTAAGATTTCTGGCGTTGACTCCAATTGAACCGCAGGCTTCACCCCTTGTGGTGCTCCCCCGCCAATTCCTTTAAGTTTCATACTTGCGTACGTACTTCCCAGGCGGCAAACTTAACGGCTTCCCTGCAGCACTGCGTTAGCTATAAGCCAACGCATCACTGAGTTTGCATTGTTTACAGCTGGGACTACCCGGGTATCTAATCCGGTTTGCTCCCCCAGCTTTCATCCCTCACCGTCGAACGTGTTCTGGTAGACCGCCTTCGCCACTGGTGGTCATCAATAGATCAAAGGATTTTACCCCTTCCTATCGAGTACCGTCTACCTCTCCCACTCCCTAGTCGTATAGTATTTCCAGCTGCCCATATGTTAAGCACATGGATTTAACCGAAAACTTACACAACAGGCTACGGATGCTTTAGGCCCAATAATCATCCTGACCACTTGAGGTGCTGGTTTTACCGCGGCGGCTGACACCAGAACTTGCCCACCCCTTATTCATCAGTATTTTTAAAACTAACAAAAGATTTCTTTAGCAGAAATCACTTGGATTAACCTTGTCGTGCTTTCGCACATTGCAAAGTTTTCTCGCCTGCTGCGCCCCATAGGGCCTGGGTCAGTGTCTCAGTACCCATCTCCGGGCTTCTCCTCTCAGAGCCCGTACCTGTTATAGCCTTGGTGAGCCATTACCCCACCAACTAGCTGATAGGCCGCAGTCTCATCCTATGGCGAAATCATTTAAATCACAAACTATTCCAAGCATAATGATCTATCGAGTATTATTCTCAGTTTCCCGAGGTTATCCTCGTCCACAGGGTAGATTAACTACGTGTTACTGAGCAGTATGCCTTGTATTGCTACAATGACTTGCATGGCTTAATATCAATCCAATAGCAGTCAGGTCCGGCAGGATCAACCGGATTCAATTATTTTATATATAATGATTATCGAAATTGTTCAATACATGTCTTCACATTTCAGATTTAACCATTTGATTAAATCCTCATATTGTATGCGCAACTGGAGGCCTATAAATCATACATTGGTATAATACCATAATTCATTACAAGCGCCGCTGAGTTACGTATAGTTATGTTCATTTTTAACTACTAATAAATATGCTTCTTTTAATTTTATATAATGTTGTGTAATTAAATTATCATATGAACAAAAATATTATTGAGTATAAAAAAAAAACTAAAATTTCTAGATCTTTATTTAAAAAATCATTAAAATTACACGTAAATGGTGTTAGTCACAACATACGATATTTTCACCCATATCCTTTTGTTACAAAATTTGCCGAAGGTAAATATATAACAGATGTAGATAAGAATAGATACATTGACTTTTGGATGGGGCATTGGAGTTTAATTTTAGGGCATACTAATGATATAGTAACAAAACATACTCTCAAACAGATTTCACATGGATGGATGTATGGCACTATAAACGAACAAACTATCAAATTATCTGAGTTAATAATAAAATATTTACCGAAAATGGAAAAAATAAGATATGTAACAACTGGTACAGAAGCTGCTATGTATGCAATAAGATTAGCAAGATCATCGACTAAAAAAAAACTTGTTGCTAAAATAGATGGAGGCTGGCATGGCTATACCACAGATTTATTAAAAACAATAAATTGGCCATTTTCAGAATCTGAAAGCAATGGATTAATAAATGAAGAGTATATAACGTCACTACCATTTAATAATTTAGAAAAATCATTAGACATTCTAAAAAAAATTAAAAAAGATTTGGCATGCATCATAATAGAACCAATTTTAGGCGGTGGTGGATGCATACCTGCTAATAAGGATTATCTAAAGGGATTACAAGAATTTGCTATAGATAATGACATAATGTTCATTTTAGACGAAATTGTGACTGGTTTTAGATTTAGATTTGGTTGTATGTATAGTAAAATGAATCTCAGCCCAGATATAATAATATTAGGCAAAATAATTGGCGGAGGTATGCCAATTGGAGTGATATGTGGAAACAAAGAGATAATGGAAAAATCTAATACTACAACTAATACTAAGTTGGAACGTACATATATTGGTGGTGGAACGTTTTCTGCAAATCCATTAACGATGATTTCTGGTTACCATACATTAAATCTACTAAAAAATAAGCAATCAATATATGAGAAAATTAATAAGCTGGGAGAAAAAACTCGTTTATTATTAACTAAAATTTTTGATGGAAAAGCAATAATAACTGGAACAGGTTCAATATTCATGACTCATTTTCTTCGTGATAATGTTATCAATATAACAAACGCATCTGATGCTGCAAGATGCAATACAAAGCTTCTTCAAGAATATCATTTAAAATTAATTTCTCACGACAATATTTTTTTTCTTCCTGGAAAACTCGGCATAATTTCTAATGCGCATTCAAGTACAGATGTAAAAAAGTTAGCTGACGCATCAATAGAGTTTGCAAATTCTATTTGAACAACAAATAAAATACTGTAATCCGATAATCTGTACATAATAACAGGATAACATTTACAAGAAAGATATTATCTGTTTTAGTGGTGTCAACACAAATATGAAAATAAAAAATATCACTGTTTTAGGATCTGGAATAATGGGTCATGGGATAGCTCAAGTAGCTGCTATGTCTGGATATGAAGTGATTTTGCGAGACATTGATAAAAAATTCTTGGATAAAGCAATGGACAACATAAAATGGAGTTTAAAAAAACTAGTCGAAAAACACAAATTAACGAAACAAGAATTTGAAAATATATATAAAAAAATAATTCCTACTACTGATTTGAATAATGCAGTAAAAAAATGTGATCTAATAATCGAAGCGGTACCTGAAATGATGAATTTAAAACAAAAAGTATATTCGGAATTAGAAAAGATTACAGATAATCATGTAATATTTGCTTCTAATACAAGCACTTTGCCTATAACAGAAATTTCAGAAATTACTGATCGGTCAGACAAAGTCATTGGTATACATTTTTTTAATCCTCCGCAATTGATGAAACTGGTTGAAATAATACCCGGAAATAAAACTGATACCAACATAACAAAAACTATAACGGATTTTGTGTTATCGTTAGGTAAACACCCTATTTTATGTAAAAAAGATGTACCAGGTTTTATAGTGAATAGATTATTTATTCCAATGATACATGAAGCATGTCATGTAATAGAAAGACAGAAAAGCAGTGTATTAGAAGTTGATTCTGCAGTTAAATTCAATCTAAATTTTCCGATGGGGGTATTTGAATTAGCAGATTTTACTGGATTAGATGTGATTCATAAAGCAACATCAGAAATGCAATCAAGAGATAAAAAAATAATTAATAAAAACACTCGAATCGAAAATCTTTTTCAAAAAAATTATTTAGGGCGTAAAACTGGTAAAGGCTTTTATGAATATGATCAAAATAAGTATACCAGAATAAAACTTTCTGAAAAATTAGCAAAAAATTGCAATGTGATTCAAATAATAGCTAACATATTGAATAACATGTCATGGTTAGTAACAAATAAAGTTAGCAATATCGAAGAAATAGAAACAGCTATTAAATTAGGACTTGGCGTAAAAACACCAATATTACAAACAGCAAAACAATATGGAATAAAAAATATAATTAATGAATTAAATAAGTTATGTTCAAAATATGGTGACATATACAAACCTGATCCATTTTTACATAAATTAAGTTAATTGCATGGACAAGCTTTTTGAAATTAACAAAACATCAATAATGATCAGTGTTATAAAAATCATAAAAAAGATTAATTAAGGAAAAATATGTAATTCGCATATGAAAAAGTACAACATACCAATTTGTTGCGATCCAAAATATTTTAAATTAATTGAAGAGATGGGAAAAAGAAAACATATGTTAAATACTAACCAATCGTTGGAAAAAATAATAGAAACAGTGTTAGATAGGTAATCAATAATAACCAATATTGTTTTTTAAAAACAAATCTATTTTTTGTACAATTTGTAAGAAGCAATTAAATCACAAATATAAACCTCAAAAGAATTGGAATATTAATGGGTATTTGTGCAATAATTGTTATTTAGATGAATTAAAAAAACAATACGAACGAAATAACAAAAAAAATTGTTACATATGTAATAAATTACAAAATATATCTAACATGTGGGAACCTAGATTTGAATGGAACATTACTGAACCAATTTGCGAAGAATGTTTTACTAAAAAAGAATCAGACTTCCAACATAAAAAAAACTTTTGTTCTATTTGCAATAAGAAACTTGGGTTTATAAGATACAATCCAAAAGGTAAGTGGAAAATTGATGGACAGCTGTGTAAATTATGTTGGGTAGAATCAAAATCAAGATATGACTGAAGTAATTATATTGCGTTAATGCTTTTTATGGTGTTAGATCTCATCTTTAGAAATACTCTAAAACCACAAATACATTTTATTTCTGGAAGTCTATTTAAGTCAGTATTAGTAACTTCTGTACCACATCTTAAACAGGTATACATTACATCATATTTATGTTCGACATCATCATACATAATAAATTTATAAATTAATCATCATTTATACATATCTAAAAACTTTTCATGTTAATGACAATTCAATATAAACATCATCAGGGATTTTCAATCTCATGAGTTGTCTTATAGCTTTATCGTCAGCATTTATATCAATGACTCTTCTATGCATTTTCATTTCCCATCTTTCGTATGTTTCTGTTCCACTACCACATGGAGATTTTCTAGTAGCAACTGATAATTTTTTTATTGGTAATGGAGTCGGACCCTTAACCTTAATATCAGATTTTTTTCCAATACCCAATATTTCAGTACAAACATTAGCTAATTTAGATAAATTTGTACTAGTTAATTTAATACGTGCAGATTGTGTCATAAATCATTCAAAATAATTATTCAATAACTTCTTTTACAACACCTGCTGCTATTGTAGATCCCATATCACGTAATGCGAACCTTCCAAGTTCTGGGAATTCTTTAAATGATTCTATTGGTATGGGTCTAACTGGTTTAATTTTAACTATAGCAGAATCACCAACTTTGAGAAATTTAGGATTGTTTTCTTCAATAGCTCCTGTTGCAGGATTAATTTTGGCTTCAAACGAAACAAGTGTAGCCGCAACTTGAGCAGTATGTGCATGCAAAACAGGAGTATATCCTGGAGCCAATGCAGTAGGATGATGTATCACTATAATTTGCGATTTAAATTCTTTAGCAACTTTAGGTGGAGAATCAGGAGTGCCTATAACATCTCCACGTTTAATATCTTTTTTATCTACACCTCTGAGGTTAAATCCTATATTATCTCCTGCCTCAGCAGATTCCATTTGAGTATGATGTGTTTCAATTGATTTAACTTCTCCAGTGGAACCAGACGGCATAATAATTATTTTGTCACCAGCTTTCATTTTACCTGTTTCAATTCTACCTACTGGAACAGTACCAACACCAGTTATAGAGTATACATCTTGAACTGGAAGTCTTAATGCTTTACCTACTGGTTTTTCAGGTACTTTGAAATCATCAAATGTTTCCATTAATGTTTTTCCTTTCCACCATTTCATATTATCTGATCTTTTTACAAGATTATCTCCTTTCCATCCAGAAACTGGTATAAAAGGAACATTATCTAATTTGTAACCAACTGACTTGACCAGTTTTTCTCCTTTTTCTTTAGCAGTTTTGAATGCATTTTCAGAGTAGTTACTGTCATCCATTTTATTTATTGCTACTATAAGTTGATTAACTCCTAGAGTTTTTAATAAAAATGCGTGTTCTCTAGCTTGTCCTCCTGGTGCAATAGCGGTATCAGTTTCACTTTCTTTTGCAGATAATACTAATAAAGCACAATCAGCTTCAGACGCACCAGTAATCATATTTTTGATAAAATCTCTATGTCCAGGAGCGTCAATAAGTGTGAAAAATGTTTTTGGAGTTTCAAATTTCTGAAATGCTAGATCTATAGTTATTCCTCTTTCGCGTTCATCTTTTATATTATCCATAACCCATGCATATTTGAAAGTATCACCTTTTCCTGTTTCTTCAGAAGCCTTTGCATGAGCAGCAATGGTTCTTTCATCAACGATACCAAGATCCATTAAAAAGTGACCCATAGTTGTAGACTTACCATTATCTATATGTCCAGTTACAATTAGATTTAAGTGAGGTTTATTAGCCATCAGGCAAAAGTTACAAAAAGGGATTTATTTACCTTTCCGATTAATTTTTCATTTGTATATGAAAGTTAACATACAACTATAAATAAGTAAGATGAAAGCTAAACATGAAAATTACAATATCTGCAATCAAAGCTGATATTGGTGGTGTTGGAGGACATACCAAACCTAGTACAAGCTTATTGAAAACAGTTAAAGAATTTGTACGCTCTACAGATTTGTTAGTAGATAGTTATGTAGGTTATTGTGGAGATGACATACACATAATTATGACTCACAATCATGGCGTTAATAATAAATATATTCATAAATTAGCTTGGGATGCATTTGAAGCTGGTACTAAAACTGCAAATGAAGAAGGTCTTTATGGTGCAGGCCAGGATTTGTTAAAAGATTCGTTTTCAGGAAATGTAAAAGGTTTAGGACCTGGAGTAGCAGAAATGGAATTTGATGAAAGGATAAATGAATCGTTTATGGTATTAGCTGCTGATAAAACAGAACCGGGAGCTTTTAACTATCCATTTTATAGATTATTCATAGAAAGCAGAAGCAATACCGGATTAATAATTAACGAATACTTATCTGAAGGTGTTATAATTAACATAATGGATGTAGGAAGTTCAAAAATTGCAAAACTTATACTGTGGGAAGATAAACCAATAATAGAAGCTGCGTTAATGTATCCTGGAAAATATGTAGTCTCATCAATAGTAACCAAAAATAATGAACCGATTGTTGCTTCCTCTACAGATCGATTACACAATATAGCTGGAAAATACGTTGGTAAAGATGATCCAATATGCATAATTAGAACACAAAAACAATTTCCAGCCACAGAAGAAACAGGAAGCGTATTTAATGAATCTCATTATGTTGCCGGAAACACTAGAGGTAGTCATAATCTTCCATTAATGCCTGTAAAATTAAATTCTGCAGCTTCAATAAATTTTTGCATACCGATAGTAGAATCACTAGTTTTTAGTACTCATAATGGAAAAATGATTGGTCCGATAGATGGTTTTGCAACTCCAGATTGGGATTATGTAAGAAACATAGCTACAAAACGTGCATTGGAAATGAGGAAACAAGGATTTATTCATCCCGCAACATTAGTTCCATCAGAGCTAGAATATAGTGACGGATACAATAAAAAAATCAAGAAATTAAATGATAAAATGACTAATATAAAATAAATATTAAAACCAAATATATGATTTCTAAATAATTATTTAGATGATGAAATACATAAACTTAGCTATAGCATTCGAAAATATGGAAAAAACTTCAAGTAGATTAAAATTAACAGGAATATTAGTAGAATTATTTAAAAAAACTAATCTACAAATGATTTCAAAAATAATATATTTAATACAAGGAAAAATTAGACCTAATTTTAGTGGTGTTGAAATAGGAATAGCTGAAAAGTTAGCTATGAAATCTATTTCAAAATCTACTGCAACTTCAATTAGAACAATAAATAAATTATACAATAAAATTGGAGATTTAGGAGACGTAACCCATGATGTGTTAATTAAAAAAACTCAAACAACGTTTTTCAATGAAATAGTGACTGTAGAACGAGTATTTAATACATTTTGTAGAATTTCAAATTTAAGCGGAGCAGGATCACAAAACATGAAAATGAAGTATATTTCAAGTCTATTAAATGATTCAAATCCATTAGAAGGAAAATTCATAATTAAAATTTTGCTTGGTACATTAAGACTAGGAATAGCTGATAATACTGTGATGGACGCATTATCATTAGCATATACAAATTCAAAAAAAAATAGAAAACTGTTAGAAAATGCATATAATGTTTCAAGCGATCTAGGAAAAGTGGCACAATGCATAGCTGAGCATGGTTTAGAAGGATTGGATGCATTCAAAATAACTGTTTTTAGTCCAATTAGACCAATGTTAGCCGACAGAATAAAAAATGTAGATGACATCTTCATCAAAACAAAATCTATAGTAGCAGAATACAAATTAGATGGTGAAAGAGCACAAATACATTTAAAAAATAATCAATGTATAATTTTTTCCAGGAGTTTAGAAAACATCACCAAATATTATCCTGATGTATGTAAAAAAATAATTAACAAAATTAAAGTACATTCTGCAATATTAGAAGCTGAAATAGTTGCAATTAATGAAACGTCTGGAGAGTATTTACCGTTTCAAGAACTTATGCACAGACGTCGAAAACACAAAATTGAAAATGCAATATTAGCATACCCTATTACTGTTAATTTTTTTGATATTTTGTATCTAAATGGAGAGAATTATGTGAATCATAATTATACAACACGACGTAGGAAATTAATCAAGCTAATTGATGAAGATGATTTCGTTAAATTGGTACGCATGGAATTAGTTAAAAACTCTATCGAAGTTGAAAATTTTTTAGAACATAGCATTAATTCCGGATGTGAAGGAATAATGCTGAAAAAGATTGAATCCAAATATAAAGCTGGAATAAGAGGTGGCAATTGGCTTAAATTAAAACCAGAATATCAAAATAATTTGGGAGATAGTCTAGATTTAATTGTAATAGGAGCATTTTTTGGAAAAGGTAGAAGAACAGGAAAATATGGAACTGTATTATTATCAACATATGATGATGAAACTGATACATTCCCAACAATTTGTAAAGTTGGTAGTGGATTTACTGATGAAAATTTAGATCAATTCTACCAAGCACTATCCAATAAAATAATAAAAAAAAAAAACTACAGAATAAAAAGCAAAATAAAAGCTGATGTATGGTTTGAACCAGAAGTAGTAATAGAAATAATAGCATCTGAAATTACTTTAAGTCCTATACATAGAACTGCTTACGACATGATAAAAAAAGATCATGGTTTAGCATTAAGATTTCCTAAATTTACTGGCAAGATTAGATTAGATAAAATTCCAGAAGCAGCAACTACACAAAATGAAATAATCAACATATACAATAATCAAAAGAAAAAAATATAACAAATAAATAAACAAGGATTTAATTAATCGACGTAATTACTAAAGTTTAATGTATAGTGGAGAATTAGAAATTCAAGCAAAACGAAAGGCTATAGCAATATTACAAGATGAAATAAATCGAATTTTGAATGCTACAAGAGAGCTTGTAGGTTTACCAGATTTTATTATAAAAAAAGACAAAAGTTCAATGAAAAATACGCTAGAACAAATAACAAATATTGAAGAAGAAGTAGAAAACCTTAGGAAAAAAATAACTAGAGAAATATCAGATGTAGGAGGATTGGTGATAGATAGGGAAAATCTTTTAAATACAGCATATATGATGGATGAAATAGGAGAGCATATTACAGATATTGCTTTCAAATTATCTAATTTAAAGCCAAATACATTAAAAATTTTAAAACTACAAAATGATTTAACAAAATTCATAGAGTTGATTGTAGATGAAGTTTATAAATTAAATGAAATTGTTCGTAATTTGAACACCAATTCAAATAATGCGATAGAATTATCATATGAAATACAGTCAATAGAAAGAGAAATACATTCTAAGTATAGACAATTAACAATAAAAATTGTGAATGAAATAACAAATATGAAAGAATTACTCTTGTTCAAAGACGCAGTAGATGAAATATCAACAATGTCTGATAAATGTCAACATATTTCAGATTTGTTTGTTTTATTGGCATTAAGTTAAATAATCAATTTTGGATAAAAAAATTCAAAAATTAAATTGCAAATCATTAGTAAACTAATAGAAAATCGCATAATAATTTGGAATATAAAAGATGCACAATATCTTTTTTCTCATGGTTATTATGGAAAACCTATTGGAATATACAAACCAAAGAACAATGAAATAACTGCACCGCTAATATTAGATTTAATAGAAGGTTACTATTTAACATTGAAAAATAAAATTCAAATATTCAAATATAGAAAAAAACTAACTCACAAAGAAATTTTAAATACGTGTAGAGAAGAATATCATGACTTCGATAAAAAATTTTTAATATACAAAGACTTTAGGGATAAAGACTATATCGTAAATCCAGGTATTAAGTTTGGATGTGATTTTGCAGTATATAAAAAAGGTCCAGGAATAGATCATGCACCATATTTGGTGCATGTATATAATCAAAGAGATTCAATAACAGCTTCAGGAATCATATTAACTGGAAGATTAGCTACAACGGTTAGTAAACAATTTGTATTGGCCATACCAAATAAAAAAAATTCAATATCATATCTAGTACTGAACTGGTGGAAAGCTTAAATAGATTTTATATGAAGTGCTATTGCATCATAAATATTAAACAGATCTTTTGTTAGTACCAAGTTTTTATTTTTCCAAGAACCATACATTCTAACTACATCATCTACTGGATCTATGAAAATATTTGCGTTTTCTATAGGTTGTTCAAGTATGAGATCATGTAATTTAGAATCTTGGTTTAATACATCAGCTAACTTTCCACCTGTCCATTTTATGTTTACTAATTTTTTAGAACCAAAATGGCCTTTTGTTGTTAATTTTGTTTTGGCTACATAATCCAATGAATGTTTTATCTTTTGTTTAACTATGAAATGAATTTGGAATTTATCTTGGGCTCCCCATGGAAGCGGATTTGGATCTTGCATATAAAATTAACCTTTTTGTATTATTTGTATCAGATCAATATTGGTATTTTGTGGTTTGAGGCAACCTTTATTTGTAACCACTGATGGCGACCATGAAAAACATTTGCTGTAGTAATCTCTTTTTTCTACTTCGCACGTGCCAATTTTCTCAATATCAGATTGTATATCGATTTCTTTCAATATGATATTTAATTTTTCTTGCATAGACTGATTTTTGATTATATCTGATTCTAGATCATACATCAATATTTTTTAATATATTACCTAAATTAAAGGTTAAAGTAACAAAATAAATATCACTATACAGAATATTCTAGATGTTAAAATTTGAAAACAAAACAGTAGTTATAACAGGTAGCGGTACTGGAATAGGGCAAGCTATTGCTAAAAAATTTGCTAAAAATGGAGCAAATTTAATAATTTTAGGAAGAAGGAAAGAGCCATTACAACAAACTGCAGACATATTAAAAAAAATATTTATCGAAGTCAAGAGCAAAGCTTTTGTTAAGATGTTTTCTACTGATGTTAGCAACGAAAAATCAGTTACTGAATTGTTTAACGAACTAAAAAAATTAAACATGGATGTAGACATTTTAATTAATAATGCAGGTGTTTCAGGGCCGGTCACATGTTTTTCTAATTCTCCATTAGATGAATTCAAAAAAACAATAGAAATACATTTGACAGGTACATTTTGGATGTCTGTCAATGCTATTGAAAATATGAAGCCTGGATCAAAAATAATTACCATATCAACTTTTTTTACAGAAGAAAGACCACTAGAACAAAGACCGTATAGATTTAGAAGTCCGTACACTGCATCACAAGGATCAAAAAACAGATTGGTAGAATGTATGTCATGGGAATTAGTTGATAAAAAAATTGTTTCCATCGGTACAAATCCTGGTCCTGTACATTCAGATAGAATTTATAAAACAGTGTATCCAAAAGCAGCATCAGAATTCTTGCGTGTTAGTGGTTTTAATGAACTAACACCATTAGAAGTAGAAAACATAAATAAAGAACTTCTAGATGTGTTAGGGGAAGAAGACGGTATAATTAAAAAAAGAATAAATCAAATAACTTCAAAACTAAACAAAGATCCAAAATATAATGAAATAATATTACAGCTTTACAACAAAATAAAAACAATAGCAGAAAAAATTCAGGCTAATACATCTAAAATGATTGCCGATGAGCAATTTTTATCACAATCACAAGTAGCAAATACAATTATGACTCTGTGTGATGATGACATGTCCAATATATTAAATGGTAAAATAATACCAGGAGATAGAGTTTTTTACCCAGTAAAACCACATGTTACCACTGTCTTGCAACAAATCCAACAACCGCAATTTAAATCGCATGTATTCATATTGACAATAGATGCAAATGATGTTTCTAGCTATGATAAAGCTGTGAAAATTGCTACACATATAGAAACAAATGAAGGTAAAGTTATATTTTTTATTTCCAACAGTGTTCAAAGTGAATTATATAGTGATATAAGCAACAAATTTCATGTTCATAAAATTAATTTACTCGACTCTGACGACGTACAAAGATGGATAAAAACTGCAGAGCAGAAATTTGGCAAATTACACATGTTCATACATATAACTGGAAACACATATGAGAAGGACATAACATCTTTATCACGAATAGAATGGGATGAATTAATAAATAGATTCATTATTGCTCCAGCAGTAGTGACCAAGAAGGCATTAGAATATTTTGTACCAAACGGCGAAAAAGATCCACGTGATTTCAAAAATAAATCTGGCACAATAGTTATTATTGGACCTGATTCTATAGTTGGAAAAAAAATACCTGGTTCAAAAAGAGCTCATATTGAAGTTTTCAGAGGATTATTAAGACCTTTTGTTACTACTGTGAATCAAGAACTGAGCGATGTGCTAAAATCTAAAATTAGATTACATTTATTGTTATCTGGATCTATAGATGGTACAGAACCAAACATTAACAAAATATGTAATGCGTTGAATTATTTTTCATATTACATTCCAAATTCTTCAGAAGTCATCTATCAATTTGACGATATACGTAATTAACTTCATAAATGATTGGTGAGTTATTTTTATTAGACAAAACTAATCATAAATTTATTATTAATTTTGAAGTGAAGTTATTTTTAGTATAGAATTTGGAGTAATATCAAATTCAGTTATGAAACCAGAATTAACTTCTAATATATATTTTGAAAATTTATTAGGCCCTTTTTTCTCGCATAGTATGTTTTCCAATACAGATTTACAAGGTTGGACATTCTCTTCCATATGAATTATTTTGTTATTATGATCAAACCAAATAATATCAATAGGAAATTGCATATTAAGCGCCCATATTTTATGAATTGCTTGTTCATCAAATATAAAAAACATTCCTTCATTTGAATTTAATTTATCCATAAACATGGATCCAGTAATATATTCAAAATTAGAATCTGCTATATGTATTTTAACTTGTGTTTGATCTAGTAATATCAATCCATCATGAAATTCTATGCTAGGGATCTTATCTTCTGGAATAGAAATTAATCCAATGACACCAACAATTATAGCAAAAACAGATACAGGAATCAAAACTTGTAGCTTTGTAGACATAGAGTAATTCGTAACAGTTCAAATATAATTTTACATGTGTCATAAGTGAACTCATACATAATATTATATCAAAGAGATATTAAGTTATTTTATGAAAAGTGATAAACGTTTAGAATATATCAAAAAAGCCCATAAATTTAATAGAACCAGATCAAATATAAGAACAGAAGATTATTTAGAAGTCATATACGAATTAGTAAAATTAAAAGGATATGCTACTACTTTAGACATATCAAGATATATGAGCGTGAGTGCACCAAGTGTAACAAAAATGTTACAAAAACTTAATGAGAATAATTATTTAGAATACGAAAAATATCATGGAATCTCATTAACAAAAAAAGGAAACCAAGTAGCAGAAGCAATCATACAAACACATGGGATAGTATTAGAATTTTTCAGTATGTTAGGAATACAACACATTACTGCTAATTATGATGCAGAAGGAATAGAACATCATTTAAATCACAAAACTATCAAACAATTACAGAAATTCATCATGTTTTTAAAATCAGATCCAGAAATTTTAACGAAATATACTAATTTTCATATATAATTAATGGGATCGGCAGGATTTGAACCTGCGACCTCAAGCACCCAAAGCTCGAATCATACCAAGCTAGACTACGATCCCTAAAAATACAAATCAATATCCCCAATTTAATCTTGGCCTGATTGTTTTAAATAATATTTCAAATTAATAAAAATATGAATCAAGACTACATAAAAGCTGGAAAAATAGCTTCGCTTGTAAGAAATAAAATTAAAAAAAAAAATCTGATAGGTTTATCTGTATACGAAATTTGTGAAAAAGTAGAACATGAAATTATGTATCAAGGTGGAAGATGTGCTTTTCCAGTTAATGTGAGTATAAATGATGTAGCTGCTCATTATACTGCAGAACCAGAAGATCAAAAAATAATAGCAGATAAAGATTTAGTAAAAATAGATTTAGGAGTACAAATAAATGGATATATTGCAGATACTGCAACAACAATTAGTTGCGATTATAATGATGACAACCTAGTAGAAATTACTGAAAATGCATTAAAAAATGCTATGTTAATTATAGAACCAGGAATAAAATCTAATAACATTAGTAAGATTATAGAAGAAACAATTACTCAATCAGGATATAAACCAATTGTTAATTTGAGCGGACATTCTTTAGATAAATATACTATTCATGCAGGAAAATCTCTTCCTAATATTTGGTCAGCAGAATATTTTTTGTTATCATCAGGTGATGTTTATGCATGTGAACCATTTGTTACTACCGAATACGGATCAGGTTTAGTAAAAGAAGGAAATATAAAAAATATTTTTGCTTTAGTATCACGTAAAAAAACTAAGGATGATGAACTTGATGAGTTTATAGAATATATTTGGAATAAATTTAATATGCTTCCGTTTTCATTACGCTGGATTCATGAACAGTGGAATAAAAAAAAATCCAAAGAACTGCTAGACAAATTAATTAAGAAAAAGTCGATCCACGCATATCCAATTTTGTTAGAATCTAATAATCAAAAAGTTGCTCAAGCAGAACACACATTTATTCCAATTGACAATGGGGTAAATATAATTACGAATTGAATAAAACAATGATTAACAAAATAATAATTAATTTTACTAAGCGAAATAAAATATTCGAATTGGATTTTTATAAATTCAATCAATTCCAGACGTATTGCCAACGCCTATAATTAGTATAGATTGACATTCAATAGTATTTTTGTCAATGGTATTATAAATTAGCGATTTAATATAATTTACTTTTTCAGATATTTCATTTGTCATTGTAGACATGGAATCTTTAATTGATTCTTTTACAACTATTGAAAATATTGATATTGCATATTTTGTAGCTAGTTCCTCTATTTGAAATTTGTCTATTCCGATTCCTCCTATTGCCGCTCCAAATCCACATGAAACAGAAGCTGTTTTTTCTCCTTCTAGTTTGAGAGCTGCATCAACCATAATTATCAAATTTGGTTTATATTGTGCAACTAGTAATTCTACTGCATCGCCTAATTTTCCAGTTGTTGGGCTAGGCCCTTCTGCTTTAACAAAATATAGTTTTTTATCATTATAAGTAGACATACTCCAAATAGTTTGATCTATATCATAATGTTTCACAGTATTTTGCATCATGTTGTTTACTACCAATGGTCCTATTCCATCTCCTATTGGGTCTCCTTTTTTAATTGGATCTATAGATTCTTTTAATGCAAAAACTTCTTCCATGATAAATGGTAAATTTAATTGTAGTGGAAGTATCAATGGATAATTATGTTGTTTTTTTGCTGTTAATAATATATGATTAACATTTTTATATAATGATTTAAGCAATGTCATGATTTCAAACAATGATTGTATTTTTTTAATTACAACCTTATCACAATTTGGAAAAATAGATCTAATGGCACAATTAATATAATTTTCTCTAGATCGTATTACATGGTTAATTTTTGGTACAATTCCATTAGGATCTATATTATTTGGTAGTATTACAAAATAATCAATCAGTTGATCAATTTGGGTTGAAGATATATTACCGTAAGATCTAACAAACATTAAAAGATCATTATTAATTTGATGTTCAAAAGATTTGATTTTTTTTATCTTTTTTTCTAATTCTATTGATGTCATATACAACTGAATTCTTTGTCCAAATACTACAAAAATTATGATTGGAAAGATCCAAATTATTGCAAAAAGTAAATCAGATTCATTCTCAGTTAAAGTAAAAAGATTATCTAAAATTCCCATTTCATATTAACTTAATTATTCCAAAATAAACCATTCGCTTATATCGCATGAAGAATTGCTTTTTATAGGATGTTGTGAAAATTTTACAACATGCCACAAACTAAACCAATAATAAGCATAGAGAATGTAGTTGCTTCTGCATCAATAAATCAAAAAATGGATCTAAATAAAATCACTAAAATATTTCCAGATGTAGAATATCACCCAGATCAATTTCCTGGTTTAGTTTTTCGCTTAAATAAACCAAAAACAGCTACTTTAATATTTACTTCTGGGAAGATGGTATGCACAGGTTCAAAATCAGAAGAAATAGCAAAAGATGCTGTAAAAACAGTTGTAAGTAGATTACGAAAAAGCGGAATAAAGATAAAACAAGATGCAAAGGTCGAAATTCAAAATATAGTAGCGTCAATAAATTTAGGTGGTAAAATTCATTTAGAACAAGCAGCTAGTGTACTACCACGTAGCATGTATGAACCAGAACAATTTCCTGGTTTAATACATAGAATGGTAGATCCTAAAACAGTAATTTTATTATTTTCTTCTGGTAAATTAGTTTGTACAGGGGCAAAAAGAGAACTAGATGTATATAGATCTGTCAATAATTTACATTCGCTATTGGAAGAAAAAATGCTAATGGTATATGATTAAAAAACAGACAATAAAAAATACAAATCAATAGCAATTTAATGATCATACTAGTTCCAAAATGAAGAAATTTGATATTAGTAAACAAAATAAAAAATAGTAAATCATGAATAACAAACATATAAAATATAAACTACAAATCTAAAATTTGATTATGGATTTTGTTACTGTAATTAATTATGTTATAATCACTATTGTTTGTGCAACGTCATTAACATGGTTATACTTTATTTATGTCATGCGTATGTTTCTAACACGTGCATCACAATTAGATAAATTTGAAAAAAAAAATAATAATTGTCCCAAAGTATCTGTAATTGTACCAGCCAGAAATGAAGAAAAATTCATAAGTAAATGTTTACAATCTTTGTTGGATCAAGATTATAATAATTTAGAAGTGATAGCTATCAATGATTCATCTTTTGATAATACTGATACAATAATTAAAAAATTCTCAAAAATAAATTCCAAAATAATATATGTAAATGCAAAAAACAAGCCAAATGGATGGATTGGAAAGAATTGGGCGTGTGTGGAAGGTTACAAAAAATCAAGTGGGGAATTAATTCTATTTACAGATGCGGATACTACATATCATAAAACAACAATATCCTTATCAGTATCACACTTATTATCATCACATTTAGATGCATTAACTGTGATCCCCAAAATAAGTTGCTTGGACGTGTGGACAAAAATAACATTACCTATATTATCAATTTTTTTACATACCAGATTTTCATCAATAAAAGTTAATGATCCCAAACAAAAAACCGGATATTTTTTTGGTAGTTTTTTCATAATTAAAAAGAACATATATGAATCTATAGGGACCCATAAAAATGTAAAACATGAAATAGTTGAAGATGGCGCGCTAGGTAGGATTATGAAGGAATCAGGATATAAAATAAAAATGGTAAGAGGAGAAAAATTCATAGAATCCATATGGTCTAGAGACATAACAACATTATGGAATGGACTAAAAAGATTAATAATTCCGTTAAACATACAAAGCAAATATTATACTTTTAGTATTTTTATTGCAATGTTATTTTTATTGTTAATGCCCAATTTATTTTTAATATATTCATCAATGTATTTACACGCATCAGTTGAAATGATTATTTTATTTATAATATCATTATTAACTTTGTTTCTAATACATAGTGCGATATTGATTGAATTAAAAACAATAGAATTAAAATCTGTGTATTGTATTTGCACATATATAGGAACATTAATCATTTTATCAAGTTTTTTATACGTATTATTAAAAAAAGAAAAATCTCTGTCATGGAAAAAACGAGAATATTCCAAACAAGATTTGATGAAGTCAACAATATAAATCAACATTTGAAAATCAAAATAAGTTAAATATCATAACCAATAAATAAATTATATTGTTTAAACCTGCGTTAAAATGTGAGTCATTAAACAAGGTATTAGATGGTAAAAAAATTTCACAATACGATGTAAAAGAAATTTTCAAAAATTCATTACTAGATCAACGTGAGCTTTTTGATGCTGCTACATATTTACGAAATCAACACAAACACAAATTCATAACATTTTCAAAAAAAGTTTTTTTCAATTTAATAAATTTATGTAGAGATACTTGTTCATATTGTACTTATAAAGCTGAACCATCTGATCCAAAACTCTCATTAATGAAAAAAGACAATGTAATACAATTAGCAAAACTAGCAAAAAAGTACAGATGTGTTGAAGCGTTATTTGTTACTGGAGAGAAACCAGAAGAAAAATACAGTTATGCAAAAAGATGGTTAAAAAATAATGGTTTTAAAAATACTGCGGAATATTTAATACACATGTCAGAAATTGTTTTGAATGAAGGTTTATTTCCGCATACAAACGCTGGTAATTTAAATATTTCAGATATGAAAGAATTACAAAAAACAAATCCAAGCATAGGATTGATGTTAGAAAATACTAGTTCTAGATTGTTACAAAGTGGTATGCCTCATCACTATGCACCTAGTAAACGATTTGAAAACAGATTACAAACACTAGAAAATGCAGGTAAATTAAAAATACCTATAACTACAGGTCTTTTGATAGGAATAGGAGAAAATTATGAAGAAATAATTAATTCTATTTACACCATAAAAAAAATTCACGAAAATTTTGGTAATATACAAGAAATAATTTTACAAAATTTTCATCCCAAATTGAAGACGCAAATGGAAAGTGAAAAATCACCAAATGAAATATATTTTAAGATAATTGTTGCACTTTGTAGGATAATAATGCCAAATGCAAATATCCAAATTCCTCCTAATTTATCATCTAGTTCTTATCAAAGTTTTTTATGTGTAGGAATAAATGATTGGGGAGGTATTTCTCCTTTAACACCAGATTATGTCAATCCAGAATGTCCATGGCCAAAAATCAACTCAATTAAGATTCAAACTAGAAAACTAGGTTATAAATTAGAAGCTAGATTTCCAGTATATCCTGAATTTATAAAATATATTAATACTTATATTAAAGACAAAATGGAACCTATCATGAATAATGATTTATTTGTCAAATATGAATATTGGTCATGAATTTCGAGAAATTTTTTAAAAAGTCAGATCCTATAATTGCACATATACTAAATAAATCACTATCAAATAAGGAAATCAGCACAAACGATGCTTTAGAAATGTATAATGCGAAAGGAGTTGATTTTTATCTAATAGGAACAGCAGCAGATGAATTACGTAAAAATACTATAGGCAATCTTGTTACATATGTAATAAATAGAAATATAAACTTCACCAATGTTTGCGTTAAACAATGTGGTTTTTGTGCATTTAGTAAAGACTTTAGAGAAGACAATGGATATTTTTTACCTATAACGGAAATAGTAAGAAAGACAAAAGAAGCTTACAAATTTGGTGCTACAGAAGTATGCATACAAGCTGGCTTATCTCCAAATATGGAACCTGATCAATATGAAAAAATATGCCGATCTATAAAAAAGGAAATTCCAACTATGCACATACATGGATTCTCCCCAGAAGAAATACTATATGGATCTTTTAAATCAAATACGTCTATTTACAACTATCTTAAAAGATTGAAAGAAGCTGGCGTAGACACAATACCAGGAACATCAGCCGAGATTTTAAATCAGACAATACGAGATAAAATTTCTCCAGGTAGAATAAGTGTGAAAGATTGGATTAATGTAGTTAAAACCGCACATAAACTGGGTATTAAATCTACATCAACAATGATGTTTGGTCATATTGAAAAACCACTAGATAGAATTAAACATATAGATATTATAAGGGAAATTCAAAAAGAAACTAAAGGATTTACTGAATTTGTACCTTTGAATTTTGTATATAGCGAAGCTCCTATGTATAAAAATGACCAAACAAATAAAATCAATCCAGGTGCAAATACAAAAGATATTTTACTTACATATGCCATTTCGAGAATAATGTTAAATAACATCATAAATAATCTTCAAGTTTCATGGGTTAAAGACGGTTTGGATATGGCACAAATATTACTAACATGGGGAGCGAATGATTTGGGAGGTACTTTGATCAACGAAAGTATATCCACTACAGCTGGTTCTAAACATGGACAAATTGTCAAACCAATGAATCTTAGAAATATAATTTGGTCAATAAACAGAATACCAGCTCAAAGAAATACATCATATGAATTATTAAGAATATTTAACAACAAATTAGATGAATATGTTGATAAATTAGATGTTTTGGATAATACTAACATATTTGGATCATATTTTGAACTTACCCAAATCAATAAGTTCAAATATAAAAATATCAAGATGAAAATTTAAAATATTCATTTAATAAATCAAAAATGCAGATATAATATAAAATACGTAGAAGATTACAAGATATAATCCATTTCTCATGGTTAGCTTGTTTGTTTTAATGATCATGATTGTTAAAATACAACTGAATATTATCATAATTATTAAATCATAGTAAATTATTGAGGTTGTTTTAATTGGGATTATGATCGAAGTTACTCCAAGTATAAATAAAATATTGTAAATATTGCTTCCAATTATATTACCAAGACCTAAATCATAATATTTCTTTCTAACAGACAAGAACGAAGTGATTAATTCTGGAAGCGATGTTCCAATAGCAACTATAGTAATTCCGACAATATGTTCTGTTAAACCAATTATCTTTGCAAATATAACTATATTATCTATTGTTAGTAATGCACCAGCATATAAAAAAACTATACTACATGGGATTAGTAATACGAATTTTAGATTGTGGTTTTGAGTTGTAATTAAATCCTGATCTTGCATTTTGTTTTTTTTAGCATCTAGATATGTAATAACAAAAAATATCATCATAATAATTAATAATATACTGCCGTCACTTCTGGATAACTCATTATCAATTATGAATAAAGGAAAAATTAATGAAACAAACATCATTATTATTAACTGTTTTTTTAGTTTAGATAGATTGGTTATTAAAAATGATAAAATTACAGTTGTTCCCAATACTAAACCGACATTATTTATGTTGCTTCCGATTATATTACCCAAGATCAAACTATCATGAATTCCGATTGCTGCTAGGCTGGCAGCTAACTCTGGAATGGAAGTACCAATAGCTATTACGGTCATTCCGATTATTAATCTATTAACTTTGAGTTTATAAGATATGAATATAGCACCATTAATTAACCAATTGCCACCAATGCACAACATAATTATTCCAGTTGTAATTAAAACCACGTGTAAAATTAGATACATATAACTCAATCATAGTATCATAATTAATAATACTTCACAAATTAAAAACAAGATTAATAAGGTAATATACCGTACAATACTAGTAAAAAATAGGTTAACATATGTTCCAGTAGAAATAGCAGAAAAATTTAATGACTTTATAATAAAAAACAACATCCAAATTTTGGACACGGTAAAAACTAGAATGCATTATTATAATGCATTATCATTAATAAAATTGCTATACCAATTACGTAGTAAGCCCATGAAATTTTCAGAATTATACCTAAAATCAAATATTAGAATGAAGAAATCTTTTTTGAATTATTTGCATTTTTGTGCAGATTATAATTTTATTTCCAAATACAATATAAAAAAAATTCTCTTTATTCAATAACAAATAAAGAAATGATAATGTTAGATCTATTTATTAACAAATAATTGATATAAAAATACAAATTACAAAAATTTAATAAATTTGAGTATAAATTAGTTGTATCAATTATGATAGATTATAAGAGTGTTGGTGTAAACATAGAAAATATTAAAAAAAGTCAAATTGCAATAGGTCAAAATATAAAACATACACATCAAATACAAAAAAATGTACAAGTAATAAGTGGGTTTAATCATTATGCAGGAATTGTAAAAATTAATAATTCTAAATTAGCTTTGCACACTGATGGCGTTGGAACAAAAACACTAGTAGCTAGCTTGATGAATAAGTATAACACAATCGGTATAGATTGCATTGCAATGAATGTAAATGATCTAATATGCGTAGGTGCAATCCCCATATCATTTGTAGATTATATAGCAGCAAATAAAAACAACACAACTATTTTTAAAAAAATTATTAGTGGTCTAGTCACAGGAGCAAAAAAATCAAAAATATCAATAATAGGAGGTGAAACTTCAATAATGCCTGACTTAATATCAGGAACTAACTTTAATTTTGATTTAGCTGGTACAGTAATGGGAATAATCAAATATGATATTATAACAAGAAAAATCAAAACAGATGATGCAATAATAGGAATTGCAAGTAATGGTTTGCATTCTAATGGTTATTCTTTAGCTAGAAAAATATTATTGTCCAAATATTCTATACGTGATAAAATAAAAAATATAGGAATTCTAGGTAACAAATTACTTGCTCCTACAGAAATTTATGTTAATCCAATTTTAGAAATGTTGAGAAAATGTGGCATACATGGGTTAGCACATATAACAGGTGGTGCATTCACAAAATTATTACGACTAAATGAAATTGGATTTAATTTGTACCAGCTTCCAAAAATACCACCAATCATGAAATTAATCCAAGAAGAAGGCAATGTAAAAATTAATGAAATGTATAAAACTTTCAATATGGGTATAGGATTTTGTATAGTAGCACCACAATCAGAAGTTAAGAAAATAACATTTATTTGTAAGAAACATAAATTAGAAAGTAAGAAAATTGGAGATGTAATCAGTAAAAAAGGAGTTTTTATAAATGATGAAAATATTATTCGATCATAGTCTATTTATATTAATTGTGAGATAGTTATATTTGGTAGAAACACATTTTATACAAACTATCATAAGCGTAGGCATACTTCTTTTTGCATCTAAATTAATGGCAGAATTATTTCTACGAATAAAGTTACCAATTGTTTTGGGAGAGCTTCTAGCTGGAGTTATAATAGGTCCATTTGCATTAGGTTCATTTTTAATATTTGATGATAAACCATTACTGCAAATTGGTGAAGAAATAAGAATACTAGGAGAGATAGGCGCCATTGTGATTTTATTCATGGCAGGTTTAGAAATGACTCCAAAAGAATTTATCAAAGGAGGTAAAGCATCTTTTACAGTAGGTAGCTTAGGAGTGATAATACCTTTTTTTTCTGGTCTTTGGGTTTTTCAGATTTTTGGATTTGATGCATTACAATCTATGCTAATAGCTACTGCATTAACTGCCACAAGTATAGCAATCTCGATTCAAGTATTAAATGAATTTGGAAAGATTAAATCTGCAGAAGCTAGGCTAATTATTGGAGCTGCAGTAGTAGATGACATATTAGCTATTGCGGTACTATCAGTGGTCACATCACTAACAACAAATGGCATAGATCAAATAGAAATAATTGATGTAGTGCTTACAATAATTAAGGTTTTAGGCTTTTTTGGAATAATGCTATTGACTGCTGTTATCATTATTCCAAAAGTAGTAACACCAAGATTATGGAAAGCAAAAGGGAGTATAGAAGGCATTTCCACAGCTGCATTCTTTGGAGCCGCGGCTTTAGCTGGATCCATAGGATTATCACCAATAGTAGGAGCGTTTGCAGTAGGAATGTCACTTTCCACAACTAAAGTATTTAACAAAGTAGAGAAATTCATTGGTAAAATTGGGCTCATATTTGCACCTTTATTTTTTGCCATAATAGGAGCGCAAGTTAATTTTCATGAAGTAAATTTAGATGTTATTTTATTAAGTTGCATTATCATAATAATAGCTATAATCACTAAGTTATTTGGTTGCGGATTACCAGCTTGGATGTTTTTAAAAAATAAATCACAAGGAATTAGAGTAGGAATAGGAATGATATCTAGAGGCGAAGTTGGATTAATTGTAGCTGGAGTAGGAGTTTCATCAGGAATATTAACATCAAATGTATATTCGACTATAGTCATTATGGTTGCCGCTACAACCATAATAACACCATTATGGTTAAAATTAGATTATAGAAAACAGATCAAAATTAAACATGACAAATAACATACTATATAAATAATTAATTAGAAAAATGTAGATAATATGAAAAATTTAAATTCAACCTTTTCAAAAGCATGTGTCGAGATTTCAAACAATCTATTAACAATATCAAAAAAGGAAGGTACGATAAACGTACAAAACGAAATTAAAAAAATTTGTAAAAAATATGCGTTATCCAAAATTCCAAAAAAAATAGACATATTATCTTTTGTTCCAAACAAACATTTTAATAAATTAAAACCAATTCTTGTAAAAAGACCAATTAAAACAGCTTCAGGAGTTGCAGTAGTCACGATCATGCCAAAACCATACTCGTGCCCACACGGAAAATGCACGTATTGTCCAGGTGGTGTAAAATTCAATACGCCGAATAGTTACACTGGCAATGAACCAATAACAATTGATTCTATAAAAAACAATTTTGATCCGTGTAAACAAATTACAAATAAAATACGTAATCTTAAAGAATCAGGTCATAATACATCAAAAATAGAATTGGTAATAGTTGGTGGCACATTCCTATTCATGCCAAAATCATATCAAGAATATTTTATAAAATCATGTTATGATACATTAAATGGGTATTCTTCTCCAACATTAGAAACATCCAAGAAAAGAAATGAAACTGCAAAAATCAGAAATGTTGGATTTACTTTAGAAACCAAACCAGATTATTGTAAAGAAATTCACATAAAAGCAATGCTGAGATACGGAATCACAAGAATTGAGATTGGCGTACAAAATTTGCAACAAAATACATATAAAATTGTTAATAGAGGACATAATTTGAATGATGTAATAAATTCATTTCATGCTGCAAAAGATTTTGGTTTTAAAATAGTTGCACATATGATGCCAGGATTGCCAGGTACCAATCCAAAAAATGATGTAAATGATTTTATAACACTTTTCACCAATCCAAAATTTAAACCCGACATGTTAAAAATTTATCCAACAGTAATAGTAAAAAATACTAAACTTTACACAGAATTTAACAATGGAAATTATGTACCGTATTCTAATAAGACAATGATGAATATACTAATAGAAATTAAAAAAAAGGTTCCAAATTGGGTTAGAATAATGAGAATTCAAAGAGAAATACAAAAAAATGAAATAATCGCAGGACCGAATATTGGGAATTTACGTCAGATTGTTAATCAAAAGTTAAAACAACAAAATATTTCATGTAAATGTATACGATGTAGGGAGATAGGTCTACAAATAAAAGATGCAACACATAAAATTAAGTTAAATAGAGAAAATTATGAGTCTTCAGAAGGACATGAAATATTTTTATCATATACTGATAATAATAACAAAATTTATGGATTTTTGAGATTAAGACATCCAAGCACAAAATACAAAATAAAGTCTGAAAGATATTGTATAATACGTGAACTTCACGTTTATGGAAAGCTAATAGATGTAGGCAAAAAAGAAACATTGGGTATTCAACATTATGGTTTAGGCAAAATGTTAATTAACAATGCAGAAAAGATTGCCAAAGAGGAATTTGATTCTAAATTATTATTAGTAATAAGTGCTGTAGGTACAAGAGAATACTATAAGAAGATTGGATACCATTTATCAGAACCATATATGGAAAAAAACCTAAATGGATAACAATGCCAAAATTATTGGCAAAGGAACATGGATAGATAAGCTAGCTTCTGAATTAATTAATCGTGAAAAAAATTTAGGACGTAACACGAAAATTCTAAGAGTAGAAAGTGGTCTAGGAGCTTCAGGGATACCACATATAGGTAGTTTAGGTGATGCAGTCAGAGCATACGGAGTTAAACTAGCTCTTGAAAATTTGGGATATAGATCCGGGTAGATTGCTTAT
>JAPOVD010000006.1 GCA_026708305.1 Nitrososphaerota archaeon | reverse complement strand
TAGTTAAAACATATGATTGCGAAGGATTTGAAAAAGTAGTAAATTCATGTCCAATACCAATCATAATTGCAGGAGGTCCTAAATTAGAAGAAAAAAAAGCTTTGGAGTTAACACATAATGCTATACGAGATGGAGCTTCAGGTGTAGACATGGGAAGAAACATTTGGCAATCAGATCATCCAATTGAAATGATAAAAGCAGTTAGATCTATAGTCCATGGCAATAAAAGTGCGAAAGATGCATATGATAGTTTTAAACGAACAATAAAAAATTAAACTATTTAAAAATCAGACATATGAATATGCACAATCTTCCATTTTGGTTTTTTGAAAAATACAAATGTAACTCTAATATGGGATGAAACATTTTTACAGCTATAAACGGTATCATCAACAAGTAGACCGTGTTGATATAGTTCAAATGCCGCAACTGCAAAATTATCTAATAATGAAATTTTAATATTTTGAAGTTGATAATCATAATCAGAAATGTTAACAAATCTAAGCTCTTCTAGAGCAATAGTAGTTGAAAAATCTTTCAAATCTTTGGGACGCATATCACTAAAACTGGAAAAAATAGAATCTTGTAATTGTATATCATATAATAAATGCAGTTTTTTGTTTTTACCAATATCAAAAAAAGTTTTAATAATTTTAATGAGTTGTTCTTTGTCATTCAATATGTTTACTAATAAACAAGAATTTTTAATGTTTTATTTTATTATATAACTTAAATTGATGAAATATATTAATATTGAAAATTCTGATTTAGTTTGATAAAAATGAGTGATATGTCAGGAGCTAGATCTTTGATGCTAGCTCTAGAAAATCAAGGTGTGAAACATATTTTTGGTTTGCCTGGAGGAGCTAATTTACCTATGTATGATGAATTATATAAAAGTAATATACGACATATTTTGGTCCGTCATGAACAATCTGCTGCACATATGGCAGATGGATTTGGGAGAGTAAGTAGAAAAGCAGGTATTTGTTTTGCTACATCTGGGCCGGGCGCTACAAATATATTGACTGGGATAGCTACAGCGCAGGCAGATTCAGTTCCAATGATAGCAATAACTGGACAAGTTCCACTAAATATGATTGGCAGAGATGCATTTCAAGAAAGTGATATAATAGGAATGTCGAATCCTGTTGTAAAATATGCATTTCAACCGAGAAATGCGTCAGACATTCCACTTACTGTTAAAAAAAGTTTTTATATAGCAGAAACTGGTAGACCAGGACCTGTATTAATAGACATACCAAAAGACGTACAACAAAATGTAGCAGATATGGAATTTACCACAAAATTCAAAATTAAAGGATACAATCCATGGATCATGCCAGATATTATACAGATAGAAAAAGCAATTAATATGCTTATTTCTTCAAAAAAACCCATGATCTTGGCTGGAGGTGGGGTAATTATTTCATCAGCATTTTCTGAATTACAAGCAATTGCAGAGTTATTAACCATACCTGTAGTTACAACATTTAAAGGCAAAGGCGCATTTCCTGAAAATCATCCTTTAGCACTAGGACCAATTGGAATGCATGGACATGCAGAAGCCAATAAGTTAATGACTGAAGTTGATTGCGTATTAGCTGTAGGAACAAGATTTTCAGATCGTTCTGTGGGTACATTTGATGATTTTGAAAAACGTCTTAAAATCATACATATGGACATAGATCCTGCAGAAATTGGCAAAAATCAAACTACAAGCATAGCAATAGTTGGAAATGTACAAACATCGTTACGTATGATGGTTCAATTAATAATGCAAAGAAAATTAAATCAAATAACCAATTGTGAGTGGATCCGCCATGTTAAAGAAGTAAAAGAATATTGGAGAGACAACTTAAAAATACATTCCGGAGAAATGAGTGCTGCAAGAATACTAAGAAAATTACGAAGTGTTTTACCAAAAAATGCTATTGTAACAACAGAAGTAGGCCAACATCAAATGTGGGCATCTTTATTTTTTGACGTGATAAAACCTGGAACTTTTTTTAGTTCAACTGGGTTAGGAACAATGGGATGGGGATTTCCAGCTGCAATAGGTGCAAAAGTTGCTTCGCCAAATATTCCTGTGATTGATATAGCAGGAGATGGAAGTTTCAACATGACTGAAAATTCATTAGCTACTTCAGTATTAGAAAATATCCCAGTAATAGTTTTTTTAATAAATAATTTTTCGTTGGGAATGGTAGCACAATGGCAAAGAACGTTTTACAATAGACGTATGATAGGAATAGATCTTCAAAATTGTCCAGATTATGTCAAATTAGCTGAGTCGTATGGAGCACAAGGAATAAGAGTAGAATCATTAGATCATTTAGAAAAAGCTATAAAAACAAGCTTAAAAAGTGACATTGCCACAGTAATAGACATACCAATAGATCCAGAAGAAGATGTACTACCATTTGTTGCTCCTGGAACATCATTAAAAGATATGATATTACCTTCATAAAATAGTAAAAATGTACTCTATTTTATCAATACTAGTAGAAAATAAACCAGGTATTTTATTTAAAGTCACACATTTATTTAGATCTAGGAATTTTAATATAGAAAGCATTTCAGTTGGAGTTACAACAGATCATGATTTTTCTAGAATGACTATTGTTACTATTGGTAATGAAAAACAGATTCAACAAATAGTAAAACAGATTAATAAAATGATAGACACTATAGATGTAAAAATACTAAATCAAAACAAAAGTGTATATAAAGAAACAGTATTATTTAAAGTACTGAAAAATAGCAAATTGAATATTACAAAATTGAACGAATTACTAGAGCCATATAATGGAAAAATGTACAAAGGAGATATCTCTGTGATAATTGAACTAACCGAAACTCCAGACAAAATAATTGCATTTGAAGAACAGATAAAATCATATAATATTTTGGAAACAGCCAGAACAGGGATAGTGGCCTTAGAGAATAATGAACATTAAAATTTTTGATACCACATTACGAGATGGAGAGCAAACTCCTGGTGTTGCTTTATCACCAATGCAAAAATTAAACATAGCTAAAAAGCTAGATTCTCTAGGAGTGAATATTATAGAAGCTGGTTTTCCTATAATTTCAAAAGGAGAATTACATGCAATAAAAATGATAACAAAAGCAAACTTAACATCTGAGATATGTGGTTTAGTTAGGACCAATAAAAAAGATGTAGATGCAGCAATAGATGCAAATCTTAACTACATTCATATGTTTATAGCTACTTCTGATATTCATTTAAAATATAAATTAAAATTAACACGTGAACAAGTTATTGAAAAAGCAATAAAATCTATAGAATATGGCAAATCATATGGTTTAAAAATAGAATTTTCAGCTGAAGATGCAACAAGGACAGAACGTAATTTTCTCAAAAAAGTGTTCAAAGAGGTTGCCGGAGCTGGTGCTGATACGATAGACATACCAGATACAGTCGGATATGCAACTCCTCAATATATAGGAGAGATTACAAAAGATGCTATAGATGTAACAAGATTGCCAGTAAGTATACATTGCCATGATGATTTTGGATTATCAGTAGCAAATACAATATCAGCAATACAAAACGGTGCAAAATGTGCACATGTAACAATTAATGGAATAGGCGAGAGAGCTGGAAATACACCTTTGGAAGAATTAGTAATGGCTTTGAAATGTTTACAATTTAAGAAAAAAATGGACACTAATATTAAAACGAAATTATTATATGAGACTTCCAAATATATCTCAGAATTAGCTAAAATACCTGTACAACCAAACAAAGCAATCATTGGTGATAACGCTTTTAGTCATGAATCAGGAATTCATACGCATGGAATATTGAATAATCCATTAACTTATGAACCTATTGGTCCAGAGCTCGTTGGTAGAAATAGAGGGTTAACAGTTGGAAAACATGCTGGAATACACGGAGTAAAGTTCATGTTAGAAGAATATAATATGAGTCCGGATATTAAACAAACTAGAACTATACTAGATAAAATAAAAAGCATATGCGATCAAGGGAAACAGATTACCGATACAGAACTATTTGAGATAGCCAATGAAACAATAAAACAATATAAAGAAAACAAATTAGTGAAATTAGTTGGTTTTTCAGTATCAATAGGTATAGGAACTATGCCGTATGCATTTGTGAAATTAAATATAAATGGAAAAAACTTTTTAGGTACAGATTACGGAGTTGGTCCTGTAGATGCAGCACTAAATGCAATACGCAAAATAACTGGAAGGATATCACAATTACGTATAAAGGAATACAAATTAGCTTCAATATCAGGCGGATCTAATGCGTTATGCGAAGTTACAATAAAAATAGAAGATGACGATAACAATAACATATCATCTAAGTATATTGGAAAAGACATAGTAACTACAAGTGTTAAAGCCATGATTGATGGAATAAATAAAATTATGCTTAAAACAAATAAAACCAGGAGAAAGAAAATTGTATAATATTTCATTAATAAATGGAGATGGAATAGGACCTGAAATTTCTAGATCTGCAATTAGAATATTAGAAAATATTAATGATAAATTTAATTTAAAATTTACAATAGATGAATTAGAAGCTGGAGATAACATGCTTTCCAAAACAGGATATGCATTGCCTACAAAAACAATAAAATCAATAAACAGATCAATTGCTTGTTTAAAGGCTCCAGTAGGGGAAAGCGCATCGGATGTAATTGTTTTTTTAAGACAAAAACTAAATCTTTATGCTAATATTAGACCAATAAAATCATATCCAAATATGAAATCATTAAAAAATAATATAGATTTTGTTATTGTAAGAGAAAACACTGAAGATCTATATTTAGGAAATGAATTCGAAGTAGGAGACACTGCAATTGCAATGAGAGTGATTTCAGAAAAAGCGTCTAGAGAAATTTCAGAATATGCATGTAAAATTGCGAAGTATCGAAATGGATTAAATAAAGTAACATGTGTACATAAGGCTAATGTATTAAAAAAGACTGATGGGTTATTTGTAAATATATGTAAAGAGGTAATAAAATCACACCACAATATAAAATTTGAATCTATGTATGTAGATGCTTGTGCAATGAATATGATACGGAATCCAGAAAAATTTGATGTGATAGTTACAACAAATATGTTTGGAGATATATTGTCTGATGAAGCTGCGCAAATTTCAGGAAGTTTAGGAATAGCACCTAGTGCCAATATAGGAGAAAATTATGCGTTATTTGAGCCTGTTCATGGAGCTGCCTTTGATATAGCTGGGAAGCAGATAGCAAATCCAATAGCTATTATATTATCAATAAAGATGATGCTTGATTGGATCAGTACAAAATATCATGATAAAGAATCTAATTTTGTAGCTACAAGATTAGAGAATGCTGTTGATAGTACAATCAAGAACAATATAAAAACCAAAGACATAGGAGGTAACTATACTACTAATGAATTTACCAGTGAAATAATAAATCGAATATAGTTTAGTATTAGATTTAATTAAATGTAGAACAATTATTTCGAAATTCTATTAAGGAAACAATCTGTTAGGATCTCGTGGATATAAAACTGTCTCTCTGATATTTTTACTGTTGGTTAAAACCATCATTAATCTATCTAATCCGATACCACAGCCTGCATGAGGTGGCATTCCCCAATTAAATACATTTAAGTAGTTTTCAAAATCAGAAGGATTGAGATTTTGATCAATCATTCTGTTTTTAAGTTTTTGATAATCATATATTCTAGTTCCACCTGACGAAATTTCTATATCCCCACATTGAAGATCGAAAGATTGCGATAAATGATCATTTTCATACTTTTCACTTATATAAAATGGTTTTATCTTCAATGGCCAATCTGTAATAAAATAGAATTCAGGATGAAGATTTCCAATTAATTTTAGATGTGAATCCAACAAATCGTCTCCAAATTTTATACCCACATCATTATTTTGTAGTTTTTCTACAATTTGAGAATATGTAAACCTTTTAAATGGACGTTTGTATGAATTTGGTATTTTCGTATTAATAATATTGATTTCTTGTTTGCAGTTATGAAGTATAAACTCATACAAGTTCTTAATAATAGACTCTATCAAATCCATGATGTCAGAATAATTAACGAATGCACATTCTATATCTACACTAGTAAATTCACTCAAATGTTTTAACGTATGAGATTTTTCAGCTCTATAGAATGTAGCTATTTCAAAAATTTGATTGAATCCTAACATCATTTGTTCCTTGTATAATTGTGGGCTTTGTGCCAGATATGCATCGTTACCAAAATATTTCATCGAAAATAAATTAGCCCCACCTTCTGCTGCATTTCCAATTATCTTAGGAGTAGTTATTTCAATAAATCCTTTTTGTATTAACGATGCACGAATTGAGATTAATGCATTGTGACGAATTTTAAATATGGCTGCAGTTTTTGGATTACGAATGTCTAGAGCTCGTGAATTTAATCTAGTATCCAAGTAACTAATATTACTATTCATGTCCAAAGGAGATTGAGTAATTGCTTTAGAAATTACTGTTATTGATTGTACACCTAATTCAAAATCAAAATCATGTGATTGAGATTTTTGCAATATGCCTCTTGCTTGAATTATACTATTTTTTGTTATTTCATTTTGATTAGGTGTTTTGTTTTTAATAGCTATTTGTAATAAACCAGTATTATCACAAACTACGATAAAAGTTACTGTTTTTAACTTTATGAGTTTGTTCACCCAACCTACTATAGATATATGTTTGCCTACAAATTGTGATGAAATATCACATATTAATTGTTGGTGTGTGGAGTTATTTTGGTTTTCGCGATGATTCTTCGAATTCAATTTCTATATCTAAATTTTGAGTAGATTTAACTATTTTTATCACTTTATTAATATTAATTGGAAATCTATTTGTCCATCTACCAGATATTATTACTCGTGTTTTTTGAATTCCACCTGGTATCCAAACTGTATTAATTGAAATTATTTTTGTGGGAAAAAATAAATCTTCAATAAACTTTTTGTAACCACATCCAGATTCAACTAACCAAATTTTTCCTGTGAAGGAATCTTGGATTAATCTATAAAGTATTCTGCTTTGTCTAATTGTATTTATATCATATTTAGATAAATACAATAAATAATCATTATCCAATTTTTCACATTTTGTTAATGTGAATTTATCTATTTGTGTATTTGATTTTCCTAATTGAGCTAATTTGATTGAAGCGTCAACATCAGATTTAGTTATTTTTCCTGAATCTAATCTAGCTTCGCATTGTGGACACAAAATTGCGTTTTTTGCGTCAAAACCGCATATTGGTAGATACATGTACTAAAATTATTATATATAAAGTTGAATATATCCTTTCTTAAATTGGATTATTATCTATAAACTTTTAAGTCAATTAATTGCAATTCATCATGTTGTAAACTATCATTAATGAACTTATTAACAGTAAATAGCTTTAATTAAATAACATAACATATGATTCAAATTGTGAGTTTTCTAGATTTATTTCCATTGTTACACGATGTAGGTTATTTTGGGCTTGGAGCAGTTAGCTTTTTTGGTTCATTAATACCATTTGTGCCCATCCCGTCATTTTTGCTTCTTGCTACTATGTCTACTGGAAATCATTTTGATCTAAATATATTAGCTATTTTAGCTGCAATTACAGCAACAATTGCAAAGCAAATAATTTTTTATGCCAGTTATGGAGGCAGAAGAATCATCAATAAGCGAATAAGAAAAAGAATGCGTCCATTTGAGAAGCTTGTTAAAAGATATGGAACAGGAGCAGCTTTTGTTGCTGCTGCATCACCTATTCCGGATGATCTTATATATATACCATTAGGCCTAGCAAGATATAATCCGTTAAGATTTTTCATAGCAACATTAATGGGAAAAATTGTATTAAGTTACACAATAGTTTTAATTTCACATTTTTTTGGATATTCCATATTAGATCCAATCATGGAAAATGCCGATGATACAAAAATAATCTATGTTGGTTTATCTTCATTTATATTAATATTAATAATTTCTATAATTTTAATTATAAAATTAGATTGGTCAAAAATACTTGGTAAAATTGCGCCATGGACACTAGATAAAGATGAAACATAATTTATCAACTTAACTTAAAATTCCATAATTTATCCAATCCTTTTTTTATTCCGACTCTCTGATTGCAACTTAATTTATATTCGTTATTTTTGGTATTAGAAATGTAAAGATGTTTTGATGTTGTAAGGTCAACACCATATTGTTTAATATCTATTTGCAATGCTTGTGTTATTTTACCAGGACCGTTTGTTAAATTAGACACAATATCAACATTTCTATTTTTTTTCATTATATCTACGCCATCTACAGGTTGTAATGATCTAATTAATACAGCTCCAGCTAGATGCCCATATTCATTATTCCTAGCAACCACATTGATGCAATAATGTATTCCATAAATAATGTATATATACGCAATACCAATTTTTCCAAACATTGCTTTGTTACGTTTTGTTATACCACAATGAGCATGACTAGCAGGATCATCAATCTGTTTATATGCTTCAGTTTCTGTTATAATTCCAGATATTAGTTTATTGTTTATTCTTCGTGTTAATTTTTTTCCTAATAAATCTCTAGCTACTTCAACAGTGTCTCTAGAATAAAAGAATCTCGGTATTTTATTCATCATCAATTTAATACCAATTAATATTTTGATATAAACTCACACAAAGTTTGAATGTCGTTTTTTAAAAGCACGAATAAATTTTTGTTATAAATAGTTGCAGCAGGATGTATTGTTAAGAAATAACGTTGATTATCATGAAATACTAATCTGCCTCTATTTTTTATTATGTTTTTTCCACCAAGTATAGTGCTATATGCTATATTACCCATAATGCAAATGATTTTTGGTTTTATTAAATTAATCTCTCTCATCAAATAAATTTTACATTCATTAATTTCTTTTTTGTTGGGTATACGATTTTTTGGAGGCCTACATTTTATCACATTAGTTATATATAAAGATGATTTGGGTATCCCATTATCCATCAATATATCATACAATATATGTCCTGCACGTCCTACAAATGGTAAACCCAGCTCATCTTCATAGATACCAGGAGCTTCTCCAATCATCATTATTTCAGCACAAATATTTCCAATCCCAGGAACTGCATTTTTTCTATGTTTATGTAGTATACATTGTGTACATGATGTTATCTGATTGTTTATTTTGTTAATGTTCATTTTCTTTTTCAAATAAATGTAAACTAATTATATATAAAATGTAATTTATAAAAAATAGCCACATGTATGTTAACAAAATCAAAATTTGTTTAATGAAGGCAATGTACAATAAAACTCATCTTCAAAACCATGATCACTTTTATTAGATTTACGTAATGAATTAAAATACAGATTACAATTAGCATAAAAATCATAATTATAATTATATTTTTTTTTTCTAATCATAATTATTATTAACAACATTATGATTTGTACAATATAATCAAATTTTTTTACAATAATTATCACAATTATTATACAATCATCTTGTTTAGTATAAATAATAGAACAAATACCTCCTATTACTTGAAAATCAAACTGGTAATGTTTAAAGAAGACGATCCAAGGAAATGCACAGCGATAAAATTAATACGCTTTAAATTGGCAAATAAAACAAAAAAAACAAATTATAGGAGTTTAATTTTGGATCCATTTGCAAAAAAAATTCTGTCACCAGTAGATAAACATGTTAAATCAATTACTGCCATAGACTGTTCTTGGAATAAAATTAATCCTGTGAGTATTAAACGTTTTATAGGAATGCATCGAAAATTACCGCCTTTATATGCTGGAAATCCAGTAAACTATTCAAAATTAAATAAACTTACTACAGTAGAGGCAATTGCAGCTGCTTTATTTATACTGGGAGATGTAAAAAATGGCAAAATAATTATGAGTAAATTCAAGTGGGGTCATTCTTTTATAGAATTAAATTATAATTTGTTAAATGATTATTCTAAATCAAAATCTCCAAAAGAAATTAATGATATTGTAAATGAATACGGAATAATTGTTTGACTCTCAACAATGTGCTTTATTTATGACATACCAAATGTTCATATTAATTTAATATTTTTACTATATTGTGAGTTGGTGTACGATTACTGTTACGGCAGAGGAAACTCCTCCCTTCATACAGGATGTACGATCTGGAGATAGATAATCAGAGATGATTGGAACCAGTATAGAAAAAATCCGAACTATCATGAACTGTGATGATGTGAGAATCTGAGGTTGTTAGTAGTGGAATGGAAAAACTGTCCCGTACGAAGCAAGGCCAAACAAAACTATAAGCTCCTGTACTTGGTTTAGGTAGGCTGCAAAGTTGAATATCGTAAAAACAGAAGGAGGGTTATTACCAACACACATTACGGTTTCCAGCCTTTTGGCATGGAACCTTTATTGTTCTTTTTTTCATCTGTAGGTTGGTTACCTTCGTCTGCAACATAAGCTTCTCCTCTAACAGTTTGATATCCTCCAGCTTCTGAGCTAGTTGATCTAGCTTTAAGTAGAGATGGATCTATTCCTTGTTGTCCTTGTCCAGCTTCTTTTTTTAATTGTCTATTACTAAAGAACAATATTGCAACTGCACCAATTCCAGCTATTCCAGCCATACCATAAATTATCATTACTGGGAAGCCACCAGTAGAAGTAGTAGCATATCCATCTGGGGATTGAGGACTTACTCCAAATACTTCGCTCCCTTCTACTTCATCCACTGCAGCAAATCCAACTACAAATACATTACCAGAATCTGCAGATTCTATAGATCTTACAGCATATTCTTTATCCAAATTAATTATGCGTTCGAAAACTTTTTCAACTTGTCTTCCTTCTCTAATACTACTTTCTCCCATTGTAAACGATGAAACAACAAATCCACTTATTTCGTCAGCTAGTCCAAATGTAGCAGCATCTACATTAATGCCTGTTGGATCAAATAAGAAATGCCAGTTAGTAAGAGGTTGAGCTTTTATTCCATCAGCATTGATTATTGGTTCAGATAATAATGACATTGCATCTGTTTTTGATAATAAATCATGAACATCACTAACATTATCACTAATAAATGATATTGGCATGTTAATTTCTACTTCGCCAAATTCTTGTGTATTTATAATAACTGGATCACCAGCAGATAAACCTCTCCAACTTATATCTACCAATGCAGGAGAATTATCAGAATAACTTCGCATTAAGAAGTTTTCAATTGTAGCAATCAAATTTATTTTATAATCAATAGAAGCATTTAGATTTCTACCTGTTAAATGCGCATCATATTCAACGTCCAAATATTTGATTCTAGTTACACTACCTTCATCTAATAATTTTTGGTTCAATTTATTCATTAGTGAAATAACTCCATTGTTATTTCGATCAGCATGAAATGATGTTTTGAATTCTTTATTTCTTAGAAAATCAGCAATTTCACCACCTTCATCATATTCTATAAATATTGTACGTTGATATCTCATGTTAACTATAGCGTCGTTTTTATCAGGATTTAATCTAACATCTAATTGCGCAGCTAAAACGGGAGTAATAGTACCAGCAATCATTGTAAACAGAATTGCAAAATAAATTACTTTATTCACAAAATGATCGATTCCAACACAGTAATAAACCTATCCATATTCAAAAATTTAAATTAGATAATAAAAAAATATTATTACAATCTATGAATGGTTTGGCGGTTGTGAATTGAAAAAAAGAGTTACTATATTAGCTGGTGGAACAGGTTCGATAAAGCTTGTTAGAGGATTAGCTTCTCAAACTAATGATATAAGTGTGATTTGTAATGTTGGTGATAATTATTGGCTATATGGGTTATATGTTTGTCCAGATATAGATACAATTGTATATGGATTAGCTGATTTATTGGATTATGATAGAGGATGGGGAATAAAAAAAGATACTTACAATTTTCTTCGCCAAATGGAAATATTTGGAGAAGAAACATGGTTACGAATAGGAGATAGAGATACTGCTACACATTTAATTCGTACAAATATGTTGAAAAATGGAAAAAATTTAAGTTATATTACAAAATGGATGTGTGAAAAATTTGCAGTTAGTGTAAATGTAATACCAGTAACAGATAACAATATAGAAACTAGAATTAGTACAAATAAGGGAGAGCTACATTTACAAGAGTTTTGGGTGAAATACAGAGGTAAAGATAAGGTTGAAGGTATACAATATATAGGTGCAGATAAAGCTAGGCCAAATCCAGAAGCGATAAATGCTATACATGATGCAGATATTGTGGTGATTGCACCAGGAAACCCACTAACTAGTATTGGTCCAATGTTACAAATAAAAGGAATACGAAAAGAATTATTAAAATTAAAGAAAAAAGTGATTGCAGTAAGTCCTTTGATAGGAAATAAGGCTTTTAGCGGTCCAGCTGCAAAATATATGGAAGCTGCAGGTATTGAAGTTTCTGCATATGGCTTAGCCAAAATGTATTCTGACGTATGTTCAAATTTAATAATAGATGCTCACGATAAAAATTTAATTAACAGTATTAAAAATTTAGATATTTCAGTCTACGATACGAAAATAACTATGAATGATAAGAAAGATGAGCAAGTTTTAGCATCATTCATATTGAAACAAATACGTATTTAGTTGAAAATTGCAGCTATAATACCAGTAAAAACTTTTTCAAATGCTAAATCAAGATTAAGATTACCAGCATCTAAAAAAGAGGAACTATGCAAAATAATGTTTAATGAAGTAATAAAGGCAATAATGAAAACAAACATAATAAATAAAATAGTGATAGTTTCTAAAAGTAAGGATATAATATCAGATGAAATGGTAAATGTAATTCACATTAATGATAAATATGAAATTGGTGTTAATAATGCAATATCAATAGCTGATAAATATGTTTTAAGAAACGGATTTGATGCGTCAGTAGTTTTTCCACAAGACATTCCATTAATAAAACCTGTAGATGTAATATCATTATTAAAATGGCAAGCAAAAAAATTAGTTTGCATAGTACCTTCAAAAAGATTTGATGGAACAAATGCATTAGTAAGAATGCCAACAAATTTAATGAAGACTCATTATGATGAAGATAGTTACAAGATTCATTTGCAAATAGGCAAGAGACATACAAATAATACTTCGTTAGTTTTAATAAAAAGAATTATGTTCGACGTAGATAATCATAATGACCTTAAGCTGTTGCTGAAGCAAACAGACAAACCAGAGATTTGTAAAGCAATTAGAAATATTATTTACTAGTACACAATGTAAAATTAGGAATTTATTGAATTTTCATACTGTTATTTTTTTAATATTATATTACATATCAATTTTACTTTATTCATCATTAAATTTTGTAAATATGAATAGTAACAAGAATATTAGTATGTTTAAGATAAATTTTATAAATTTTTATCATATCAAAAAATTTCAAAAATCAAGCTATATGAATACGAATCCATTTATGAATGAAGTGTAACAATGCATGAATAGAAATTTAGCTTACAGTTTTTTATTAACATAACGTGTGATCAATGTTATCATAGATACAATTCCAATTATAATAAATATCGTTTCTAAAAAACCAACAGCGGGATGAAAAATAGCTTCTGCAATTTTTTGTTTAGTCATATACGAAATTAAAAAAATATACGTAAAAACAAAGTAATTGATTGACCAGTGTATCAATATAGATACAATAATTCCGTGTTTAAAATAAGCCCAGCCTAGTATTATGCCACTAATAGTGGCTTGTGCTAATTTATCTGCACCCCATAATTCACCAAATAACACATGTAATAAACCAAAAAATATTCCAGATGTTATAATTAATGAACCGTAATGTGTTTTTTTAATTTTATTTGTAATATTACTTGGGCAATAAAGTATTTGTAAAAAGCTATAACCAATAATTTTTCTGGAATATAATAAGTATATAGTCATACCAATTAAAACGACCCTAAATCCAAGTTCTTCTACTATAGATGCCTTTGTGACATCAAAAAAATTAATAAGCGTATTAAAATTTGGATAATTTTGTTGCATCCCAATTTGCTCTTGTACAAAATTGATAATTCCTGATAATACAACTAGAATTACAAACCATTGAATTACAGAATGTAACATGTTAGGATCAGTATTTTTAAAATCAAACATTTTATTTTTTGAATTAAGAAAAGCTATTACAAATAAAGCCAATAAAATACACCATAACGAAACGAAAGAATAACCTAAATTTGTTTTTATTATTTTAGATCCAAATATAGGTAAATTCAAAGAAAATTCTAATTCATGGGTGAAAATTACCGTGTTTGAAGAATCATAGTTCAAAATTAAGTATAATCCAATTGGAAATGATATAGTCATTAATATTAATATTAGTACGAATAACGATTTTTCTTGTATTGTTAATATTATAATTAGTTTATTCAGATGCACGTTTTCTAATGTAGTTCTATAGATGACTCTGCAAATCCAAGATTTATCAGTGCGTCTTTCATGGTATCACGATGATCACCTTGTAAAAATATATATCCATCTTTAGCAGTTCCACCACAAGCATATTTAGCTTTTAATTCTTTGGCAACTTTATCTAAGTTATTGAGTTTAGGATCTAGACCTTCAATCATTGTTCCTTTTTTTTTAAATCTCCTGGTTTCTAATCTTACTATTATTTTAGTACTATCCTTAGCCAGGTCACCACAAGCACATAGATCATTTGGAAGCCCGCATATATTACAAATTACTGCCATTAATCAATGGGAATTCAATTGACACATTATTAAACTTTTTTTATGATGAAAAAGTACAATTAATCTTATAACTAAATCATATTACAATGTCAAATGTAAAAAATGCTAACAAAGAAGCCATAAAAATGCTTTTGAGCGGTGCAACACTTTCTAAAGTACCGTGTCCATATTGCCACGGCGTGAGAGTAATCAAAAATGGTTATGCATTATGCATACAATGTGGGCAAAAACCAAATCAGAAAAATTATGAAGACAAAAAACAAAATAGAAGCAAAATAAATAAACTAAGCAGTAATGAAAATTCCATTATAATTCTCAATGAGAAATTCAATAAACTATGTAATAAATTAGAAAATGAAGATGATTATGATGTACAATATAAAATATTACTAGTAGCAGAAATAATACTGAATATTTTGCCCAAACTAAAATAATAAAGTTTTTATTCTTGAAATAAGAATTTTGGTTAATCACATATGAGTAAAAAAAAAGGTGCACCTCTACCAGCATCTAGTGCAGGACTATTACGATTCTTTGAAGATGATACAAAAGGTTTTAAACTAGATCCAAGATTGGTGGTATTAATACCGTCAAGCATAATTACAATATCATGGATCCTTGATATATTGTCGACATGATGTAAATTGACAACTTCAGTTGATGATGTTACTAAGATACATAGCAGGTATTCTCTTACATTAATAAATCCGTCTTCTTTTTATCATTCATTAATTATTTCTATATTTATTGTATTACTTCTGGTTACTGTAACCAACATTTATTATTTTAACAATTATAACATTGCTTATAGCTTAATACAAGTTACAATTACGTTACTGATAACACAATATATCGACTCACGCTTTACAAAAAATAAAGAATATTCTAAATCTATACATATGTCTTTATTTGGTAATGCAATCTGGTTTCTAACTATGGTGTGTGGTATTGCATCTTCAAATATTTTTGACAATGTTTTGACTTTAAAATACATAGTAGAAGGAATGTTTTTGTTTGCTAGTTTTAGAATTGGAATATTAACTACCACACTAGGATTAAAAATTAAAGAAAGTTGGATCGTTTGTTTTATTCAACCAGTAGCTATGTTTTTTGTTTTGGTACCAAATTACTTATGGATTCATATTTTAGAAGATGTTACAACTCTAATGTATGGAATAATATTTCTTACAATAGCTACAGTTTGGTCTTTGTTAACAGATAGAGCTGGCAGACCGAATTTACGAAGCACTCATGAATTAGTCCAAGCTTATTTATCATCCATATCTAAAAATGATCCATACGAAGTTGAAGATATAATAGAAAAACAGTCAAAAAAAGCTGTAGTAACTACATATCAATTAAAATTGTACGAAAATGAATCTGAGTTTCGTTTAATATTGCCTGAAATTCATCCTGGGCCATATAATCCTATAGGAGGTAGCAACATACCATATTTGATATATAAAAACATGAAATCTTCAGCTATGATAATGCATAGTGTATCAGATCATTCGTTAAATTTACCATCAAAGCATGAAGTTAATAAGTATCTTAGTGATTTAAGAGAAGACAATATTTTATCTGCATGTAAAAAATGTACAGAACCTGTAATTACGCAAACCAATAAAGCTAGAACAACTGGATTTATTTTTGATAATACTGCAATATTGTTTTTGTCGTTATCACCATATGGTTCAGAGGATTTCCCAAGCTCTATTAAAAACAAATTAGAAATAATTGCCAAAAATTATGAATTAGATCGAATTTTGATAATTGATTGTCATAATGCAATGGGCAAAAAAATTTCAGATAAGGACGAAGATGATTTATTCAATTCTGCCAAAAAAAATTTATACAAACTAATCAAAGAAAAAAAATATAATTTTGAATTTGGCTATTCCAATTCTGAAAATATGAATTTACAATCTGCAGATCTTGGATGTGCAGGTATTAGTGTACTATGTTTATTAATAAACAATAAAAAATACTTTTTAGGTTGGGCAGATTCCAATAATATGGAGAATGGACTAAGAGAAAAATTAGTCAATAAATTTTTAGAAAAGGAATACAAATTGTTGGAAATATGTACTTCTGATACTCACTATACTTCCAGAAGCGTGAGAAACAGAAATGGATATTATCAATTCGGCATGATCAGTAATCATGAAAATATTCAAAAATGGTATCTTCAAATTGCAAAACAGGCATCAAATAAGATTAAGGCGGCATCATTCAAAATACTAGAAAACAAATCAACTGTGAAGGTAATGGGTTCTACTATTTATAAAAATTATTCAAATGCGGTAGATAATTCAATAACGATCACAAAAATATTTTTAATTTTAAGTATTGGATTCTTTTGTTTCACTATGGCATACTAATTGTTTTAATTTGGTTTAAATGATCATAAAATTCATTTATAAATGATGTAAATCTAGAAATGGGAATTATAGGTACATCATCAATAATACGTATGTTAAGTTCGTACAGTGTTACTATTATTGGTATACCAATGATGTGTTTATTAAGAGAAACATATCTTTTAGATCTAATAACTTGTTTTTCCACAGATTGCTTTAATTTATGAACATTATATTTTTTCCAATGCTTGCAATCTATTAATAATGAAGTTCCTAATCTAGTCCCAATTATATCTATTTCCATTCTTGGTTTCACCATTATGAAATTTTTAACTATATCAAAATTATTTGTACGTAATGTTTCGGTTACAAGGTTTTCAAAATTTTGCCAACTGATATTCACAGAAACTTCACCAATATGGAGACCACTATTTATTTTGGATTTTATTCTAGCAAATTCGTTATTTTCATACAATGACTTATTCATGGCAAGCACATAATTATTGTTATAAATAATACCATAATATATAGAAATTTTTATTTTGTTCCATAGATAAATAAAGTACCAATTTTTTTTTTCCATTCTTCGTCGCTTTGTTTGTCTATAATTTGCTTTATTCGTGTTCTGAATCCAACTTTTTGGAACATTTTATACCAATCTTTTTTAGATCGTAAATCCATTTTTATTTTCATTAATTTTGGCCAGTTTGTTGATGATTTGTTTTCATTATAAAAATCAGTTCCGCAAACAAATATTCCACCAGATTTTAACAAACTATAAATTTTAAATAACGTTTTTTCCATTGGGAGCATGTAATATAATGATTCCATAGAAAATACATAATCAAATTTTGAGTCAAAATTATATTTATTTATATCACCAAATACATAGTTCTCTTTTTGAGATCGTTTTTTGCTTTGCGCATTTTCGATCATTTTTTTGCTATTATCTATTCCTATGGCCATATTACATTCATTTAATTTAGAAACCTCTCTAACTAACCATCCATTGCCACAGCCAATGTCTAATAATGTAAATTGTGTAACGATTTCTAAATTTTGTAGAAATTTGATAATTGGGCTTTTATGATTTGTTTCCATAATTTCACTTTTTCCATTTTGAGCCCAATCATTAAAAATATATTCATCCATACATTGAAAAAGTAATTAATAAGTTATAAAAGTGCACATATAGCAAATATCTAAAATCAAAATTATTATTTGTCAGATTGCTATTATTCCAATGAATATTGAAACAAATACAATAGCTATTGTGTTAAGTAATTTTATTACAGTGTTTAAAGCAGGACCCGCTGTGTCTTTATATGGATCACCTATGATATCACCAACTATAGCTACTTTATGTTCTTCTGTACCTTTGTGTCCTTTCATTTCTATCAGCTTTTTTGCATTATCCCATGCACCTCCAGTATTAGCCAAATGATATGCTAGGAATAATCCAGTCACAACTGCTCCCATTAACAAGCCAGCTACTGATGAAGGTCCCAATAACATTCCTAAGACAATAGGGGAAGCGATAACAATCAATGCAGATTTCCATAATTCTTTTAGCGATGCGAGAGTAGAAATGTCAACGCATTTAGCATAATCTGGTGTCGATTTTCCATCAAGAATATCAGGATTATTTTGAAATTGAGAACGAACTTCATCCACCATTTTAGAGGCTGCTTTAGAAACACCATCAATTAGTTGGCTAGTTATAAAGAAGGGTATCAAACCACCAGTCAATAATCCTATTATTACAGAAGGATTTGTCAAACTATAATCAAATGACGTATGGAATACTTCTGAAGCTTCAAATTGGAATGCTTGAATCATAGCAAGAGCTGCTAGTCCAGCGCTAGCAATTGCAAATCCTTTTGTTACAGCTTTTGTAGTGTTTCCCACCGCATCAATTTCATCCGTCACATCTCTATTTTGTTTTCCCATAGATGTCATTTCAACAATACCTCCAGCATTATCAGCAATTGGACCAAATGCATCTATACTCAAAACAATACCTGCTAGGCTCAGCATAGACATAGCAGTAAGAGAAGTACCAAAAATACCATATAGTAAAGATTGAGAATCGTCAGGAGCTGCACGAGATGATATTACAAATGAAATTATTATTGCTGCAATCAATGCTATGACCATAGGACCAGTAGATTGCAATCCTTTAATTATTCCAGTTAGGGTTAATGATGCGTATCCCCATTTAGCTGAATCCGAAATATCAAGTACTGGTTTAAATTTATGATTAGTATAATGATCAGTGATTTTTTGTATTACCGGCACAAGAAGTACTCCTATTACACTCGTACCAAATAATGCATATGCAATAATCGTTTGACCAAAATAGAAATGTGTGAAAATGAAATTCAATAATATAGCAACTGAAGCAGACACATAAAATGATGTGTTAAGTGGCTTCATCACATCAACAGTATTATTATTAGAACGTGTGATCAGTACTCCAAATATTGATGAAATCATTCCAGATATTCCAATTAAAATTGGGTAAAGTAGATTATTTTCAGATCCTATTAATGAAGCTATCAACATAGAAGCAAGCATAGTCACAATGTATGATTCATAAATGTCTGATCCCATTCCAGCAGCATCTCCAACATTATCACCAACATTATCTGCAATAGTAGCAGGATTTCTTGGATCATCTTCTGGTATATTTTTTTCTACTTTGCCAACTAAATCTGCACCCATATCAGCAGCTTTAGTAAAAATTCCACCTCCAATTCTTATAAATAATGCAATGAGGCTAGCACCTATTCCCACTCCTGCTATTGTTATTGGATCTGGGAAAATAGAATACAAAATTGCTATTGCAAGAATTGCCATAGCTGGTACTGCTAATCCAACTGTGGCACCACCACGAAATGCCAAAATGAATGTTCGTCCTAATCCATAATTTGTAGAGTGCGCAGTCCGAACTGCAGTTTTGACTGTTATTTTCAATGATAATAATCCTGCAATAGCTGACAGTGAAGCACCTATTGCGAAAGCTATTCCATTTGTATATCCTATAAAATACGATATTATTACTGAAAGTGCCATAGCTATAGGAATGATAATTTTCATTTCACGTTTTAGAAATGCAGATGCACCAGAACGTACGGCATCTGAAATTTCAATCATGCGCTTAGTTCCTGTTTTTTGTCTTGAAATCCATAACACAAATACTCCAGAAATTGATAATGCCACTAACGAAATTATCAATGCCAAAATGATCAATGTATTCATATATGTATGCATGCCGAATTGCGGGAAATATAAATCATTGATTATTATACAATCGAATATAGAATGAAATTACTAAAAAATGCGTCACGATTTTATTTAACAAAGGGTCAGAATTTAGATTTAATCACTTAATCATACAGCCACCTATTCATCATCATTCCCTTTCCATATATTGTATTAAAGATAAAATACTTCTACGTATTTCATTATTAGTTTTAACTATTACTAAACCTTCATTTGGCTGACCATATAATACTATTGAATTATCAGGTGCATATATACATACAGGAAGTACTAATAGATCTTCTTCACCGTTGACTGTTATTCTAACCGGTGTTGATAATTCAAAAGCCATTTTTATTGTTTTAATGCTGTTTTTAGTTATTTGCCCTGGTGGATTATTACAGTATAAATTGGTCTGTACTGTATTTTGTATAGGTTTTTTTGCTATTCGTTTCTCCTTATTATCTATTATTTGTAGAAATGGTACAAAACCACAATTTAAAATTTTTTTTGTTGTTGTATCACCAACAGTAATAACTTGTGAATTATATAAAAAAGCACGAAGTGTTTTTTTGTCATAATCATTTTCACATAATACTATTCCTAAAGGTTGAGCAAATTTTTGGCGATGATTTTTCGGTAAATTTAGGCACATAAAATGTTTAACTATTGGTTCATTTTAAATTTCCAGTTTTATTTTCATCTTTAATTTTGGCAGCTAGTATACTACATTGTGCAGCTATGTTCTTTGCAGTAGAATCAAATGCATTAGCAGTTTCTATGTTTTCTAATATAACTGGTTTTCCTATATCGGATCCCTTCATGATGGATGTGTTTAATGGTATTTCACCAACGAATGGTATTTCATATTTTTCACTAACTTTTTTAGCTCCACCATCTCCAAATATGTAATGTTTACTATTACATTGCAAACATATAAAATAACTCATATTTTCTACCACGCCTAAAATTGGTATGTTTAATTTATTGAACATACCTATTGCTTTTACTGCAACATTACTTGCCATATCTTGTGGTGTAGTTACAACAAGTATTCCAGTTATCGGTATAGTTTGAGCTAAAGTTAAAGGTATATCACCGGTTCCAGGAGGTAAATCTACAATTAGATAATCAAGATCACTCCAGTTAGTATCAATTAAAAACTGTTTTAATATTCCTGAAATTATAGGTCCTCTATAAATAGCAGCTTGATGTTCTTGCTCTGCGAAAAATCCAAATGATACTACTTTTATACCATGTGATATCATAGGTTGTAGTTTATTATCATTGACTTCCATGTATGCTTTCTTTATTCCTAACATCAACGGGATACTAGGTCCGTATATATCAGTATCTAAGAATTCAACTTTAGCGCCTGTTTTAGAAAGTGCAAGAGCCAAATTAAGAGATATTGTTGATTTTCCAACTCCTCCTTTACCACTTGCTACACCTATAATATTTTTCACAGTAGACATGGAATTAGCATCATCTAAAGAACGTCCTTCCATTACTTTGGCAGTAACATTTAGATCAAATTTTTTAATACCATCCAATGAACCTATTGCATTTCTTACATCGCTTTCAATTTCAGAGTTAAAAGGGCATGCTGGTGTAGTTAATTCTAATGTGAATTTTAAGTTATCTTCTTTAAGTTCTAGATCTTTTATCATTCCCATAGAAACAATATCTTTTTTTAGATCGGGATCAATGACAGTACTAAGTTTCTCAAGTACATGATCAACTCCAACCATATAATAAAACTTGAACTACAATATTTAAAGATAGAGCAATTACCAAATTAAATACAAAGATTCATAAATTAACGTTACTTTTATTTTAGTTGTTTTCTATATCTACTTTAGTTGATGTTGTGAGGATACCTCCCAATATGTTTAATAATGATCTGCAAAAAGCTGCGATATTAATATTAAAAGAAAAATATGAAAGTATGATCAACCCAGAACTTGGGTATATAATAATGATTATGGATACAAATATAGAATCAGTAGGTAAGATGATAACTGGAGACGGAGGAACATATCATAAAGTTGAATTTAATGCGCTTACATTTTATCCGAAACTTCAAGAAATAGTCAATGGAGAAATAGTAGATATTACTGACTTTGGAGCTTTTGTAAGAATTGGACCAACAGATGCATTACTGCATTTATCTCAAGTAATGGATGATTATTTACGTAGTGATGTAAAATCTGGAGTGATTTTAGCTAATCAAAGTGGCAAGACATTAAAAATAGGTTCTACAATACGTGCAAGAATTACGGCAGTATCAATTGGAAAAGCTACGACAATGGGAAAGATAGGGATCACATGTAGACAACCTTTTCTTGGAACAAACGAATGGATAAACGATGAACTAAAAAAAATTGAAACCAATAAAAATGATAAAAAAATAAAAAAGAATTAAAATGGTCAAAGAGTTTGCTTGTAGAAAATGTAAATTTATTACTATAGGTAAAATATGCGGGAATTGTAAATCTTCTGATCTCACTCCTGATTGGCGTGGAATTATTTTAATAGTAGATCCAGAAAATTCAAAAATAGCTAACACATTAACAATAGTTAAGAAAGGAAAGTATGCATTAAAGGCGACTTGAACAAAGAATTAGAATTAGTATTAAAAAGATTTCTAGATGAAGATGTAGGAAATGGAGATATAAGTAGTAAATTATTACCAATAAAAACAATAAGAGCTAAAATTATTAGTAAACAAAATGCAATAATTGCTGGTACTAATTTTGCAAAAATGATTTTTGATTTAAATGAATGTTATGTTAAAATTTTAAAAAAAGATGGAGAAAATATAAAATCAGGAGATACTATATTAATTATTAAAGGCATAGCATCAACAATACTAAAATGTGAAAGAACTGTATTGAATCTTCTTTCCAGAATGAGTGGAATAGCTACGCATACTAATGAAATAATACAAATCGCTAAAAACATAAACCCTAGTATTGAAATTTATGCCACTAGGAAAACTGCTCCAGGGCTACGTTATTTTGATAAAGAAGCAGTTAAAATTGGTGGCGGTATGAAGCATAGGATAGATCTAAGTGAGGCTGTGATGCTGAAAGATAATCACATAATCGTGTATGGTTCAATGACAGACTTGATTAAAAAAGCAAAATCTAAGTATGAGGTTATCGAAACTGAAGTAGATAATATAGAAGATGCTATTTTAGCTATCAAATCTGGATCAAATATAATTATGTTAGATAATTTTTCCACACATATGATCAACGACACCATCACAAAATTACTCAAACTAGGTATTCGTAAAAATATAAAAATTGAAGCGTCTGGTGGAATAAATATTAAAAATATACACGAATATGCAAAAACGGACGTAGATTACATATCAATAGGCGCAATTACAAACTCAGTTATAGGTATCGATCTTAGTTTAGAGATTATGTAAAGTTCAATTATTTCATAGACAACATTCTTATAATAGGCAATCTAGCTTTATTTGAAATATCTGGAGATATTTTTACTTCATATTCTTCTTCCATTAAAGATTTGTATACTTTTTCAGCAGTAATCATTTTCATATATTGACATTCAGCATTTTTAGAAGCAGGAATAAATGTTTTATTTGGGTTTTGTTTTCTAAGTTTATACAATATGCCTGTTTCGGTTGCAACTACAAATTGTTTAGAGGTAGAATTTTTGGCTCTATTCATCATTCCTTCTGTTGATAGAACTTTTACTTCATGATCATCATAATCACCAGCTGATAAATCATACAATATAGGAGTTGTGCAACTGCATTCTGGATGTATAAGGAGTTCAGAATTTGATAATTGATTTAATTTTTGAGATATGTCTTTGGAGCGTATTCCTGCATGTACATGACATTCTCCTGCCCAAATAAACATATTTTGTCTATGAGTTAGTCTAGCAATATAAGAACCTAAGAACATGTCTGGTAAAAATAGTATTTCACGATCTTTAGGAATTGAATTTACAATATTAATAGCATTAGAAGAAGTGCAACAATAATCTAACTCAGTTTTTATTTCAGCGGTAGTATTAATATATCCTACTGTAATTGCATCAGGATGTTTTTTTTTCCATGTTTTTAATTCATCAATAGTAATTGAATTTGATAATGAACATCCAGCTTCCAAGTCTGGTATTAATACTTTTTTTTTTGGATTTATGATTGCTGCAGTTTCTGCCATGAAATGCACTCCACAAAAAAGTATGATTTTATTTTTAACTCGTGATGCATATTGCGCAAGTTTTAGTGAATCGCCAATCATATCAGCTACGTCTTGTACTTCAGGAAGTTGGTAGTTATGTGCAAGTATTATTACATCCTTCTTTTTTTTCAATTTATTTATTTCATCTTGCAACATAGGTTAATATGATCAGGATATAATTTAAATAATAATAATATATACATAATACTTCACTGCTTTTTATGTCAACGGCAATTTTTGCCACGTTATGTGCCTATAAACATGTTAGTAGTAGAACAGATGGAACGTAAACATTCTATTGCAGACAATATTGCCAATCTGCTTGTTTTAGGATTTGATGATACATTGTTTTCTATTTTTATGGTAATTTTTCCAAATTCACCTTGTGCTTTTATAACATGCAAGTTTTTGTTTAAATTTGGGTCTGCAATAATTTTAACATTAGTTTTATTGATTCCAATTCCAGCTAAGCTTAGTAATGCAGCGACATTTACATTCTGTTGAAAAAGTGGTATGGCATTTTTAGCAGTGCCGTCAAATAATATTAATGGATTTTGTATATCATTAATTTTAATTTTGTTGTTTTTAAAAAATTTTGCACCTTGAAATGAAGTTGGGTTTTTTTTTGTTACTAAAGTTATAGATCTTAATTCGTTCTTTATTGATTTTATGCCGTCTAATCCAACTATAGCTCCAGATGGTAAAAATATATTAGTATTAAATTTTCTAGATGCTTCAGTAAGTACATCAAAAATTGATTCGTCTACAAGTGCACCTACACTTAATATCATTAAGTCTTTTTTATTTTGAATGATTGTTAATGCAAAGTCTCTAACTGCTTGTTGCGAGGCTGCCTCTACTACTAAATCAACTTCTGACGTTGCCAGTAATGCTGCATTATTAACCAAAATTGGTTTAGTTTTTAATTTAGATATCAGGTTTTTGGCATGAATTAAAGATTTATCATAAATATGTGTCAATTTAGCAGAAGTTATTTTACCTTGATCAATTGCTAAAGCTATTTCGGTACCAATAGAACCACAACCCAAAAGACCTATTGTTTTCAATTAATTATTTTATTAATGAATTGTATAAATCAATTTCTAGCTATCAATTGGTTAATAAAAAATGCAACCCAAAGATTTTATCTATTGTCACAAAAATAATCATATGTTAAATACTATTTATAAGGATGCCATAGAAAAGCGTAGTAAAACATTATTAAATATAAAAGGACCCAATTTTGATCAGATTTTAGAAAGAGCTAGAACAAATTGGATCGAATACAAGCCATCAAAAAAATTAATTCCCATAGCAGGTATAGACAGTAGTTTTAATTCAGCTAAATTTCAAGGATTAGAATTATGGGTTGTGACTGCAATTTCAATAAAATCCAACTGTGAAATATTAGCAGACCTTCATGATCAAGATGTTGGACGTGTTAACATTGCATTATCATCTATTGCTACTAAAATGGAAGTTGAAGCATGTAAAATGAGTATAGATAAAACAGATTTAGTTTTAATAGATGGATCATTATATTCTCAATTCATGACACGACAAAAAGAATTATCACATCCAATTATAAAGATCATATCAAGAAATAATAATGTGATTTTTGTATCAAAAACATCAAATACAAGAATTCAATTTTCTGAATTTCAATCAAATGCTAGTGATATATTTTATTATAATCATGCAACAACAAAACCTGGTTTCAGTAAAATTTTTGTTGATGATAAATTTGGAAGAAATAAATCAATTTCATCCGTCTTTGCTAGATTAAGTGAATATACACCAATAATCAAGATAGAATTTCTTGGAAATAATTATTCTGAAAGAGAAGTTAAAGAAACATTAAACAAATTGTATAAAAATAGTATTGGAGGTTACCCATACGTCTTAAAACTGGCACATCAAAAATGTAAAATTAGTAATAATGATTTATCTAAACTAGTAAGATTATATGGATTGAGTAACGAAATAGGGTCACGTGAAGTTTTGGAATGATAATAGGATTTGTAATAGGAGAATCAAAACCTACTTCAGTCACTGCACAGACATCTAGACCATTAGCTGTAGGAGAATATGTAGTAATAGATTCAAAAAATAAACTTCTAGGACTAGCTGAAAAAACCATTGTGTCAAGTGCTGCATTAGCTGATGTACATAACTATGACGAAGCTGTAGAAAGTAAAGAAATAGCTGATATAAATTCCAGAGACAAAAGCTTCACCACAAAAATCATGATTTTAGGATTTTTATCAGGTTTGAAGAAAGGTAATGTTGTAATACCATCAATACCTCCATTTCCCGGTACACAGATATTAGAAGCTACAAAATATGATTTGGAAGATGTATTTAACCCTGCTAATTCATCTTGGGCAAAGATCGGAACATTACTTCGTAATCCCAAAATAGAATTGAAGATAAATATTAACAAAATAGTAACTAGGCATTTTGGAATATTAGCGATGACAGGAATGGGAAAAAGCAATTTGATAGCAATAATAGCTAAAGAAATAGCAAAATTGAATGGCACGTTAATAATTTTTGATTATCATAACGACTACAATAATTTGAATATAAAAAAAATGAATATTATGGATGCAAAGATAAATCCAAGATTATTGGATTCAAGTACTTTAGCTGATATTTTGGAGATCAGAGAGAATGCTGATGTACAACAAAGAATTCTAAGACTTGCATTTACACAAAATGTAAAAGAATCTAAGGAATTTTGGAATGAATTATACAAGCAGGTAGAATTTGTTGGTGCAAATCCAGAAAGAAAAGAAGATAGACATTCCGCAGATAGAGTATGCGATAAAATAGACGATGCGCGGCACAGGTTTTCAGACATATTGGATCCGGACATAATAGATCCTATTAGTTTAATTAAAGAATTTAGAATAAACATTTTAAATATTTCCGGATTTAGTGAGAAACAAGCTAATGTGGTAGTAGCTTATTATTTGCAAGAATTACTATTAGACAAAAAATTATCAACAATAGTTAACAATTCTAAAAAAAAACATAGAAAATTTAGGTTTAGTTCACCTGTTTTTGTAATAATTGAAGAAGCTCATGTATTTATACCGAAATTTGAAGATACGCATGCTAAATACTGGGCTTCAAAAATTGCTAGAGAAGGAAGAAAATTCGGTCTCGGAATAGGAATAGTATCACAAAGACCTAGAAATATAGATTCAAATGTATTAAGTCAAATTGGTTCATTTGCAATAATGAAAATAATTCAAGAAGATGATCAAAGGCAAATAGCATATGCAGTAGAATCAATAAGCAAAGATCTTATTTCACAATTAACTTCATTAAATGTGGGAGATGCAATCTTAGTAGGCCAATGCGTGAATCTACCAACTTTAATTCACATACACGAAGCAAAAGAAAAAATCACTGGTTCAGATCCAGACGCAGTAGGGGAATGGAAAAAAATGACACGTTTTAATGAAGCTATAAAGGATGCACAAGAACTTATTAACAAAGATTTATTATTTAGTCAATAATGTTATTTTCACATATTTCAGATTTACATTTAGGCTTGATTCAATATGGTTTAAAAGAGAGAGAAAATGATATTTATAACTCGTTCAAACAATCTATAGACATATCCATAAAAGATCATGTAGATTTTGTTATTTTTTCTGGAGATATTTTTCATACACCCAATACTACAGGAACTGCAATGATTCATCTAGCTAACGAATTGAGATTATTAAAAAATAACAATATAGAATCTTTTTTTATTTTAGGAGAGCATGACATAAGTAGAATTAGATCTACACCAATACCTTTTGTTTATAACAATCTTGGTTTTTCTAGATATATTGGCAATGGAAAACCAATATATTATAAAGATATAATGTTAACCGGTTTTGATAAAATTCGTAAAAACGAAATGTCATACTATGAAAAAAAATTTAACGAAGTGAATCTAATAGCATCACGATACAGCGGACATAAAATATTAGTAATGCATCAAGCTATTAATGAAATAAATAAATTTTCAGGTGAATTAAATTCAACAGATCTTCCAAACAATTTTACTTATTACGCAATGGGGCATTTACATGATAGATATATAAAAAAATGGAATCATTTACATGGACCTATATCATATCCAGGTTCAATCGAATTAACAAGTAGCGAAGGAGTAAAAAATACAAAAAAAGGTTTTTGTGAAGTTGATGCTTCAAAAAAAGAAGTAGAAGTAAATTGGATAAAATTAGATACAAGACCTCAAATGTCTTTTAGTGTATCTTATGATGAATTATCTACTTCGATTCATGAGATCGTAAAAAAAATCAATAATTATTATTTAAAACCTATTGTTGAATTAAAAATAACTGGTAAAAAAATAGAAAATGACGTTATTCAAAAACATATATCTGAAATTTTCAAGTGCGCACTACTTTGTTTTTGGAAAATAATGGAAAATCATGAAGATTATGGAGCAACGATATATAATGATAAACCAGTTAGTGTAGACGAAGAATTACTAAAATTAGCAATCAAATCCACTAATGAAGAAATTGCAAAATTTGCAATAAATGAATTATTGCCCTTACTTTCTATAAATAATCTAGAAGAAGCTCAAATCCTAATATCAGAAAACTATACAAAATTTAAGAGTAATAATGATACAAGCAATAGAATTAAATAATTTTTTGTCACATTCATTTACAAAATTAAAATTTGATAAAGGGTTAACAATATTTATCGGACACAACGGATCAGGAAAATCAAGCATAATTGATGCCATAACGTTTGCATTATTTGGAAAGCATGTTAGAAAATCAAATAAAAGCTTAATCAAAAAAGGATGCAATCAAGCATACGTAAAAATACAGTTTTCCACAAATAGAAAAACATACGAAGCAATAAGAAAAATTGATAGAAATGGAGAGATGTACTCTCATTTAATAGAAATAAATGAAAATGAAGAATTATTATTAGTTTCAGGAGAAAGAAAACAATTTGGAGAATCAATGACGAAACAAATAGAATCTATATTAGGAATGGGCTTTACGAAACTAAAAATTACTTCGATTGTTCAACAAGGAGAATTGAATGCAATAATAAAATCGAAACCAAAAGAATTCAAAGAAATAATTAATTCATTAATTGGAATAAACAAACTAGATATTGCTTCATCAGCAATGAGAATAATTAAAAAAAAATTCAGGGAAAGTGTGCAAAACAGTAATGGCTATGATGATACACATATCAACATATTAAGTAAAAAAAAAGAAGATGTAAATAATATTATAAAAACAATAACACCATTAAAAAAATCATTAATAGATAAAAAATTACTATATGATACATATATACAAAAAATACAAACAACTATTGAAAATGAAACTTACAAAATGACTAAATTCCAAGAATTAAAAAGTAGAAAATCAGAATTGATCAATTATGTCAATACATTTCTAACATCAACTAAAGAAAGAATATATGAAAAAGAACAGAAACTAAAAATTTGTAACGAGCAATTAAAACAACTAAATAATAAAACGAAAATAGAATTCGACATGAAGAACAATAAACGCATATTAGGAAAAATTATTACAAAAATGAATGAATTCCAGTATAAAGAAAACATATTTAATGAACATATGATGCTAACAAAAAAATTAAAATTAAATAATAACCAATGTCCTATTTGTTATTCAACAATTAAAAAACTTAATCCTTTATTTCATGAAAAATACATCAAGTATGAAATTTATAAAATAAATAACGTGATGAACATTTTACATACAAAAAAATTAGAATATGAAAAAATTAATCGTACTAATGAAATGGAATTACAAAACATAATGAAAGCTGAAGCTATATTATCAGCACATTCTATACGTAGCTACAAAGATATGAATCAAATGCAAGAAGAATATAATACATATCAAAAAAATATAAATAAAATAACACATGATTTAAAATCTAATAAACTCTTTGAAATGGCATCTATTGACTTTCATACGAGAGATTTGTGTATAAAAATAAGGGAATTAGAACAACAAGTACAAATGTTTGATTTTGAAAGATTTTCTGTATTAAAAAAGGAATTTAAGAAAAAACAATCATTGTTAAATGAAATTAATCAAGAATTAGGTGCTACTATATCAAAATTAAATAATGCAAACAAAGAAATAAACGAAATAAATAATTTACTTCTTGAGCTTAATTTTGTGAAGAAATATATTAACATGATAGACACCATGCATGACAAAATATTTAATAGAGAAGGAGTTGTTGCAACTAGTCTAAGATCATGGGTATTAAATATGATCTCAAGAAAAGCATCAGATTATTTATCATTATTAAATATAAATGTGAATAGAATAGAAATATCAGAAAAAACTCATGAAATGTCAATTACATGTTATTCCAAAAATGACGTATTAGAAATTGACTCTCTTAGCGGAGGAGAACAAGTAAGTATAGCTATTGCATTGAGATTATCAATCATGAACATGTTAGGAATATCAAATTTGAATTGCGTCATATTGGATGAACCTACTATGTATTTGGATGAAGAAAGACGTAAATCATTAGTAGATATTTTTTCACAACTATCAGAAACTACAAAATTAAAAGAATCTATGCAATTAATAATAATAACCCATGATAGTGAAATATTTGAGAATGCTGACATAGATACAATTTACAAATTTTCAAAAGATTCAAATGGTTCAAATGTTACGTCTTTTTAACCACCTACAAGTTTAGAAAATTTTTTATTATGGCATAATCTTTCCACATATTCTATGTTAGATAAAGCAATAAGAGCTGATTCACGTACTGAACGTTTTACATCATTCAAAGCTTTGTTTAGTGTTTGTTTTGCAATATTAGATCCTATTACGCCCAACGCAATAGCAGCTTCATGTCTAACAAATTCACTCTGATCGTTTTCAGTAGCACTCTGTAAATATTTGATTGCATTTGTAAATGATAGTTGACCCAATGAAAAAGCAGCTTCGTGTCTGACTAGTTCGTTTGGGTCATTTTGTAGTACATCAGCTATTGGTTTAACCAAATCTTTAGATCCAAAATCAGCTAAAATGCACGTAGCTCGAGTTCTTATTACATAATCATCATTTTTCAATAATTTTTTAAAATATTCTACATCGCTATCATCATATTTCATTTCCATGATTGTAAATAATTCTAATCTTTTTTTCATACAATCCATAATAAAGTTTATTCGTAATATTTCATTTTAAGCTATCTTTTTAAAATATTAAATCGTTCATAATTTGTGTCTGCACAAATTGGTAAACATGCGCCAAACTTTAAAGTGTCATCATGGGTTCAAGGAAATTCTACCAACATAGATTTAGAAAGAGGCAAAGTCGTAGTTATTGAAGTTTTTCAAGTTAATTGTCCAGGATGTTTTATATATGGAATACCAAATGTGATAGAAGTATATAATAAATATAAATTTAATAAATTGACAGTATTAGGAATTGCTACAGCATTTGAAGATTTCGATAAGAACACATTAATAAATTTAGAATTGTTATTAAAAAAAAATATTGTGATTGGAGAGACTAAAAAAATTTTGGAACAATACAATTACCTAGATAATAATAAAAGATTAAAATATAAGATACCGTTTCCGGTGGCTATGGATTCTTTGATCAAACAAAATAATAACATTATAGATGAAAATAGAATTCTCAATTTTATTTATAACCAAATTCCTGATTTTAATCTACATCCAACAGAATATCAAAATAAAATAAAAAGTAATGTCAAAACATATTTAAAATCTAAAGAATTTATTACTGAAACATTTGAATTGTTTTCTTTACAAGGGACACCATCAACTATAATTATAGATAAAAATTCAAGATTACGAGAGATAATATTTGGTCAAGGTTATAATTTAGAAAATAAAATACAACAATTATTAAATGAATAAATAGTGTGATCGAAGCACATCTTTGTTAAATTATGCAATTGTAGATGTTTTATGATTCGCATTTAAAAATTTGTTAGTTTTGTTATTTTCAATCATTACGACTTCATACCAATAATGTAGAGAGTCCCCATATACAAAATATGAACCAAGTATTGTCATGTTTTTATATTTCTTGGCTATTCTATTTTCCGCAACTTGTTTCATGTTTGTCTTACTTTTTATTCTAGTCACTCCTAAATGTTTAGGCCTTCGTCCTCCTTTAGGTCTATGTTTACGCATTCCACCAGCACTAACTCTCATTCTCACTGTTATGATTCCAGGTTTTGCTTTGTATCCTAAACTACGAGCACGATATATTCTGCTAGGTTTGTCTATTTTAATTAATGAACATTGTTTTCTCCAAAGTATAACTTTTCTTCTCATTTCAGTATTGTTTTTGCTCCATAATTTAAGCCAGTTATGATCTTGATGTTTCATTATTTAGATTAATTACAGATACATATTTAGAATTTTGTATACGATTACCATCTTTATAAAAACTATATTTAGGGTTTACACATAATTTACTTAGTTTTTATACGATGTATGATTTTTTCTGCTATTACATTAGCTGCTAAAAGCTGTGCTTCCTGTGTTTGTGCACCTATGTGGGGAGTTAATATCACATTTGGGAGTTCAGTTAATTTTGTTTGTGATATTGGTTCATTTTCAAATACATCTAATGCAGCTCCAGCAAGATCACCATTTTTAATTGCTAAATATAGAGCCTCTTCATCAATTATTCCTCCTCTAGAGGTGTTTATTAGAAACGCAGTTTTTTTCATCATGCTGAGTTTTTGTTGATTTATCATATGATAAGTAGAATTCATTAATGGAACATGTAAAGAAATGTAATCACAGCTTTTTAGCAATGTGTTAAAATCTGTTTTGATCAATCCCACTTCGCGTGCATACGTATCATCAATACTATTTATATCATAACCAATTATATTCATATTTAATCCTCTAGCTAGTCTAGACAATCTTTTTCCTACGTTACCAAGTCCTATGATACCAAGATACTTACCTTTAAGTTCAGAACCAAGTAACTCTTTTTTTAGCCATTTATTTTGTCTTATGCTACCATCAGCTTTTATTATTTGCCTAGATAACGATAATAATAAACATAATACCAACTCAGCTACAGCAGTAGATGCACTCTCAGCTGAATTGATTACATCTATATTTTTTTTGTCAGCTGCTTCAAGATCTATATTATCCAAACCAACTCCAACACGTGCAATGATGGAACATTTATGAGCTTTTTCAATCAATTTTTTTGTTAGTTTAGTTCTACTCCTTATGATCAAAATATCAAAATCATGTATGATTAGCTCTAATTCTTTATTTGTGATTGTTGGACTATATCTGATTTTGAATCCATTGTCCTGCAGTATTTTGTTCAGTATAGGATCCACTGGATCACATATTAGAACATGTTTAGAAAAACTCATGAATCAAACATTTAATAGATAAATATAACTTTAATGTTAACTTTTTATAAACATTTATTAATCATATGCACCATTTTTTATGATTCGTAATTTGCAAAAAATTGATCATAATAATAGAACAGACATAGATTCTTTGGGCCAAGTAAAGTTACCTAGTGATGCATATTATGGACCTTTTACTGCTAGGGCTATTAATCAATACAATGCTACAGGAATTAGAACTCATAACAAATTGGTTCAAGCTTTTGTAATGATAAAGAGATCAGCAGCCATAGCAAATATGAAAACATCAGCTTTGAATAAAAAAATAGGCAATGCAATAGTAAAAGCATGCGATATTATGCTGGATGGAAAATTTATAGATCAGATAGTAATAGATTCTATAAATTCTGGTGCTGGAACTGCATTGCATATGAACATAAATGAGGTCATAACAAACATCGCATTAGAAATCATAGGTAAAAAAAAAGGACAGTACGAATACATAAATCCAAATGACCATGCTAATATGTCTCAATCAAGTAATGATACATTTCCTACTGCTATGAATATAGCAGTATTAATCAATCTAAAATCATGTATAAGCGAGATACAGAAATTATATTCAGTTTTACTAAAAAAATCAAAACAATTCTCCTCCATTAAAAAAATAGGACGTACTCATTTGATGGATGCAGTCCCAGTAACATTAGGAGGAGAATTTCATGCTTATGCTATATCCATTAATAGGTCGTTACAATATATAATCACTGCAAGTAAAGAGCTTGAATTTGTTGCTTTGGGAGGCACAGCTGTAGGCACTGGCACAAATGCCAGTAAAAAATATAGAACTGCAGTGATCAAAGAACTAAATCATATATCAAAATTAAATTTAAAATCTGAAAAAAATCTACAATATTCAATTCAAAGTAGGTTTTCAATATCAAACTTGTCTTCAACAATAAAGAATTTTGTATTAGAAGTAAATAGATTATCAAATGACATTAGATTAATGGCGTCAGGACCAATAGCTGGTTTAGGAGAAATTCAAATACCAACAGTACATGCTGGATCTTCTATAATGCCAGGAAAAGTCAATCCATCATTAGCAGAATGCATGAATATGATTTGTTTTCAGGTAATTGGTAACGATACAACCATTTCTTATGCAGTACAAAGCGGACAATTCGAATTGAATGTTATGATGCCAGTCATGGCCAAATGCATTTTAGATTCAATTGATATGCTCAAAAACTTTCTTCCTATATTTTCATCTAATTTAATAAACGGAATTGTTGCTAATGAAACGAAATTAAAAGAACAAATAGAACAAAGTCCTGTTATTGTTACTTTACTAGCTCCAAAAATAGGATATAACAAGGCATCAAAGTTATTTAAAAAAGCATTGGAAGAAAATAAATCCATTAGGGAAATAATAAGTTCAGAGAATATATTGACAAATGATGAGTTTAACTTATTAATAAGAAGATAACATGGCAAAAATTTGGATAGAGTCATATGGTTGCTCTGCAAGCTTTGCAGATTCAGAAATAATTTCAGGAATAATTTCTAAAGAAGGTCACAAATTAGTAAATAACATAGAAGATTCAGATTTGAATATAATTGTTACATGTTCTGTTAAAGATGCAACAGTAGGTAAAATGATCAATCGTATAAATAAATTAAAAAATAAACCATTGGTGATAGCTGGATGCTTACCAAAAACTGAAAGGAAAATCATAGAAAAGATATCTCCAGATGCAAGTTTATTGGGTCCAAACTCTTTAATTAATACTAATCAAGTTATTAGATCTACACTAGCTGGTAGAAAAAAAGTAGAATTATTGGACATGGACAAGACTAAATCATATCTCCCAAAAATTAGACTAAACAAAGTAGTTGGAATAATAGAAATTGGCAAAGGTTGTATTAACAAATGTACATTTTGTCAAACCAAAATTTCAAAAGGTGAGTTATATAGTTATAGGATTGGTGACATAATCAGGCAAATTAAAAACGAAATAAATGGCGATTGTAAAGAAATTTGGCTTACTTCTACTGATAATGGATGTTATGGTTTTGATATTGATTGTAACTTACCAAAATTAATTAACGAAATAACCAAGATAAAAAATAGTTTTATGGTTAGAATTGGAATGATGAACCCTATGCATTTGCCAAAAATATGTTCTGAACTAGTAGATTCTTATGCAAATAAAAAAGTATTCAAATTTATTCATGTTCCAGTACAAAGCGGAAATGATGAAGTTTTAAGACATATGAGAAGAGGGCATACTTCAAAAGTTTTTACTGATATAGTAAAAAAATTTAGAAGTAGTTTTAAAAAATGTACTATCTCAACAGACATAATAGTTGGGTTTCCCACAGAAAGTGATGAACAATTTTTTGAAACTATCAAACTGCTTAAAGAAACAAATCCTGATATTGTAAATTTATCTAAATATAGTAGACGTCCTGGAACTGAATCATTCAAATTAGAACAACTCAGTTCTCATGAGATTAAAAGAAGAAGTAAAATTGCATCTGAGTTGGTTAATAAAATTTCTTTCGAAAATAATAAAAAATGGATAGGTTGGAAAGGCGAAATACTCATAGACGAAAAAAATGAAAATGGTGTGAAAGGACGTAATTTTGCATACAAGCCAGTATTCATAAACAATCACTACATAAAACTAGGTAAAATACTTAATGTCAAAATAACCAATTGTACTAATCATTGTTTAATTGGAAGTATTAACTAACCAATGAATGATTATTGAAAGTAAAAGTTTTTTATTACTACAACAAATTTAAGACATGGAATTAAATATCATGAAGCCAGTTTTGATAATAGGAATAGGTAGAGCTGGATCAGAAATAGCGATGAATATTAAAAATCAGATGGATTCTAATTATTTATTAGTTAGTAATGATGAAAACGATTTTAAAAATATTTCAAATTCAATAAAAATTAATTCGAATGGAATTATTAACCCATCAGCAAATGTGATCAGATCATGCACATATAAAATCAAAGATAAATTCAAAGATAAAATATCAGAATACCAAACAATAATAATAATAACAAATTTAGCAGGTAATAATGGCAACGGTATTTCACCAGTACTTGCACGAATTTGTAGACAAGAAAACAAGAATTTAATATCGTTAATTATAATGCCATTTAAGTTCGAAAAGGATAAGCTATTCATGTCAAGCGTTTCATTAAAACATTTACAACGGGCTTCTAATTGTATGATGGTCTTTGATAACAATGCTTTATTAGATAGCAATCCAAATTTAACAAAATTAGAATGCAATAGAATATCAATCAATACTATGAGTAGTATAATACATTTGTTGAAGTCTCCTAACTTATCTAAAAAAATAAATTTGATAACCACAAGTGGAATCACAGAAGATTTAGAAAAGTCACTTGGAGATTCTATAAAAATGCTTTACAAAAACGTATCTCCGGAAAATGTAGATAAGACCATATTACACATTTTGTTGTCTGATGACCATACTACAATAGGATGTATCAATCATATTGCAAATATCGTGGAAAATATATATATGAATGAGAATGTTGTCTCCGTGTCATATACTAAATCAATCAAAAAACCAAAAATTATTTTAGTAGCCTCATTGAACGATCATTCTAGAATGAATTTTAATGATCCGTTAACAATAATACCTATAAACAATGAAATTGATTATGAGGAACCTGATTGTGAGATAAACTACAATCTATCTTTACAACAATTAGAATAATATATCTATCTAGTACTTGGAATCAGATTTTGTATCAATAGTTTTTGCATTTTCTATATAGTTAGAAATTAAAAGATCTCCTTTTTCAGTAGTAGTCACTTTGATTTTAATTCTCCGAGGTGGATTTTTCATACCATTTTTCCATATATGTAAATTTAGATCTTTATCTATTTTGACTTGTTCATTATGTGTATGCTTAATAACAAAATCTTTGATTACATTAATAGCTCTTTTAGATCTACGGTTGTTTGGAGATAACAAAACTTTACCTAGATTGATTGTGTAAATACGTTCTAATTCGTCTGACATTCAACCCACTTCTACATCTGTCCTTCTCCACGCTCTACGTTTTGGATTAGTTCTAACTGTTCTTTTAGTCTTCAATATTATCCAAGCTGGCACAGGTGATGATTGTTTTTGTTTCTTTATCAGACGTATTTTTCTAGAAGTAGATTTATGCGAAGGCATATGATATAGGATCATAATGCTTATTTTTAAATTAATCTAAACAATTGAAATTAGATATTAAAATATCTCTTAATTGTTTAAGGATACGAGCAGATGCTCCCCAAATAATATTATTTTGATGTGTAAATATGTATGAATTATTTGATTGGTTTTGGAATTCAATTGTATCTAAGAATGAAAATAATGGGATATTAAATACAGTTTCGACTTCGCTTTTGTTAGCTTGTAACTGTTTTATATTGTTTATTATTGAAACAAAAGGAAAAATTATGAATCCTGTAGATGTTGATACAGGAGTCAATCTAGCTATAATTTGATCTTTAAATATAGTTAGATTTAATTCTTCTTTAGTTTCTCTAATTGCAGTATCCAAAATATTTTTATCATATGGAGCATATTTGCCTCCTGGAAATGCCATTTCTCCTTTATGCATACCAAGATTATGACTACGTTTGATCATAATTATTTTAGGTTTACATGAATTTATTATTACAAGTACTGATGATGGCTTATTTTGATTATCAAATTTATCCAATGTTGTTTTATTTGCTATAAAATTTTGAATTTGGTTTGTGTTCACTGCTAAGTTTATGCAAAAGTAGTATTTTTATTTTTCAAAAGTTTTAATCTAATTAATAAATAATATTTTTGATGCATTTACGATATGAGATAAATCCGCCTAAGCTAATAAAAAATAATGTTTTATTAGATGATTATAAAATACAAGATTTACTTGAATCTATTAATAATAACATTTATACCATAACTAAAAAATGCTCTGGCATACATATAACAGATTCAGTATTAGGCATTCCAAGAATATCACCATTAATACTTAGCTCAATAGTAAAAAATAATTGTAAAAATATCGAAATAACAACAAGTTTACGAATAAGAGATAGAAACTTTACATCAATTACTCAATACATGTATGATTCTATACTACTCAATATAAATGGCATACTACTTATAAATGGAGACAAACCACTTTTAGAATCAAAAGATTTTGATTTATCACCCAGTAAAATTGTAAAGCATTTTAAGCAAATAGGTATCATGGATAAAATAGATTTATTTTTATCAATACCATCAAATCCAGATTTTGATAGAATCAAAAACAAGATAGAATCTGAACCTACTGGTTTTATAACTCAAATAGTCAATGAAGTAGAACAAGTATCAACCATTGTAGATAATTTAAAACCACAAGGATTTAAGATAATACCATGCATATTATTACCGTCTTCAAATAATTTAAAATCAGCTTTAAAGTTGAATTTTGATTGGAGTAATTATCAATACAGAATATTAGATTTTATTAGAGACATTTACAACATAAGTAAAGATATGATAATAACATCACCAAATGATTTCGTTTATGCAAAAAATGTTATTCACAATTTATTAGGTTTATAAAACAAAATATTCTGCGTTCGGATGATGTACTACTATTGCAGCTGTAGAATGATCCGGTATTATTTGCCCTAGGTCAGTGAGTGACATTCCAGATTTCTCTGGCTTTAATAATTGCCATATCAATCTATGTTGTAATACATCAGGACAGCTAGGATACCCCCAGCTATATCTAAGACCATGTTTGATATTTAATTCATGTTTTATCTTTTTATGAATCCATTCAGCCATGGCTTCTACAATCTCTACTGCAAATCCATGCAAATAATATGCATCAGTGTATTTATCCAGGCTATTCCATTTTTCCACAATTTTAGATACTTTATCTCCAGCTGTTACAGATTGGAAAGCTACTATGTCATCTTGACCAAAAAAATCTGCAATACATAAATGCTTCTTCTTTGTAGAGCGTGGAAAATTGAATATGAATTCTTTTCCAGAATGATCTACTATTAATTTATTACCTCTGCTATGGCATTTGAAATATCCATAAACTGCTTTTGGTTCTATAAGCTTTTCTTCGATTACTCTTTTTTTCCATTTGTGTAAGAGTTGTTCGTATTCATTAAGCATGTTGTTTAGATGTTTACCACGCATGCCCCATGACAACACAAAAAGTGATTTTTTATTAATTAGATTCCAGATTTCATTCAGGTTAATTTGATTGGACTCCAATCTAATACTCTTACCTAAAATAGGTGGTGTAGGAGGAGCAACAGGGATAATCTCGCTTGACAAATTAGTTGTTTGTTTGTTTTCTGTCACATCTTTCCATTTTTCAATTTTTGCTTTCCATTGTTCAAGAAAAACTGCTTTGTTTTTAGAAGTCAAAGAATCCATGATTTTCAATCCATCGAACATAGTATTACAATAAAATACGCCGTCTTCATAAATTTGATTTTCTTTTGCAATACGATTAATATAATTACTATTAATAGCAGCACCACCACAAAGTACAGCAACATGTATATCATTTTTTTTAATATGTTCAACAAAAATTTGCATTTGTTTAGATGTTGAAACCAATAAAGCTGATAAACCTACTGCTTCTGGTTTCACTTCATTTATTTTATCAATGAATTTTTGTATTGGTACTTGTTTACCAATATCATATACTAAATATCCATTATTTTCAAGGATTGTTTTTACTAGATTTTTTCCGATGTCATGTACGTCTCCATATACAGTACCTAAAACAATTTTACCTTTGCTAATATTGTCTTTACGTATAAGATGTTTTTCTAATTCGTTAACTGCTATTTTCATACATTCTGCAGATTTTAACACAAATGGTAAAATTAGTTCACCAGAACCAAACTTATCTCCTACTTCTTTCATTGCAGGTAATAAATTTTCATTTAGAGTTCGTAAAGCTGCATCATGTATTAATTGATTTCTTGTATTTGAATTTTTTACAGTCACACTATTGTTTCTGTACTTTGTTTTTTCCATTATAGCGTTAATAACATCATTTTCAATATTATTATTTAATCTATTAATTATTTTAAAATTTAATCGTTTACCAGCATTCCAACTATTACTAATTTGAGTTTTTGTAGGAATGTTTGATTTTGTATCAAAATATTCTATAACATTAGAAAGTGCATCACCATGCTTGTTAAATATAAGATCTTCAGCTAAAGTCTTTTCCTTATTACTTATTTCGGAATATGACAACATGTCTTTAGCACACATTATTACACTATCTAATCCAACTTTAATTGCATGGTACAAAAATACAGAATTAATTATTTTTCTAGCTGATGCATTTAAACCAAAACTAATATTACTTAATCCTAATGTAGTGTATGATGAAGGGAATTTTTTCTTAACTAATCTAATTCCTTCCAAAGTATTTTTCCCAGCATCCATAAATTCTTGTTGGCCAGTTGCTAGTGTAAATGTTAACACATCAAAAATATATTGTTCAGGTTTTAACCCATACCTTTTTCCTTCTTCATATAATAAATTTGCCGTGGCAAGTTTTTCAGATGGAGATTTTGCCATCCCATTAGGCCCTATACATAAAGCAATTGCAGGAACACCATATTTAATCATGGATGGAGCAATTTTACGAAATTTTTCTGCGTTGCCTTCTAAATTGATTGAATTAATTATAGGTTTACCTGGTATTCTAGATAATGTGGTAACTATTACATTAGGATCTGTGGAATCAATAACCAGAGGAGCATTTATTTCCAAGCTTAGTTGTTTAATTAATTTTGTCATGAATGCTAATTCATTTGTACGTTCCGTGAGTGCAACACATACATCAATGCAATGTGCACCTTCATTTACTTGCTTTCTAGCTATATCTACTAATCCATCAATGTTATTATTCAAAACATAATTTTTAGCAAGTTTAGAACCTTGTGTGTTTAGTCTTTCTCCTATTATAAGTGGTGGTGGAGATTGTGTCAGATCTATTGCATTGAGTGCAGAGCTTATCATTACCAAATGTTATTAAAGTTAAATTCTCCAAATATTTAGTTTATCTAAAATTGTTATCGATGATTTTACGTAATAATTTGATGTGATCAGGTGTCGTACCACAACATCCACCAGTGATTCTAATTTGGTTACATTTTGAGATCATGTTTTTCATATCTGATTGCATTTCACTAGGACTCAAATCGTAGAATGCGTCACCATCTTTGTTTTTTGGCATTCCTGCATTTGGAGCTATTAATAGTTTATGTTTAGAATTTTCATTAAGCCATTGTACACTAGAAAACATTTCAGACGGGCCTGTAGAACAATTTAACCCAAATACATCGATATCCATACCAGATATTATTGTATAAGCAGCTTGTATATTAGTACCTAACAACATTCTACCGTATTGATCTAATGTAATATTTGCAAAAATTGGGATTTTTGTATTCATCTTACACATAGCATCATGCGATGCCTCAACAGCTAGCTTAACTTCTAATATATCTTGGCTAGTCTCAATTAATAACGCATCAACACCTCCACGTATTAATCCTATAGCTTGAGCTTCAAATGCATTTTTAATTTCTTCTAATGATTTTTTTCCTAGTTCTGGATCAGTTGAACTTGGTAAGAATCCAGTAGGTCCCATAGAACCAAGTACATAGCGTGGCAAATCAGAAAATTCAGAACATATGTCAACTGCAATTTTTGAAATTTTTTCGTTAAATAATTCAGTTTTTCCTTCATAACCAAATTCTTGTAATTTTATTGTATTGGATGAAAATGTGTTAGTTTCTATACAATTAGCTCCGGCTTTTAAATAATTTCTATGAATTTGAGATATCCATTGCGGTTTAGTGATAGATAAGCTATCACTAAATCCTTCACTATTATCAAGGTAATCTTCTTTACATGGATGAAATTTTTGTAATTCAGTACCAATTGCGCCATCAAGTAAAAGTATTTGATTTTCTAGCGCATCCATTATATTTATGTCACATAATGTCATAATATTGAAATATGTTGTGAATTCATATTAATTTTTATAATGTTTAATACTCAACAGATATAAAATTAAAACAATTGCAATTAACCAATACTAACAATACAATTCGCTTAACGGTGTTTTTACAACATTCAGGTATTGCCATGATATTTGTATTTATGCCAATAATAGCTAAGCAAGTAACAGAATCCATATTTGAAATAGGCATAATTGTATCTGCATTTAGTTTAGCACAAATATTATCAGAATTATATTTTGGTCGAATTTCAGATAAAAAAAGTGTCAGATTATCGTTTATAAAATTTGGGTTTTTAGGCTGTTCTATTACTTTTGGATTACATTATTTTGCATATGATGCTATATCTTTATTGATAATTCGTATGTGTGCTGGAATGACTAGTGGGATGATGATTCCTTCAATGTTAGCATATATTTATGAAAATGAAAAAGATAAAAAAAAAGTAACATCAGTTATTTCATTTCACGCTTTAGGGTGGTTAGTTGGTATAGTGATTGGAGGTTTAACAAATAATGAAAAATCTATTTTTGTTATAAGCAGCATATTTTTTCTAATTGGTTTCATAATTTCAAACAAATTACCTCAAGCTAAAATTGTGAAAAAAATAGACGCAAGCACAAAAGAAGTGTTTCTTACAAATAAATTTTTATTTTTATCATTATTGCTTAGGCATATAGGAGCTGCTTCTGTATGGACCATTTTACCAATCATGTTAGTAGATATATTGAATGCAAAATTTTATGAAATTTCATTTGTATATATATCCAATACATTGACTGCGTTTTTAATCATGAACGTAATGGCATATAAAATATCACTTAAAAATATAACAAAATTTAAAATTGGCATAGGGTTAACTGCTTTCGTTTTTATCGGATTATCATTAATAAATGAGTGGTGGATGGCGATACCTTTTATGGCTCTAGTTGGTGGTACGTGGGCATTTATTTTCATAGGAGGTAATTTTCATTTGATGGAAAACAATCCAAAATCTACAGCTACTGGAATTTTTAGCTCTACACTTTCTATTTCTTCAGTAATTGGACCCATTTTTGCTGGTATTTTTGCATTTTATTTTGGTTATACTACGGTAATTTATTTTGCAATAATAGTTATAATTATAGCATACATAATATCTTTAAAAATAAACGAACTAAACTAAATAATTGTCTCATTGTTAATGTTTATCTTAATCCCCATCTAGACATTATTTTATCTTCTATTTTTTTAAATACAAATCCATCTATTAACATACCCATTCCCATTATTATTAACATCACAGCGATAACTTCAGAGACATCATTTAATTGTCTTCCCACATTTAATAAAAACCCCAACCCTAGAAATGAAAATAATAACTCAGCTCCTATAACACCTCTCCATGCAAATGCCCATCCTTGCTTAAATCCAGATATCATATGTGGAAATGCTGCAGGAATCAAGACGTTTATGATTAATTGATTTCCTTTGGCACCCATATTTCGTGCTGCCGCTAGATAGTTTGGATCAATATTTTTAACTCCAGAATAAGTATTGATTGTCACAGCAAATATGGCTCCTATAGATGTAACAAAAATTATTCCTGCATCTGTCAATCCAAACCATAATATAGCTAAAGGAACCCACGCTATTGACGGTATTGATTGAAGTCCCAAAACTAGTGAACCTATTGTTTGGTTTATGGTTTCAGTTCGTGCCATAAAAATTCCAAGCACCATTCCACCTCCAATTGCTATGGCTAAACCCACAGCTAGTCTCCACATGCTTGTTCCCATTCCATAAAATAAGCTTCCATCGCTAACTCCATACATTAAATCTTCTCCAACTTCATAAGGAGAAGGAAAAATGTTGTCAGGCCATATGTTAGCTACATCTACTATTTGCCAAATGACTATTAGAATAACAAAAAAAATAATTTTTTTAATTATTATATTTTTCTTCAATTTTATTATCTCTGTTAGATTCTGGTTTTAGTTCATTTAATATTTGTTGGTTATATTGAATAAGATTTGCGTCGTCTATATGTCTAGGACGTTTACAATTAATGGTTATTTCTTTTTTAATTGATGATGGACGATTTCTAAAAATAACCACTTTGGTTCCGAGTACTGTAGCTTCAGCAACATTATGAGTAACAAACAAAATTGTTTTTTTAGTAACTTTCCATATCAATTGCATTTCGATCAGTAATAAATTTCTAGTTTGCGTATCTAATGCTGCAAATGGTTCATCCATCAACAAAACACCTGGATCCATAACTAAAGCTCTAGCAATAGCTACTCGTTGTTTCATACCAGTTGATAATTGATAAGTATACGAATCTGCAAATTTGGTTAATTGCATCATGTCTAGGTAACGACTAGAAATTTCTGATCTTTCATTTTTTGGAATACCGGCAATTTTTAATCCAAATTCTACATTATCAGAAACTTTTAACCATGGAAAAAGAGCACCCTCTTGGAATACCATAATTCTATCAGGATCAGTATTTTTTATAGGTTTACCATCAAATAAAATTTTACCTTTATCAGGTATTTCTAGACCAGCTACAATCCTTAAAAATGTTGATTTTCCACATCCAGATGGCCCTACAAGACAAACAAATTCTCCATCAGCAATACTAAGGTTTATTCCAGCAAGTGCCTGTAGTTTGTGTCCATCATGGTTAAAATATTTAACAATATTTTTTGCTTCTAATTTACTCATTTAGTATATCATCACCCATACAATACATTCAGAGCAAGATAAAATATCCCAGTTAAATTATATTGCTGTCTACCTAGATATCCCAATGAATATGCACGCTCAGCAAATGTATATATTGAACTGTTTAATTGTTCTTTAGATATTGTTATATTAGATAAAGCTTCGTGGATAATTTTACGATCTATAGATTGTCCCATAACACCATATAAGAATTCATCAAATATCAATTCAGTCTTGTTTGGGTTAGCATTAATCCAATTTATTGTTTCCATATGAGAATTAATTATATTTTTGATTGTATTTTGGTGATTATCGTGATAATCAGATCGTGTTATTAATACTACAGAAGAAAATTTTTGTTCTGGCCACAGATCATGTTCTTGCAATAATCTTACACCATTAAACTCTTTTACTAATATGGTAGCCCACGGTTCAGATACCCATGCAGCATCTATTTCATTTTTGCTAAACAAAGTGTAAATATCAGAGTTAGAAATGTTAAGTATATACACTGATCCACCTTTTTCAACTGGTTTTAACTCGTTTTCATACAAATAATTACGTAAAGAAATATCTTGAGTATTTCCTATTTGTTGTGTGGCAATTCTTTTACCATGTAAATCAGATATTAATGAAATATCAGAGTCAGGATGAGATATGAAACTTATTCCACCAGAAGCAGCATTAGAAATTATTCTGATCATATGTTGATCTGATTTTATAAACCCATTAATAGCAGGTCCAGGACCCACATATGCGACGTCAATGGATTTTGCAAATAGAGATTCAATTACCTGTGGACCGCTTTCAAATAATTTTATGATAATATTTAGATGCTCCATATTATCAGAAAAAATGTCATTTTCAATACCTATTATCGGTATTATATGACTAACATTAGGAAAATAGACTAAAGATATTTGATCTTTTCCAACATCATTATTATCAATTACAAAATATAATATTATTAAAATTGGTAGTATTGCAAATACTAATATCGATGATCGTGATTGCATAAATAAATGAAGCAATAACAAGTTAAATAATTATTTGATTGTTCATAAAAATCAATATATTCATAAATTCGTATTACACTTTGATTATTGATTTGGTAGATAAAGCAGTTGTTGCATTTTCTGGGGGTTTGGATACAACAGTTGTTGTAAAATATTTACAAGAAAAATATAACTTAGATGTCATAACTGTGACTATAGATGTTGGACAAAATGAAAATTATGAAAAAATTAAAGCAAAAGCTATTAGCCTTGGTGTGAAAAATCATTATACAATAAATTGTAAAGAAGAATTTGTTAAAAATTTCATTTTTCCATCAATAAAAGCTAATTCGTTGTATCAAAAAAAATATTGTTTGGCAACTGCATTAGCGCGTCCACTAATAGCAAATAAATTAACAAATATAGCAAAAAAAGAAAATGCTAATTTTGTAGCACATGGTTGCTCTGGTAAAGGAAATGATCAAGTTAGATTCGACATAGCATTGCAATCAGAATCAAGTTTGTCCATAATAGCTCCAATACGAGATTTGAATTTAAATAGAGAAAAAGAAATAGATTTTGCAAAAAAACATGGCGTTGAGATTGAAAAAATTGCTAAGAAATTCAGTATCGATCAAAACTTATGGGGAAGATCAATAGAAGGAGGGTCTTTGGAAGATCCGTATAATGAACCCGGAGATGAAGTATTTTCATGGGTTACAAAATGTTTTCCGGACAGGCCTACGTATATAGAAATAGAATTTGAAAATGGTATTCCAGTATCTGTTAACAATCAATTTAGAAATGAACCAATTCAATTGATCGAATATATTAATGAGAAGGCAGGAAGTCATGGAATAGGAATAGTAGATCACATAGAAGATAGGATTATAGGAATGAAGTCACGTGAAATATATGAAAATCCTGCTGCTGTATGTTTAATTGATGCACATTTTGATCTTGAAAAAATGGTACAAACTAGTCATGAAATCAGATTTAAATCAGCAGTAGATGAAGAATGGTCAAGATTAGTATATTCAGGATTATGGAATGATCCATTACGTAAAGATTTAGATATGTTTATAAATTCCACACAAAGAAATGTTACCGGGTTGGTTAAAATAAAAATGTACAAAGGCAATTTACGCGTCGTAGGTAGGAAATGCGAAAATTCATTGTATAACAAAGATATGATTACTTATGGAGACAATTCTGTTTTTGATCAGACTATGTCTTTGGGATTCATAAAATTATGGGGAATGCAAACAACAGAAGCTAATAAATTACAAAAAAATGTGTAAATTGAAACAATGAATTGTCCAGAATGTGATGCTGTATTAAAGATTCCAAATGATGCAGTAGAAGGAGAAATAATTTCATGTTCAGATTGTGGTTCTGAATTTGAGATTTCAAAAAATGACGAAGGTCATATAGAAGTAAAACGAGCAGAAAATGTAGGTGAAGATTGGGGCGAATAATTGTCAGATGTATGTATCGTGTTTGATCGAATAAGAAAAGAAGAAAAGTTATTGAAGTCAGAAGGAATTCGCATGGGTCACAACATCATAATGAAAGATGTGAAAAACATTCAAATCGATCCAAATTCAGTAAACCAATATTATTTTGGAAATGTAGCGATAGGAAGATGCATAAGTTATTTAAGAGGATTACATTTTACTGCTTGTTTAGAATTTTTGCACATGCCGATTATAAATAAGTATGATGTCATGAACGTATGTGGAAATAAATTACTTACCACATTATTTTTAAAAAAATATAACATATCGACTCCTAAAACGTATTTTGCTTTTTCTCATGACTCAGCAATCTCAAACATAGAAAAAATAGGATATCCTCTAGTTATAAAACCCATAATAGGAAGTTGGGGAAGAGGAATAGCATTATTAAAAGATAAAGATTCTGCAGAAGCAATATTAGAAATTAGAGAAATTAATAATGGGCCATTTGATAGATTATATTATTTTCAAGAATTCATAAAACGTCCACCTAGAGACATTCGTGTTATTATGGTAGGAGAACGGATCTTAGCTGCTATGTATAGGAAATCTTCAGATAATTTTAAAACAAATATTGCATGTGGTGCATTACCAATAGTTTGTGATATTACTAAAGATATAGAAGAAATATGTATGAAAATATCTATGAGTATGAAAAACAGCATATTAGGAATTGATATAATGGAGGATGAAAAAGATGGTTTGGTAGTACATGAAATAAACAGCACAGTAGAGTTTTCAGGATTAATGCAAGTAACAAAAACAAACATACCAAGAGAAATAATCCAATTTGCATTAGATTTCGCGAGGAAATAAATTATACTACATAATAAAATGACATATAATGAGAATTGGCGTAATAGGAGCTTCTGGATATGTAGGAGGAGAGATAATACGGTTATTATTAAGTCATCCAAAAGTAGATGTGAATGTTGTTACATCAAGACAGCATGTAGGAAATTATTTACACAGAATACATCCAAGCTTAAAAGGTTTTACAGATCTTATATTCTCTAAATTAGATTATAATGAGATATCAGACAAATGCGATTTAGTGTTTACTGCAGTACCACACGGAACCTCTGTAGAGATAGTAAAAAACTTGCATGATTTAGGCATAAAGATAATTGATTTAAGTGCAGATTACAGATTGCATAATCCTGAGGCTTATGAAAAATGGTATAAATTTAAGCATCCCTATCCAGAATATTTATCGAAGTCAATTTTTGGAATTCCAGAGATACATAGAAAAGAAATTAGGAATGCGAATTTGGTATCATGTCCAGGTTGCATGGCTGTGACTTCTATACTTGCATTGTATCCATTAATTAAGAATAATATAATAGATAAAGAACATATAGTCATAGATTCTAAAATAGGTTCTTCAGGAGCTGGTACAAATGTAGTTCTATCCACACAACATGCAATGCGAGCTGGTGTGATAAGACCATACAAGCCTGCAAATCACAGACATACTGGAGAGATACAACAGGAACTTAGTGAGATAGCTAATACTAACATTAATGTTTCTATGAGTCCACATGCAGTAGACATTGTCAGGGGTATACTTTGTACAAACCATACTTTCTTAATAAAAGACATAATTGAAAAAGATTTATGGAAAATATACAGAAATGAATTTCAAAATGAAAAATTTATAAGATTGATTAGAGATAAGAGCGGTTTCTATAAATATCCAGATCCAAAATTTGTAGTAGGATCTAATTTCTGTGACATAGGATTTGACATAGATTATGATAATAATAGATGTGTTGCTTTATCTGCGTCAGATAATCTAATGAAAGGTGCTGCTGGTTCAGCTATACAAAATATGAACATAATGTTAAATTTTGACGAAGCAGATGGAATTTCGTATTCTCCACTAACACCAGTATAAAATGATCACCATAAAAATAGGTGGTAGCGTATTTGATGATTTACATGAAAGTATCATGGACGACATTAAAAATATGGTAAAAGACGATCAGATTGTTATTGTGCACGGAGGTGGAAAAGAAATTACTAAAGTTTGTGAAATAATGGGCAAAGTTCCAAAATTTTTAATATCACCGAGCGGGATAAAAAGTAGATATACAGATAAAGAAACAATACAGATTTTCACTATGATAATGGCAGGTAAAATAAACAAGACGATTACTAAATCATTTCAAAAAAATAATATTAATGCTTTTGGAATATCAGGAATAGATGGCAACCTCATTCAAGCAAATAGAAAAAAAAAATTAATGATCATCAACGAACATGGTCGTAAACAAGTTGTAGATGGGGGGTATACTGGAAAAATCAAACAAATTAATAGATCAATATTAACATTGTTATTAAAAAACGGATATGTTCCTGTAATTGCACCTATTGCAATTAGCGAAGAATTTGAATTCTTAAATGTGGATGGAGATAGAGCTGCAGCCAACATAGCAGGTAGTTTAAAAATGGATAAATTAATTTTTTTAACTAATGTAAATGGTTTATTTATGGATGGTAAACTTGTTAAAAATCTCGATTATGAACAAGCTAATAAACTCAGAAACAGAATAGGCCCCGGTATGGAAAAAAAAATCTTAGCAAGCATAGAGGCTTTAGAAATGGGAGTAAATAAGATCATAATTTCTAATGGTAAAAAGAAGAATCCAATAATGTCAGCTTTAGATCATAATGAATGTACGGAGATTTATAAATGAATGAAGATAGATTTTCCGGAACTTTATATCAAAAATTTCCGATAACAATAGAAAAAGGAAACGGTATTAATGTGGTGGATACAAATGGTAAAAAATACATAGATTGTATTGGAGGGTATGGAGTAGCTCTTATTGGTCATTCAAATAAAAGGTTACTAAATTCAATAACTGAACAATTAACTAAAATAATTACAGTACATAGCTCTTTATATAATAAAACACGAGAAAAATTTTTGGAGAATATTGTCAAAATATCTCCAAAAAAACTATCCAATGTTTATTTGAGTAATAGTGGATCAGAATCAGTGGAAGCTGCTATAAAATTCGCAAGGAAATTCAGTAAGAAAACAGGTATAATATCAATGACAGGTGCATATCATGGTAAAACCATAGGTGCATTATCAATAACTCATAGTTCTAAATATAGATTATCTTTTAAACCATTATTAAAAGATGTATCATTCGCAAAGTTTAATGATATAGAATCATTACAATCTTTAATTAATGATAATACTGGTACAATAATTATAGAACCGATACAAGGTGAAAACGGTATTTATCTTCCTAATTATAAATTTCTTGAGAATGTAAGGAAAATATGTGATGAATTGAATATATTATTAATTTTTGATGAAATACAATCAGGATTAGGGAGAACTGGTAAAATGTGGGCAGCAGAACATTGGAATACAATACCAGATATAATGTGTCTTGCAAAAGGAATAGCAGGAGGTTTGCCAATGGGAGCTACATTAGTTCGTCAAGACATATTATCATGTATTAAAAAAGGCGAACATTCTTCTACATTTGGAGGAAACCCATTGTCTTGTGCCGCAGGAAATGCAGTGATTGAGACTATAATAGAAGAAAACTTAATTAGCAATGCACAGAAAGAAGGCGAATTATTATTAACAGGATTAAAAGATCTTAAAATGCGTCATACAATTATTAGAGAAATACGTGGAAAAGGATTAATGATAGGAATAGAATTAAAATTTGATATAAAACAGATCATTCTTGACGGTATTAAACATGGTTTATTATTACTTTATTCAGGACGAAACATAATCAGATTATTACCGCCGTTGATTCTAAACAAAGATAATGTTATATCGATATTAAATATTTTAGATATTTTATTTGCAAGAGAGGAAAAACGTAGAAATGCGCAGAGACAAAATAGATGACAATATACTAACATTACTAAGAAATGATTCAAGAGAATCATTTGTAGATATTGGCAAAAAATTGAAATTATCAGAATCAGCAGTAAGAAGACGTGTAAAGAGTTTAATTACAGAAGGTGTAATAAAAAAGTTCACCATAGAAATAGAAGAATCCAACAAAACAAGTGCAATGGTTTTAATTAGTGTTCATTCTACTACTGATACATCCAAAATCTCTACTCAATTAATGAAGATTAGTAGTATAAAAACAATATATGAGATTACTGGTCAATATGACATAATAGTAATTATAAACGCAAAAAATATAATTGAGATTAATAATTGCATAGACGAATTAAGAAAAATTTCAGGAATAGCTGATACAAATACCGTCATCATTCTGAAAAATATCTTGTGATTGTCTTTTTTATAATGTATTATTCGTGTTGTTATACATGATTATGTTTATATTTTATGCCTATATCACCTAAATTAGTCATGAAAGAGCCGAATTACTACGCAGAAACATATAACAAAGCCAGTATAAAACATATCAAGATTTTAGACAGCACATTAAGAGAAGGAGAACAACATCCGGGAGTGTATTTTACAAATAAACAACGAATTCAAATTGCATGGATGCTTGATTACTTTGGTGTTGATCAAATAGAAATATCACCGGTAGTATCAACAGATCATTTTGATGCTACCAAAATAATTATCAAACAAGGATTAAAAGCTGACATAGTAGCTCATGTACGTGCTTTAAAAAGTGATATAGATATAGCATTAAAATGTGATTCAAATTGGGTTGCTACTTATTTAGGAATATCAGATGTTCATTTAAATGATAAATTAAGAATCACAAGAGAAGAGGCTTTGGAGAGATCCATAGATGTAGTAGAATATGCCAAAAAACACGGATTAAAAATAAGATTCACGGTAGAAGACGGAAGCAGGGCCAATCCAGATTTTTTAATCAAATTATGTAAATCAATAGAAAATTCAAAAGTAGATAGAATAAGCCTTCCAGATACTGTAGGCATATTGCATCCATCAGGTATGTATAACTTCGTTAAGAAAGTAAGATCAGAAATCAAAATACCATTAGATGTTCATTGTCATAATGATGTAGGGTTTGCGTTAGCAAATTCATTTGCAGCATGTAAAGCAGGTGCAGATCAAATTCATACAACCATAGATGGGATAGGAGAAAGGACAGGAATACCATCATTAGCAGAAGTTGCCACTGCAATATCACATATATATAAAATTAAAAATGATTTTAGATTAGACATGTTGGTAGATCTTTCAAGATTAATTGAACAGTATACAAAAATAATACCGTATGATTCTAAACCGATAGTTGGATCATCAGCATATAAACATAAAGCTGGTACACATTTAGCAGCTGTTTTAAAAAATCCAGCCGCTTATGAAATTATAAATCCTAGATCTGTCGGAAATAAACGTAGAATTGTATTTGGAGAATTATCAGGAAAAACGGGTGCATCATATTTACTTTCCGTACTAGGTATAAAAAATACAAAATTTTCAAAAGACGTAGCACAATCACTTAAAAAATTACGAATGGGAGATTTAATAGAAATTCCATTAGATACAGACTAGCAAAAAAGTAATTAATAGCCAAATAAAAAATATTAGGATGACACAATGTCCAGAATGTGATTTTAACATTACAATTCCAAAAGATTCTTTAGAAGGTGAAATAGTCACATGCCAAGATTGTGGATCGAGTTTTGAAATTATGAAAAATAATGGCAATTTAGAATTAAAACCTGCACAATCAGTAGGTGAGGACTGGGGACAATGACAAATTCAATCACAGTTTTATATGACACGATAAGATGGGAAGAAAAAGCTCTTGCAAAAACATGTGAAAAAAACAATGTGAAAATAAAAATGGTGAATTGTAAAAAATTAATGTTAGATTTGAATAAAAAAATTGAAAATAGTATCTTTTTACAAAGATGTGTAAGTTATTATAGAAATTTACATTCTACAGCAGCCCTAGAAGGTGCAGGTGCGAATGTAATAAATTGCTTACATACTGCTATCTACGCAGGCAATAAATTATTCACCCATATGCTATTAAAAAAATATGGTGTGAAAACACCATTTGCATCAATTGCATTTTCTAAAGAAAGCGCTATGGAAATTTTAGAAAAATATGGATGTCCACAAATTATAAAACCAACTATAGGAAGTTGGGGCAGAATGATTTCAAAAATAAATGACAAAGTAGCTGGAGAACAAATAATAGAAAACAGAGAAACTATGAGTCCAATATACCAAATTCATTATATGGAAGAATTTGTCAAAAGACCGCCAAGAGACATAAGAGCTATAATGGTAGGAGATGCCATAGTAGCAGCGATATACAGATACTCTGGAAATACAAATTGGAAAACAAATATGGCATTAGGTGGAAAAGCAGAAGAATGCAAGATTACTAACGAAATGGAGAAATTATGTTTTAAAGCAAGAGATGCTGTACATGGACAAATATTAGGAATAGATCTAATGGAAAGCCAAGAGAGAGGTTTATTGGTTCATGAAATAAATAATACAACGGAATATAAAAACACAGTGAAAGTATGTAATGTTGATATACCAACAATGATTATCAACTATATAAAAAGCTTAAAGTAAAAATTGGATTCATTTGCTGTTCCAGATTCACAATTTGCAATCAAATTATTAGAAAAATCATTAAAGATATACACGCCGTCACTAAGAGAAAAACCGTTAGCAGAATTTTTAGCAGAACAATGCGATAACTTGGGATTTAATGATATTAAAATTGATGATGTTGGTAATATTATAGCTAAAAAAGGTTCTGGATCTCCAAAGATTTTATTATGTGGTCATATGGATACAGTTCCAGGAGAAATAAAAGTAAGAAAAGACGGGGATAAGTTATTTGGTAGAGGTGCATCAGATGCAAAAACCTCGTTAATTACTATGTTATTAGCTACCGCATCAATAAAAAAAAATGTAGGAACTATCACCTTAATAGGCGTAGTTGATGAAGAAGGTAACGCTACAGGAATAAAGAATATTATGAAGCAAAAACATGATTTTGATTACGCAATATTTGGAGAGCCTAGTGGATTGAAACAAATAACAGTTTCATATAAAGGAAGATTAGCAATAAATCTAAGAATCAATGTCAAAAATAGTGCCCATGCAAGTGCACCATGGCTATCAAAAAATGCAATAGAAGAAGCGATCATAACATCATCCAAACTAAAGGAATTATTAGAACACGGCCAAGATGATAAAAAAAAGAGTATGATTATAACAGCAACTATCACTGAAATTAAAGGAGGCAGTAGCCACAATGTAACACCAAAAGAATGTTATGTTACATTAGACATAAGGATACCAGTAAATACAAATTGCAAACATATTGAAGAAAAATTAGCAAATTTAATTTCGCGTGTTTCTGAAGAACGAAAAACTGAGATATTTTATTCCATATTAGACGAAACAGAACCATTTGAAACATCTCATAATTCATTATTAATACGAGCTTTTACTTTGGGTATATTGAACGTGGAAAATAAACATCCAATATTAATAAGAAAAACAGGAACTGGGGATATGAACATAATTGGTAATCAGACGAAAATACCTATAATATCATATGGTCCAGGAAACCCACATGATTCGCACACATTGAATGAAAAGATATCTATTAGTGAGTACTTGAAAGGAATAACAATTCTATGTGAAAGTCTATTGCATTTGAAAAGATTGCATGACAAAAGAAATTAAATGCTTTATTTTATAGGAATCGGAATAAGCGGGTATGGATCATTACCATTATACTCTATAAATATAATCAAAAAATCACGTTTTGTATATTTAGAACAATTTACAAGTCCAATTAATGTTATCACCATAAACAATATTAAAAAATTAAGTCCCAATGTCATACTAACAAAACGATGGTTCATAGAAGATGGGAATGAAATTTTAGAACAAGCAAAACACGATAATGTCACAATTTTAACTTATGGAGATCCATATATAGCTACCACTCATTATGATCTGAGAATTAGGGCAAATAAAGAAAAAATAATAACCAAAACGATTCATGCATCTTCATCCATAACAGCTATTGTTGGAGAATGTGGATTACATTATTATAAAATAGGACGAGTAGCTACTATAACAAACGAATTAAAAATGATGATGACTCCGTATAATGTCATTTATAAAAACATGATAGAAAATAATCATAGTGTTTTGCTTTTAGAATTTAACCACGAAAAAAATTTTTTTTTGGATCCAAAAATTGCTTTAAAAAATTTATTAAAGATAGAAAAAGTACACAAAACAAACATTATAAATGAGTCTACGTATGCGATTGTTGCTTCACGTGTGGGTTTGGACAATCAGAATATAATAGCAGGCAAAATATCAAATTTACTCAAAATTGATTTTAACGAGCCTCCACATACCATAATAATAATAGGAAACTTACATTTTACAGAATATGACGCAATAAAAAATTTGCTTACATGTGTGGATCCACCACAGAGTAATTCTGACAAAATACAAACAACAACAGAACGGCTATTAAATAAATACGTTCCAAAATTAAATATTGTGTCAAAACAGTTAAAACTTCATTATAATGAAAAAAAATTATTAAACATAATAGAAAATGCAGAATCATATGCAAAAGATGCTGAGAATTTTTTTTCAGATGGACATAATGAAATAGCAATGTTAAGTATTGGATATGCAGAAGGATTAATCGATGCGTTAATTGCAATTCATAATAATGCAAAACTTAAAAGATTTGATTGATGCCATAATAATATTAGTGAATATAATTGAAATTGAACAAAATAGACAAAATTATTATGTCTTCAATATATGTAAATTCAATAGCAAAGACTTTAAAATTTACTAAATTTATGGATGTAAACAAAAACAGCTATATTGAAGATTGTATAAATTTAAGATTAAAGAATCTTATAAAAAATGAGTTTGTAGATAGTGACAAACAAACATTAACAAACAAAGGTAGAGCGTCTATAAAAGTAATATTAACTGGGGGAGTTTTTGATATAATTCATCCAGGACATATACATACTCTAAATTTAGCCAAATCATTAGGAGACATTTTGATCGTAGTAGTAGCAACTGATAAGACGGTACTAACATTAAAGAAAAAATCATCTTTACATAATCAAAAACAAAGATGTCTATTAATTAATTCATTAAAAATGGTAGATTTTGGGATTATTGGCAACGAAAACAATATGTTTATAACAGTTAAAAATATAAACCCAGAAATTATTGCTCTAGGATACGATCAACTACATCAAGAAAAATCCATCATAGAAGAATGTAAAAAATTGAACTTAAATGTTGAAATTACAAGACTTTTTTCTCCGGTACCAGAGATTTCTAGTTCAAAAATAGAAACAAAATATAAGATTAATCATAAACAGGAATCTTGATTGTAACTTTTGAATTGTTAGATATATTAGCATATTGACGTAGATTTTGCTTGGAAATTAATTCTATGATAGAATTATCATGATGAGTACGTTCTAAAAAGATCAAATGACAGTCTATAGATTTATTCATAATAGCTTTAAAACATTTTACCCAACCATAAGTTCTTATACCATCTGAAAATCCATTGATGACTATACATTTTGATTCACATATTTGTTTAATTGTATCTAAGTATATTACATCATTTAGCTTGATATTTAAGGTTCCAGGAAATGGGATGTAGCCTATCTTTGATTTAAATTGATCCGTATAGCCACGTAAAGACATATAATATGCACCTTCACCCATACCTGAAATCAACAATCCTTGTAACTCTATGAATGATAACAATGAAGAACTGAGGCTATTGTTCAGCAAATTAGACATCGTTTTTATTTCATTGTAACCATTATCAGTAATCTTAACATATGTATTTTTACCTCTTGTTATTCTTTTAATGTATTTGTTTTTTTCTAGTTCAGATAGATGTTTAGATGCGGCCTGTTGGGATTTATTAATATGCTTACCAAGTGAGATGGTAGTAATCGGCCTAAAATTATTTTTTGCTCCTATTGTTAGCAAGTACATAAGTGTCATAAGATGTTGTATTTTTAGATTTATCATTAATTTGATGTCAAACCTAATTGAGAAAATGTTTTTAGATACATTCCATTACTGTTATCCAATTTAGCGATCCTATGACCTACTATATAATTAATGCCAATTTGCTTCGCTTCATCCAACAACCTCTGTGTTATTATTCCATCCAAAATAAGATATTTTATGCTAGTGTGTGTTGATAATTTATTCACTAATTCGCTAATTGGAACTTTAAAAACTTCTTTTTGATTATCGTCTATTGCTATAGCTTCTAATGTTTCATTTAATTTAGGATAAATCTTAGTTACTAAATCTACAATTTGTGTATTTTCATCAATATTATTATATTTAGAATTTTGATTTAGCTCATTAGATGTGTTTTTAAGAATATCAACAATTTGTTGTGGTGTTAATTCTTCTACTTCCACTCCATCGTAAGCACGATGTATCACATCTATGTGCACAATAGATTTTAATTCTTTTAGTATAAATCCACCTGCTCTATCACCATCTAAGAATGCTACAACTTTGTCTTTAGAATCGCATAATTCTTTTATAGATTCATCTATTTTGGCTCCTTCTATTGCAATAGCATTATCGTATCCAGATCTAAGAAGATTTATCACATCTGCTCTCCCTTCAACCAATACTATCCAATTTGAGTTAAATATACCAGGTCCACATGGTAGTTTTTCTTTACCATATGTGGTTAATTTGTTAGAGCTGGATTCATGTATTACTTTCAACATTGTATCTCCCTCACTTATAGTTTTGGTGGACCATTTCTGTTTAATTTCTTTAGCACGTCTTACTATGTCATCTTTTTTGGAAGCTCTAACGTCATCTATAGATATCAATTTAAAATGACAATCAAATGGACCTACTTTGTCTATACTTTCAATAGCAGCAGCTAATAAAGCACAAGTGTCAATGTCAGTGCTCATAGGAATAAGTGCGCTTCCCAAAGTAGTATTAGTAGTAGTGGATGTATTTACTTCTATTCTTCCTACTTTAGATATTCTTTGTAGCTCATTAAGATTCATTTCTGGTCCCAATAATCCTTCTGTTTGACCAAATATAGCGCCAATAAGATCAGCTCGTTCTACTAATCCATCTACTTCAAAAGATAATCTAACATTATATTTAACAATTCCCGATTGTGGCAACACGTTAACAACTCCTCAAATATCAGTTTTGTGTACACATATTAATGAATTAAAGTTAATTAAATACGTAACTTATTTAACACAAATATAGCTTTATTCTGTGCTAAACGAATGTCCACAAGAACATGATTTTGTTACGTTAGGATTATTTATTTTAAAACCAGAACCCATTAAACTTTCGATATAATCAACGTTAGCACCTTTCAAATGTTCTTCGCTATAACTATCAACAAGCAGCTTCACGCCTTGCTCTTCTATGATCTTATCATCATGATCTGGTTTAGATTCAAAACCCATACCATATGAAAGACCAGAACAACCACCACCTTGAACATATACTCTCAAATATTCAGGATTATCTTTTTCATCTTTCATGAATTCTTGTATTTTTTCTGCAGCTTTAGGAGTAACAGTAATAATTTTTTGTGTATTACAATCATTAATCATACTAATAAATATTGAATACCATAACTATAATAATCTTTCCAACCAAAAAATTATTTGGGTTTTTTTGATTTATTAACAAATTCTTCCATTCTGTTTTTTCTATCTTCATGTGTAAAACAATTTCTCCATGCCAATAATTCTATATTGAGACCAGTGTTCAAATCTGTATTACTGCCTTTATTAATAGCTATTTTAGACATACGAACTCCCATCACAGAATTGGCAGCTATTATTTTTGCCATTTTTATAGATTGATCCAACAATAGATCAGGTTCAACAATATCATTAACTAGACCAATAGACTGAGCTTCATTAGCATTAACCAATCTCCCACTAAAAATAAGTTCTTTGGATTTTGCCATTCCAATTATTTTCATTAAACGCTGTGTTCCTCCCCAACCAGGTGGTATACCTAAAGTAACTTCAGGTTGTCCCATTTGAGCATTATTAGAAGCTAATCGGATATCACAAGATAATGCAAGCTCGCATCCTCCACCTAATGCAAATCCATTTATTGCAGCAATTGTAGGTTGTTTTATGTTTTCTACTGTTGTAGTTAATAATTGTCCTAATTTTGCATATTGTTCAGATTGATCAGCTGATATTTTGTACATATATTCTATATCAGCTCCTGCAGAAAAAGCTTTATTACCGACACCTGTTATTACAATAACTTTCACGGTTTCATTATTTTCTATTTCATTTAAGAATTTTATAAGCTCATTTGCGACATCCACATTCATTGCGTTAAGTTTATCAGGTCTATTTATTTTAATTAAACAAATTCCGCTTTCATCGATCGATGTGATGAGTAATGACATGAGGATTGATTAGCAGTATGAGACTTAAGTGTTTATACTATATACTATTTTTACCCCATTGTGACAAAGCTGATGCGGCAGCAACCCATGTTCTTATATCGTCATAAACTGGAACGTGTTCTTTTTCAATTAATTTGGATATTTTTTGTGTATAAGGACCGCCATTTCCTCCTACAAGTATTGGTTTTTTGCCATTCAATTCAGACAAATACTGAATAATAGTTTCTTCTAATGGATCGTCTTGAAATACAAACCAGGGCATTATTATGTCTACATTAGGATCATCAATAAATTGTTCTATAGTAAATTTATAATCACTGGCATTAGCACCTCCAGTAACATCAATAGGATTACCGTTTCCTATTACGTAAGTTGGTGGAAAATGAGATCTCATATTTTGAAGTGTCTTTTTTCCTACTTGTGCTAATTTCAGTCCTAACTTATCGAAATGATCTATTGCACCAATCATTGGTCCAGCACCATTACTGCATAAAGCAACACGATTACCCTTTGCAGCAGGCTGCCATGATAAAGCCTTTACCACTCCAGTAAGTTCTTGATAACTATTGACAGATATTATATCAAATTGTTTAAATGCACCCATAATAATTTCATTAGAACCTCCTAGAGAACCAGTATGAGATTGTGCTTGTTTAGCACCTGCAGAAGTTCTACCACTTTTCCATATCACTATTGGCTTTTTTTTTGTTTTCATTACTCGTTTTGCAGTATTAATGAATTTTCTACCGTCACCGAATCCTTCTACATATAATGCAATGACTCTTGTTTGTGGATCTTCAGATAGATACCATATCATGTCTGCTTCATCAACATCAGATCTATTACCGTAGCTAATCATTTTGGATAAACCAAATGAATCAGCTATTTCTAAGAAACTAATTCCCATAGTACCACTTTGAGACAGAAATGCTACAGGTCCTAATTTTGAACGTATCATTCTTTCTTGTCCCTGAAACGCGCAATCAAGTCTATTAGCTGCATTAAACATGCCAATACAATTAGGTCCAATTATTCTGATTTTATATTTTGAAGACAAGTTTTTAATTTGTTTTTCGTATTCTGCTCTTTCTCCTCCAAGTTCTTTTCCACCTCCAGAAACAATGACAACATTATGAATATTTTTTTTAGAGCAAGATTCTATTATCGGTGGAATTACAGACAAATCTACACAAATTACTACCAAATCTACATTAGCATGTATTTTATCTAAGCTAGGATAACACTTGATTCCCAAGATTTCTTTCTGTTTAGGATTTATAGGATAAACTTTACCTTTATAATCATGTTTAGCTAGACTATCTAATACAGAATTTCCTATTTTTCCAGGTGTCGATGAAGCTCCAACTAATGCAATAGATCTGGGTGTAAAAAATTGCTCCATAAAAGTAGAATTTGGTTTCTTTTTTGAAACAGAATTTGCTCTAATTTGTTTATTAAGAACTATTTTTGCATCCACAACATAATAAGAATTTTCATAACAGATTACTGGGTTAAAATCTATACTCTCATAATAATTTGCATTATCTACTCCAAGCTTACTAATTTGCAATAATGCTTTAGAAAGCATTTTTATATTTATTGGTGCGTTTCCTCTGTATCCATTTAGTAGTTTAAAGCTTTTCAATTCATGTAACATTGATTTTGCATCAGAGATTGTGATTGGAAGTAATCTAAATGATACGTCTTTGAATATTTCAGTAAGTATACCACCCAATCCAACCATAACTGTGGGTCCGAACTGAGGATCATTTTTCAGACCTATTATTAATTCGATACCGTTAGGAGACATTTTTTCGATCAGGACGCCATCAAACTTTTTAATACCCTGTTTTGCGGGGATCTTACTCATTTCGTCAAATGTGTTTTTTACATCTTTTATTTTGTTTAAACCTACTTTTACTCCACCTACATCAGTTTTATGTAATATTTGTGAAGAAACTATTTTCATTACCAATGGAAAACCTATTTTTTTAGCTGCATTAACAGCTTCTGTTGACGATTTGGCTAATGCAAATTCCGGTACAGAAATGTCATATTTTTTTAAAATTGTTTTAGATATGTCTTCTGTTATTATTTTATGATCCATTTTCATTGCATCATCAAAGATTTTTTTAACATAATCCATGATTATCGAACAAACAATAAATTATTATTTAAACTTTAATCAAATTAGCATAATTAATGAATAGTGTATTTACATTAATTAATGAATTTTTAATTTGTTTGTTGAAAATGAGATTCAAACTTCAAGTAATAAATTTAAATAGATCATAGATAAACAAATTATATTCACTTGGCACCTTTATTAGATCCTTGGAAAAATGCGACACAGCAGCTTTATGACGCATGTGATCTATTAGGAATTAGCAAAGAATTACGACAATATTTAGAACAACCAAATAAAGTACTCAAAGTTAAATTACCTGTGAAGATGGACGATGGCAATATAAGAATATTTACAGGGTTTAGGAGTCAACATAATAATGATAGAGGACCGTATAAAGGCGGTATAAGGTTTTTTGATCCAGATGGCGGTGTAGAATATATGGAACGTGAAGTTATGGCATTATCTGCATGGATGACATGGAAATGTGCTATTATTGATGTTCCATTTGGAGGTGCTAAAGGTGGTGTTTTTGTAAATCCAAAGAAAGAAAAATTAAGCGCTGGTGAAATGGAAAGAATAACTAGGAGGTTTGCTTATGCAATATCTGAAATCATAGGTCCAAAAAAGGATATACCAGCTCCAGATGTATACACAACAAGCACCGAAATGACACAAATAATGGACACTTTTAGTAAATTGCATGGAACATATGAACCAAGTGTGATTACAGGCAAGCCGATAAATCAAGGAGGTTCTTTAGCGAGAGATGTGGCTACAGGGTTAGGATGCGTATATTGTATAAGGGAAGCTGTAAAAAGCATAAAAATGAAAATTTCTGGAGCATGTATAATAATTCAAGGCTTTGGAAATGCCGGAATTTTTGTTGCAGAATATTTAGAAAAAATGGGTGCCAAAATAATTGCAGTAAGCGATTCAAAGGGAGCCGTAATAAACAAATCTGGATTTGATATAAAAAAGTTAATTGAATACAAACAAAAAAATAAATCTGTGGTAGGTTTCAGCAAGAGTAACAAAATTACAAACCACGAATTACTTACAACTAAATGCGATATTTTGGTTCCTGCAGCTTTAGAAAATCAAATAGACTCACATATTGCAAGTAATGTAAAATGCAAGATTATTGCAGAGGCAGCTAATGGTCCAACACTACCAGATGCTGATGAAATATTACACAATAGGAAAATCACGACAATACCAGATATATTAGCGAATTCTGGAGGTGTGTATATATCATATCTAGAATGGGTACAAAACAATATTGGATATTATTGGTCTAAAGAAGAAATAATTTCAAAAATGGAGAAAAAAATAATACAGAGTTTTCATGAAGTTTTAACTATATCTAAAAAAAATAAAGTAGATATGAGGAAAGCAGCTATGATGGTAGCAGTAAACAAGGTAGTTGATGCTTTTCAAACAAAAGGAATTTGGCCATAATCAATAAGTATAAAAATATTTTAACAAAACAACCCTTAAATTAACTAAAAAAAAATTAAGAGTGACTTGATGGCATCCAGAGGTTACGATATGACACCAACTATGTATTCTCCAGATGGTAGGATATATCAGGTGGAATACGCCATAGAAACAGTTAATCGCGGAACATTAGCAGTAGGAATACGAAGTAAAGGCGGTGTAGTTTTAGCAGTAGAAGAAAAGTCACGAACATTACAAGTTTCCAATATTACACAAAAAATTTTTCAAGTTGATCAGCATGTAGGAATAGCTGCAGCTGGATACATACCAGATGCACGTGTTCAAGTAGATAACGCAAGATTTTTTTCTCAAAGCAATAGAATAAATTATGACGAAGCAGTAGAAATAGAGACAATAGCAAAATATTTGGCAGATCAGTCTCATAGATATACACAATATTCAGGAGTGCGCCCATATGGAGTAGCATTAATAGTAGCTGGCGTAGATCAAAAAGGAAGTTCCATATACATGACAGATCCAAGTGGAATATACGTATCATATGCTGCAGTTGCCATAGGAGCAAATTCAGATGATGTCACAAAATTTTTTGAAAATAATTATACTGATGATGTTAATTTAGAGGATGCTATGACTTTAGCATCGTTAGCCATAAATATAAAAAACAAGGATAAAAAAAATACAGAAAATATAAAAATGGAATATATATCAACTGCGGAAAAAAAAATAGAAAAAATAAATAAAAATGATCTAGATACGATAATTAATAATAACATACAAAAATATAATAAACAATAAGACTAATGAGTCATATAATACATAGCTTGAAATAAAAATGGGTTTAGAGCGTACTTATTGGAATAAAGTAATTAAAACATTAAACGATATAATTCCAATATATAACAAAATAAATTTTTATATATCTGTAGGCAAGGATGAAAAATATCGGTTGCGTGGAATTTGTGGAAATATAAAAGAAAATGATGAAGTTTTTGATGCTGGATCTGGTTTTGGAAACATGTCAAAGTCTGCTTTAAGTATAACAAAAAACATAAACTTAACTCTATATGATCCGCTTACATCAATGTTAAAAAATAGTTCAACATATATACATGAACACCATAATTTGATATCAGGTATTTTTGAATATATTCCTATAAAAGATGATAAATTTGACGTAGTATTATGTGGATATTCATTGAGAGATGCTTTAAATGTAGAAAAAGCTATATCAGAAGTACACAGAGTATTAAAAAATGGGGGAAGATGGATAATTGTTGATTTAGGAAAACCCGATAATAAAATTATTAGAACTGGAATATTATTTTATTTGTATTTAATATTACCAGTTATTGCATTTATCATAGGAGGAAAAAATGGGTTGAAATTTAAAAGAATATGCGGCACATATGAAAGATGGATTACAAATGACATGTTATTAAAATTATTAAAAACAAAATTTACAAAAGTAAAATTTTATAAAGGATTAATGGGAGGAGCCATAATGATTATAGCTTATAAATAATTATATACACAAATATTTAATTTATAATTTAGTTAATTTATAAAATTGGCAATGTTAAATTGGTTTCTAAATATAATTGGCACAGAATGGTTCATAATCGTATTTGTTGCAATATTTTTGATTTTCGGAACAAACCAATTACCATCGTTATCAAAAAAATTTGGTAAAGTAATAGGCAAATATAATAAAACTAAGCAAAATTTACAAAATACTATATCAGAGGTATCAAACCCAAATATAGCTGTGCGTGGACCAATTAAAAATGATAGGCAAAAATTAGAAATCATAGCAAAATCATTAGATATTGATCATATTGGTAAAACCAATGAAGAACTACAAAAATTAATTTCTATAAAGATCAACGAAAAAGAGTAATGTTAGCTAAAAATTATATTTGTATTTAAGAGGAGAAATACTTCTTAGTTCTTTAATAATTTTGTCAAGTACTAATACAGTTTGTTTCATTTCATTCATTGTGTTATGAACACCGATTGTAATTCTTATAGAGCTATTAATTCTTTCATATGATAAACCCATTGATTTTAATACATGAGAAGCTTTTTTTGTATTTGATTTGCATGCAGAACCTGTAGATACAGCTATCCCATATTCATCTAATTTTGTTATCAGATCTTCACCATTAATTCCAAAAAATGAAAAATTTAAATTATTTGGAATTCTTCTTGTAGCATTTCCATTAAGTTTCACATGTGTAATTTTTTTATTTATCTCATGATGCAAGTAACCTTGAAGTTTATTAAAATGTATGAAATTTTGTAATAATCTATCTTTGGATAGCTTACATGCGATTCCAAAACCAACTATACTTGCAACATTTTCAGTTCCAGATCTAAATCCGTTTTGTTGTCCACCTCCAACAATCAGTGGAGATAATTTAGTACCACTCCGTACATAAAGTGCACCAATTCCCTTTGGACCATTCATTTTATGTGATGATATAGTAAGCATATCTAGTTTAGAATTTTTAACATCAATACAAAGTTTTCCTGCAGACTGTGAACAGTCACTATGAAACAATATATTATTTTTAGAACATATGTCAGAAATTTTATGTATTGGTTGTATGGTACCAATTTCGTTATTTACAAACATTATACTAACCAAACAAGTTCTATCGTTTATTGATTTTTCAACATCTTTTGGGTTTATCAAACCATTTTCATCTACTTTTAAGTAAGTTATTTCGAATCCTTTTTTTTCTAATTGGCAACATGGCTGTAATATAGAGTCATGTTCAATAGATGATACGATTATATGATTTTTATTTTTGTTATAAGATGCAACTCCATATATGACAGTATTATTAGATTCAGTTCCACCTGATGTGATGTAGATTTCGTCTTGTCTTGAATTTATCAAACTTGCAATCATATTTTTAGCTTTTTTGATTGCATTATGCGACGATATTCCTAATTTATGTAGTGAAGATGGGTTACCATATTGTTGTTTCAAAAATGGTAACATTGTATTCAGTACTTCATCATACATCATTGTTGACGAAGCGTTATCAAGGTAAATCAATTTGCCATCAGATTTAGTTTACCTGTTTGATAACCTTCTGGATCTACAATGACCATTGAAAATCCAATCAACTGCAATTTGGATATTATTGAATCAAGTACAGATCCTGTCAATAGATTTAATTCATTTTTATCTACTTCTATCTTTGCAGTTCCATTAATATCACGCACACGAATTTGCTTGGCATTTGTTTCGTGTCTAACTATTGTTTCACCTAATTCCACTCGTAATAATTTTTCTTTGGTTATTGTATTATTCCACGGTATTCGTGATGACAAACATGAATTTGATGGTTTGTCATAAATTGAAATTCCTGCTATTTTGGCACTTTCCCTAATGTCTTTTTTTGTAAATTCAAGTTCAGCTAAAGGACTACGTATATTATTATTCTTCATAGCTTTTATTCCGGGTCTATAATCTCCGTAATCATCTAAATTAGTACCGTCCACTATTGTGTTTACATTATACGATTTAGATAGGTTTAATAAATTCACTGCAAGTTCATTTTTACAATAATAACATCTGTTCTTGTCATTACGTACAAAATTATTATTTTGTAATTCATCATATGTGAGTATGACGTGTCTGATTCCTATTTCATAACATACTTGTTTTGCATAATTTAACTCAATTTTAGAGATTGATTGGTAATTAGCAGTTACTGCAATCGCATCTTTATTAAGTTCTTGAAATGCAGCATAAGCAACTAATGCACTATCAACACCTCCTGACAATGCTATGAAGACCTTGTCTTTATTATAAAACCAAGATTTTAATTTATATATTTTATTCATTTTGTCTTATTATATTCTTAATTATTTTTTCAACATATATGAATGGTTTGTTTAAATTATCAGAAATGAATTTAACGTCATCGTATTCTAGTTTAAAATAATCATTAGTTAATGATTTCTTGTATCTAATTTTAAATTTTTGATGTTCAATTGTGATGTTAGTTTCAATTAGCTTTCTTGGAACTATTAGTCTTTCTACAGTATGTATTCTCGCTCCAAATGTTCCAGTTTCTGCAATCAATTTATTTAATAATAAACTCGAATTAGATGGAGCGCATATAACTTTTATAATGTTAGTGATTCTACCTTTTTTGGTTAATGAAGGAGTTATAGTTACATCTTTTGCACCATATGTCATAATTTTTTCTATTGTATTACTTAATGCTTCTCCAGAGATATCATCAACATTAGTTTCTATTATCTTGACAACGTTGCGTTCAAGATCATGTATTTGTTCACCGAGTACAATTTTTAAAACATTAGCAAATTCAATGAAGTCTTTTGTACCCGCTCCATATCCAACAGAGTTTATTGCCATATGTGGATAATAGTCAAGACATCTATTAGTTAACGAAACAAGGATGCTAGCTCCAGTTGGCGTAGTTAATTCACTTTTTACCGCACTTCCAACAATAGAAATATTAGAATTTTTGAATATTTCAACTATAGCATATGCAGGATTTGAAGTTATTCCATGTGAAAATTTGATTGTGCCGCTTCCTACTGCTACCGGTGCAGTTATTATCTCTTCATCAAAAATATTTAGATCTTCCAATGCAATTGTTGTTCCTATGATGTCAACCATGGTGTCAATTCCTGATGCTTCATGTAAATGAACTTTTTCTATAGGCACACCATGTATTTTAGATTCAGATCTGATTAAAGTATCAATAACCTTATTAATGAAAAATATAGACTTTTGTGAAAGATCCAGTCTATTAATTACATTTTGAATACTGCTTTTAATACCACTGGCAGTCTTAACATTTATTGAATCGTCATAGTGTAACGAGAGTTTAGTGCAATGTATACCATGTTTATTGATTTTATTAAAATCAACATCAAACACAAAATTTCCTGTTTTTTTAATCATATTAATTCCATCTATGATTTTTGATTTACTAGCGCCAAGATTTATCAACGCCGATAAAATCATATCGCCTGAAATTCCAGCAATTTGTGGATCAATGAAAACTACCATTAGAAAATTAAAATAACAGAATCAATATATTTCTGCCTAACACTAAATTTAATTAACAATATAATTATAAAATTGCATATGATAACTATAATTGGTTCTGGAAAAGTTGGATCAACAACTGCGCTTTTCTTGGCATTAAAAAAATTAGATGAAAGAATAGCATTGTTTGACATTCAGAAGAATCTAGCTTTAGGAGAAGCATTAGATTTAAATCATTCACTGTCAGCACAAGGAATAGATGTAGAAATTACGGGAACCAACGATTATAACGAAATAAATAATTCCAAGATAGTAATCTTAGTAGCTGGAAGTGGGAGAAAATCCGGTATGAGTAGATTAGATTTGCTTAGTACCAATAGCAAAATAATTACAGGTGTAGTTCAAAATATCACAAAACATTCTCCAGAATCTATTTTAATACCTGTAACAAATCCTTTGGATCCTATTACATACATAACCTATAAAGTTTCTAAATTTATAAAAAACAGAGTAATAGGAATGGGTAATATGTTAGATTTAGCAAGATTTAAAAATTTAATTCATATGGCTACTAATTGTTCATCAAACTCTATAAGTTCTTTGGTGATTGGAGAACATGGAGAAAATATGCTTCCGTTAACTAGATACACTACATTATCAGGAATTCCATTAGAACATGTTATATCCAAAAATATTTTGGAAAATATAATACAAAAAACTAAAGAAGCAGCTTCATATGTTATAAACTTAAAAGGAGCTACTGAATATGCTCCAGCTATAGCAATAACTTCAATAGTAGAATCAATAATTAAGAATAAACGACAAATAATTCCAATATCTGCATATTTGGATGGCGAATATGGTTTTCGCGATGTCACAATAGGAGTCCCAGCCGTAATTGGTAAAAATGGGATAGAAAAAATAATAGAACTTGATTTAAATCAAGAGGAAAAAGAAAAATTAAAAAAGGCAGTAGAAAATATAAAAAATGCAATAAATTCATTAAATAATAACTAGAGTGCACAATTCAATATTGAAATTAGAAAATATTTTGAACGATCTTCAAAGTGGCTTCATATCTACTAAAGAAGCAAAAAAATTATTATCGCTATATTCTATTGAAAAAATAAGTAATAAAATGAAACTAGACGTTGGAAGAAAATACAGAAATAACATACCAGAAGTAATTTACGCAGAAGTAAAACAATTTATAGAAATCAAACAAGCTACAAAAAAGATTTTAGAGAAGTCAGATACTGTGTTTCTTTCTAGATTAAAAAAATCTGATTATATAAAAATTATAAAATATGCTGAAAAAAATAATTGGATATTAAATAAAGGTAGAAACACAACTTCTATTTTGATCCAAAAAAAAATGACAAAATGCGATGATGGATATGTTGGTATCTTAACTGCAGGTACAGCAGATGTTGGCATAGCTGAAGAAGCTAGATTAATGTGTGAAGCAATGAATTGTAAATGTGTTTGTGATTATGATGTAGGGGTAGCAGGCATCCATAGATTATTCCCAGCGATTAAGAAATTGATCAAAAAAGATGTTAGTTCAATAATAGTTGTTGCAGGAATGGATGGAGCATTGGCTTCTGTGGTTTCTGCACTAGTGAACATACCAGTAATAGGAGTACCAACATCTGTAGGATATGGTTATGGTAAAAAAGGAATAGCATCACTTGCGTCCATGTTACAAAGTTGTTCTCCAGGATTAGCTGTAGTGAACATAGATAATGGTATAGGCGCAGGGGCAATAGCATCAAACATAGCAAATACAAAGAAGCTAAACGTTAATTATTCCAAGGTTAGCTAACTCGTTACCAACTCCATAACCGATCAATGCTATTCCAGTTCCCAGTCCAGCCATTTCTAGTCCACCTTTAATAATATTAGTATTAGCCATTTTAGATTTAACAAATCCAACAATAAAAGAAGCAGTAAGACTTATTCCTATTGCAAACATCAATGCATATATTCCATCATTAAAAAAAAATGGTGTTATTGGCAACATTCCACCCATTAAAAATGATAAAAACATAATCATAGCGCTTTTGAATGGGTTTCCAATCACATCTAGGTTTAAATTTAATTCCTCAGTTAGCATGGTATTTAACCATACATTCTCATCAGACGTGATTTTATTTACTATCATGTCCAATTCTTCACCAACAAAGCCTTTATTTTCATAGATTTTCCTTATTTCTTCTCTCTCATCTTCTGGTTTATTTTTTATTTCCCATATTTCTCGATCTATTTCTGATTTTAATAATTCACGTTGAGATTTAATGGCCAAATAATTTTGTACCGCCATAGCTTTAGCACCTGTAAACATTCCAACCAATGCAGCCAATATTATAATATCAGATGCTACGTTAGCACCACCAACACCAGCAGCTATCCCTAATGATGTATTGATGCCATCTCCAAAACCAAAAACAAAGTCACGCATCATGCTAGATTCTTTAAGATGATTTTCAATGTGAGGGTAATCTCTAATCATATTTGTAGTTTAAAACAAGCTAGAAATAAATCATAAGATAATGTTCTCGTAAATAATTTATATAATTCAAAATAATGATGATTGTTATTGACTAGTAAAAAAATTGTGTTAACTGCAGATCGAAGCTTAATGACTAACTATCGAGGAAATTTTTTGTACGGATTCATAGCTTGCGGTCCCTATGAAGTTTTACCTGAATGGGTTTTCGATAAGGTTTTTTGTCCAGCTGTAGAGACAGATACAAACACTGGAGAAGCAAAAGTTGCTCAAGTAGGTTTAAGAAGGATAGAAAGCGCATTATTAAAAGAGTATGATAATAATGATATTTTTATATCAAACCCAGATTATTTAAATAAATCAATTGGTCCTAATACAAAAGTAGTAGGGATCAATGTGATGGATCCTTTAGGTATGGCTCCTGTTACCACTACTATGTCTCCTGAAAAATTATCATATGTAGCAATGAAATTTAAACGCATGTGTGCAAACATAATACAATTAAAGAAAAAATATGGTTTTAGAGTAGTTGCAGGAGGCAATGGCGCATGGGAATTAGCCAAACAAGACAGAATGAAAATACATGGAATTGATACTGTTGTGGTTGGGGAAGCTGATGAATTAGCATTAGATTTGTTTAAAAAATTGGAAGTAGGAGAAGGAGAAGAATTAATACATTGTGCAGTAAAGGATATAAAAAATATTCCAATAATAAATGGACCAACTGTAAATTCACTAATAGAAGCTATGAGAGGATGTGGAAGAGGATGCGATTTTTGTGATGTTAACAAAAGATCTAAGAAAGACCTGCCAGTAAGTAGACTAAAACAAGAAGCTGAAATCAATCTGAAATATGGATTTGATTCTATTTGGCTTCATTCTGATGAAATGCTTCTTTATGGATGTGATAATAAAGATTTTCAACCTAATTATGATGCCATAATAGATCTATGGCAAAACTTGAAATCATTAGGACCTAATTTTATTGGAACTACACATATGACTTTTTCTGCAGTGTGCGCAGATCAAAAATTAATTGAAGATATATCAAAATTAAATGGCATGAATAATAATGGAAGGTGGCTAGCAACTAATCTCGGTATAGAAACAGTTGCTCCAAAAATGGTTAAAAAGCATTTGGGTGTAAAAACAAAACCTTTTTCTACTGATGAATGGGGCTGGGTAGTAAGAAATGGAGCAAAGATATTAAATGAAAATCATTGGTTTCCAGCTGCTACCATAATAATAGGATGGCCTGATGAAGCACTTGATGAAACTAAATATACAATTGACATGTTAGAAGATTTTAGAATAACTGATTTTAGAGGTCTAATCGCACCATTATTATACCAAGACTTCAATGAAAAAAACTCAATGCATTTTGGAAATCTGAATGAAGCACAGTTTACGTTATTTTGGAAATGCTGGGAAAATAATCTAAAAGTAATAAATGACATCATACCAATAATACTAAGAAATAAAACATACGGACCACCTATGAAAGTGTTTATGTACGGTATGCTGAAAGCTGGCACGTGGGCAATCATGAGATATTTACGCGGTCTATGTAAAAATATATTTAATGGTAAAACACCTTATGAGATAATAGAAAAATATGCTAGAGCTAGATCTGTAACATCCCCTGCATACACAAAATAAAAAATTATATTTTTTCTAATGCTGCATCTGCAATGGTATTACGTTTTGGTTTAAGCACAACAAAATAGTTTTTATCTGCTCTTTCTATAGTATTTACTGGTTTATATTTTTTAGTACTTATATCAAATTCCAATATGTTATGATTAAGATTGCCTTTAGAATATATAAACAGGTAAAGGTCTCCAGAAGATTGACCAAGAGGAATAAATGCAAATACATAGTTTTTATAAGAGCTTATAGGCATCGTATTTTTCATTGGAGGAGCCACAGAAGACATATACATGAATATATCCTCAATTGTTTCGAATTCTTCATATTCTATGTTCATGCATAATCATGAACATTTGCATATAATAAGTTACGCCACATATGTAACTAGTATAATTTCATTAGTATATGAATAAATTGTTGTGTTTTATCGAAGTAATAATATCAAATAAATTATTACTATGAGTAACTTGATATATGTGAACTATGTGAAGAAAATGCAAAATATGTAAAATGAAATGGAAAACTCTTCAACACAATGGGATATTATTTCCACCACCATATCAATCACATGGCATCACAATAAAAATAAATGGAATAGATTTCAAACCAAATTTATTACAAGAAGAAATGATCTATCATTGGTGTAAAAAAAAAAATACAAAATATGTAAATGATAAAACATTCCAACAAAATTTTCTTAAAGATTTTAAAAAAACGTTACATGTAAAATCAAAAAATATCAAATACTCCGATATAGATTTTACTTATGCAAACAAACTCATAGACAAAGAAAAAGCCGTAAAAGAACTTATGAATAAAGACATTAAGAAGTTATTAACTTCATATCGCAAAAAAATACGCGATGAAATGAAAGAAAAATATGGAAAAGCTGTAATAGATGGAGAGAAAGTAGACATTGCTAATTATATTGCAGAGCCTTCAGGTATTTTCATTGGAAGAGGAGAACACCCACTAAGAGGAAGATGGAAGTATAAAATTACTCCACATTGTGTTACATTGAATTTAGGTAGAGAAGCAACAGTCCCAATTGGCAAATGGAAGAAAATTATACATGATAAAAAATCTATGTGGATAGCATGTTGGGAAGATATGCTTACTCAAAAAAGAAAATATGTATGGCTTGCTGACACATCCCAAATCAAACAAAAAAGAGATCAAGCAAAATATGATAAAGCCATAAAACTTTCTAAAAAAATCAATCAAATAAAAAAAATAATAGGAATAGACATGAATGATGATAACAAAACAAAGAAAAAAATTGCAACTGTATGTTATTTGATTTATCGTGCTGCAATGAGAGTAGGTGACGAAAAAGATGTAGACGAAGTAGATACAGTAGGAGCAACTACACTACGAACAGAGCATACTAAGCTAAAAAATAAAAAAATAAAATTTGACTTTTTAGGTAAAGATAGCGTAAGATGGCAAAAAGATATTTTAATTAATAATAAAGATGATGAATTATTTTATGATAATCTAAAAGAATTAATAGAAAATAAGAAATCAGAGGAGGAGATATTTCATGGTATCACTTCTAGACATGTAAATGCATATTATTCTAGTATAATACATGGACTAACAGCAAAAGTATTTAGAACATATTTAGCTACTAATGTAGTTAGAAACAATTTACAAACTAAAAATATGAAATCAAAACCACTACATATTAAATTATATCATGCAAAATTGGCAAATTTGGAAGCTGCTAAAATGTGTAATCATAAAAAAACCATTTCAAAGACATTTCAACAGTCAATACAAAAAAAACGAGATATGTTAAAAAAAATCAATGCTATAAAAACCAAAACTAAAAAACAATCAGATAAACTTAAGATACGAAAAGAAAAAGCTGTTTTGGCAATGAAACTATTAACAAAAACTAAAGATTATAATTTAGGAACATCATTACGAAATTATATAGATCCTAGAGTTTACAAAACTTGGGCTGACGAAGTAGAGGTAGAATGGGAAAAGTTATATTCTACATCTTTACAAAAAAAATTTTTGTGGATAAAAAATACTAAATAAACAACATGTATCAGAATCATTAAATTATTTAAGTTCAATATAATACGTGTGCCGGAGTAGCTCAGCCTGGCCTAGAGTGCCAGAAATAGGCAATACTCATAATCTGGAGGTCGTGGGTTCGAAACCCACCTCCGGCATAAACAAACAAATATACAATTACAAAAGTAATTAATATTAAATTTTGATTAATATAAATAATAAAATGGATGAAAGTAAAGAATTTACAGAAGCATTACTCGATCAAATATCAATAGAGACTAATGAAGAAAATGAAATTGCAAATTTGATACGAACAATAAATGAAGATTCAAGTTTTACACAAGAATTTGATGATTTGAAAAGGACATCAAATGAATTATTCCAAAAAATGAAACAATTGATAATTGATTTTACAGGGTTAGAGGTTTCTCCAAATGTGAAAATACAACATTTGGATTTGGTAGATTTTAAAAAAGTAAAAGGTAAAAAAGTTCATCCAACACAAAGATCAAGAAATTATGTCTATGAATTGTTTGATGCAATATCAAATAATAATTTCGATAAGATCGTATGTCTAATAAATAATGACATCTCGAAATTTTTAGTTTATTCTACATATGCCAAATCATACATATCTAAGATTTCTACTACATATGGAGATTACTATGACTCAACAATTTACATAAACAAATTTATTTTAAATATATATCCAAAGATAATTTTATATAAATATGGCAAACCATACAATTTAAAATTTGAGAGTGTAAGATCTGCATACTTTGGCGCACTGAAAATGACAATAGCTGAAGAAATAATACATTCTACTCAAATAAAATTACATGAAATAAATAAAAAAGCAATACAACATATTAATTATGTAAATGAGGAAATAGCAAAGTTGATTTTAAATTTAGACGATAACAAAATTACCAAGTTGTCAAAATATTTAAATTTGGAACCTGTTCCAGAAGAGTTTCCTACTGCTAAAAAAGCCAATTTGTTTTTTAATTTAACTCCAGATAATTTTATCATGAATGCACTAGGATCAAATGTTATGAATTTCACCAAAATAGAAATTGATCAAAAAATAAATTCAACAATCCCACAACTACATGATATGTACATGCAATGGTTAAAACCAATACAAAAGCAACATGTAGTGTTTAACATCATAGAAGGAAAGATAAAATTCATAATCAAAAACATTCTCAAATATGATAAAAATTTTTGCGATTACATAAAAATTTGGCACGAAGATAATGTAATTAGATATAACAAAAAAAATGTGGGTGATAGTCTTGTTGAGACTTGTTATAACTCTTTTCATAAAAAGGCATTTAACATTCTAATCAACAATATTCCAACTATAAAAGAACTCAATCAACCAAATTTATATATTAATAGAATATCTAGGCAAAAATAAAAATTTTATAAATGATATTGTGAAAAATAGCTATATAAAAATTGAAGTTAAATACAAATACGATGTTAAGTAAATAATATATATTTATATAAATAATATATCTTTAATATACATTAAACAATAAATTTTTTGATTTCAAATAATAATAAATTAAAATTAAATTAGTCAATAATAGATACTACATCTTTGCCCTTTTTGATCAATGAGACTTCATGTCTAGCTATTTTATTTCGTAAAGCTTTTTTTAATACATCCACCTCATTTCTCAATACAGCAACTTCATCTTCAAGTTTTTCTACTCTATCATAAATGGTTTCCACATTCTGCGAATTCATAAAAATGAAAATGGAGCAAACAATAAAAAGTTTTGGTAATCGATCATAATTCAAATAATTGATTACATGATGGACATTTTGCTTTTTCCTTCCCAATCTGCCCGATAATCATTATTTTACCAATAGTTTTACATAATGGACATAATCCTGTAGCTATATTCTTTGCAGATGTGCGAATTATTTTTTGTGTTTTTTTACGCCTACCCATTATATGAGTAATATAACACAACTATTAAATTTATTTTTGGCGCGGAGAGAGGGATTTGAACCCACGTATTCAAATGAATATGGGATTAGCAATCCCACGCCTTACCATGCTAGGCAATCTCCGCTTATTTATAAAATATAAAATAGATAATAAAATTATTTAAGAATACTAATCATTGTAAAACATTAAAATACATGATAAAATTAAATATATTAGAGCCATCTTACAATAATAGAATTTGAAAGCAGCAATAATAAAAGGAGATGGTGTAGGTCCAGAATTAGTAAATGCAATGACGCATGTTTTAAAGACCTGTAATACAAATGTAGAATTAATTTTATGTGATGCTGGATCTGAATATTGGGAAAAACATGGTGGAGAAACATACATACCAGAAAGTACTGATACGATCATGAAGGAATGCAATGCATGTTATAAAGGCCCTACAACAACAATACCACTTGCAAGTGCTCCTCGAAGTGTAGCAGTGTCTACAAGACAAAAATTTAATTTACATACAAATGTGCGTCCAATAAAGACGTATGAAAGATTATCTCCTAATCGGTCATTAGATTTTGTATGTTTTAGAGAAGCGACAGAAGGATTGTATTCAGGTATAGAATTTAATGTATCACATGATGCGGCAATAGCAATAAGAAAAGTCACGAGAAAAAAATGTAAAAAAATAATTGAATCCGCATTCTCATGGGCACGAAAATACGAAATTAAAAAGATCATTGGTATAACAAAACGAAATATATTAAAAAAAACAGATGGGATATTTTGGGAAGAATTAGAAAAAGCTCGTGATGACCAACACGATATAGAAATAGAAGAATATTATATAGATAACATGACACAACAATTGGTAAAAAACCCAGAAAGATTCAATAAAACAATATTGGTAAGTACAAATTTGTTTATGGATATAATATCAGAGTGCGCTTCTGGAAATATAGGATCTATAGGTAATGTTTATTCAGCTAATATTGGAGATTCTTATGCAATGTTCGAACCAGCACATGGAAGCGCCCCAAAATACAAAGGTATGGATAAAGTAAATCCAACAGCATCTATACTATCAGGTGCATGGATGGCAGAATATTTAGGAGAAACTAATATAAAAAACGCAATTTTTAATGCTACTAAAAATGTCATTAATGAAGGAAAATACATAACGTATGACATAGGAGGAAATTCAAAAACAAGCCAAATGGCTAACGAGATAGCCAAAAAAGCTAAACTATATTTAAGAAAATAATTAGTTTATCATTAACTTACCATTTTTTTATTTTAGCTTTTACCATTATTAATTCTTCAAAAAATAGTTTTTTCCTATTAATTATTTCAGTACCAAAACCAATTGAGTTTATCATGTGTAACAAACTATTATAGTTAGATAACGAAGATGTTAAAAATATAATGCTTCCAGAACTTTTGAGTCTAAATTTTGCAGATTCAATTATTTTAAGTGTTATTTCTATTCCGTCTTTTCCACCATCTATAGTAACATCTTGTATACGACTAGAAGGTAAATATGGCGGGTTAAATACTATTAAATCAAATCTATGTAATAAAGCATCTGCATTTTTACAGCATATTTTATATGATAAATTTTCACTTAATTTTAAACTATCAAAATTAATATCAGTGGCTACAACGAATTTAAAATTATTCAATAAAACTTGAGCTAAATAACCAGAGCCTGTACCAATATCTAATGCACTATATCCTTTTTCATGCTTCAAATTATCAGCAAAGAAAAACGTATCTTCTGAAGGATTATAAAAATCTAGTTTTTTTTGCAATTTCAACTATTTTATTGTTTTGAAAATCGTTTAATTTATTTTTAGCTGTAACATGTTTTATATTATATTTTCTAAAGATATTACGAACTAATTTTTTATTTAAAAAAAATGAATTAATAGAGTATATAGTATTTATAGACAATAAACGTTTTTGTACTAGTTTAATCAACACTGAATTAACATTTGGTATTGGGAAAAAATTTGTGCGATCTACATTCATAAGTGGATTTATATCGAATGCATGATGAACTAAAACTGACGTTGCTGTTAATTTGTGTAAAATTTTATCAACAAATTCTTTTTGTAGCATGATTACGCCATGCGAAAATTTTTGTTGCGATAACCATTCAAATGCAATTTTACTTCTATAATATGGAAGATTTGATATAAACACTGTGAACGTATATGTTTTTTTGAATCCATCTTCATTCTTGAGTATTAAATTATCAATATTTGAAAAATTCAGTTTTACAAAAGAATATAATTTTTTATCTAATTCTATAGAGATCACTTTTTTAGCTTTTTGGCAAAGCAATGGTAACAATACGCCACGTCCACTTCCTATCTCAAGTACAATATCACTACTTTTTATGTTGGCTGCTTTCAAAATACTACGTATAACATAATTAGACACCAAGAAATTTTGTCCGTAGCTAGTTTTATCTTTTGACAAAAAAATTCATTCTAGTTTTACCTGTTATTTCATCCATAATTCTTTTGGCTATGTTTTTAGCTGGCTCTTTGAAACCAACACGTTCTTGTAAGTCGGTAAAACTGGTAAATTTTTTCTTTTTTATTTCATCCAGCATAGATTTCATATACGTTTTACCTATTCCTGGAATTAATTCTAATGCATGTATACGTGGTGTTAATGGTTGCGCGTTATTCAAGTAGTCAACAAATCGTTTTTCGTTTTTAGTAACTATTTTTTCAATTATTGAATCAAGTTCATTTTTTGCTGAAGCTGAAATTCTATTATAACTAATTTTTCCTAAAACTGAAAGTACTTTGGTGCGACCGTCCTTTCCTATGTATATTAATTCACCCACATCGAAAGTAGCGTTTGGTACTCCAAGTATTTCTAGTAATGTTAATCTATCTTCACCCAATCCTATGATTATAGTACCTTCACGTCCAGGAACAGTTAAAGATTTATGACGAGTATGGAAATCAAGAACATATGCGTATTCTTCATATTTTCTAGATGAATTATTCTGCAATTTTATATCTATTTGTTATTGGTTTAATATTTTTAATATTTTTTCTAATGTTTCGGCTAAAATTAATTTCTTCCAACCAAATGTAAAAGAACGTAATTCAGATAATGTTTTAGGCATTATGTTAATTAGTTCGATTGCTTCCTCTTCTGTTAATTTACAATCTCCCACTAGTTTTGATTTCATATTTTTGGCATCTTCAGAATCTAATTTAGCAAATTTAGTAGCATAATCATATGTCCATCGTTGTATTTGATCCATATACTCAACATCTATTTTCGATAATATTTCTTTAACTTCTGATATGGACACTAGTGTTTTGGATTTCATTTCTTCCATATTTATACATCAGTAGGTTTTATGTGATCTGCCCTAGTAATCAACGTTTTCATTTTATTTCCAAGTTTTACGTTTAATACAATACTACGTTTTCCAATGCTGTTAATTATCCCAACCTTTCCTTGATATCTTTTATGTGGCATGGATTTATGTTGTCTAGGATCTATTACTATTATAGCCTTCTCACCACGTTTATACGTTCTAAGTAAAAATGATACTCCTCGTATGTATTTCTTAGTTAATGTAGATCTAGATTTGAATCTAAATCCGTGAGAATGACCACTTGATTTTTTAGTTGTCATGAATATAATTATAGACATTTGGTTTTATACTTATTCAATAGACTTTTTTCGTTTTGTAGAATCTACTTCTGGATCCGAAACACCAGAATTATTTAAAATGAATATAACCTCCTGTTCAGGATGATGAGGACTGTCAATCATTCTGGCAATTCTTTTTTTTCCTGATTTTTTAAAATATATTCTATAAGTGCTAGTATGTGCTACAACATTACCACCAACTGGTCTAGTTGGATCTCCAAAAAATACATCTGGAGATGACATGACTTGGTTTGTAGCTACAGCTGCACAATTATATGTTTCAGCTATTCGTGAAAGAAGATGTACAAAATGATTAAGTTTTTGTTGTCTCTCAGAGAGGGTTCCTCGTCCTAAATAATCAGCACGGAACAATCCAACAGCTGAATCAGCTATTATGAGTTTTATATTATTGTTTTTAATAATTTGCCCAGCTTCTTGTAAGATCAAAGTTTGGTGTGAACTATTATAAGCTCGCGCAACAGTTATGTTATTAAGTACATCATCAGGATTCATTTCATTAGATTGTGCTATTGTTACTATTCTTTCAGGTCTAAAGGTATTTTCAGTATCAATATATAAAACACCACCGTTTAAACCTCCGTTTTCTTTAGTTTTTTGTACAGTCACGCACAAAGTATGACAAAATTGTGTTTTACCACAACCAAACTCTCCATATACCTCTGTTAGTGCTTGTGTTTCTACACCGCCGTCTAATAACATATCCAAACAATTGGTACCAGTGGTTATTTTACCAATATCTTGACGTCGCTTATAGATTTCAGTTGCAGTTTGAAAATCTTTGACGATGAGTCCTTCGTCTATTAGTTGGTGTCTTGCTTTATTAACTATTTTTTCTGCAGTATCTTTATCCATTCCAGTTATATCTGAAAGTTCGACAGGACCACGCACTATTAAATCCATTATATTATGTATCCCAACATCAGTTAATTTTTTAGCTGTTATTGGACCAACTCCTTCCAAAATATCTAATCGTAACTCATCCATATACCGTACCATACGGTATCTCTAATATAAACATACGTGTTTATTTGATTATCTGTGCCTACGTTTTTGAGATGGTTTGTTTTGTCCAGGGTAACGTTGTAGAATTAACCTTTTTTTAAAATTATTTTTGTTTCTTAAACTAGAATTAGTTCCATGTTTTTTACGCCCTTCTATCTTAGGTGTTTGTCCACGTACTTTGCCAGCTTTAGTTAATGATCCATGTGTAGGCATATGCTAGATCGTTAATAACTTAATTTATATATTTAGTAAAATTTCACCAGTACCGATTTTTAATTATGTTGATTACTTTTTCATGTTGTGGTCCTTTTCTTCTAGCATATCTTTCCATAGCTCCTAATGGAACTCCACCTAAGGATCTGGCTAATATGTTAAAGAAATATTTTTTGATAGATCCATTACGGCCTGTTTTTGACATAAATTTTTGAATACCATACTTAAAATTATGTTGCCAAGTTTTATACATGACACCTAGTTGAGCTGGATTCATTTCATTACCTATATTAAAAAATTCTGATTTTTCTAATAATCCTATGGGCACAAAAGTCAATGGAGTAACAGTAAACATTGCATTTGGTTGTTCATGTTCCAATTCAGTAATAATTCTTATAGTATCCCATGAGTCTTCTGGAGTTTCGTCATTATCCAATCCCATTATAAGTGTAAAAGCAGGAATCCAATAATTTTCGTTTAATGTTTTTACTCCTTCCTTTACAACCCAATGCCATTCTTCAGGAGAATATGGAGATAATTTACGATCAGCATATTTTGCTATTAATCTCAAACTTCCTGTTTCAAATCCACATTGTATCCCAGTAAGGTTATTTGGACCAGATTTAATTATTTTAGAAATGTTAGGTATTAGTTTTTCATCAGCTATTGCTCCTGCCAATGTACCATGTGTAGGATTAGTGTGTTCTACACCAGTAGACATTATAGCTTTAAATAATTCTTCAAGAGAATCTCTATTAGGTTCCATTTGTTTAGTAGTTTTTGGGTCTATCCCATAAACAAATATGTCATCACTATGAACCCAAGCAGATTTTATGTTTCCTTTTTTTAAATTTATTTCAACTTCTTTTTTTACTTTCTCTGGGGAATAATATCTAAGTGATCTCAATGTAACATCACAAAATTTACATCCACGTCCACATCCACGCATGACTTCGATCATTCCATGCATGCTTGGTTCAACTATTTCAGGAATATCATCCAAATCTGGCCTATCCCAAAAATTTACAAATCTTCCATGAAATTTTTTACCATTTTTTTGGAATTCTTTAACATTTACTTTGAAATCGCTTTTCTTACGAAATGGGTCCATATTCTCAAAATCTCCATTAATAAGATAATTAAAAAAACGACCTGCATGTCCATCTATTTCTGGTGCAATACCACCAAATTCGCCTTCCAATACAGCATACAGGCCATATTCTAAAATTTTTTCAGGATCATAATTATATTGCCAAGTCCCAGAAGCTCCCACTATAACTTTTGCATTACTATTATTCTTTTTTTTAGCTTCATTAATTTTCATATGAAGGTCTTTACAATAATATTCATCATAGGACATTTGTTTTCTTCCATATGTGAATGTCATTGTTACTGGTCCCATTCCAAGAGGATCCATTTCATATGTTCCAACCACTTCCGTTTCAGGGCCTATAAATTTATCTATGTGATCTGGATGCGCGATTACAACATCTTTTCTTTTGAAACCGTCACGCAATAACCCAGCTTCAACTTTACGCAATCCATAAGGAGCATAATGTGCTAATCCATTTGTATGAGGTATTGTGTTACAGATGAAATCAAATAAAATTTTTGGTGTTACTTGATTTTTTAAAATTTTGTACCAAAAACTTTTTTTATTTCTATATGGGTCTAATGCTGGAGCACAGCCAAAAAATGTAGCTAATGATATTCCTCTATATGTTGACATCAATGTCCTATCTGCTGTCAAAACTATTTTTGGATAATGCAATTTTCTACTCAATTCGAATTAAATTGTTAATTTGTTTTAAACTTTACTAGTATATTTGATGATCGAGCCAGATTTATCACGGTATGAGAAACCAAATTCATTGTTTTCTAACAAATAATTACCATTAAATACAGTACCATCTTTACAAATAAGATTTTCATTCATAGAACAGCTTCCACATATACCGATTCCACATTTCATAATACGTTCCACACTAGCTTGTATGAATACTTTTTTTGATACTGCTAGTTTAATGGTATGAAACATCATCAATTCTGGGCCACATGTATAGATTCCATTGAATTTAGTTGTATTTAATAATTCACTGACAACATCAGTCACCAATCCTTTTCTACCATATGAACCGTCTATAGTTGTGATTATTATATCATGAACATTATTTTTCAATAAAATTTTTGCTAAATTTTCAAAGAAAACTTCATTTTGTGTGCTTGCACCTATTATTAATTTAACATTGTTAGACGGAGTGACAAATTTCAAAAGTCGCATAAGCGGTACCAATCCAGTACCTCCTCCAACTAGTAATATATTACCATTTTTAATATTAAAATTGTTTCCGTAAGGCCCACGTACTCCAATATTTTGACCTGGTTTTAAATTATATAATGCTGTTGAATTAATACCACGTTTACGTACTGTAAAAGCTGCCTTGTTCTTCTCATTAGAGACCATGATGCTCATTGGTAATTCATTGATTCCAGGAATCCACACCATGGCAAATTGCCCAGGTAAAGATTTTGACATGATAGTATCAGAAAAAACGAAAGTTCTAACAGTAGGAGTCTCATTTATTATGTATTCTATTTTACATGTATGTGGTTTATTAAAATCTCTTAGAAATTCCAACCATTTCACCTATACTGTAAATTTTCTTTTTTGACATGTATTTTATTATACCGTCATTAATATCACTAAATATTTTTAACCATTTATAATTTATAATACTACCAATTTGTACTGCTGATGCGCCAGCTAAAATAAATTCTATAGCATCTTGCCAACTAGATATACCACCACATCCAATTATAGGTATATCATATTTAGAAGAAATTTCATAGACGCATCGTACAGCTATGGTTTTGATAGGTTTGCCTGACAAGCCTCCTATTTTATTTCCAAGTATAGGTCTCATAGTTTCTATATCTATTGACATTGCACGTAGCGTATTAATTGCTGTAATTGCATCAGCTCCACCATCACAAGCAGCACGCACTGTATCCAGATAATTAGTAGAACCCAAGCCCACTTTTGCTATTATTGGTACTTCAGTTATGCTATCAATATTTTTTATAATGCGGTATACTAAATCAGGATCATCTCCAACATCAAGTCCTACTTTTTCTACATGAGGGCATGATAAATTAATTTCATATGCTAGAATTTGCATGTTACGCAGTTTTTGTATCATATTAACGAAATCGTGTTCGTTGGATCCTACCAGACTGACCACAATTGGTATTTTTTTATTTTGTTTTAGTATTTTTGAGAAATTATCTACACCAGGATTAGACAACCCAATTGCATTAAGCCATCCTTGGTCTCCAATACTAAACATGTTTGGACCATCATAACCATCAGACGGTAACACACTAATCGATTTTGTAACAACAGCTCCAGCCCCAGACTCATAAATTCTATTAAATACATTTATAGAAATCCCCAAGATTCCAGATGCAAGAATAGTAGGATTATTGATAGATATTGGTCCAATTCTTGTAAATAGATTAGGCGTCATTAATTATAATTATCAATAAATATAATATAAGTAATCTAATGTTTTTAAATTAAGTAGATGATAATAGAAACATGTATAACATTATTTTGATTGAATATGGAATTGCAGTGTATAAAAATAATATGATTAGATTTTTCTCTTTTGTTAATACAATAGAAGAATATCAATCAATCAAAAACTACAATAAAACCAAGACAATAGAAGAGTTAGTCAAATTTATAGGCTCAGAATCATGCTTAGTAAACGATTTTGCATTATTAAATTTGTTACAAGCATATTCTATTAATGTAAAAATGATGACTGATAATGAAATTAATAAGTTTATGATTACAAAAAAAGATATTTTGATCGATGCTAAGATTGCAAAGAACTCCGAGGATGCTATTTCTAAGCTACGTGACTTTGCTTTACAATTGTCATCATCAAAGATAATTGAAACTTCACAAAATGATGACTTGCATGTAATTCAAGCAGTAAACTCTTTAGATGAGTTAGATCGAATAATTAATTTCATTGGATCCAGACTAAAAGAATGGTACGGATTACATTTTCCAGAGCTTGAGAACATAATAGATACTATAACAGGTTATGCTAAATTAGTAATGAGAACTAAAAATCGTAAATTTATATCTACTGAAATATGTAAAGAATCAGGTTTTCCAGAAGAGAAGTGCGTAGAGATCATAAATGCCGCTAGTAAAAGTAATGGAGGAGATATTACACATGATCGCATGAATTTCATACATACGTTATCAAATTTCATAATCCAAATGAATGAAACGCGTAATGAATTAGAATCATATTTAGAAAAACAAATGTCAAAAATTGCACCTAATATATCATCAATATTAGGATCAATATTAGGTGCACGAATGATAGCACATGTAGGAAGTCTCAGAAAACTTGCATGTATGTCTTCAAGTACTATTCAAATAATTGGTGCAGAAAAAGCATTATTTAGATCAATCAAAACAGGTTCGAAACCACCAAAACACGGTTTATTATTTCAGCACTCATTAATTCATAGTGCAGATAGATCAAAACGTGGTAAAATAGCTAGAACAATAGCATCCAATACAGCTATTGCATCAAGAATAGATAATTTTGGATTAGGTCTAAATAAAAAAATTCTTGAAAAGTTGAATCATAAAATAACTGAAATCAATACAATAAATTCAGTTTATGAAACAAATAAATACAGAATTATAAATGATAAGCCAAAGTTTACAAAACGTAATAGAAATGATAAGCCAAAGTTTACAAAACGTAATAGAAATGATAAGCCAAAGTTTACAAAACGTAATAGAAATGATAAGCCAAAGTTTACAAAACGTAATAGAAATGATAAGAAATGAATGGTGTTTATCATCTAAAATTACACAACTACAGCATAGCTACAAAAAATTTAGTACCAGGTATCAAATCATATAAAGAAAAAACAATCAAAATAAAAAATGATGAATATAGAATATGGGATCCGTTTAGAAGTAAATTAGCTGCTGCAATAATGAAAAAATTGGAACCTATGCCCATCAAAAAAAAAGCATCAGTATTATATTTGGGAGCTTCTACTGGAACCACTGTAAGTCATATTTCAGATATAGTTGGAATAGAAGGAAGGATTTTTGCTGTAGAACACTCTAGTAGAGTAGCTAGAGAATTCATAAATAGAGTAGCAGCTAATAGACTTAACATAATTCCCATAATTGAAGACGCTAGAAAACCTCAAAATTATTTCTCCATATGCGAAAAAATAGATGTAGTATATGCAGATATTGCTCAACAAAATCAAACAACAATAACGATAAATAATTGCAAAATGTACCTTAAAAATAACGGGTATTTGTTATTAGTAATTAAAACCAAAAGCATAGATGTAACTAAAAAATATCAAGAAGTCGCAGATAATGAAATAAAGAAACTAAAACTTTTTTCAATAATTCAAAAAATTGATTTGTATCCTTATGATAAAGATCATTTTATCGTATTAGCACAATTTTTACAATAAGTAGAATTTATATTATATATAGTTTGCCAACTATTTCGAACAAAATATGGGATATTTTGATTTTTTATGCAATTTTTAATAAAAGAATATGTTATAATGTCAGATGTATATCCGCTTCCAATATTATACTGTTTTTGCAATTTTTTTATTGTATTATCACGATTTACTTTTGCTATTATTGAAGCTGCTGCCACTACCATCAATCTAGAATCAGCTTTATGTAATGATATCACTTTGGAACTAGATGTTTGTGAGACTAGATTACCAAATCTTAGATTATTTACATCACATGAATCCACATACGTTATTTGTGGTCTTAATAACAATACTGTCTTACCCATATATTTGGCTTCTAGTAAATTTAAATTATGTTTATAGACATAACGATCTACTATTTTAGCAGGTATTTTTTTAATTTTGTAGTCATCAGCTATTTTTATTATTTGTCGATATAATTTATATCTAGATTTTTTTGTTAATTTTTTAGAATCTTTCACACCTAATGATTTCAATTGCGATAACTTCGAATGATGTATGAGAAGGCCAGCTATTACTAATGGTCCCAGAATAGATCCTCTACCAGCTTCATCTATCCCACAAATATACATAGATATTTTATATTAATAACATGTATTAATTGTTAAAAACATGTACAATATAAAAAACATCACTGAAATTGTAGAAGGAAATACAAAGATCATTGTTCCCACTGAAACATTAAATAATATTCCGTCATCAAATTTGAAAATATTTTTCAATCCAAAAGCATCAATAAATAGAGATTTTTCCATTATTGCGTATTCAGCATTCGCAAAAAGATTTAACGGGCCAAAAATATTTCTTGATTCCTTGTGTGGGGTAGGTGCAAGAGGACTACGTGTAGCAAATGAAATAAAAAACATTAAAGTTATCGCTAACGATATGAATAACAAAGCACTAGAACTAAGTTTATTATCAGCACATATTAATAATTTAAATAATTATTATATTTCTAATAACGAAGCTTGTAATTTTTTGAGTATGCATGCAAAAAAACACAAGCGTGGGATGATTGTAGATATTGATCCTTTTGGATCATCTTCAAAGTATATAGACTGTGGGATAAGAGCTACTATGCATGGAGGACTGTTATCTATGACATCTACAGATTTACAAGTATTACATGGTATTTTCAAACAAACTTGCAAAAGAAAATATTATGGCGTTCCAATTAAAACCACTTATAGTAATGAAATATCTATTAGGTTGATATTAGGATCAGTATACTTTGTGTCATCACGTCTAGATATCACAATAGTTCCAATGTTGGTAGAAAATAATTTTCATTATTATAGAATATATGTTAAAATTTTAAACAAGCCAGACAATGGAGATGACAAAATTGGATATATTTTGCATTGTCAAAAATGTGGTAATAGAGAAATTAGAAGCGATATACAAATATGTTCGAATTGTAAAAATAATGTAGAGATTGCTGGACCTTTGTGGATAGGTAAACTATTTGATGAAGAATTTGTAATCAGTATGCTAAATGAAAACTATAACTATATTAATAGAAGATATTATGAAATATTAAAAAAATGTTTGTTAGAATCAAATATAGTTAAAGTTTATTTTACATCAGATGAAATTGCGTCTACAATGCATATGTCACCATTAAAATTAAACAAAATTATCAATATTCTTCATGAAAATAATTTTATTGCAAGTCCTACATCTCTTAATCAATGTGGATTTAGAACAGACGCCAAATTATCTGAAATTGTAAAAATTTTTCAATCATATAAGTAACCTAAACCAATACAATATGTTTCACTACTTGACTTTCTGCTTGATTTTGGTTTCGTTACTTTGAATCGTAAAAATTTTGGTTTTAAGTCGTGTTTAAATTTTTGTGCATGTTCACCGTCAAATACTTTGAATAAAGCGTTTCCATTTTTAGTTAACACAGAATCCATTATTTTTACACATTTATTAATCAAATCAATTTGTCGTACATGATCCAAAGCTCTAATTCCAATTACTTTTGGTGCGATATCACATATGACAGAATCGATTTTCCTTCCGAAATGATTAATTAAAATTTCTGTATTTATTTTTAAATGGATATCAGTTTTAATGAAATACGTACCTGTAATTTCGTTCATATTTGATACATCAATACCAACAATTTTTCCTTTAATACCAACTAATTTTTTTGATACTTGCATCCATCCTCCAGGAGCACATCCAAGATCTAGTACAAAAAAATTTCTTTTGATTATTTTATATTTTTTGTTTAGTTCTATCAGTTTAAATGCAGATCTACTTCGATAACCTAGTTTATGAGCCAGATTTCTGTAGTGATCAGTTTTAGAATCTAATTGTTTCACTATATTGTTTCAATTTATATCTTTTATAACCCATTCTTCTATCAATTTACAGGTTTTAGGAGTAACTTCGCCGTCTAATGAACATTGTTGTTCTACTGGACAGATCAAGCAAGGTGCATTTTCTATAGTTGATGTATCAATGAATGAGCTTTTTATCAATATTTTATACAATAATTTTCCATTTTTACGTACTTTTTTTATTGTTTTGGTATTTTCTAATTCAGAAATTAGCATCAGAAATTCATTGTTATTGATTTGTAATTTTTTGCATAAATCATTTTTACTAATACCATCACTAATATTAGATTCTAGAATTACACGCATCTCTTGCATTAATTTTGAAAACTCATGATCATCATGTTTGATTGACTTATCAATATATGTTACAGACGATTTAGTGGTTTTAAGTCTAGCTGCAGGTTTAGTGGTTTTAAGTCTAGCTGCAGG
>JAPOVD010000009.1 GCA_026708305.1 Nitrososphaerota archaeon | reverse complement strand
AATTCCATCTTTAATAGAATTTATACTTGTGTTTATCGTTTGCAACGAATCGAGTCTAATGGTATAAGATGAGTTCTCTATATGTGAATAGAATATAATGCTTATGATACCAATTGTAATTAAAACACTACCTAGTACCAAAAATTTTGAATGCAACTAAGTAACAACAAATTTCTAGTTAATAAGGGCTCGGAGGGCTTCGATCCCTCGACCTGGCGGTCCGAAGCCGCCTGCACTATCCAAACTGTGCTACGAGTCCACGAAAATTTAATTCATGAAGTATTTAAACAAAAATTATTATATATTTTAATTTTTTTTATGTTTTGCACCTAATAGCATCATAAAAAAACTAAAGATTATCATGAATGCAGAAACCTTTTCGTTAGTTATTTCTGAATTTATCAAAAAGTCTAAAACAAATTCCGGCCCCCAAATAATAATTTGCCTTACTAGAACAACAAATGCTACAATTAAAAATAAAATCCCTATTGATGTAAACCAATTTTTATGCACGCAATTTTATACTTTTTAACATATTTTAATGCCAGGGTTTTTTAATTTATTTCTAATCATAATGTTCAATAATAAAGGCGTAGAGATTTCGGCCATGTAAGACAACTTACCAGATCCTAAATATAGAGGCCTCAAATCTTTTATCTGTAAAATCAATTTGTTCACAATGTTAATAGATTCTTCGTCATCGCCACAAACAAACACATCATAATTTAGTATTTTTTTTGGATCTGCTAATTTTTTTTCTGATATCACGTGAAATGCTGATATTAGTTTATTATTTTTCATATATTTTTTTACAATATCAAATGATGATGGTTTTCCATATTTGGTGGGAATAAATTCGAATCCAATTTTTGTTTTTTCCATTGGTACTATGGGAGAAACTACTACACATTCATTACTGATCATTGGCAAAATTTGGGAACAAATCTTGTCTATATTATCATATGGGATAGATAAAATCAACACATCACTCTTTTTAGCTACTGTGATGTTGTCATATCCTATCACTGATCCATTTATGTCTGAATAGGATTCTGAGATGTTCTTATATTCTTTAGCTGCATCAGAAGCACGATTTGAATCTCTGGATCCAATTAATATGTTGTGGTTTTTGCACCACCTTATTGCAAAACCTTTTCCCATTCCTCCAGTACCCCCAATTATACCTATATTCATCATAATGTGATAAATTAATAATGCTATTATTATCTTTATTTTAAATGACAACTATTATATTATTAAGACATGGTCAAGCAATAAACAATACTAAAAGAATATTAGCTGGAAGATCTAATGGAATTAATCTAACTGCAGAAGGAGTTGATCAAGCTAGAAATATTGCAGAATTAATTAGGCCTCTTAATATTTCAGCAATTTATTCAAGTCCGATACAAAGAGCTAAAAAAACAGCCGAAATAGTAGCTGCTACAAACTCTATTGATTATTTTACTGATAGTAGGTTAATTGAATTGGAAATGGGCGAATTTACTGGCATGAAATATGAAAATTTATTTTCAAAATATGGTAATGTGTTTTTAAAATTTTATGAAGGCGATCCAGAAATAGCACACCACGGTGTAGAAACATTTCATGAAGTCAAAAATAGAATTTCTGATATTGTAAATTTTGTAAGCAAAAAACATCTTGATCAAAAAGTGCTTCTAGTAACACATATGGATCCAATAAAAGCTATGATTTCGAATGTAGTAGAAATTAAACCAAAATCTTTGTTTGAATTAGTAGTTGCTAATGCGTCGTTAACAATAATAAATAATGATCATAATAAACTCTCTATATTGGCAATAAACCTTATGAATATGTCTAGATATCAAAAAAATTTCATATAACGCCACAACCCTTAAATATAAATTTCTAGTGACGTCAAAATGATTGATAAAAAAAAATATTACTTACATTTACGTAGTTTCCTTAATGTTGATATTTGTAATTTCTCCAATTAATTTTTCATTTGCTCTTGATGATGATCCCGGTAAGTACTTAAATCGTAAAGCAGAGATTTGGAATCTATTTTATAGAATGATGACAGTTGCATTTGTTATAGGTTCAGTAGTTTCAGGAACGTTGATTTGGCTGGTTTGGAGATTCAGAGAATCTAATCATAAAGCCAAGAAGACTCGATATGAAGAACAAGGTAAATGGTAGTGTTATGAATACACATTCTAACTGGCCAGAATGGATATACGTTGGCGTGGTAGTAGCATTATTAATTTATGTTGGAGCTGAAGCTTGGAATATTGAAAGAATTATAGAGCACATACCTTCTGACGCTGAAATAATTCAAGTTACTGGCCAACAATGGTTTTGGACTTTTGAGCATGAAGATGGTACGAAAGAGATAGGAGAGTTACACCTCAAAAAAGATCACGCATACAAGTTTGAAGTTGTCTCCAAGGATGTCATTCATTCATTTAACATACACGATTATGTAGTTTTAGTAGACGCAGTTCCTGGACGAGTTAATACTGTTTGGTTTTCTCCAGATGAAAGTGGAGAATTTGATATTCAATGTAGAGAATATTGTGGCCTCATTCATTATAATATGAGAGCAAAATTATATGTGGATGATGATAAATCTTGAATAAAAAACATTTTAATTCTATATCATATACAAATACAATGCGAGGTATAAAATGACACTAGAAATTCAAAAACCTAGACCTATTTGGAAAATAATGTTTTCTACTCATCATACTGATGTAGGTTTATTATATCTAATAACATCTCTAGCTGCTCTTTTCATGGGAGGTACATTAGCTCTCGCTATAAGATTAGAATTATTTTTACCAGGCTCGCAATTCGTTTCAGATTCGATGACTTTCAACAGAATGTTCACTGTTCATGGTACTACTTTGATATTTCTTTTTATCCTCCCATTTGCTTCGGCAGTAGGAAATTATCTAGTTCCCATAATGGTACGGTATAAAGATATGGCTTATCCAAAACTTAATGCTATTGCATATTGGATGATACCTCCAGCTTTTGCACTTATTTGGCTAGGATTTGCTGATTTTACGTGGAATGCATATGCTCCATATTCTGTTACTAGAGCTCCTGGACCTGCTGCAGATATGTGGATATTTGGATTGAAACTTTTAGGAATATCTTCTATTCTTGGTGCAATCAATTTTATAGTAACCATATTAAAATGTAAACACCCTGATCTTCCACTTAGTAAAATGCCATTATTAGCATGGTCGTACCTGACATCATCATTAATAATGTTAGTAGCAATGCCTACTTTCGCAGCCGCACTTCTTATGTTGTTAACTGATAGATTAGGATTATCTGGTTTTTTTAATCCTTCCATGGGTGGAGATCCAATAGCATATCAACATCTATTTTGGTTTACATTTCACCCAGAAGTATACGTTTTAGTTATTCCGGCAATAGGATTCATGTATGATATAATACCAAGATTTTCAAGAAAGCCTATATTTAGTCATGTGTCAGGCATAGCTGCGTTTGTATTACTAAGTATAGTTGGATTTGCATCATGGGCACATCATATGTATGCAACAGGCATGTCATTCACTGAAAAAACAGTGTTCATGATTGGAACTTTATCTGCTGTTCCTGCATCTGCAATGCATGTATTTAATTTTCTTGCTACCATGTGGGGAGGACGTATTAAATTCACTACTCCCATGATGTGGGCTGTGGGAGGAATTGCATTATTCTTTTCTGCAGGTGCAGGCGGCGTAGTAAATAGTGCAATGCCTCTAGATTTTATGACTCATGATAGCTATTGGGTAGTAGGACATTTTCATTTATTCGTTATGGGTACAATTGCATTTGGCTCATTTGGTTTCCTTTATTACATATTCCCATATGTTACAGGACGGTTATACAATGAAAAGCTTGGCAAAATACATTTCGTAATGTCATTTATTGGTACTGTTATGGTATTTTTCACACAACATATACTTGGATTATATGGTATGCCAAGAAGAATTTATGATTATCCTCCAATTCCAGAATGGATAGCTATGAATCAATTTATAACTATTGGAGCAATGATAATAGGTATAGGTATGGCAATCTTCTTAATTAATATAATATATAGTTCTGGTAAAGGTAAAGAAGCAAATATGGATGATCCTTGGAATGTAGGTAGAGAAAAATATTATTATCCATATCAAAGTAAAACACCTCACCATTAAAATGTAAATATGGAACAAGAAAACATAGACACAATATACAGGACTACTACAACACGCACATGGAAAATGTTAGCAATTATGATAGGACTTTGTATCTCTGGTTCTATTATATTCTTTAGCATGTGGGATTATTGGACATTGCAACCACCTATTGCAGGATTATCTACTACATCTATATCTGAAAGTTCTGAACAAACTATGACTGGCATAGAAATTCCTATCTTATTGTCTTTTGTAGAATCAACAGATTTCAGAACGCTTGCTTTTAATGCATTACCTGGAGAGGAAAACCATAATCCTGAGATCAAAGCAAACGTTGGTGATAAAATAATATTTGATGTGATGAATGACGGTAAATCATTTCATGCTTTTGCTGTAACAGCAAATGAAGAAGGATTTAATGAAGACATGATTGAAGAATCTAAAATTGCTAGTTCCAGTAACCCACTCAAACCTGGAGAATCAGGAACATCATTCTTTATTCCGTCTGAAGCCGGTTCTTATTATTATATATGTACAGTTCCAGGTCATAGAGAGCAAGGAATGGAAGGTAAAATATTAGTTACAGATGTAGAAGCAACACAAAACGAAGTAAAATCATCGATGGTAGATAATATCCATAGAGAATACACATTGTCTTTTGTAGAATCAACAGATTTCAGAACGCTTGCTTTTAATGCATTACCTGGAGAGGAAAACCATAATCCTGAGATCAAAGCAAACGTTGGTGATACTGTTACTATTAAATCCACAAATAATGGTAAGTCATTCCATGCATTTGGTGTTGTTAAAAACCCAGAAAACTTTAATGATGTAATATGGAATTCAACAATAAGATCTGCATCTAACCCATTAAAACCTAGTGAAATGGACGAGGTGACTTTTATTGCAGAAGAACGTGGAACCTATTATTATATATGTACAGTTCCAGGACATGCATTACAGGGAATGCAAGGTACTTTTATTGTAGAATAAATGCTAATAAAATATCTTTCATTATTTTCTTTAATAGTATTATATTCTTTAATGTTCATTGGAGGATATGTATCTGCTGCAGGACTTGGATTGACATGTCCAGATTGGCCATTATGTCCAAACGGAATTTTTCCAAACTCTGAATATTTTATAGAATGGGTGCATAGATTAATTGCTGCGATTACTGGCGCATTAATTATTTCAACTACAATAAGTTGTTGGATCATAAAAAATTCTAGTAATAAAATTAAATTTACTGGCACCGTATCCACAATTTTAGTTATAACTCAAATTACATTGGGAGCTATAGTTATAGATCTAAAACTACAAGCATTGCTAGTAGCTATACATCTTGGAATAGGAATAATTCTTTTTGCTATGGTATTACTTACTACAATATTTGCATTTGGATTAAATAAAATAAAAGTACCTCCTAACGCCTAATTCTTTTTGGTATATATATAGAACAAATTATGATAGCTAAACCTATACTTCCAACTGCAATGGAATAGAAAAAAATATAACCAAATGGATTATGAGTACTGACATTAAATGTATGTGTAGAATCTATTTTATCATCATCATACAAATCTACTTTAAAAATATGGTTTCCAGATCTTGTAAATATATATTCCATTTCATAATAATCTCCATTATGGAAAACAGGTTTTATATAATCTATTAGGATATTATCATAGAAAATTCTCAAACCCATTTTGAATTCATTTTTACTATTAAAATTATTAATTTTGAATAATATTAATGATTTTTCGTTAGTAGTTGGAATTTCTGGAAGTGTGGCTATTTGCACTTTATAATTTCCTATTATGGACTCTGCTGAATTGAATAAAGAATGTGCTGCAACTTCACATCCATGAAATATAAAAATATTAATAATAAATATAATCGATATTTTAATATATTTCATACGTAGTTATAAAAATTTAGACTGTGTTATAATTTATTCGAAATAATAACAAAACCTTTAAATCAAGATTGATAAAAATTGTGTTATTGGTAATTATAAAAAAATCAATAGATATTAAAGTTCCAATAAGCATCGCATTTACCTATTTCGCTAGGCCAGAACACGTTTCTGATCAAATGACTGGCAAAGGCATAGCTATGACAGTGATACCTATGGATATAAAAGATGGAATGGGAGTAGGAACTACGTTTAGAATAATAGGTGATTTTAACGGTAAAAGATTGGAATGGGATTGCGTTACAACAGAATTTAAGAAGGAAGAACAGATATCTGCAAAAATGATAAAAGGAAAATTCAAAACATGGTCAATAACTACAAAATTCAAATCTATAAATGATAATCTAACTAACATATCTATGATCGTTAATTATGAATTACCATTTGGACCTTTAGGTAAAATAATTAACATGCTGGGATTCGAAAAATCAGCATCGAAAGGAATGGAGACAGCACTTTATAAGGTTAAAGGTTTGCTCGAAGGTAATGGCTCTATACCTGTATACATAACTCTAAATGCTTACAAAAAACTTATTGAAGAGAAGAAAAAAATGAATAACGTACCTATATCGTCAGTACTATCTGCAGTACTAGATAAATACAGTAATATAACAACACAAATAAAAAACTAAATTAAATGTTGTTAAAGGGTCTATAGCTCAGCCAGGCAGAGTACTGGACTCTTAATCCAGTCGTCGAGGGTTCGAATCCCTCTAGACCCGTATTTGGATAATATTTTTAATGTTGACTTAATGTTTGCATTTACATGTTATTACTGTCATATCAAATGTGCAATCATGAGGACCTTTTGATCGAGAATCAATAGGTATTTTTTTCATACAATCTTCATGCCTGTTTTTTTTACAAAACCAACAAACTTCATCATACTTTGAAAACATCAATTTGCTAATAATTTCTCTGTTATATAATTCTAAATGTAAAGTAACCATGAAGAGAATTGCTTGTCTACGCCGGTAGTAATTTTCTTAAATTTATTTTGTAATCTTTTTGTCAATAAACCTGGTTTCCCATTTCCTATTTTTATATGATCTATTTCAGTTACTGACTTTACTTCTGCTGCTGTACCCACCATAAATACTTCATCAGATACATAAAGATCTTCACGATCCAAATCTATTTCTATTACACTGTTGTTTTCATCACTAACAATTTTCATAATGCTATCTCTTGTTATGCCATTAAAGATTCCTGATGTTAATGGAGGTGTGAATATCTTTCCATCTTTAACAATAAAAATATGTTCTGCACTTCCTTCTGTTATTTTACCATGATGATTTAATAATATAGCTTCATCGCATCCATCATTCAATGCTTCTATTCGTGCTAATGAGGCATTAGCATAATTAGATGCAGCTTTTGCTTTCATTGGTTGTGATCTAGGATCTATTTTAATCCAGCTTGAAATTTTACATTTTGCACCTTTGACATTACCAGCAGTAGTTTCACCAATTTTCCATTCCCAGCATGCAATGGATACATTTACTTTGTTTTTGGGGGTTAAACCCATTTCTCCATGCCCATAATATGCTATGGGTCTAATATAACATTCACTTAGCAAATTAGCCTTCACTGTCTTTATTATAGCAGTTGAAATCTGATCCTCTGAATATGGAATTTTCATTGAATACATTTTGGCTGATCTAAAAAATCTATCTACATGTTCATGTAACCTAAAAACTGCTGGACCATTAATAGTATTATAACAACGAATACCTTCGAATATAGCTGTAGAATAATGTAATGCATGCGTTAATACATGTATTTTTGCATTTTTATAAGATACCAATTTTCCATTCATCCATATTTTTCTATTATCAACCATAATAAATCGAATTCAAATTAGTAATTTAAAGAGTTATTTGCGATATTTTTGTAGTTTATAATAATCATTAAATGAATTTTATAGTTGATTTAATTTTGTGTATTGATTTTATACCTTTTTCTATGTTGCTATCCGAATCTTTAACTATGACTATTATCCTTGATGTCTCTTCTTGCGCATCCATATTTAAAATGTTTAATCCAATGTTTCCTATACTGTGTCCAATCTTACTTACTATTTGTTGTACTCTCCACATTTCATCTCCAATCACAGTAATTACACCTCTATTATATATTATATTTGCAAGAGGATCAAAGCTTAACAAATACCTCTGATTTTTTTTTACGTAATTACCATCCAAAAAAAGCATTCGTGTAAATTCTATACCGTCTTTAGTAGATGGAGACAATATTATGTATTCATTATATCGTTTATCAGAAATTAACGATTTCAATAATTTATCTACACATGTAGATTCAATTCTTAATATGGCGCAGTTTTTTTTTCCAGTAACAATTTTTAAAGGATGTCCATTTTCTGGTGTAATTTGTTTTTTTATCATTGTAGTTAGTAACGGATTTTTCATATTAGTTATTTTAAGTGGGAATTCCACTCCATTTTCCAATATTTCTTTAATAACTATTGGATCCAAAATTTTCATCCCAAACATACCAGCTAATCTGGCTTCGTTATATGATAGCTGTTTTATTTCTGTTAATCCAGTATTAACAATTTTTGGATCAGCAGAAACAATTGAACTATCTTTTTCAAACGATACCTCCACTTCATATTTTTTATTTAATAATATTCCAAGATCTACGGCAGTCCTATCTGAACCGCCTCTTTCATAGGTAGTCATAATACCGTCGGCTGTTTTACCTACAAACCCACCAATACAAACCACTACATCGTCATTTAGTAATTTTTTTATTTGTGTTAATTTTTTTTTTGATTCTGAAGGTAAAAAATTAGCATTTTCAATATTGTTGTCAGTGATTATGGGCCAATAATCAAAAGAAATTGATTCTGCAAAAATTCCATAGCTTTGTATTACATATTTCATTATGCTTGACATCAATATCTCTCCAGAATACGCTAAAGATTTTGCCCTTATCTCATCTGAAAAATTATTTTTGATTTTGGCTTCGTCTAGGGCATTTTTTGATTTTGTTAAATATGATTTTACTAATTCTGAAACATGAGTTTTATATTTTGTTTTTACAAATTTTGTGATATTTTTGTAGACTTCTATTTTGTTGATGCTTGTTGTTTCTTCATGTAATTTTTTACTAATATCTAATACAACGTCGGTCATTGATTTTATTTGTTGTTTTTGTATTGTCAGTGGAGCTGAAAAGACAACAATTAATTTAGCAGATTCTTTTTTGAAAGATTTTATTCTTTTTATGATCGTTGGTATATTTGACCCATTAACTCCTATTGCACTACCTCCAAATTTTGCTATAATTAATCTATCCAATTAAATATTGTTCATAATAAGATATTATTATCTTACGCTTAATTTATTTTGTATATGTTAAAGTTTAAATTAATTCTAACTAGTAAAAATTTGGGCTCATGGTCTAGCTCGGTTATGACATTGCCTTTACACGGCAAAGCTCCAGGGTTCAAATCCCTGTGAGCCCACCACCATCATTTGGCAATTAGCAATCAAAAACCTCTAAATCCCACTGGCCTTGAGCATTCTGGATGATCTCTCAACCACGAAATCTGTTTCAACATGACGCTTTTATCTGACGGGAATGTACCTTTTATAGAATACGCATTAGAAGCATGATTGGCTCTAAAAATAATTTTGTTTTTTGTGTTTATATTGGTGATAAGTAATTCTAATTCCTTAAGAGCATCATCATCATTTATAGGATCAAAAATTTCATTAAATTTGTTTAAAAATTCATCTTTAATTCCATTTTCCAGATTTAATGTTAGTGCACCTATGAATTTTGGAGATATTGAATTTATTATCGTAGCAGTTTCTGTAATATGTTCTATAGTGTATTTCTTACCTCCTAAACCTAATATTATCATGCATGATAATTCGTATCCAGACTTTTTTGCTTTAGTACAAGCTTTTATTATTGTATTATGAGTAGCACCTTTTGTTATCTTTTTAAGAATTTTATCTGAACCACTTTCTATGCCAAAATATAATAATTTTAATCCTGCATTGCGAATATTATTCAATTCGTCTTCTGACTTTTTTAGTAAATTCATCGGCATTGCATAACATGATACTCTTTCTAGTTCTGAAAATTTAGAATACAAATATTCCAAAATTTGGATCATGTTGCTGGTTTTTATATTTAGTGCATCTCCATCTGCTAAAAACACTCGTTTTGTTTTTGGAAGTTTATCAGACATTGCTTTAATTTCATTTTTTACTGCATCAACTGACTTTTCATAATATTTTTTATTTCTATACATATCGCAAAATGAACATTTGTTGTATGAACAACCCAACGTAATTTGAAATATCAAAGATTCTGATTCTGATGGTGGTCTATATACTGGATATTGATAATTTAACATTATTTTATAAATTCGTTAATTAGCCCTTTATATCTTTTCAGTTTTATAAAGAAAATTAATGGTAATAAAACCAGAAACAAAAATAATAAATTAAAATACGTAGGATCTATTACATTATTATGATGATGCTTCATGATCATTAATTCTGAAGGCAATGGTGTCATTCCAATTATGTTATTCCATACAGTATGTACTACAGTTTCTTCATACCAGTGGTGACCTCCTGGAATTCCATTTATTATTAATAACGTTCCAATGATTATTAACATAAAACCTGTGACTATTTCTATCATTGGTCTTTTGTTAATTAATGTACTTTTTATGTTAATCCCCAAAATTGTTATGATCGATATTAAAATCAATGGAATAGCTCTACCAATCCCATGCACAAACCCTAATGTTGCGCCTATTTCTAAATCGCCTGTACTGGCGATATATGTTAATAACCAATAAAACATAGGATTTGGGCAACCTACTCCTGCATTACCCAAAAGTAATCCCATAAAAAAAGACTTACCAAACTCGCTTTGATTTTCTATGAACTTGGGCATTCCTGAATAAGTTGGTATGCTTAAATTTATTATTTTAAGTTGGGTTAGCCCAAATATGAATGCTATAATTCCTGCTATGAAAAACATAAACATTGAAACATCATTCAAAGCTATTATATCTCCAACTTTCGCTATTGTGATTCCATATGCTGTTATCGTAATGGTTAACCCTATTCCAAATAACAATGACATAATTAGACCTTTTTTATAATTGTGACCAATACTTAATGGAATAATTATGAACACGAGTGGCATGGTGCATGGAAGCACAATCATAGATAAACCAGCCATGTATGAAATTACAATCCATGTCATATACGATATGTTGTTGTTATCATGAAAATCAAGAAATGCAGCTAATGAAAAAAATACACTTACTATAGCAATAGAAACCAGAATAAATATCACACCACTTAAAATTTTTAATAACACATTCATTCTATTTATGCTACTTACAATTTAATAAAAGATTTATTGCATCTACATTCAGATATGTATGAATCTATTATGATTATAAATATATTCGTGGATGGATCTGGAGGTAATGATTCTGGGTATGGCTTTTATATTGAAAATACTGGAGAATCTTTCTATGAAAAAAAATCAAATCTTACTAACAATCAGGCAGAATACATGGCAATAATACAAGCTCTCAAAAGGATTATTGATATTGAAAAAGAAATAATTATTTATAGTGATTCAAAAGTTGTTGTATCTCAACTTAATCATCAATATGCAATAAACAACGACACATTAAGATTACTAGCTCGTGATACATGGTCATTAATTAAACGACATAAGTCTGTAAAAATAATTTGGATATCCAGAGAACAAAATTTGGCAGGAAAAATGCTAGGAAGTTGACCTATAATATTTTATTGTACGTGTGACCAATCTTGCATGAAAGCTTTATTACATAAAATAAATCATCACATATTAGCATAATGACAAAATCACCATTGCTTTCACCGGAATCGATTGTAATAATTGGAGCTTCTGATAAGAAAGAAAGCATCGGTAATGCAATCACATCTAACATTATGAAAGACTACAAAGGTAAAATTTTCTTTGTAAATCCAAAACATGAAAAAATTTTTAAGAATAAATCATATAATAGTGTTCTAGATATAAACCAAATAATTGATTTAGCTATAGTTATAACAAAAAATACTATGGTGCCAAAAGTTTTAGAAGAATGTGGTAATAAAAAAATTCGTGGTGCTGTAATTATAACAGCTGGATTTAAAGAAGTAGATGACAATGGTGCAAAATTAGAACAACAAATAAAGGAGATAGCATATAAGTATAAAATCAGGATCATAGGTCCTAATTGTATTGGAATAATGAATTTAGATAAAAATGTAATGATGAACGCTACATTTCTTAAAATTACACCAATGAATGGTAATATTGCATTAGTCTCTCAAAGTGGAGCTATATGTGCGGCATTGGTAGAAGATGCAAGTGCACAAAACATAGGTTTCTCAGCAGTAGTTAGTATGGGTAATAAGACTGATGTTAATGAAGTTGATGTATTAAACATGCTAGCTGATCATAAACAAACTAAAGTCATCATAATGTATTTAGAAGATATATCTAATGTGAAAAAATTTATTGCTGTTTGTAATAACATAACTAAAAAAAATAAAATCAAGAAACCGATATTGGTATTGAAATCAGGTAGAAGTCCTGAAGGAGCTAAAGCAGCTATGTCTCATACTGGAGCAATAATGGGTTCTGATAAAATATATGATGCTGTATTAAAACAATCTGGAGCCATTAGAGTAGACACAATACAAGAATTGTTTGACTATTCTACTGCTTTCTCAAAACAACCATTGCCACTTAAAGGTGATTTAGTGATACTTTCTAATGCTGGAGGTCCTGCAATAATATCTACTGATGCATGTTCTAAATTTAAAATTAAAATGGCTGATATAAGTACTATACGGCCACAAATAAATGAAACTATACCTCCATGGGGAAGCTCTCGCAACCCAATTGATCTAGTAGGGGATGCAGATCACGAAAGATTCAAAATAGTTTTAGATTTAATACTTTCTCATAAAAATGTTGGATCGGTAATTGTTATGTGTACTCCATCTGCAACGTTGAATTATGATGAACTTGCAAATGTTATAGTACAAAAATCAAAAAAATATAAAAAAACCGTATTAGCTAGTTTAATGGGTTTAGATGAAGGTAAAAAAAACAAAGAAATTTTAATGGCAGGGAACATACCATATTATAATTATTCTGAAGATGCAGTTCGAACATTACAAACTATGGTAAACTTTGTTAAATGGATAAAAACAACAAATGGAAAAATTACTAAATATGTAGTTAATAAAGATAAAGTCAAGAGGATTATCAAAAAAGCCAAAAACGACGGAAGGAAAAATCTTTTGGAAGAAGAAGGACAAGAAATATTACGTGCATATGGATTTAAATTACCAAAAAGTAAACTAGCAAAAACAAAAAATGAAGTAACTAAAATTGCAAAAAAAATTGGCTACCCAGTTGTTATGAAGATAGCATCTCCACAAATTATACATAAATCTGATGCTAAAGGAGTTAAAATAGGAATTAAAAATGATCAAGAAGCAATAATTGCGTTTGACACAATAATCAAAAATGTTAAAAAATATAATAATAAAGCTGTAATTTGTGGAATATTAATAACAGAAATGATCAATAATGGTCATGAAATGATATTAGGATCAAAAAGAGAGCCAGGTTTTGGAAATGTTATCATGTTAGGAATGGGAGGAATATATGTTGAAGTTTTTAAAGATGTAACATTCCAGCTTACTCCTATTACAAATAAAGAAGCTGACTTAATGATAGATTCGATTAAAGTAAAAAAAATATTATATGGAATACGTGGAATGCCACAATCTGATATCAAAATATTATCTGAATATATACAAAGACTTTCACAACTAGTGGATGATTTTGAAGAAATTAGTGAGCTTGATCTAAATCCAATTAAAGTACTAAAAAAAGGCATCGGTTGTAAAATTTTAGATGTGAGAATGAGTATTTAAATATATTGTTGGTTTATGTTTTTAGAATATTTATATTAGAACATTATTGTATTTACATGGTAATAAAAACAGGAGAAGATTATATAAACAGCCTAAAAAATAGAAATATTAAAGTCTATCTTTTTGGTGAATTAATTAAAGAACCAACAGAAAATCCAATTATAAAACCATCTATAAATGCAGTTGCAGAAACTTACGATCTTGCTATTCGTGAGGAGGAATTGGCTACAGCTAATTCATCAATATCTGGAAAAAAAGTTAATCGTTTTTTACATATAGCTGAAAGCGCAGCTGATCTAGTTTTACAAAATAAAATGCAACGTAAAATGGGACAAAATACAGGTACATGCTTCCAAAGATGTGTTGGTATGGATGCACTTAATGCTCTTCACTCTGTCACAATAGAAATAGATCAAAAATATAAAACGAAATACCATAGTAAATTAATAGACTTCATAAAAATGATGCAAGAAGAAAATCTTGTTATTGGAGGTGCAATGACTGATCCTAAAGGTGATAGGAGCAAAACACCGTCAGAACAAACTGATCCTGATTTATTTGTACATGTGGTTGAAAAGAATGATGAAGGTGTAATAATCAAAGGATCTAAAGCACACCAAACTGGTTGTATTAATTCGCATTGGATCATTATTATGCCAACAGTCAGATTAACTGAAAATGATAAAGATTATGCAATTGTGGGTGCTATACCAGTTGATGCAAAAGGAATCACTTACATATATGGACGACAATCTTGTGACACAAGAAGTGCCGAAGGAGGTGACATCGATCCTGGAAACACAAAATTTGCAGGTCAAGAAGCAATAATAATTTTTGATAACGTGTTAATTCCATGGGATAAAATATTCATGTATGGAGAACATGAATTTGCGTCCATGTTAATAGAAAGATTTACCTGTTATCATAGACGTAGCTATGTTTGTAAAACTGGATTGGGAGATGTACTTATAGGTGCAGCAGCAGCAATTGCAGATTATAACGGATTATCAAAAACATCTCATATTAAAGATAAACTTATAGAAATGACTCATCTGAACGAGTCTATATACGCTGCTGGAATTGCATCGTCATATCAAGCACAAAAAATGAAATCAGGAGTATGGCTAAATGATGACATGTTAGCTCAAGTTTGTAAACATAATGTAACAAGATTTCCATATGAAATTGGTAGATTGGCACAAGATATTGCAGGTGGACTAGTTGTTACTATGCCTTCAGAAAAAGATTTTAAGAATAGTGAGATCGGTCCTATATTAAGAAAATATCTAGTTGGCAGAAACGGAATAGATGTAGAAGATAGAATGCGCATTTTAAGATTGATAGAAAACATGACACTTGGAAGAAACGCTGTAGGTTACTTAACAGAATCTATGCATGGCGCTGGCTCTCCACAAGCACAAAGAATTCAAATAGCAAAACAAATGCAATTAATATATAAAAAAAACTTGGCTAAAAAATTAGCCGGCGTTGACTACGATGATAAAGAAACAGACGTGTATTCTGACTACTTCAAACGTGTTTTCAAAATACCAAACACAAAAAACTAATTATTTTTTGATCTAATTTTTCGTAATTAACTTATGTTAAAATTTTAGCATTTCTTTTTTTTCTTAAATATCTTATTATAGATCATCCATATTATTATCACTGTTACTATTATATAATTAATTGGTGGAGCCAAAAATCTTATAATATGTCCTATATGTGGTATTACATAGATTACTTTACCTCTATATTCTGATTCTGTTATTGGAAAATCCACTCCTGGTATGGATGCTATATTTGCATCTCCTTTTGTTTTAATAACTTTTGGCTCGTCGTTAATAATAGAACTTACACGATGCACTATCGCTCTATCGAGGCTTATAGGTTTATCGAAAACTATTATGTCTCCTGTTTCTACTTTCTTAAAGTCATAATTGCCTTGTACTACTAAAACATCAAAAACTTGTAATTCCGGCATCATACTTCCACTTGACACTACATAAAATGGATTATACGTGCCAAAAATTATTTGCATGAATATCCATATGGCAAAAATAATCACAACGACTAATATGATATCTTTCAGAGATTTTTTTGATACTATGCAATTTTTCATATGTGACTAACTAGCTAACATTTGTTCCACATTTTTCACAAAATTTTGAACCTTGTTTATTAATAAAATTGCAATTACTGCATTTTAAATGTGAAGTATTATTTTCTATTTTATCATCACTTAACATAATGATTTCGCCTATTTTTTTAATTCTGTTCCAATTTATAGTGGTTGTTGTGCCATCTTCTTTAGCTACTGCTAAAACTATTGACTGTGAAGAATCTATCCCTACTTGTTTAGCTATTCCAATTTTAATTGCATTTTCATCATAGACATACATTCCTATTATAGAATTAAATGATACGTTATCTTTATCTCCATTTTTTTTTATTGATTGTTCTGAAATATTGTCTGATCTCACTTCTTCACTTATTGCATTTCCTACATTGTTATTATCTTTTGGCTTTCTAAATTCTCTATATTCTGCAATTATAGAAGAACATTCATTACAAATATATTGACCCTTTTCTATTAGTAATAAATTTTCAGCTACTTCTTCATTTGGATTACTGAATTCTATTTTTGGAGCTCCTTGATAGTCTTTTTCACATACATTGCAATAATATTTTGAAATCTTTATTGAATCTAATCGTGCTAAAGGCGCTAAAAATAAATCTGGACCGCCTAAATTTCCTTTTTGTTGTTCGTCTTCACTGATCTTGGCCATTACGTAGCCTCCAGATCCACGTAATTTCTTAATTTTTAATTCTGACATCTTTTCTATTATAAAATTATTGATATATATACTTGAATTTTAACTTTGAATAACAAAAACATATTTAGATGTGTAATAGATTATCTAGGTTATGTCAATCATAAAAGTCAAAGATATGGAAAATTGGGAATCGTTAGTAATTAATTCATCACTACCTGTATTTGTAGATTTCTGGGCTGAATGGTGTGGTCCATGTAGAATGATTGGTCCTGTTGTTGAGGAATTGGCTGCAGAATATGATGGAAAAATTAACTTCGTTAAAGTTAATGTTGATGAATCTAATGAATTGGCATCTAAATATAACGTCTTCAGTATACCAACATTATTAATATTTAATAAAGGGAAACTAATCAACCAACAAGTAGGAGCTGCATCTAAAGAATCATTCAGGAATATGATTAATAAAATATTGGAAAACTAAACAAACTAAATAAAACTATTAATAATTAACTAAGTTATTCCGTATATGTCTGATATTGTTGATACCTTAAATTTATTAACAGAAAAACTTAATGATTTATTTAATCAAACACAAAATTATTATGAAACGTTTTTAGACGCAAACACGCTTTATAAAAATGATCAAATTAGCGACAACGATTTCTTCAAAAAATTAGGTGATTATGTAGTAGCATATTCTGCATTAGAGTTTTTGTCAATCAAAGTAATATTTGAAATTAAAAAAGCAATTGACAAAATACCAAACGCTAAGAATATAGGTGCTACACAATCTCCTGGACTCATGACAAACACGTCTAAAAACTTTGGTTCTAATTTTAATAATTTTCAACATCAACAACTAGGAACAACACAAAATCCTGTTGGAGCTCCTCCAAACATAATATCTTCAAAAAATGATTTTTCTAATGTCGGAACACTTCCTACTCCTGATCCTTCTTTACAATCTCTACAATCAACAAAAAAATGTGGTTCCTGTGGCATGTCACTACGACCACGTGCTAAATTTTGTACAAAGTGTGGTAAGAAAGTTTAGTTTCGTTATATTTTACTCTTCTTGATTTTTACCGCATTCTATACAAAACCTTGCTTGTATTGAATTATCTTTCCCACATTCTGGGCAATACTTAATGTCATTATTCATATTAGTACCTATCTTTTTTACAGCTCCACTTGGTACGTATTTATCGTCATCAATAATATTTACAACTGTGTTTTCGCTTTTTTCTTCTAAATATGTCATCAGCCTTGGTATTGTTTTTTCTTTATCTTTTGGATCTGGGACTATATCTCCAAGCCAAAATGAGTATCGTAATAAGGTTAATTCTGGAGTAGAAAAAGTTAATGTATGATTTGACATATATTCTTCTGCTGCTATTTTTGAATTAAAAACTTTCATTTGTGAATAGTTCTATAATGGATATAATATAGTTAATGGACCGGAAGGGAATTGAACCCTCTACCTCCACGTTGCGAACGTAGCATTATACCAATAAACCACCGGCCCTAAATATGAAACTATAATTTAGTATTTATTTATGAATTTATTTTATATGTATATGCCTACTTATGATGTGATCATAACTAATTCTCACATTGTTTTACCAAATAAAATAATAGAAAAAAACATTGTTATTGATGAGGGAAAAATAATATCTATCACAAACGACAATCCGCAATGTGACATCAAAATAAACGCTACAGGACTGATTTCAATACCAGGAGTAATTGATCCACATGTTCATTATGGGGTTTATTCTCCAATTAAACAAGCTGCATCTACAGAATCTCATGTAGCTGCAATTGGAGGTATTACATCAATTATGAGAATGTTTCGAACTACAAAATTATTTTCTGATGTATTGCCATCTAATTTATCAATATCTTCTAATTCTCATTATACTGATTATTCAATACATGCATCTATATTTAATGAACAACAAGCAGATGAAATCAGCTACTGTATTAATCATGACGTGATGTCTTTTAAACTATATTTGAATTTGGGATCTGGAACAGGAAAAATACATATGGACATGGATACAACAACAAATACTATTCAAGAATCTATAGTGGAAATGAATTATGATCTCATCAAATATGTGATAAAAAAGGCTGCGTTATTTAATTGTCCTGTTTTAGTACATGCTGAAGATCATGAATTATGTTATCATAACGAAAAACGAGCTAGATCTAAAAACACCGATGGATTAAAAACATGGTCTACTTGTAGATCTGGAAGCTCAGAAGCATTAGCAATAAAAAATATTTCTGAATTAGCACGAGAATTTAATTGTATATTGTATTTTGTACATATTGGATCTATTTTTGCAATGAAACAAATAATGCAAGAGAAAAAAAAAGGAACTAAAATTTATGTCGAGACATGCCCTCATTATCTAACATTGTCTTATGATACATATCATGATTATAAAGCAAAAGTTATGCCTCCTATTAGATCCATACGTGATGTCAATTATATCTGGAATTCGTTGAGTAATAATGAAATTGATACAATTGGTACTGATCACGTGGCTAACAAATTAGATCTTAAAATCGGCAAGAATATTTGGGATTCATTAGCAGGGTTCCCAGGTTTGGGAACATATTTATCTATATTATTAAGTGAAGGCATAAATAAAAACAAAATATCATTATTTCAACTAGTTAAATTAACTAGCACTAACACAGCTAAAATTTTTGGCATGCATCCAAATAAAGGTTCATTACAAAAAAATTCTGATGCTGATATCACATTAGTAGATCTAAAAAAAGAAATAAAAGTACAAGATATTGATTTTGGTGGTTATTCTGATTATGGTGTTTATGATGATATGAAATTAAAAGGCTGGCCAATTAAAACATTATTACGAGGTAAGATAATCGCTGATAATTTTAAGGTTGTTGGAACTAGTGGATATGGAAAAATAATTAAACGATGTATTACAGAATATCAAAACTCCCATCTAGATTAGCTTTATATATAACATCTGGTTTTTTCTTAAAAATACCTACTTCTAATACTCCAGCTATGCTAATTATTTCTTTCGAAAGTTTTTGTGGATTATCTATTTCATCAAAATTACAATCTATTATTATGTTTCCGTTTTCTGTTATTACAGGATATCCTTTTGCCGCAACACGAAGTAATGGTGCGCCTTTTATTTCGATTAATTTCTTTATGACATATTCTCTAGCTGATTGATGAATCTCTATTGGTATATTTGTATTCAATTTGTTAACAAATTTAGAACTATCTGCAATGATAATAACTTTTTTAGCCATGTTCATCAATATGTTTTCTCTTAGTAATGCGCCACCACCACCTTTTACTAAATTTTTTTGACTATCTATTTGATCTGCTCCATCAAACATAATATCTACCTCATTTAGATAACTTGATTCCATAAGCTGCGCCTCAGGGTTTTTTTCAATAATTAATTTTATTTGTAATGATGTAGGAATTATTTTTATTCTAATTTTGCTCGTGTTTACAAATTTTGATAATGTTTTAGTGAATATGGTTGCTGCATTACCACTACCTAAAGCGATAATTGAATCATTTGTGATAAATTTTAATGCATCTTTTGATATGTTTGTTAACGCATCAACAAAAGAATTATTCAATTTCTATTTCATCCAATTTGGATAGAGTTTCAATTATTTCTGATTTGATTTTTTTCACTTCGTCATCATAATTTATTTTATCATTTTTTTCTATTGGCTGGTTTTTATATTCTTTTTTTTCTGTACAATTTCTATCAATAATATTTTTTTTGTTATTTGCATAAGCTGGATTTATTATATTTGATTTTTTTCTTATTTCTAGTAGTTGATTTTCAAATTTTAAAAAACGTTCATCTATAATAGATTTAATTTTATCTGCAGTAACATCACTATTTTTGTCTTCAAATTTTAAAAAACGTTCATCTATAATAGATTTAATTTTATCTGCAGTAACATCACTATTTTTGTCTTCAAATTTTGTTTCATTGTATGCGTCACTCAAATTTTTGTTGTATTTGTTTAATAGTTTTAATTTATCAGTATAAATAAGATTAGAATTGTTTATTCTACCTATCATTTTCTTTATAAAATTTTGCTTAGTTTTTAAATACATTTTATTATTAATATTAAATTTGTATTGATCGCTTTTTCTAATTTGTAATAATAATATAAAAAATACACTAATTAAAAATACAATTATGTATATTATGATTTCATGCATTTATACATACCATTTCACCCATGAATACTTCCTCAATTTTGAATCTGGAAAACCACAATTTGCACATTTACCATGACGCTTATGGTATGAATTATTACCACAACGCCTACATCTTATATGGGTTTTTTTCTTTGTAAACCCACCCATTGAAGTAGTTCCCTTTACCATAAGATCACTTGCTAGGTGGGGGCGAAATCATGATTACGTTATCACCTCGCACTACTATTGTTCCAAGATTTTTTGTCTCGTTAGTAGAGATCTCTTCGGATTGTGATAACAACAAGTTCATATGTTGATCAAATCCTAATAAACTACCTCTTATCGTCTTATTGCCCTTTAATTTAATAAGTACTACTTTATCGATACTTTCATTCAAAACTTTTACTGCCATATCTACAGACATCTTACTCAAACAATTCTATAGGGCGCATTATATTAAAATTTCATTTTTGTTGTATTTTTATTAACAAGTTCAATAAAATTCTTGATTATTTCATTGATCATTTTTCTTCCTGCTACTGCACTAGCATGTGTTGGGTCTCCAATTATTCCATTTTTTGTAACTCTTGGAAAGGATTTAGTTAAAATTTTTTTGTATCGCAATTTGATTTTTGTTGGTAGATCTTCTAATGCTAAGCCTTTTGACGCAACTGCCATATTGGTTTTGTTTGAAATTGCTAACATTAAAGATGTTTCTACAAAGCCTCCGTGATCCATTTTATAAGCCAAAAAATCCCAATACGAAAATATGCTAATTTTTAGCTTGTTATGCCTTAATTTTTTTTCAACTCTATATATTTTTTTTATATTGCCATAATGACCATTCAAAATAAAAACTTTTTTAATTTTATTTTTATATAAAGATGTACATATATCTAATAGGAGAGATCGTATAGTGCTTTTTTTTAGACTGATATTAAAATACGGTGAGTGTTCATTTGAACAACCATATTTTAAAATTGGCAACAACATAAAATTGCATTTTTTAGCTAAAATTTTGGATATGCTAAATACAATGTCAGAGTCTGTAGAAACAGGAAGATGTGCTCCATGTTGTTCTATGGATCCTATTGGTAGTAACGCTGTAACATTTTTGTTTGAAATAATGTTTCTGAGGTTTGGATCAAATTGATTTTGTAGTTCCATTCTGATTCTAGTTCTTTATATGTACTTTTCTCCAACTAACTACTAACTTATTTTCTAAATGTAGCTTCGTTGCTGTCAACAAGGTCTTAGCTTCTAATTTCTGACCTTTATTTTTAATAAATAAGAAAGAGTCGTCTGATTTTATTTTAAATGAATCTTGAAGTATGATTGGACCTTGATCTAGATTTTCTGTAACATAATGGGCAGTTACTCCTATTATTTTAGTGCCTCTCTCATATGCTTGTGCATATGCATTAGCTCCAGGAAAAGAAGGCAACAGAGAAGGATGTATATTTATTATTCTATTTGGATACCTCCATACAAAATTAGGAGTCAATATTCTCATATATCTAGCTAATACTATCAAATCTATTTTGTACTTCTTACTTAATGTTAATAGTTTTTCTTCTGCGTTTGCTTGTTCTTTATCTTCAATAAGGAAAAATGGTATTCCTCGTAGATTAATTTGATCACACAAGGATTTACTTGTTCCTACTACTACGCATACTTTACCTTTTAATGTATTTTTAATGCTTGCATTTAAAATAGCGTTGATACAATGTATTTCTTTAGTAGCAAGTATTGCTATATTTTTATCAGCATTGCTTTCATTAAATAAATTAACTTCCATCTTGTACATCTCTGCTATGTCATTTAATTCTGAATGTAATTTTTCTAGCTTTTTTTTTTCATTGAATGATGCAGTTATATACATCCCAAACAAACCTTTTATGACATTTTGATTAATTTTTTCTATATTTCCTCTGTTTTTAAATATACAACTAGTAAAAGCAGCTACTATTCCTTCTTTGTCTTTGCCTACCACTGTTATACTAACAATTTTTTTGTTCAATAATTTTTGAAATAATATGTTATTAATACATGTAATTATGCGGAAGATGGGATTTGAACCCATGAACCACTTAGGACAAGGTCCTAAGCCTTGCGCCTTTGACCAATCTTGGCAACTTCCGCAGGATTCTTTCGCATACACACAAATTTATCTATTATTGATAAAAAAAGTAATGCAGAAAAAATTATTTGGTACTAATGGAATACGTGGCATATTTGGTGAAGATCTTACTTTAGATTTGCTACATGATGTAACATTGGCTATAGCAACGTATTTCGATCATGGTACAATATTAGTAGGATATGATTGTAGATTGTCTAGCAAATTGATTTCCAAAATAATTTGTTCAACATTAAATTATTGTAATCTGAATTGTAAATTAGCAGGTATGGTTCCTACTCCATGTTTACAATTAGCAATAAAAAAGATGGAATATGATGGTGGAATAATGATAACAGCATCTCATAACCCTCCACAATATAATGGGCTTAAAATAGTGTCTGAAGATGGAATAGAAATATCAGAACAGACTCAATTAGTAATAGAAAACATATATTTTAATAGAAAATGGAAAAACATAAAAAAATTTGGAAATACCAAAGTTGAGAATAATGCAATTCAAACTTACATTGAAGATATAAAGTCTAATGTTAGCATAAAAAATATTATTCCAAAAAAATTTGTTGTGGTTTTAGATCCAGGTAATGGAGTCCAATCTTTGACTGTTCCTAAAATCTGTAAAGATCTAGGATGTGATGTAACAATAATTAATAAAAGAATAGATGGTTTATTCCCAGGACGAGGCTCTGAACCTACTGTTGATAATCTGGAGCAGTTATCATCGACAGTAATTAAACGCAACGCAGATATTGGAATAGCTTTTGATGGAGATGGTGATAGAAGCATTTTTTGTACTAATGATGGAAAAATTATAAATGGATCTGAATCTGCTCTAATGTTAGCTGATTATATACTGAAAAAGAGGCCAAATTCTACTGTAATCACATGTATTAATACTCCTTCTAATATAGATAAAATAGTTTCCAAAAGACAATCTACCTTGATTAGAACAAAAGTTGGTAGTGTATCTGTTTCTAGAACTATGAAATCGACAAATGCCATAATTGGATTTGAAGAAAATGGAGGGTTTATGTTTAAACCGCATCTAGAAGTTCGTGATGGTGCAATGACCATGGCATTGATGTTAGACATGTTGTCATGTTCACAACAAACTTTATCTCAAAAACTATCAAAATTACCACATTCCTTTGTTGGTAAAACCAAAATATGCTGCCCAGATAGTTTGGGTACAAAAATAATTTCCGCACTTAAAGATACACATAATAATTTTGATGATACTGACGGAATAAAAATTTCTCTTGATTCTAAAACTTGGATAATGGTTAGACAAAGTGGTACGGAACCATTATTAAGAATTTATGCAGAAAGTGATAATAAAGAAAAACTCGACAAAATTGTTTCGCATTATGTAAACAAAATTCAAAATCTAGTAGATAACATTTTTAAACCAAAAACTAAAACATCACACATGCAAAAAGATCAAACTGGTGATATGGATGGGTAAAGCTTATTATGTAAAATTTGATGTTCCTCAAGATCTTGTAAGTCCAATTTATGAAGCAGTACGATTAGCTGCACAAACTGGAAAAGTTAAAAAAGGTACCAATGAAACTACCAAAGCAATAGAACGTGGTGTTAGTAAATTGGTGGTGATAGCTGAAGATGTTGAACCGCCTGAAGTAGTAGCACACATACCAATAATATGCGAAGAACAAAAAACAGAATACGTATTTGTGCCGCATAAACAAGAATTAGGTAAATCATTAGGAATTGACATTATAGCTTCTGCAGCAGCTATTTTGGATCCAGGTGATGCAAAACACATAGTGGAGCAAGTAGTTGCATCTATTTCAAAAATCAAAAAAGGAGATAGTGGTTGAGTGAAGAAACAAAACCAACTCCTGCTGAAGTTATACAAATAATCGGAAGAACTGGATTAGCAGGTGAAGTTATACAAGTGAGAGTAAAACTAATATCTGGAAAGGATAAAGGAAGGATAATTACAAGAAATGTTAAAGGTTCAATCAGAATGTCTGATATATTGATGTTAAGAGAAACTGAAAGAGAAGCTAAAAAAATAAAGTGATATTAATTGTCTCAACCTTGTAAATTTTGCGGCGGTAACGTATCATTAGGATCTGGAACAATTTTCGCAAAGAATGATGGCACAATATTGTTATTTTGTTCTTCCAAATGCAAAAAAAACATGTTAGTATTAAAACGAGACCCTAGAAAATTAAGATGGACTGCTAAATATGTGAAGGGTGGAATTAAGGTTAAATAATTGGAACAGACACTATTTATAATTAAACCAGATGCTGTCAAAAGGCGTTTGGTTGGAGAAATAATAAAACGGTTTGAAAATAAAAATTTTAAAATTATTAAATTAAAAATGTTTGCTTTTACTAATGATGTGGCCAAAGAATTTTATTCTATTCATAAAGAAAAATCATTTTTTAACGAATTGATTTCATTTATAACATCTGGAGCTGCAGTAGCTGTTATAATTGAAGGTGATCATGCGATTCAAACTACTAGGATTATGGTAGGCTCTACAAAATCATTTGATGCTTCTCCTGGTTCAATTAGAGGTGATTATTCATTGGGTATAACTTCTAACATAATACACGCTTCTGATTCTAAACAAAGTTTTGAAATTGAATCTAACATTATATTTAATAGTTTAAAATGAGACAACCTATTGTAACTATATTAGGCCATGTTGATTCCGGTAAGACATCCATTTTGGATAATATTCGTGGTACTAAAATACAACAAAAAGAAGCTGGTGGAATCACCCAACATATCGGAGCTAGTTTTCTTACTAGTACAATAATTAAAAATTTATGTGGTGAATTATATAAAAAACTAAATCAAAAAGTTGATTCTGAAAAAATACCAGGTATTTTACTAATAGATACTCCAGGGCATGAAATTTTCACTAATTTAAGAACACGTGGTGGATCTGCTGCTGATATTGCAATTTTAGTGATAGATATTAATTCTGGTTTTCAACAACAAACAATAGAAAGTTTGAAGATATTAGAAAATAGTAAAGTGCCATTTATTATTGCTCTAAACAAAATAGACATGATTAAGGGATGGAGAAAAACAAAAAGCAAATTTATTTTGAAAATAATTGACCAACAAGATGATTATACAAAAAAAGTTTTTGACGAACATCTATATGAAGTTATTGGAACAATGTCTAAATTTGGTTATAGGTCTGAAATGTTTTCTCGTATAAGTGATTTCACCAAAGAAATATCAATAATACCTATTAGTGCTGTATTGGGAATAGGAATACCGGAATTGATGATGGTATTAATTGGCTTGACACAACAATATATGCAAAAAAAATTATCAGGACATAATAAAATAACTAGGGGTATAATAATAGAAATAAAAAATGAAGAAGGATTAGGAGCGACTGCTAATGTAATTCTAATTGATGGAAAAATTAGAAAAACAGATCATTTGATTGCTGCTAAACATAATTCAGTTATAATCACAAAATTAAAAACTATATTATTACCAAAACCTAATGAAAAAAAACCTGGCATGAAGGATAAATTTTTACATGTAGATCAAGTTAATGCTGCTGCTGGAATTAAAATTGTATCACAAGACCTTGATGGCGTGTTGCCAGGAAGTACAATTTATGCCACTAAAAATAAAGCAGATCTACCAAAATTACAAAAATTATTAAAATCAGAATTAAACGAAGTTTTTATAAAAACTGATATTGTTGGTGTCATATTAAAATGCGATACAATAGGCTCATTGGAAGTATTAACTGAAATGCTAAAAAAAGAAAAAATACCTATATCTTATGCAAATATAGGACCTGTTAATAGACGTGATGTAATTGAAGCAAAAACAATAAAAGAAAACAACAGTCATTTAGGAGTTATTCTATCTTTTAATGTCAAAATACTTATTGACGCTAAAATGGAAGCAGACAACAATCATGTTAAAATATTTAATGATCAAATAATCTATTCTTTGCTTGATAATTATACCAAATGGGTTAAGTTTGACATTGCAAATGAAGAAGAATCCATATTCTCAGAATTGACTCCTATTTCTAAATTCACCTTTATAGATGGTTGCATTTTTCGAAATAGTAATCCTGCAGTATTTGGAATACGAGTAGATGTTGGTGTATTAAAACAAAAAGTACCAATCATGAATAAACAAGGTGAAAAAATAGGAGTCATTCATCAATTACAAAAAGACGGTAAAACAATGGATGTAATAAAAGAAGGGCAAGAAGCAGCTTGTTCTATGCATGACGTGACAATAGGGAGACAGATTTTTGAAAATGATGTTTTTTATACGTCGCCAACTTCTAACGATGTAAAACAATTACTTAAACTTCTACATAAGTTAAATCATAGCGAAATAAAAATTCTTAATGAAATAATCGAATTAAAACGAAAACGAGATCCTGCATATGGGTATTAAACTATTCAAATATTAAATGACACATGTGCAATGATTCATTCATTATATATCTAAAATAAATCTGATGTTAACTTTATCATTACATGTAATGCTCATTAGATGAAATGTTGGTGACTTTATTTCCAGTTTAAAATTATGTTTTTGAATTTGTAATTTTTCACCATAAATTGTAGCACAAATAAAATAATTAGTGTTTTTTTTTATTTGTATTGTCAAGTTATTAATTGCAAAACAATCTGTTATGGTTAATATTGTTATTTCTTCCAACCAATTATACAATAACTGATATAAATCAACACCTCTTACCTTAATGATTTTTTTCATTATATTTTTAACATTTTTTCTGTCTAACATGGTTTCAATTGTAGCATATGCCGAAGTTATTAATGCTTCTTCTAACGTATTTGCAATTACATCTATGAATACATCAGTTTTATGCTCTAAATATCTATACGACAATCATAACCTTATTAATTTCAAGTAATTATAATTAAATCTTTATCAAAGCCTAAATTAAATTATCTGAAATTTCAATTAATTTGAAATTACCCCGTGGAATGAAAGATTTTAATTTTGAAGATTATTCTAAAATTGAACATATACGAAAAAAATTTATTACTACATGTCAAATTTTTGGATTTGAATTAATGGAACCGTCAACAATAGAATTCTTGTCAATGTTAGAAATCAAAAGCGGTCAGGCAATTAGAAATGAAATCTATTTTTTTAGAGATAAAAGCAATAGAGAGATAGCATTACGATTTGATTTTACTATGGGAGTGACTAGACACGTTGCTGCAAATAAATCCATAAAACTACCAATTAAAACAGCTACATTTGGTGGTGTATGGAGATATGACGAACCACAGAAGAATAGATATAGATTTTTTCATCAATGGAATATTGAAATATATGGTAAACCAAATATTGAACATGACTATGAAGTAATAGAATTTATACATGATTTTTTTTGTAATTTAGGATTATCTAATGTAATGATCCATATATCTCACAAAAAAATAATTGAATCTTATATAAATGAAATTTTCAATTCAAATGATGTAGAACTTATTAGTGATATATGTAGAGCAATAGATAAAACACAGAAAAAAAAATTAATGGAAATTTTGAACGAATATAAAGCTAAAGGATATGATGCAAACAGATTACATAAGATTTTAAAATTTGCAAATCTTTGTGGAGATCCAATGGAAATAGAAAAAAACTTCCATGTGGATAGTCTAGATGGTTGGAATGAATTAAAAGATTTATTTTATTTCCTTCATACTCTTAATATTACTAATATTAAAATAAATTTTAGTATTGTACGCGGTCTAGATTATTATTCTGGAATAGTTTTTGAAGTATTTGATGATACTACAAATATAGCATTAGCAGGAGGAGGACGATATGATATGCTATTAAAGTCGTTTGGGCGAAAAGATTTAACTGCAATAGGAGTAGCTGGTGGTGTAGAACGTATAGTATCATCACTTGATAAACATGCGATTTTTAATTATTTGTCGTTACCAAGAATATTGATTGTTTCTGTAAATAATGAAATACGTAAACAAGCTTTGATTTTAGCTTCAAAATTAAGACACGAAAAAATTTCAGTAGATGTATCTGAACCAAAATCTTTTAAAAAGCAATTGCATTCTCAAAATTATAAATATATGATTATAATAGCACCTAAAGAATTTACTTCTGGATTTGTAATAATAAAGGACAATATGAATAATGAATATAAAATGGCTCTATCGCAACTAACCTCTCATCTTAAAATGATTTTATCTAGAGAATGATCTATTTATTGTTATGATTTCAGATCCACTTGTTAACTCTCCTACTATGATAGACTTGTTATTAATTAGAATTCCGGATGATACAAATTTTACGCCATTGTTTATGGTAGAATGCTCTAAATTGACTTTTAATATTTTTGATATTGCTTTCACATCTTTTTCACCAGCTCCTGGATGAATTATTCCTCCATATGAATTAGCAACTATCATTGCACCAACCTGATGATAGTCTGATACTTTCATTTGTATTATTTCTACTCCCATTATGTCTTGTATCTGTTTTACTTCTCTTTTAGTAACCAATGGTGATATTATGCCTCCACTATCATTAATACAAATAATATTTCCTATAGCTGTGTATTTACTATCCAATATCTTAATATTCATTTTTGTGGTTTTTTTTAAATATTCGACTTCATCTAACGTGCTTATTTTTGGTAATATTATCCCATAATTATTAACAGCCATTAAAATACCTAATAATCTTGTATTGGCAATAGATGTATGGATATAATTATTTCTAAGATGCATTGATATTTTTTTAGCTTTTGTTTTCTCAAAGCCAGGAGGAACAAAAACAAAATCATCATTAGAATTTAAATATATTCCTATGTTAGAATTCCTATACGCATTATATTTTATTACTTCTGGTATCTTATTAACCAACAAAATTGTTTATACATCTAGTAATTTATTATTATGCTAGATTTAAATAATAATTAACAGCATTATTCTATATGCCTATTGCAGAAAACTTTCCAGAAGGCCTAAAGCCTATTGGTAAGATTAAACATGAAGATGGTGAAAACTTTCATTATGTATGGGGTCCAGGACGTAACGATGCTGAAGCATTTTCCAATGAAGATGTAAAGGCTGCATACACTGCACGTAATGAAGAACAAGTTCCATTAGGTGTTAGTGGAACAATGGTTGCGGTAGATTGGGATTCTTGTGTTGCTGATGGCGCATGTATTGAAGCATGTCCTGTGCAAGTATTTCAATGGTATAGAACCGAAAAAGATATTCCAGCGATACAAGTTGCCAATGAAACATTTGCAGGTACTGGAAGCTCAGTAAAAGAAGAACGTAAAGACTATACTGACAAAGCAGATCCAATTAGAGAACATGATTGTATATGGTGCATGGCATGTGTATCTGTATGTCCACCACAAGCAATTAAAGTTGATCAATCCAACCTTGAAGCACATGAAAAAGCTTCTGGAACATACCAGCAACTAGGATCTGGGCAAGCTAATCCTCACGCTCACGATTAACTTTTTTATTTTTTTTCAATCAAAATTAAACAAATTTTAATAGTCATTCATAATTACGTATGCAGAGGTCGCTTAGTATGGCATGGCGCTGGCCTTGAGAGCCTGTGTGTTGTTACACTCGAGGGTTCAAATCCCTCTCTCTGCGTTATTTTAAATTACCTAATTCGGACAATAAAGCTGTTAATTGAATTTCTGGATTTGCACCTACTAAAACTCTATAATCGTATTTTGCAATTATTTTTATTGCCTCGCTTAAGTCATTTATTTTAGATTTGAAAACAGCTTGATTGATTAACTTTAAAAAATCAGTTTCTGACATTCCTTGTATTTTGATTAGCTCAATCATTTTTGTCCTAGCTTGAAATATGTTACCATCTAAAGCAAGTTTTAATACTAGATCTACATGCTTATCTTTAGTTAAACCTAAAACAACTTTTGCATTTTTAGTAGTTATGGCACCTAGACTTGATGTTGCTTGTAGTATATTTATTGCATGCCTCAAGTCACCATTAACATAATTTGTTATCATCTTCAAACCAGAATCATCAAATTTTATATTTTCTAATTTCGAAATTTTCTTTAAATGTTCTACAATATTAATGTCTGAAATCTTTGAAAACTTAAATACTGCGCATCTACTTTGAAGCGGTTCTATAATTTTTGATACATTATTTGCAATAAGTATAAATCTACAATGTAATGATGCATCTTCTATTATTCTACGTAATGCTGTTTGTGCATCTGAAGTCATTTCGTCAGCTTCATCTAATATTATCATCTTGAATGGAATTTCTGTACTTAGACTATAAAATTTAGAAAATTTTTTAACTCTTTCTCTTACCATGTTAATTCCACGTTCATCTGATGCATTAAGTTCCAAAGTAAAATCTTTCCAATTACTACCAAGAATTTCTCTCACCATGCATAAAGCTGTGGTAGTTTTACCAATTCCTGCTGTTCCAGAAAATAACATATGCGGTAATTCTAATTCTTTTTTTAACAATGATTTTAAACTAGAAATAATTTCTTTTTGGTTGGCTATGTCTGCTATTTTGTATGGTCTATATTTTTCTATCCACATGATATTTTTATACATTCATTATTTTTTGGCTATTACCGTAATAAATCATATCCGGATCAAATAATCAAAGCTAATTGTTAATTGAATTGATTAATAAATTTCATTAAACCAAATTATATTATGATCAAAATGAAAGAATTAATTAAATTACATAAGATAGGACATGAACTTCAAGATGTTAAAGTATTGTTTAGAACAGATATTAAAATTGAAATATGTGGCATAAAAGTCCATGGTAAATATGGAGAAATGTTAAATATACCTAGATGGATAGCTAACATATTAGAAGCTAATGGTTATGTAAAAATTCAAGATGACAAAATTGTAGAAGATCTTAAACAATCATTAGTAAAAGAAAATTCTCAAGATGAATTTAACTTATCAACACTTGATGATCATTTCTATATTAAAATTAATTCATATTTTAAGAGGATTCAAAAACAAGAACGTGACGAATTAGAAAGCTTATTAAAATCATTATTTAGAAAAAGACATGGAAAAATAATCCAATTTGCAGATTCATCAAAACTGACAAATGAATTAACACACAAGCTGACTATTGAAGAAATTGAATTTTATAATCAAATTCATAAAGCTAGTACAATTTTTACTAAACAAATATTTGGAGATTTGAAATGAGTATCACCAAAACATATACTCCTTCAGCTTTATCAGATTTAGTAAAAAAATTCCTTGCACAATTTAAAGATAATAATGGATCTTACAAATATGTAGAACAAATAGATGAAATGATGGCTAAGCATGTACAATATGCTGTAATAGATTATAATGATCTTGTATCAAACCGTGATATAGAAATAAAATTTGAAGAACAGGCTGATAAAATTTTAGACGCTTTTAAAAGAGCAATTAAGGAAATATTGCAAGAAAGGTTTCCTCAATATGCAGAAAAAATACAACATGAAATACGTACTAGAATTACTAATTATCCAATACAACGTAGCATTAGACAAATTAATGCTGAGCTAATTAGTAAAATGGCCAGTATTTCTGGTATGGTAGTTCGTGCATCTGAGATAAAACCATTAGCTAGAGAATTAGTTTATGTTTGTCCTGATGGTCATATTACTAACATTATCTTAGAACGAGGATTGAAGATAACGCCACCGCCAAAATGTTCTCATGATAAATGTAAACATAGGGATCTTGGAATAGAATCAGAATCTAGTAAATTCATAGACTTTCAAATTGTTAGATTGCAAGAATTGCCTGAAGATCTTCCTCCTGGACAATTACCGCATTACATAGATGTAACAGTCAAGCAAGATCTAGTTGATAACGCTAGACCTGGAGACCGTATAATTTTAACTGGAATAGTAAGAATTGAACAAGATCCACTACCTGGAGCAAAAACAAATAGTGCATTGTATCGACTAAGAATAGATGGAAACAATATTGAATTTCTTGGAGGTAGAGGAACACAAACATCCAGAAGTATCGAAAGAGAAGAAATTTCACTGGAAGAAGCAAAAATAATAAAATCACTTTCTGAATCTCCTAACATATATCACAAATTAATAAACTCATTTGCACCTCATATACATGGACATTCATTAATCAAAGAAGCTATACTATTACTAATAGTTGGTTCTACAAAAAAAATTCTTGCAGATGGAACTAAGATACGTGGAGATATTAACATTTTTCTAGTAGGTGATCCTGGTACTGCAAAAAGTGAAATGCTAAAATTTTGTGCTCGTGTAGCTCCACGTGGGTTATATACTTCTGGAAGAGGATCAACAGCTGCTGGTTTAACAGCTGCGATAGTTCGTGATAAAATTGGCATCATGATGCTTGAAGCTGGTGCTGTAGTTCTTGGTGATCAAGGATTAGTGTGTATAGATGAATTCGATAAAATGAAACCAGAAGATCGTAGCGCGTTACACGAAGTAATGGAACAACAAACAGTTAGCATTGCAAAAGGTGGCATAGTTGCTACGTTAAATGCACGAACATCAATATTAGCAGCTGCTAATCCAATGTATGGAAAATATGATCCATTTAAAAATATTACAGAAAATGTGAATTTACCAATACCATTGTTAACTAGATTTGATCTAATATTTGTAGTACGCGATATTCCTTCTAGAGAAAAAGACACACAAATCGCAAAACATATAATTAATTTGCATTCATTAACAAAAAATGAATATGATGAATCTATAGACGTAGATATTTTAACTAAATATTTATCTCATGCAAAAAAATCAGATCCTATACTCACTCAAGATGCAGAAAAAAGAATATTGAAATATTATATGAAAATGAGAAACGTGGAGTCAGAAGACATGATTACAGTGACACCACGACAATTAGAAGGATTAATAAGATTATCTACAGCTAGGGCAAAATTACTAATGAAAGATCGAGTGGACGCTGATGATGCAGAGAATGCAATACATCTGATTCAGAGCATGTTAGAAAATGCTGGTGTTGATGTTAATACTGGTAAAGTTGATCTTGGTGTATTACAAGGTAAACCAAGAAGTGAAATATCCAAAATGCAATTTTTTATGGATACATTAAAAGCGTTAGAAGGCGACAACAAAAAACCAGTAGAAGAGAAATTATTTGTAGACGAATTGATTAAATCAAACAGATTCAAAGAAGAAGAAGCTAAAAGTTACATTAGGAAAATGCTTTATGAAGCATCTATTTATGAATCTAAACCTGGTCATTACAATAGAGTTTGATTAAAATTTACTAGCTGTATTTTTATATATGCCATGGATGTGCTTCGTTAGTTATTTTATGAGGTAATTTTTTTTGATTTTCTAACAAAAATTTTTTTTCGTCTTGTTCAGATCGAAATTCATCTGGTAACAATATTGGAATTTGATCTATAACTAAATAGAATCGTGTACATTTTTTACAATACAATACTCCTTTTTCTACCACATCGGTTTTTTTCATTTCTAATTCAAAACATTCTAATGGAAAATATTTATCAATGGGACATGCTAAAATATTTAATAATTTTTTATTCATTTTATATGTTTAAATATATTGGAATATACTTCTTACTAGAAACATATATAGCGTTGATAATATTTTCTATCTCTATTATCTTATCTAGTTTTTTTGACTGTTTGTTTTTTTTGTTTATAGATTGTAAAAAATTCTGAATTTCGTATGAGACTTGGTTTTTAATATACTTGTCAACATCACATTCAATTACTTCGAGACTATAATTTGTAATAATTTCATTATCATAAATTGCAATAAAATTTTTTATTTCTGATTCACTGATTAAATCAAAAGAAATTGTTGCAGTTTTATTATTTTTAAATTCAAGTATTATTGATACAAAATCATTCTTGTGTTTATTTTTTATATTGTTTATTATGCCATATACCACTTCTGGTATTTCTCCAAATAAACATATTGTGGAATTTACGTTTGACGCCAATAATTCGTCTAGCATTTTATACTTAATTTTAAATTGTATCTTACTCATGTTATGTGATTGTAGCATTAATAATTTTCCACATTTTTTTGAAGCTATAAAATTCTTTATTATGATTGCAATTCGATCTGTACTTCCAATAAAACTATAGTCTAGTATGACATCGGTATTGTTAATTCTATTTTTTAAATTGCTCCACTCTCCGATAATAGCATTTGGATTTTCTATAAAAATATTTTTTTTAAGTGATATTAAGTGATTGATAATGGACATATCATTTTTATCATTTATATATATGAATGCCGTGTCAAACTTCTCAAATTTTAGTAATTCATATATTGTTTGATAGCTTTTTACTTGTAACATTTCACTGGCCTTATTCATATTCGTAACATTACATATTGTAATTGATTTAACTAAATTTTTTAAAATATCAATATATTGTTTATCATTTTTATTTATACCGATGTGGATTGCTTTTATACTAATACACCTTGGTCGCCCAATTATTAAACTTAACATCATTACCTACTGTGACTTTATTATACTTTGACATTAGTTCTTTGGTTATTCTGCCTTTTTTTCCATCGCCCACTATTTTATTATCTATTTTGATAATTGGTGTTAATTCTGCAGCCGTGCCTGTTAAAAAAACTTCATCTGATAAATATAATTCACTACGAGTAATTCTTTTTTCTATTATTTCATAACCTATATTTTGAGCTAATTTTATTACAGTATCTCTGGTTATCCCATCCAATATTGAAGAGCTTAGTGATGGTGTCATTATAATATTATTTTTAACTAGGAATATATTCTCACCAGGGGATTCACTAACATTATTTTGATTGTCTAATAATATGGCTTCATCATATCCATTGTTTTTTGATTCTTGAGTAGCTAAAATTGAATTAAGATAATTTCCTCCCATTTTAGCTAAGGTATACAAATATGAATTATCAAATTTTCTCCATGATGATACGCACGCATTTATACCATTTTTATCAAATAAATTATTCATTGGAAACATAAATATAGCAACATGAGTGGGTGATTTATTAGTAACATGTAAACTTATTCCATGTTCTCCAATAAAACAAATGGGTCGTATGTAACATGACTCAGTAATTTTATTTTTGATACATAAATTTATTATTGCATCCTTTATCTCCATGTTTGAAAATTTGAATGTCATAGAATAAAATTTACCAGAATTCCTAAATCTTGTTATGTGATCGTTTAATCTGAATATGTATAAATTGTTATGGTTCCAATAAGCTCTAATTCCTTCAAATATTGATGTACCATAATGTATTGCATGTGTAGTAATTGGTACTAGTGCTTTGGTTTTAATCACATATTTGCCATTGAACCAAACAAACTTTGCTACATTCATCAAATCTACTCTTCTTTTATACGTTTTGACCAATAGCCATCCTTTGGAAATTTCATACCAGTAATTTTTATAGTTGCATCTTTTTTATCTGCAAATTCCTTTATTATATTCCAATTTTTGTTTATTATACATATTATTTCATCTGGAAGATATTCTGTCCAATTTGTCTTTTTTCCAATTGCAGCATTATATATTTTTTCTTTTACTGTTGTAGCAGATATCGCTTTTCTAGTACCAATTTTTGGATTAAACCCATATACTTTTAATAAATACCATTCTGATTTATCTCCAGTATATGTCAGATAGTTTTTACCTATTCCATCCAGTATTTTTTTTTTTAAAACCCAAGACATAGGAGAAATTAATGGAGGTAAGTATCTCCAATATGGTGCATGAAAAGTATAATTAGATGATATTGATATGGAATTTTTAAAAATGGATTTTAACATTTCTTTCCTAATTTTGAAATTAAAAGGAAAGCTACGACTGTTTATTTCCATGTTATTTTTCAAAAAAATCACTGGCATTACAATTACATTTTCATAACTATTTTTTAACTCCTCTATTATCTCCGCGTGTGAATTAGTAACTGGGTTTAGATGTGCTAGGTAAATTATAGTTGTCATATAACCAATAATATGGGGATGATGGGACTTGAACCCATGCCCTCCAGAGCCCGAGACTGGCAGTATTCCATGCTAACCTACATCCCCAAAAACTTAAATCATTTTATCTTAACCGTAAGATTCGTATTTAACTTCAAAACTACCATCAGCACGCTTTTCTCTTTCTGTGACAAAACCTTTTGGTTTTAAGAAATCCATCACTCCATCAATTGTGCCCTGCCATCCGCAAATATAGAATATAGTATTATCTTTTGTTATTTTTTCGCCTATTAGTGATTCAAGAGGTGATTCATCTTCTTCTTTAGATCTCAAAAATGTTTCAACTCTTCCCTTTTGACCAGACCATGATCTATTAGTATGTTCTTGTGGTCTGCTTATGGATGCTCTATATTTAAAATTCCATTTATCTTTACCTATATCTATGCTTTCATATTCCAAATCTGTTAGAGTGTCCTTGTAACTAAGTTCATCTACATAACTAGCTCCATGTAACACAATTATTTCCCTTTTATCTCCTATTTTGTACAAATGTTTTGCATAGCTAACAAAAGGAGCAAGTCCTGTACCGCCCCCTATGCAAACAATTCTTCTGTTATCTTTTTCTCCATTTGCTAACTTTTCGTTTATAGTAAACGCTCCTGTCGGTTTCAACCAATTTATTTGGTCTCCTGCTTTAGAATTAAATAACATAGTAGTAAGCCTTCCTGGTAATGGTTTTCTTACCCAACGTATGTATAATTCTATATATCTACGATTTTCTGGATTAGATGCAATAGAATATGCTCGCCTTACTAGTTTATTGTTTTCAGATGGGTTTTCTAAACCGATAGTTATAAACTGACCAGCTTGGTAATCTGGTACTTTTCCGTCTATTGGGTTTAATCTAAAAATAGATAAATCATCTTTCAGTACTTGTATGAAAGAAATTATTGCTTTATTATCTGTAACCAATTAATATACCTACAATACAATATTTAAATATCTTATGCTAAAGCATCCATCTATAATAGTATTTTTGTATAAAAAGATTAAAATCTTGTTCTGTATTGATTATACTTTTTACGGGCCGATCGTCTAGACTGGCAAGATGCGCCCTTGGCATGGGCGAGATCGTGGGTTCAAATCCCTCTCGGTCCATCAAATACTATCTTCATTAGCTTCTTAATCTGTCGATCTGTTTCATTTGCAAGACTGTGAATTTCGTCTTCGATAATTCATCATGCAAATCAATTATGGTTTTTAATGCACTCGTCTAACTTACAAATTTTGATCAAGACATCGATGTATTTTTTCTCTACATTCAGAGCTCTTAGATATCCTAAAACTGAAATAATACATGATCTTACTAGAAAACTTTGGTCATTTGTTAAATATGAAATTTTGGGAACAGCTTTTCATATTCCTTTCTATTTGCTAGTATCAATACTAATGCTTTTACGTTATTGCTACTTGTTTTTTGTATTCTTAATTAACACATCAGTAATTTTTTTATTACTTGCTAGTATTGTTCAAAAAACTTCACCACGTATTTCTAGACTATCATCATCTAATAGAGAAATAATCTTTTATATGGTTTTTATATCATCTTTTTGTTTACATGATTTTAAAAAATTAACCACATTTTTTGTATGCATATAATAATATTATTAATTCAATTATATTTATTAGTCTTAGTTATGTATTCTTAGATTTAAATTATCCACAATATGATGAGTAACATGTCTAATGACAGCAGAGACACCATATTCATTGGTAAGAAACCATTGATGGCTTATGTAACCTCTACACTTATACAGCTGGCCAATTTGCCTGTAGTAAATATTAAAGCTAGAGGTCTTAGCATAGGTCGTGCAGTTGATGTAGCGCAAATAATATCACGTAAAACAGAAAATGCTGGATATTCCATAGGGAATATCAAAATAGGTTCTGAAACTCTAGAATCAAAAGATGGCAAAACTAGAAATGTTTCTACTATAGAAATAGAAGTAAAAAGGAATAATACATCATAAACTACGCTCTTCACTTGACTTTTTCTTTTTCTAAATTTGATAAATCATATAAAAAATTGTTATTGATTTTAGTCTACTGGTATATTTTTCCAATCATTATTACCAGAATTTATTTTCTGCAATTCTGATTGTAAAAATTCTTTGTATTTATTTGTTTCATCTTTTGTTAGGTTGGATACATTTGAACTAAGTAACGTTCCCATAATTTTTACTCGTTCTAAAACATCCATAGCTATAAACCTTCCTATATTGCCAACTCTAAAAAGCACATCCATTTGTTTCTTTATTATATTGTTTATTGTATCAAGATCTTCTGTAGTGGATTTGCCTTTTGTTGTAATTCTATATTTGTTTCCGCTAGTTTCTTCTATTAATTTTTCTTCCTGTAGTCTTTTCAGTAATGGGTATATTAATCCTGGAGATGGATTCCATACTCCATTACTTTGTTCGATAGCTATGTTTATTATTTCCTTACCTGTGCATGTTCTATTTTTTAATATGTCCAGTATAAAATATCTTGAAAATCCTCTTGGTACTGAACTGCCAACTCGTTTTATCCAATTATTTATCATCACTAGTGATATCACTAGAGATTAATATAAATCTATTGTGTGTTACATATTTAACCAATTAAGAAATCTTAATTTTTGATGACAGAATTCATTGAATATGATCTATTAATAGTTGGATCAGGAATAGCCGGACTTCGTGCTGCTATTGAATCCGCAAAAAAAAATAATAAATTGAGAATTGCAGTAATTTCTAAAGTGCAAGCTATGCGTTCTCATTCAGTCTCTGCTGAGGGTGGCACTGCAGCTGTTCTTTTTGAAGATGAAGGTGATAATATGGAATCTCATATTTATGATACAATTAAAGGAAGTGACTTTTTGGCAGATCAGGATGTGGCAGAAAAATTATGTTTAGAAATTCCAAAAGAAATTTACCAATTAGAACATTGGGGAATGCCATGGTCTAGAAGAAAGGATGGTAAAATATCTCAAAGAAATTTTGGTGGTTATAGCTACCCTCGTGCTACATACGCCTCAGATAAAGTTGGATTTTTTGAAATGCAAACTTTATATGATACATGCTTAAAGTTTGATAATATAAAATTCTTTAATGAATGGTATGTAACTTCAATAATACATGATGAAGAAAAATTTAGAGGTGTAACTGCTATTGAAATATCTACTGGAACATTTTATACTATTAAAGGAACAGCTTTGATAATAGCTAGTGGTGGTGCAGGTAGAATGTATAGTTATTCTACATATGCTTTATCTTCAACTCCTGATGGATTGGACATGGCATATAGAGCTGGTATGGCATTAAAAGATATGGAATTTGTACAATTCCATCCTACTGGAATTTTACCATCTGGAATTTTAATAACAGAAGGAGCCAGAGGAGAAGGAGGTTACTTAATAAATAAAAATGGAGAAAGATTTATGAAAAGATATGCATCGAAGAAAATGGAATTAGCTCCACGCGATATAGTGTCTCGTGCTATTATGACGGAGATTAAAAATGATCGAGGATTTACTCATGAAACGGGCATAAAATGCATGCAATTGGATCTGAGACATATTGGTGATGAAATAATTAAAGAAAAATTAGGCGCAATTAGAGAAATATCATTAAAATTCTCAAACATAGATCCTTCCAAAGAACCATTATACATTAGGCCAGTATGTCATTACATGATGGGTGGCATACATACTAATATCAACGGTGCTACAGAAATACATGGTATTTGGGCAGCTGGAGAAGCTGCATGTAATAGCACTCATGGTGCAAATAGGTTGGGGGCCAATTCTACATCTGAATGCATAGTATGGGGAAAAATAACTGCAAATCTTGCAGTTGATTACATAGCAAAAACAAATCTGGAACGTCAATTCCCAACACATCTTATAGATTCAGAAGAAAAAAGAATTTTTGATAATATATTTAGAGGAAAAGGAAAGGAAAATCCATATGAAATACGAGAACAATTAACTAATGTATTAAATGATAAAGCATATGTATATAGAAATGAGCTTGAATTGATAGAAGGACTAAAAAAAATTCGTCAATTACGAAGCACGTCATGGAAGCATGTAGATGATCATGCAAAAGAATACAATACTAATTTTATTAATGTAATGGAATTAGATTCTATGTTTCGTGTAGCTGAAGTAATTTTACTTGGTGCTATACATAGAAAAGAATCTAGAGGTTCACATGCTAGAACAGACTATCCACAAAGAGACGACAAAAACTTTTTACATCACACGCTTATCTATCATAATCTAAATGAACCCATCATGAAAAAACATCCAGTTACTATAACTAAATACAAACCTGTGGAGAGAAAATACTGATGAATAAATTTCAAAAAAACAGATCCGGAATAAAATCATGGTTAAACCCATGGGGTTATGGAATAGAACGTATTGCATACTGGTTAATGAGAATCACTGGTATTGGGCTGCTTATTTATTTCATAATTCATATTTATGAAACTAGTTCAATACTTGATGGAAAAGCTGCATGGAATAAAATGTTAGAACTTACACAAACAACTGAAGGCCATATAATATTAATGATAGTTATTGGAATGTCTACGTTCCATGCAATCAACGGCATCAGAATAATGTTAGGACATGGAGGAATTGGAGTAGGAAAACCTGGAAGACCTGACTATCCATATTTGCCAAAATCACAAAATATGAAAAACAAACTTTGTATATATGCAGCTATTGGATTAGCCGCATTAGCGATGTTATATGGTGCCGAAATAATGTTTAGTGAATAATATGTTCAAAGAAAGCGTCGTAATGAAAATTCATTATTCAACAGCTCTGGGATCAGTAGCACTAGTAGCAATCCATATAATGTTTAGATTAACACAAAACTTTCATGATTCATTACAATTTGATAATGTTTTAATAAATTACTCCATATTATCATATTCTATATTATTGGAATCAATTTTAATATTGATCTCAATACACGGTTTTAATGGATTAAGAATAATTTTATTAGAACTAAATCAAGGTAAAATTTATGAAAATATTGTTACATATGGATGTTTAGCTTCTATGATAGTACTTATTACTTATGGATCTAGAACAATCTTGATGACTAGTATGGGTATGATATAAAATGGCTGCTGTAAAATCTAACGAAGACAATAAATCTAATTTTAGAAATAAGACATTGCCTACAGTTTTATTTAAAATAGCAAGATTTAATCCAGTCACTGATTTACGTATGAAATTCATTGATTACAAAGTAGAATATGAAAACTGGAGTACTGTGTTAGACGCGCTTCTAATGATAAAACATAAAATTGATCCATCATTAGCTTTACGTTATTCATGCAGACAAGCATCTTGCGGTTCATGTGGAATGATGATTAATGGTAAACCTCGACTTGCATGTTTCACTAAGATAAATGAAGTAAAATCTGATGTAATTAGAATAGAGCCTATGAATAATTTTCCTATTATTAGAGATTTAGCAGTTGATCTTACAAAAATGTTTAGAAACCATAAAAAATTAAAGCCGTACATAATTCGAAGTGATTCTGAGATACCTGATTTCAGTACATCAAAAGAATTTTTGCAAGATCCTGATTCTATAGAACAATACATTCAATTTGCAAATTGTATAAAATGCGGTCTCTGTAATTCTGTTTGTCCTACTATGGCTACTGACTCATCATTTATTGGGCCCCAAGCTCTAACTCAAGCGTATAGATATGTATCTGATAATAGGGATAAAGGTAAAAAAACACGTCTTAAAATAATTGATGATAAACATGGAATATGGAGATGTCATTTTGCAGGATCATGTAGTAAGGTATGTCCTAAAGGAGTAGATCCTGCTATGGCCATTCAATTTTTACGTGGTTATTTACTAGGATTCAGATAGTTTTACTATTTATACTTGGATTTGGACTATTGTTAACTTGGTTATTAATCTGTTCTGCCATAAAATGGTTCGAAACATTCACTTTTACTTTATCTATACCATCAATTTGTAATAAATTATCATGTATATCTTGACATATTTTAAATCCAAATACAGCTGGGCAAAAAGGACTAGTTAAATGCAAATCTACCTTGACTTTATCTTTATCTATATTAACTTCATCGATTAATTCCAATTCTGTAATTGATGTGTTTATCTCTGGATCTACTATTCTAGATAACGTATCAAAAATTTTTATTCGCATTTTATTTAGATCTTTATCCATATGCACAAAACGCTGATGCTATATATAACCATTTTAAATTAAGTTTATGTATAGATCTAGATTTAATGTTGATTTAAATAAGTATTCTTTAGACTACACTTCATCAACTACTGATGATGCTGCAATTATTTTATACGACATTATCGGTAGCCAAGCACATGTCCTAATGTTATATAAAAATAATATAATTCCAAAAAACGATTCTATAAAAATACTTATAGCTTTAGAAGAACTAAAGAAACTCAAAATTAAAAATAATTTGAAGTATGACGATGTGCATGAATTGATTGAATCAATGATAATAAATAAACTGGGAATTAAATGTGGTGGAAAAATGCATACTGGACGTTCCAGAAACGATCAAATTTCACTTGATTTGAGATTAAAGTTACGTGAAGATGTCAACATGTTATGTTTTTATTTAATTGATTTGATTGACGTTTTAATTTTGCTTGCAAATAAAAATAAAAGAACTATCATGCCATTATATACCCATCTTCAACAAGCACAAATTGGACTTTTTTCACATTATTTGTTATCGTATGCAGATTCATTACTTAGAGATTTTGATAGATTATATGCATCATATGATAGAATAAATGAATGTCCATTAGGCTCTGGACCTATAGGTGGAACTAGTATGCCTATAGATAGAAAATTTATAATGAAAAAGTTAAAGTTTAAAAAATTAATTAGCAATTCTATAGATGCAACTAGTACAAGAGACTTTGTAGTTGAATATTTATCACTTACATCTATTTTAATGACAAACATTAGCAGGATGGCAGAAGATTTCATAATTTGGTCTACTTCTGAGTTCTCATTCATAGAGTTAGCTGATGAGTTTACGTCCACATCCAGCATCATGCCTCAAAAAAAAAACTGTGATGTGCTAGAGATAGCAAGAGGAAAAACATCTTGTGTTATCGGAAACAATATTTGTGTTTTAACAATTTTAAAAAGTCTTCCTTCTGGTTATAATCGTGATCTACAAGAAATAAAAAAGCCTTTGTGGTCTTCGTCTGAAATATCTATACAAACCATTTTTATTTTTAAAATGATACTAAAAAGTTTAATCATTAAAAAATCTAGAATGAGAAGCATTTCTTCTGAAGGATATTTAACATCATTGGACATTGCAGAAGCATTAGTGAAGAAAAAAATTGCGTTTCGAACAGCACATAAAATAGTCGGAAAATTAGTACAAATTGCATATGAACTTAATAAACCGCTTTCAAAGCTTACTGTAAACGAAATAAAAAATTCTGTAGAACATGATAATCATTGTACCCCTGAACTACTAATAAAAATTATCAACTCTGTGACATTGGAATCATCATTATCCAATAGAATGTCTTATGGCTCATCAGGATTCTATGAACAAGAAAAAATGATAGATGAAAGATTAAAAAAAATTAAATCATATAAATTAAAAATTAATAAACGTAGAAACGAAATAAAAGATGCAATTACTAATTTTTCTGCTGAGATCAAAAAAACTATAAATCGGGTCTAGAGGGAGTCGGACCCTCGACAGCCGGATTAAAAGTCCGGTACTCTACCTGGCTGAGCTATAGACCCACAATACTTTTTTACTCATTGTCTAAATTAGTCTTTTCTATTAGTAATGTTTTAAAATCATGTTATCATTAATTTATAACGCGCCCTTGTAGTATAGCCTGGTCTAGAATTCGGCCCTGTCACGGCTGAGACGCGTGTTCAAATCCCGCCGAGGGCGTTTACACGTTTTGATATGAACTTTATTATTTCTTTATTGGCAGCAATAAAAGATAGATCTTTATCATAAAAACTACCATTTAATGATTTCAAATATCTATTTAGAATTAATCCTCCTGCTTCGTCTATTAACAAATAACCAGCAGCAATATCTTGTATTCTAATTTTAGATCTTAAATCCAAAACTATATCGATTAATCCGCGTGCAAAAAATGCCATTTCTAAAGCATTAGCTCCAAAATGTCTCATATGACTATGTGTTTCAAATATTGGTAATAATTTTGTTAGTATATCTGTTGAACCAGATATATTCACACTTACAATTATTTCGTCTGTTTTTTTTTTATTGATTTTAATTTTTTTGTTATTATAATATGCTCCTTTTCCTTTAGACGCGTGATAAATATCCTTTGAAACTAGATCCATTATAACGCAATCATTTATTGATCTGAAATCTTCTTTTGTTGAATATGCCAGTGAACAACAAAAGAATGGAATACCACATATCGCATTTGTAGTACCATCAAGTGCATCCATTATTAAAATACCATTGGATTTTTTTGATAATTCAATTTTTCCACATTCTTCTCCAAATATTGCACATTCAAAATCTATTTTTTTAAAATAATCAATGATTGTTTTTTCAGCAACAATATCTATTTTCCTAGATACATCTCCACCAGCTCCAACACCACACTTAATTGTAGCTTTTCTTGTACCAAGAATTTTGTTAATTTCTTCATATACTAATAAAGATGCATTAGTAAGAATTTCAATAATTTTCACATAGTATTTAATTTGTTGTAGTAATTTAATTTTAATTACTATTGAAAGCATAAATAATAATTCTTATTCTTCATTAATGTGAGTAGTAAAAATGATGTGGTATTCAGAAAAGAATCTCTATTAAATACTAAACCTGGAAAAAAAATAATCAAAAATAGACTGTTCAAAACAAAAGGGTACGAACAATTTATTAAATATCAAAATCAATCCGCCAAAGAATTTCCAAAATTCACAATCAAATTTACTAATGATCTATTTAATTTGATTAAACAGGACGTCAACATATATGATACACAAAAACAATTTTCTGATTCGTATGGAACAGAATTTATGTTAGGAAAATCTTTAATAGATTCTATCAGAATAAAATTCGAAAATATTGAAATACTAAGAGATAGGGCGTCTCGTATACTTAACTCAAATTTTATAAAAATGACCATGCCAATATTCATGGCACTCTATGATTCAGCTTCTAAATTTTATGGAGATGACAACCTAGAACTGCGTGAAAATCTAATATATGGTCATTTGGTAGCGATTGATCTTAGTGAGCCAATGGATAGAATAACTGATAAAGACGAAGACCTAGATTATTTAGAAGATTACAAATTCTTAAATCCTTATATTCTAAGATTAGCTAATTATATGATATCAAAATGTGGTAAAATTGTATTTGATGAGTTCAATCATGGTTTCAAAGAAGCTATAAAAGGACAAAAAGTAGATCATGAATTAAAATCTAAAAACGCTGCTATAAATGAAGAAAATATGAATAACTGTTATCAAAAATATCGTGCAGTTATTGGAACTGCAGGAAAAAATATGGCTTTGTGTAGGTTTCCTCTCGGAGAAATATTTTATTTAGGAATGGCAAAAGCTGCTGAATGTACAGGATGTGGAAACGAAATTGAAGATGCAATAAATAACAAATCACTTAAAACTCCATCATGGCCATTATATTTTTATTCGCTCACTAATGATATCCAAAAATGTTTTGATTTAACATTAAAAAAAAGTGAGATCTACATGGAAGAAGCACGAATTGCTATAGAATTATTACCAACAAATTTCCCATATTCTGAATTTTTAGAATTTTTATTTCTTACAGTTGAGCATTATAATCATTTTTGGTATAATCAATTAAAGAAAGAGAATCTTAATGAATTTGTGATTCCAAAATGATTTGGTCTGAAAAATATAAACCTAAGGACACTATAGATATGATTGGGAATGAGTATGCTCGATCGTTAGTAGTAACTTGGATAAAAAATTGGGAAAAAGGAACAAAACCAATTATACTGATCGGTCCTCCTGGAGTAGGAAAAACTACTATTGTAAACATAATTGCAAAAAAATTAGATTATGACATAATTTGTCTCAATGCTAGTGATATAAGAAATAAACAACAAATAGAAGATGTCATAAATCCTACTATAAACAATTTAGGTTTATTCGGAAAAACAATAGTTTTTGTTGATGAAGTAGATGGTATACATGGACGGTATGATTATGGTGGTACAGAAGCATTAATCAAAATTTTAAAAATTCCGGTAGTTCCAATTATATTAGCAGCTAATTATGAAACTGATAAAATCAAAAACATAAAAAAATTAACAATCCCGATATATTTTCATCGTATTGCACCAAGATTACTTTTATTATATGCATTAAGTATATTAAATAGAGAAAAATCTCTTTTATCTACTAACAAACTTAATGATATTGTAATAAAATCAAATGGTGATGCAAGATTTATGATCAACTCATTACAAACAGCAGTAACAGGATTTAAACCTCAACAAGAAAAATCATTTGAATTAAGTATTGAAAAATGCATCAGTAATTTTTTTGCATCTTCATCAATAACAGATGCAAGACATATTTTGTATACGTTGAAAGTTGATCCATATACAAAAATTAATGTGTTTTATTCTAGTATAATTAATAGTGATGTACAGGTAAGTGATCTAACTAAAATGTTTATGATTATTTCTGATGCCGATATTTTATACAAACAAATTTTACAAACTCAATCATGGCATCTGCTTAGATATTTAAATGAAATTCTTATTGGCTTGTATATTTACAAATATCCTATAACATATTCTAAATTTAATTTAAGTTGGCAGTTGATTAATAAGATAAGATTTAATGGTAGTAAAATTAATAAAATATCTTTAGCTTTGGCAAAAAAATTTCATGCTTCTAGTAATAAATTTAAACTTTATTATCTTCCATACATGTTATTTTACATTAATAATACAAAAAAACATCATGATGTTGATGAATTAGATGAGTTACATGAAATGGTATAAAATAAAAATGAAATTTGCTGGTAAATGCATTACTTGTGGATTGTCTTTACCACGGGGAGAAGAAGGATTTTGGGCAAAGGACGTTGGCATAAAACATAAAAAATGTTTTGAAGACAAGCCAATAAATTGTATAATATGTAATAACAACGTAGATTGTAATTTATGTGAATTTGCTAATTATTGTGACAGAAAAACTATTTTGCAATGTGCATGTGAAAATTGCCGTGATGTTAATAATTTTTTAGATATATACAAAAAATCTTTGCACAATATTAAAATTTAACTAGGATACAAAATACACATGATTGAGAAAAAACAAGAAAAAGAATCACATGCTAATGATGCACAAATAGCATATCATACTCCAATTTATTCTCCAGATCATGTATTGAGTCCTGAATTTGAAGGGAAATCTAATTATGAAATGGGAATACAAGATCTTATAAATAATTCTAACCATAAGTTACAGAAATTGGTTAATGATAAATCGCCATCACATCAAATCTATAACGTTGTGGAAGATATAAAAACTTTAAACTGTTTATATGAAAATTATTATATTGGTATGAATGTATTTAGAAATGCAAAAGGTGGTCGTGATAAATTACGAGTGTGAGAATGTTGATATGTAATGAGGAGATGTATTTAATTTGACTTTACATGTTGATAAAATTAATGAGATGATGCAAAAGATTGAACAGGCAAATAATGGAGGAGGAAAAGATAGAATCGCATCTCAACATGAGAAAGGTAAACTTACAGCAAGAGAAAGATTAAATATCTTATTGGACGACGATAGTTTTGTAGAGTTAGATAAACTAACTACTCATCATTATTATGAATTTGATATGCAGCAAAGAAAATTTTTTGGAGACGGTGTCATAACTGGTTATGGTAAAATAAATGGAAGGCAAGTATGCATATTTGCTTATGATTTTACTGTTCTTGGTGGTACATTAAGTGATATGGGTGCAAAAAAAATAACAAAATTAATGGATCACGCACTCAAAATTGGCTGTCCGATAATTGGAGTAATAGATTCTGGTGGCGCAAGAATACAAGAAGGTATATTAAGTTTAGATGGATTCGCTGATATTTTTTATCATAATGAATTGGCTTCTGGAATAGTACCACAAATAACTGCAAGTATTGGACCATCAGCAGGTGGAGCTGTTTATTCTCCAGCTATTACTGACTTTGTAGTTATGGTGAATAAAACAGCTAGTATGTTTGTTACTGGACCTGATGTAGTTAAAACTGTACTTGGAGAAACTGTATCGTTTGATCAATTAGGTGGTGCAATGACACATGGAACAAAAAGTGGGGTAGCTCATTTTGTAGCACAAAATGAATTTGAATGTATGGATTATGTTAAAAAACTACTTTCTTACATTCCACAAAATAACACTGAGAAACCATTGATTGTCATTAATAATGATGATCCAAATAGAATTGATAATAATTTAATAAATTATATACCTGAAAATCATCTGCAACCATATGATGTAACTAAAATAATCTTATCTGTTTTAGATAATAATGAATTTTTTGAAATTCATAAGATGTTTGCACAAAATATTGTAGTTGGTTTTGGTCGTCTTAATGGCAAGTCAATAGGAATTGTGGCTAATCAACCTCTTTACTTAGCAGGTGCATTGGATATAGATTCATCTAATAAAGCCGCTCGTTTTATCAGATTTTGTGATTGTTATAATATTCCAATTATAACTATTGTAGATACTCCTGGATATATGCCTGGGACTGATCAAGAACATAATGGGATAATAAGACATGGTAGCAAATTGCTTTATGCTTACTGTGAAGCGAGCGTGCCAAAAATAACATTGGTAATAGGCAAAGCATATGGAGGTGCATATATTGCAATGGGCAGCAAAAATCTTAGAACTGACATAAATTACGCATGGCCAACTGCTAAAATAGCTGTATTAGGTTCAGATGCGGCAGTACGAATAATGAACAGAAAAGATTTAGCTAATTCAGAAAATCCTGAAGAATTAAGGAAACAACTTACTGATGATTTCACTAAAAAATTTTCTAACCCTTACGTAGCTGCTTCTCATGGTAAAATAGATTCAATAATAAATCCATCTGAAACTAGACCTATGTTAATCAAAGCATTAGATTTACTTTCAAATAAAAGAGACCGACAACTTCCTCGCAAACATGGTAACATTAATTTGTGATAGATCATGATAAAAAAAATACTAATTGCTAATAGAGGAGAAATTGCTCTCCGTATAATCAAAACATGTAGAGTATTAAATATCAAGTCAGTGAGTATATACTCTGATGAAGATGTTAATTCTTTACATGTAAAAAAATCTAGTGAATCATATTACGTAGGAAGTGCTGTCCCTGCACAAAGTTATTTGAATCAAAAACGTATAATCGAATTGGCTTTGTCAGCTGGGGCTGATGCAATACATCCAGGATACGGATTTTTATCTGAAAATTCAGATTTTGCTGAACTTTGTGAAAAAAACAATATTGTTTTTATCGGACCTTCTTCAGATTCCATGAAATTATGTGGAGATAAGATGGAATGTAAAAAAATAATGAAAAATGCTCAAGTCCCAACTGTGCCAGGAAGTTTTGATCTAGTGCAAAATGTTGAAACAGCATTAGATAATGCTAATAATATAGGTTATCCTGTTTTACTTAAATCAGTTTTTGGAGGTGGTGGTAGAGGTATTCGATTGGTAAATAACGACAATGAATTACGAAATGCATTCGAATTAGCTACTAAAGAATCTATGACTGCTTTTGGAAAGTCTGCATTACTTGTAGAAAAGTTTTTGCCAAAAATTAGGCATATTGAATTCCAATTAGCTCGTGATAAATATGGCAACACTGTACACATATTTGAAAGGGAATGTTCAATACAAAGAAGACACCAAAAATTAATTGAATTATCTCCTTCTCCTGTAGTTGATCGAAAAGTTCGAGATGAAGTAGGGCAACTTGCAATAAATGCAATCAACGCCGTAGAATATAGCAATCTTGGAACTGTTGAGTTTCTTAGACTTGATGACGGTACATTTTACTTCATTGAAATTAATGCTAGGTTGCAGGTTGAACATCCAGTAACGGAATTAGTATCTGGACTTGATCTAGTTAAGTTACAAATTGATATAGCTAATGGTGAGAAAATACCATTTAATCAAAGTGACTTGAAACTTAATGGATGTGCAATAGAATGTAGAATAAATGCAGAAAATACATTTTTAGATTTTGCACCGTCTACAGGGTTAGTAAAAGATGTTAGTATTCCATCTGGTCCCGGAATTAGAACTGACACATACCTATATCCGAAATGTACTGTTTCTCCATTTTATGATTCTTTAATTGCAAAACTGAATTCTTGGGGTCAAAATTTCGAAGAGGCACGAAAAAGGATGAGTAATGCATTAGGAGATTTTTATATACAAGGAATAGATACGTCTATATCATTGTATAAGACCATCTTAAATAGCCCTGAGTTTATACACGGTGATTTATCTACTGATTTTCTAGATAGATTCGATATACTGGATAGATTAGAAAAAAACATAAAAAATGAAATTATAGAAAAACAAGATGCAGCTTTAGCAGCGGCAACATTACATTCATTATTATACCGCACTAAGATAAATATTAACTATAAGCAAGATCCAAATTGGAATCATCAAATGTATGGGTTATGACAGAATATAAAATCAAAAATATTGACAAAACTGGCCATGCCAAAATAATTAAACAAATATCTACCATGGAATATCTTGTTAACATTAATAATAATGAAAAGATAGTGAACATACTTGATGTTTCTGAAGATTATATTGAATTTAAGTTAGATAATGTTTATCATGTTGCAAGAATTATAGAAAGATCCACATCTGAAATAAAGATTTTGATAGATGACGTTTCTATAGTATTAAATACTAATTATGGTCTCAATGAAATAGTATACAAAAATTCTGGAGGATCTATAACAGACTCGCAAATAAACTTGATCAGTCAAATTCCTGGTAAAGTCATTTCTGTTAAAATTAACGAAAAAGAAGAAATAAAAAAAGGAGATATTGTATGCGTATTAGAATCAATGAAAATGCAAGTAACTGTAAAATCACATAAAGATGGGTTGGTAAAAAAAATTAATGCCAAAACTGGATCTACAGTAGCTAAGAACGATATAATAGCAGAAATAGAGTAATTGATATTACTGCTCTAAAAATTCTTTTATTTTGTCATATTTAGGTTCAACTAAAGGATCATCTGATATCCATATATATACAATTATGCCTTTCTCATTTATTATGAATATTGATCTTTTAGCTGCATTGTAGTTTTTTATATGCAGCAGATCTTTCATTAAAACTCCGTATTTTTTTATTGTAGTACTAGTATAATCTCCAAGGATTGGAAATTTTATGTCGTATTTATCAGCAAACGCCTTATTAGCAAAAGGTCCATCGTTGCTAATACCAAGCAATTGAACATTTAAATTTGATATCTGGTTTAAATATTTCTGAAAGGTGCATATTTCTTTTTTACATACTGGTGAATCAGCAGCTACAAAAAAAACTAACATTAATTTTTTACCTTGAAACTCATCCATTGTTATAATATTTAATTCTGTATCTACTAATTCGAATTTAGGTGCTAGATCGCCAATTTTTAATGCCATATATATCATCTAATGTCTAGCAATTATTTGAATCTTTGATTAGTGAATAGATTTTTATATAATTTATTAGGTTGTTAGCTACTTTGGTAGGAGAAATAATTAATGGATATGATAATATCTTGATGATGTTTGGATTCGCCATAATAGCTACTGCACCTGCTTTATTATTGTCAAAAATGATATCTCCTAAAAGAAGAAATAATCCGATTAAATTTCTTCCAATGGAATGCGGACAGGTGCCAAAAGGTGAAGGAAGAACACATTTTATGATGCAATATTATTCCTATGTTCTTATGTTTGTTGTATTTGATGTCATGGCTATTTTCTTATATTCTTGGGGCAGCACAATATTAAATCTAGAACGAACTTCTACTCTTCCAATAATTGTATTTCTTGGAATAATGTTTGCTGCAATGGCATATGCACTATATCAATCCAAAAGGCGTAATATATGGTAATTTTTTATAGTATTATAATGTATGTAAAAGGGAGTGAAACTTGTTAAAAGATCTTGTGATGCCACAAAATGCTAATGTATTTGTTTCTAAATTAGGTGATATTTTAGTTAAAGCTATAGATCAACCTTTAGGTTATGCTATTAATTGGGGACGCATATGGTCATTGTGGCCAGTACACATAGAAACTGCATGTTGTAGTGTTGAATTTGGAGCTGCTTCTGGACCACGTTATGATGTTGAAAGATTTGGAATCATAGAAGCATTTGGTTCATTACGTCAATGTGATTTAGTTGTTGTACAAGGTACGATAACACGTAAAATGGCTCCAAGACTTAGATTAGTATATGATCAGATGCCAGATCCAAAATATGTAATAGCTATGGGGGCGTGTGCAATAACTGGAGGATTATACTTTGATTCTTATAATGTTTTACCTGGGATAGATGGTGTTTTGCCTGTGGATGTTTATGTTCCTGGATGTCCTCCAAGACCAGAAACATTAATACAAGGATGTATGCTGCTTCAAGAAAAAATAAAATGTATGAAAGCTAGGTAGATATGAGTAATACACAAAATAAATCTAACTTAAATGGTGATGTACATATCCACAAAAACACTGATAGCAATTCTATTGATAAAAAAGAAGATGATCGACCTGAATTTGAAACAAATCTTGCTAATACATTATTACATAATTTTGGAGAAAAAATCAAAATTGATTTTATAAAAAAAAATAGAATCAAAGTAAATGTACAAAAAGAAAACATTGTAGAAATTGCAAAATTTATCAGTTTAAACATGAAATTTGATCATGCTGAAGCTGTTACTGGAATAGATTATCCAGAACAAAATGAAATAGAAGTAGTTTATCACCTTGGTTCTTACGAAGATAATCTATCTAACCAAATACTAGCTTTGTCTACTAGCGCAATAAGAGAAGATGATCCTACTCCTGGTTCAGATAGGACTAAATTGCCAAGTCTTCGTAATGTCTTTTATAGTGTAGAATTTCATGAGCGAGAATGTTTTGAAATGTTGGGAGTTTATTTTGAGAATCACCCTGATAATAGAAGATTATTATTACCAGAGGATTGGGCTGATATACCGCCTCTTAGAAAAGACTTCAAGATAAAAGGTCGTTAGATTATGAGTGAATTACCTCCTGGAATAAAACTGGAAAAAGAAGACGATAAGATAATGACATTAAACGTTGGTCCGCAACATCCTGGTTCTGGGCATATGCGTATTATTGTTAAAATCGATGGTGATTACATAGTATCTTGTGATCCTGATCCTGGTTATGTACATAGAGGCGAAGAAAAAATGGCCGAATATAGAAACTACATTACAAACATACCTCATCTAGAACGACCAGTGATACATGACTCATGTAATATATTATATCCATATTGTTTGGGAGTAGAAGAAATACTTGGATTAGAAGTACCAGAAAGAGCAAAATATATTCGTGTTATCGCTTCGGAGTTAAATAGATGCGTGTATACATTGTATTGGCTAGCTATATATGGTATTTTTTTAGGTCATTCTACTATGTTTATGTGGCCAACTGGAGATCGAGAATTATTAATTGATTTGTTAGAAAAGTTAAGTGGCGCACGAGTTACTCATGCATATTTTATACCAGGTGGTGTGAGAAATGATATGCCTGCAAATTTTGAGGATGTCTGTATTAGGCAAATAAATTATTTTGAAAAAAGAATAAAACAATACGATTCTATATTTTATAGCAATCCTATTTTAAAATCACGAACAATTAAAACTGGTGTACTTGCACAACAAGATGCTATTAGTTTAGGTGCTACTGGTTCTGTATTACGTGCTAGTGGAGTTGATTTTGATGTCCGTAAAAAAGAACCTTACGATGTATATGATAATCTAGATTTTCAGAGTAATACTTTGAAAAGTGGTGATTCATATGCTAGGTCTAAAATACCATGGCTGGATATGTTAGAAAGCTGCAGAATAATTAGAAACGCTCTTGAAAAAATTCCGAAATCAGGATCCGTTAGAGTTAAACTAAAACCAAATCCTAAAGCTGGAAATGTTGAAACATATAAAAGAGTGGAATCTGGAAGAGGTTCTCTTGGCATGTATATCATTTCTAATGGCAAACCTGAACCATATAGAGTTAAAATAAGTGTTGGATCTTTTCGAAATCTTATATGCCTACCATATTTATTAAAAGGTGAAAAGCTTGGAAATATGCCTGCAGTTTATTGGAGCCTAAACTATTGGCCGGTGGAAGCTGATAGATAATGTCGATTATAGCACCAAGATTTAGATTAGGATATTTCATCAAATCTCTATTAGATAATGTATTTTGGATAATCATTTTGCTTACACTGATTGGAATACCAGCAATACAAGTGGTATTGTTTTTTATAGATTTGCCAGTAATTGAAGGTGAATTACTTACTCCTTTTCTTGCACTCACATGGCTAGCTGATCCATCACGTACATTGCCTATAATTAAAGCTTTGATGCAAACAGATTTTTTTAAAATTGCTGTGTTTCCAGGATTTGGCTTTGCTGCATTATTGGCTGCTGGTACAATTTTTATTGAACGAAAGTTACTAGCAAAACTTCAACTGAGAGTAGGCCCTTTTTATTGTGGCAAATTAGAAGGTATTTTACAACTCATGGGAGATGGACTTAAACTAATATCTAAAGAAATAATAATACCTGCTAAAGCAGATAAACCAATATTTTGGGCTGCGCCATTGTTATTTGTAGGTGCAGCTGCTGCGTTCATTTCGTTAATACCCGTATCTCCTGGATGGGTAATAGCAGATCTAGATGTTGGATTACTTGCATTTTTTGCAATAATAGGTTTTTTTCCAATTATAACAGTGCTTGCGTCATGGTCTGCAAATAGCAAATTTCCATTTATAGGAGGAATCAGAGCCTTACATCAAATGGTGTCATTTGAAATCCCACTAATCCTATCATTATTGGGAATTGTCATATTGACAGGTACATTAAATCTGTCTGAAATTGTAGAAAGTCAATCTAATTTTCCATGGATTATATTTATGCCTATAGGTGCAATAGTTTTTTTCATAGCAATGTTAGCAGAACTTGAAAGAATACCTTTTGATTTGCCAGAAGCAGAGAGTGAAATTGTAGCCGGTTGGTTGACTGAATTTTCAGGAATGATGTATGGTTTAGTACAATTAGGTTCGTATCTTAAATTATATGCTTTTGCTGCAATTTTTGTAGTATTATTTTTAGGTGGGTGGAACGGACCTATGATAATGCCGCAATTTCCACAAGAAATAATTACTGAAGGCATTGAATTAGGACCTATTTCAGTGACTATACCAGGATTGCCATTATTTACTCCAGAAATGATAAATGGTACGTTTTGGTTTACAATAAAAACTATTGGTGTTATATTTTTTATTTTAATACCAAGAGGTGTATTTCCACGTATAAGAATAGATCTTTTATTGCATATTGGATGGTATAAATTAATAGGTTTAGCATTCGTTAACATCTTTATATCATTAAGTTTATTATATTCTGGAGTATTAGGTCCTGGCGGAATGATGTAAATTGGGTACTGCTAGTGGAATAATCAAGGCATTGAATTCTGGAATCAAGCATATCGCAATTAAAAGATTTACATTAAGATATCCAGAAGAAAAATTGAAATTTGTTGGAGATGGATACCAATTCGATCCAGTTTCTGGAGTTGGTGTTGCAGGATTAAAAGGTAGACATATACTATTTCATGATAAATGTACAGGATGTCAATTATGTTCTATAGCTTGTGAGGGCATTGCAGAAGCAATTTCTATGGTGAAAGTTAATGAAAAATGGAAACAAAATAAAAAATCTATTATGCCACAAATAGATTATGGTAAATGTGTGTTTTGTGGTTTATGTGTAGACGCCTGTCCATTTTATGCATTATACATGACCAATGATTATGAATTATCATCATTTAGTAAAGAAGGATTAATTTATACTCCTGCACAACTACAAGTTAAACCAAATATTGAACAAGATGCAGAAATAAAAATAGACGATAGAGGTGCAACTCATGGTTGATATATCATTTTTGGTGATTTCTGTATTAACAGTTGTTTGTGCAATAGCCTCTTTAGAATTACGATCATTAATTTATGGTTCTATAGCATTAATGGGTTCTCTTTTAGGAATAGCTTTTTTTTTCTTATTATTAGATGCACCATTTGTAGCTATGTTTCAAGTAGCTGTTTACGTAGGGTCAATAGCAGTATTGATTCTATTTACTGTGATGTTGGTTAAACGTGAATTAATTTTTACTAAGATAGAAGATCCTAAAAGGAAATATATTGGAGTTGGATTGATGTTGATTTTAATAGTTGGACTTGGATCTGTTATAATGGATTCTGGATTAAAATCAATAAGTACACATTCTGCGCCTATAGATTTCAATGAAATAGGAGAAGACTTTTTAACTTATTATTGGCCTGCATTGGTAATAATGGCACTAATATTGTCCAGCTCCATCACAGGTGCACTTGTTTTAGCAAGAAGAGAGAATATTGAAAATGAACAACACACTAATTGACTTTGTTATAGTTTCAATAACTTTACTTAGTATTGGAATTTATGGACTTGCAGTAAAGAGAAATGCTATTAGAATGTTATTTGCAATAGAAATAATCATTAATGCAGCTAATTTAAATTTGATATCATTTGCTAGATTTCTTCCACATAGCAGCGGTCAAACACTTACACTATTTTCAATTGCTATAGCTGCTGCAGAAGTAGCAGTTGGATTAGCATTAATAATTGTTGCTTACAGAATGTACAAAAACATCGATATTGCAGAATTTAGGAGTTTAAAAGGCTAATGGAATATATAGCATTACAAGTTGTATTTCTACCATTATTATTATCTCCATTAGCTTACATATTAGGAAAAAAATTAGGACCGACAATAACAATGTGGTTTGCATTTAGCATTCTAGCTTATTGTACTTTGCTTATCATTCATCAATTTGTTGTCGGAGATTATGAAGAACATTATGTATGGACAGAATTATTTGGAGAATTTGGGTTTTTGTTTGATGGACTATCTTCAATATTTGCTATTGTTATCTATCTTTTATGTACTATCTTAGCATTATATTCTAAACCATATATGATTCATAAATTCCAAGAAAATTTTAATTCACTTGAAAGTAACGAAAAACAATTAGGATCAAACACACAATCCATGATAGTTACAATAAGCAAGACTGAATACGTAAATAAACAATCTGGTATCTATTTTGCACTGTATCTAGTTTTTGCTATGGGTATGTTAGGAACTGTATTGGCAACAAATTTAATTGAATTCTATATCTTCTTTGAAGTGATGCTAATCCCTGCATTTTTTTTGCTTGCATTTTATGGTGATGGTGATAAACGTAGAATATCATTGATGTTCTTTTTCTGGACACATGTTGGAGCAGTAATTTTACTTTTAGGATTCTTAGTAATTGGATTGAATGTAGGTAGTTTTGACTTCGCAGATATAGATGAATCTAAGATACCTAATAATATTTTGTTGTTATCTGCTATTGCAATTATTATAGGTTTGGGAGTAAAATTAGCAGCATTTATGTTTCATATTTGGTTACCATATGCCCATGGAGCTGCACCTACACCAATAAGTGCATTATTATCTCCTGCGATGATAGGAATCGGTGCATATGGATTATTTAGATTGATAATTGAATTTTTGCCTAACGCTTATCATGAACTTGCAATTTGGCTCCATATATGGGGTCTTGTTACTATGATATACGGTGGAATAATGGCATTGATGCAAGATGATATAAAAAGATTGTTTGCTTATTCTAGCATAAGTCAAATGGGATACATATTGTTTGGCATCGGTTCTTATTCTGTTTTGGGTATGACTGGAGCTGAAATGATGTATATTACTCATGCCTTAGGAAAGGGATTGCTATTCATGACAGCTGGTATATTGATAGTGCAAGTCAAAACGCGTAGTATTTCCAAGCTTGGTGGATTAGCAAGCAAACTTCCTATCACAGCTGTTTGTGCTGTAATAGGCGCACTTACCATAATGGGAGTTCCACCAACAAGTGGATTTATGGGAGAATGGATGCTATTTTACGGGTCCATTGATACAGCTATAGACCAAGATTCACCATTGCGAATAATAATATTTAGCCTAGGTTTAATATCTACAGTTATTACCATGTCTTACATGCTATGGATGCTTAAAAGAGTATTTTTTGGAAAATTACCTGAAACTCTTACACACGTAAAAGAAGGGAATTGGTACATGTTGTCACCTATGATTGTATTAGCAGTACTGACAATAATTGTAGGTATATATCCAGACATATTTTTGAACGATATTGTTCCATATATGAATGAAATAACAACGAAGATATTGAATATAAATTAATTTTGTGAAATATATGGAACAAAACCTTAATGAATTAACTGCATGGATGATTTGGATTATACCATTCGTTGCAGCTATGATGATGCCTCTAATTGGACGTTATTCTACTAATATTGTAGGATACGTCGCTAGCGGATTTGCATTTTTAAGTGCTGTAACTGCAATTTCGTTTTTGCCACACGTTCTTGAATCTCATGAAGTTCATAATCAAGTACTATGGATATCAAGTATTAATCTCAAAGCTGGAGTGTTAGCTGATCCATTATCTATTCTAATGGCTAACATAGTAGCTTGGATCTCTTTTCTCATTACAGTTTATAGCATAGGTTATATGAAAGAAGATAAAGACAAAGTTAGATTTTGGTTTTGGATGATGTTTTTTATAGGTTCTATGCAGTTGATAGTTTTATCTGACAATTTACTTCAAATGTTTTTTGGTTGGGAAGGAGTAGGATTAGCTTCATATGCACTGATCAGTTTTTGGTATCGTGACAAGAAACAACATCATGTTGGAACAGAAAATAGAGCGGTTTTGGGATTAATTGAATATTACTCACCTACTCATGCAGGCATGAAAGCTTTTATCATGACAAAAGTTGGAGACATAATGATGCTAGCTGGCATGTTTTTAATTTTTTCCTTTGCAGGCACTTTTGGATTTAGAGAGCTTATTGATGATACTACATGGGCTACAAATATGGCTACTAATGGATTATTAATACCTGCAATTGTTTTATTATTTGGAGGCGCAGTAGGAAAATCTGCACAATTCCCATTAAATGAATGGCTACTTGAAGCTATGACTGGACCAACAGCTGTTTCTGCCTTAATACATGCCGCAACTATGGTTAAAGCTGGAGTATTTTTAGTTGCTAGATTAGGCCCAATATTATTTGCTTTGAGTATGACTGGAATACTAGCAGATCAATTTTTTGAAATTGTAGCTTTGACTGGTGCAATTACAGCATTACTACTTGCAACCCAAGGCATGGTAAATATGGAATTAAAAAAAGTTTTAGCATATTCTACTGGGTCTCAAATAGGTTACATGATGATGGCACTTGGAATGGCAGGATTGTCAGAACAATTTGTAGATGGCTATACTGCTGGTTTTTTCCATTTAATGTCTCACGCCATGTTTAAAGCGTCATTATTTATGGCAGCTGGTTCATTGATACATGTAGTGGGTTCTAGATTTATGACTGATATGGGTGGACTTAAAAAATCACTTCCTAAAACATACATATTTGTTTGGGCATCTGGATTAGCCTTGATGGGAGCGCCATTTATAACTACTGGATTTTGGAGTAAGGATGCAATATTTGCTTCTATATACGAATCTGAGCATGTTTTTGCATTGCCTATTTTCATAATAGCAGTTTTGACAGCAATTATAACATCTTTTTATACAACTAGAATGATTGGAATTATATTTTTTGGTAAACGTAGTGATCACATAACCAAAATGGAAGAATCAGGAAGTAACATTCATGAAGTTGACAAAATTATGTGGATTCCATATGGGATATTGGCTGTTTTGACAATTGGTATTGGTATATTTGGGCTTACTGCCGAAAATAACATTCATGATATGTTCTCTGAATACCTAGACCATTCATTTGGTATACATTCAATCCATACAATCAATAATGAAGAATCTGAATTCTTTGACAATCTTAACATCATAGCTGTGGTATTTTCATTATTAGCATTTATCGTTGGTTTTGCTCTAGGTTATATTTTTTATATAGGTAAATATGTAGATCCAAACAAGTTTGTAAATTCAAATTTAGTATTTTATTCGTTTCATAAATTGATCCTAAACAGGTGGTACTTAAATACACTAATTTATTGGTGTTTCATAGTATACCCATTATTACTGATAAGAAGAATTTGGAGATATTTTGAAAAAACTGTCATTGATTTGGGTATGAATAATGGATTTGAATATGCTATAAAATGGAGTTCTAATATTATACATAAAACACAAACTGGAATTGTACAATCATATCTTTATGTATTTGGAGCTGGACTTCTTTTTATTCTTATGATATTATTGGTGTAATACTATGATTGAAATTACATCTATGCCAATAATTTTAATAATCATCTTAGGAACAGCTGGTGTTTTTTTACCAATAATAAGCATAATACAAAAAAAGACTATCTCTTCTACATTGTATTGGATAATTTCTCTAACAGCTTTATTGTTTTCTATATTTTATGTCGTTTACAGATTAATTTCATCTGATACTTTATCAACTTTTTCAGAAGATGTTTTAACTATTGACCTTCTAGGTAATTTATTTGCTATTTCCATGTTGCTAGTAGCGATATTAACAACTGTAGGTTCATTGGATTTTATACGTAAAAAATCTCATTCATCAATTTATTTTTCACTAATTTTATTGTCTACTATTGGTATGGTACTAGTTGCATATTCAACTGATTTGATAATGCTTTTTGTAGCATGGGAGTTGATGAGTATTCCTACTTATGTTTTAGCTGGATTTTTGAAAAAAAATCCCAGCTCTAATGAATCTGCATTAAAATATTTCTTGTTTGGAGCATTATCTTCTGCTATAATAATTTATGGTATATCTATAACATATGGACTCACTGGCTCTACTAATATTACAGAAGTGATACGTATATTTTCTACTATTGATGCCGAGATGCTGCCTTTATCTTTGTTAGCTATATCTATGTTCATAGCTGGTTTTGGATTTAAAATGGGATTAGTTCCATTCCATATGTGGCTTCCAGACACATATGAAGGTGCACCTCCTACCATCACTGCATTACTAGCAGCTGGCACTAAGAAAGCGGGATTTGCAGCTGCAATAAGGATTATTATAATTGGTACTATTGCATTAAATTTTGATTGGATGGTGGCATTAGGCATTATCGCAATAATGACAATGACAATAGGTAATATAGCTGCAATTTTGCAAAAAAATCTTACTAGGATGTTAGCATATTCAAGTATTGGACATGCTGGATATATTTTGATTGGTTTATCCACATATCCTTTATCTAATATTGGATTGCAAGGATCTTTGTTTCATATATTTAACCATGCAATAATGAAATGTACTGCTTTTATAGCAATTACGGGAGTTCTCATCGCAATAAAAACCACTTACATAGAAAAAATAAAAGGTTTAGGAATAAAAATGCCGATAACAGCATTAGGATTTACTATATCGCTATTAGCTTTAGCTGGAGTGCCACCTTTAAATGGATTTTGGAGTAAATTAATGTTATTTGGAGCAGCTCTAGATGCAGGTTCTACTTACTCGTGGATGTATTGGTTAGCTATAGCAGGAGTCCTTAACAGTGCTTTGTCATTAGCTTATTATGGATGGATTATACGAAAAATGTATTTTGAAGGTGAAAAAATAACTACTATTAAAGAACCTAGATCCATTATTGCAGTTATGATTTTTTCAATACTATTTATAGTGGGTATTGGAGTTTATCCTGAACCTATAATTCAATTTACTGATAAAATAATATTTCAATTGACTATGTTCTTGAGTTAAATTTAGTAAATTCTATTAAATTATCTAAACTTCCTTTTGCATTACTTTCATTAAACATAGATAAATTATGTGCAGCTTTTTTTGAATATATGTGTAATAAATTTTCCATATGATTAAAAATATTTCGTGGATCTGTACTATTTCTTATTAATACATTGAATAGTTTTTCTTCATTATTCCAATCATGCAAATCGTCTTTTATTTGATATGTTATTCCTATATTCTTACCGTATTCTGACATTGTGTTTATTTCATCTTTGTTTCCATGACCAATTATGGCGCCTATTTTTGATGAAGCTTCAAAAACACTTGCAGTTTTATATTCTATCACTTTTATGTAATCGTCAAATGTTATGTCCTCATTTGTTTGTAACTTATTTTCCATCATCTCTCCTTCGCTCATTAACATTGCAGTGGATGCAAGATTTTTAGTTACTACATAATCATTTATCTTAGATGAAATGTTTAAAATTAATCCAAGTACAAAATCTCCTGTTAAAATACTCGTATTATAACCATATTTTATATGAAAAGGTTCTTTACCTCTTCTTCCATATTCATTATCTATTATATCGTCGTGTATTATAGATTCTGTATGTAATAACTCTACTGCACATGCAGCCATATATGCTTCTTTATTTACTATGCCAATGCATTCTGCACTTAATATGAGAATTAGAGGTCTGATTCTTTTTCCATTGTATAAAGCATATTTAAGTGGTTCTATGAATTCAGAGTTGGAATATGATTGTAGTTCGGTGTATAGTGACGCATTAATGTTATTAACATATTTCTCATATCCTGTAATCAATGAATTAATAGTAAAGTTTCTATCCAAAAACCAACATGATCATCTTCTTTCTTATTAATATTAATATTTTGATGCTCCCGCCGAGATTTGAACCCGGGATCACCGCCTTGAAAGGGCGGTATGCTTGACCAGTCTACACCACAGGAGCATACGATCTGCACGTGTTATTTTGTCAATAAAATCTTTTGTAATTATTATATTAATTAAAATATTTTTGTATATGCATAATCAATTTGTTCTTTGCTTGTGTTTAACTTAAAATATAACATTCATTATTGAAATATCATGTTTTTACGGGCCCGTAACTCAGCTTGGTAGAGTAACCGGCTCATAACCGGTAAGTCAAGGGATCGAAGCCCTTTGGGCCCATTTTTAGAAACAATTTTTAAACTAATATCTGGTATTATTAATGGCTGCAATGAAGAATCAGAGTTATTTCTGAAATATGATGTTAAGGCATTTGACTGAGCTTGCCATTAAATATCATTTTCTAATATTTAGAAATTTGAAAATTTCATCAACATGAATTACTTCGTGTATGCAAATTTTTTCTGATTCTATGAATTTGTTTGGTTTTGAATTTCTGTTTACTATGATATATATGTCAGTAACGATTATACTGTTTTTTCTTAGCATTTTTATGCATTTTTCTATTGATTCGCCAGTAGTCATTACGTCATCAATTATCACTGTCCTAACATTTTTGCTCATTTTTCCTTCTATTTGTTTGGACATTCCGTATTTTTTTTTGTAATTTCTAACATAAATTAGTGGTTTCATTGATTCTAATGCTAAAGCTGATGTTATTATTAAACCACTAGTAGGTATTGCTGTTATACAATCAAAATTACCTAATCCTGTTTTATTGATGATCATTTTCAAAAGTCGTTGTGTGATTTTATAAAATTGTTGCGGGTAACCATATAACATTCTCATATCTAAATAAAAATTGCTAACATTTCCACTAGAAAGTTTAAAATTACCGAACTTGATCATGTCGTTATCACGCAAAAATAATGCTAATTCTTTTTTAAAACACATGAAATTTAAGTACATTAGATTTATTTTAGTTTATTTATCACGTTGTGGTATGCCAGAACTATGGTTGGATTATGGACAAGCTGAAATAGTTATAGATATTAGATCAGAGAACCTTCATAGACAAATATGTAAACCAATGCCCATTACCATGAATAACAAACAACAAATTTTTGAAAAACTAAATTCCATTAACATTGAACATTTCACTAAAATTGTTGTATTTGAAGACACTGGTACCATATTACAAATTATATATTTGATATTTGATATTTTTAATAAGAAATTAAAATTACTACCGCAAATATTAGTGCCTGATGAAATATTTCAATCTATTAAAAATAAAATACCACGAGCTAAAATAGAAAAATTTTGTGAAATACCTAATGAAAAGTTTATTTTGATAAACGATGCACATTTTGATGGTTTATTTGGATTTTCTACGGCTGCTACTGAATTACTAAAAAGATCCAAAAAGCAGGATTTACTTCTTTCTGCTTACAGAAAACGCCATGGTGATTTGCCAGCTCCCGGAAAGCAAACTATCCCATTAAAATTAGCACGAGAATTTGTTGCTAATTTAGATGTTGTTTCTATAGAAATAATCACTGATTCTAATAATGTACATGACATAATAATAACTCACCCTTCATCTATATCGTCATTATCAAAATCATTGATGTCATCGTGTATTAATATTGGAAAACAAAATGCTATGATAATTAACTATGGAAATAATGAAAAGCCCACATTTCAAAACACTCTAGAAGCTTTATGGAATTGTAGTTCTACTATAGCAAATAACGGAATAGCTATTTTGATCTCTGAATGCAGTTGTGGTATTGGTTCTAATGCAATACGACGTCTAATAGAAAGAAGATTTAATGTGGATTCATTAAAAGATCCTATAGAATATATCAATGGAATGGAAAATTTATTATTTCTTAGCGAATTAAATAAAAAAATTAAAATTGGATTGGTATCTATTTTACCATTATATTATATTAACCAGCTCAATCTTTTTTCATTCCACAACGGAAACTCTTCATTAGATTATATACTTTCCAATAAAGGTATTAAACAAAAAATTACGGTCGTTTTTAACGCTCGTCGTATTCTATTAAAATAGTAAATTATGTGGTATTGGAAAACATGTTAGTATTAAAAAAATTACTAAAATATATAACGCCTTTCTATTTAGTGGCAAATTTGAAACATCATCTAAGATGTCGATAGTTGGGTTTAGTAAATAAAGCAACATAATGAATATTCCCATAGCAAAATATCCTAATATAAATAAAAAAGCAATACTTGAATACGTTAGTATCTTATGCATCTTGGAACCAAAAGCAGATCTAGCCATATGACCGCCATCTAATTGCCATGCAGGGAGTAAATTCAAAAAAGTGATCAAAAACCCAATCCACGACGCAAACAGTATTGGAGTCATTAATATATGTTCATTATTATTTTTAAATTTATCGAAAATGAATAGCATTATAAAATTTTCTTTAATTTCTATGATCTGATTATCATAAAACATGTTTTGAATAGTTTCTTCATCTAAAATGGGAGCAGTTGATACTCCATAAATTAATACTATGATTGTCGTGATCAATCCAAATATTGGCCCCGCTATAGCCACATCGAAGAGAATTTTTCTATTCGTGATAAGATTTCTTGATTTAATAAAAGCACCAAAAGTTGGAATTCCAAAAATTGGAATTCCTGGTATAAAATATGGCCACGTTGTTTTCATACCGTGCATCTTTGCAATGATTAGATGTCCTAATTCATGTGTGCCTAAAATACCAAGTAATGAAGTAGTATAAATAGATGCTATGTAAATAGGATTTCCTATATAGATTGATAAATTTATTTCTATTGTTTTATAATATCCATCTATCATAACCAATATTGTTACTACTGCAAAAAGAATCCTAGGTACCCATGATGATCTTGAAATAAAGCTTGATTTGTATGCTTTTTCTTTTATAATTATATGTAACTCATTATTTATTTTTTCTAATTTGCATATTATATTTTGAGACTCTAATTTTTGTACTAGTGACGCAAATTTATTATCGACTTGTTTATCTGCAATTATAAATATCAATTCATTATTGTGTGATATTGTATTTATTACATCAAAAATTGATTTTGTTGTTGTCATTACGTGATTACGTTTAATAATATCCATAAAATGCACACACTTAAAGCTCCTATTTTGTTTTTTGGTTTAAAATTAAATATCGGTTAAAAAAATAATGTATATTGCAAATTATATCATCATCAATAGGAAATTACATAATACGAAACTGTAAAAATGATGATCTATCTTCAGTAATAGATGTTAATGTAAATACTCTTCCAGAAAATTATACAAATTATTTCTATGAAACATTGTTAACAGAATTACCTGAAGCATTTTTGGTGGCAGAGATCTCTGATAAATGTGTCGGGTATATAATGTGCACTATGGAATATGGTTTTTCTAATTTTAAAAAATTGGGCTTCGTAAAAAAAGGACACGTGGTATCTATAGCAGTTCTTGAAAATCATCGTGGACGTGGTATTGGAACTGCGCTTATTACTGGAGCTCTTTTTGGTATCAAATCAAAAAAATGCGATGAGCTTTATTTAGAAGTACGTTGTAGCAATGAAATAGCTGTTAAATTATACGAAAAATTAGGTTTTGTAGTAAAAAACATGCTTAAAACTTATTACAAAGATGGAGAAGATGCATACCTTATGGCAATAGAATTCAACTATTAGATTTAAATAAATAATTAGCCACTTTGTAGTACAATGGTATTTAAACAACGTATTTTAGGAATTACTATATTTATTTTGTGTATATCTACATTTTTTGTGTATGCATATTTGATTATGTTATCAGAATGGAGTCCAGTTGTATTACAATTATCTATGCTAATGATCGCTGGAGGAATATTGGGAGCGTTATCATGGTTAGGTTATACTATGGCTACTACACAACAATCAAAATCATTTATAACTTCAGATGAAAATAAATAATTATTTAGTTATCTTGATATCTAATACTGTTTGATAATACTTAGGACCTACTGCTCTTACTATTCTTGAGTTTATTATATTGGATTTAATTTTTGCAATATTGTTATAATGTCTAATTGTGTTGTCTATTGCATTACTCTTATTACCATGAATATGGCAATAATAGTGCATTATTCCATTATTTTTTGTAGTTTTGAATGCAGGTTTAATGAAGTTATCTGATTTTTCAGGTAATAACATCAATGTTCTGTCAGATTGATTATGAAATTCCTCAATAATTTCTGATGCATTACCAAGAATTGGAACTACATTGCCTTTAAGCCTATTCAATCCGATATTTTTTTTACATTGTGTTATTGCATCTGGATTAATATCTATGTTATATACTTTGCAGTCTATTTTTTTTGCAATTAATATTGAAAACATGCCAATCCCTCCAAACATATTAACTACTGTTTCGCTTTTTTTTACTAAGTTAGAGATTCTATTCCTTTCAGTTGATAATCTTGGAGAGAAAAAAACTTTCTTTACATCCACCTTAAATCTACATCCATATTCTTTATACTCTGTTTCAGTATTATCGACGCCAGCTAATAATTCTAAATCTCTGATTCGGAAGTCACCTTTTATAGTAGATGATTGGCGGTATACTGTTTTAGTTTTTTTTACATTGTTAAGTAGCATTTCACCAATAACTTTTTTTTTATGTAATAATAGATCTGGAATTCTAATTATTATTATATCTCCAATTTGATCAAACGATGAAAATAATGAATCTACTTCATTTTTTTGAAGTAACTCAAACAAACATTTTTTTAGTAATTTGGTCAATTTGTGTAATATAAATTGCCACATTTTTTTTGTTGCTTATCTAATCTGCTATTTGGTTTATTTACTCTTGGTCTTTTACTTTTTTCATCTCTTCTAAACGAAATATCTAATAATTTCAAAAATCTGTTCATTGCCCCATTTTTTGTTAATGGTATTGTTCCATGACCTACTACATTTGGTATCCCATCAAAAATAATTATTGAGTCTGAAATTAAATCTATCAATTGTAAATCATGATCTATGATGATTGCTGATTTACCATAATCTTTTACAAATTTTTGGAGAAATTTTGATATTGTGATTCTGTCTTCTATATCTAAAAATGCAGATGGTTCATCTAGTGCAAATAGATCGGTTTTTTGTAATATTGTAATTGCAATAGCTACCTTTTGTAATTCTCCTCCAGATAAATTTTTTATAGATTTATTATATAATTTTTTTAAACGTAATGATTCTAATATTTGCTTTTCTTCGATATCATCGACACCTCTATTTATTTTTTCTAATAATGTGATAACATCTATGTCTACATCATTTGTAAGATACTGAGGTTTATATGCGATTGAAATTTTTTTATTCATTTCGCCATGATCTGGTTTAATTTTACCTGTGATCATTCTTAACATCGTGGTTTTTCCCAGTGCATTAGCACCTATTATACCTATTATCTCACCACGTCTTATTTGACCTTTCTCCACATTTACAGAAAAATTTTTATACTTCTTGGTAAGATTTGGATATTCCATAACAATTTCATCATTATGAAATTCATTAGATGTTAATGTCTGTTCAAAAACAAATTTTCGATCACGGAATCTTACATTTTCATTTGGTAAATAGCCATCCAAAAAAACATTAACGCCAACCTTAGTTGATAGTGTTCCTGATACTATTCCATATGAACCTGGCTCTCCATATATAACATCTATGTAATCACTAATATAATCTAATAATGTTACATCATGTTCAACTATCATTATACTTTTTCCAGCTACAGCTAGTTCTCTGATTATTCTTGATATTTTGGTACGTTGGTATATATCATTATAAGAAGATGGTTCATCAAAGAAATAAAAATCTGCATCTTTTGCCATTGATGCAGCAATTACTAACCTTTGTAATTCTCCACCGCTTATTTTGTCTACATTAAATTCTACTGATTTTTTTAGATCCAATTTATTAATTAAATAATTACTGATGCCTCTTTCATCATATTTTTCTATTAATTCTTTACCTGTTCCATTAAAAGTTTTGAGCAAATTATATACTTGTTGAGGTTTAATTGAAACTTTGACTTGTTTTTCTTGTATTTTTTCAAAATATGTTTTTAACTCTGTTCCTTTATAATATTTTATTACGTCTTGCCAACCAACCTCTTCATTATTATAGTTACCTAAATTTGGCACCAATTTCCCAGATAAAATATTAATTACAGTGCTTTTTCCAGTTCCATTTCTTCCTAACAGTCCGACTACACTCCCTTTTTTCAAAGTTGGTAATTTGTATAATCTAAAAGAATTTTGTCCATATTGGTGAATTTTATGTGATGATAATTCGTTAGCTAAATTCACAATAGTGATTGCATCAAATGGACAAACTTTTACACATATCCCACACCCATTGCATAAATTTTCATCAATTTGTGCTTTCTTTATATCGTTATTTAATAATATACAATCAGAACCTGATTTATTAACTGGACAATATTTTATGCATTCTAGGCCGCATTTTTTAGGTTGGCATAAATCTTTATCAAGTACTGCTACACGATGTGTCATAGGATATATTGAATATTTCTGATTTATAATTCTTGGAGATAGTATATCAGTTACATTAATAGAACATCATGTCTACTTTTAATTAAGCCGGTCATAGCAATAGGGTGCGACCCAGTCCCATTCCGAACCTGGAAGTCAAACCTATTGTCGCTATTGTGTTACTTAGGTGCGAGAGCCCTTGGGAAGCAATAGTGCTGGCATTAACCATGACACAAAAAAAAAAAGGGGGGGGGGAATAGGTCACGTCAATTCTTTACTTCTGTATTAATTAAATAATCAATCATTAATCTAACTCCAAATCCAGTAGCGCCTTTTGAGTTATATGATCTGCATTTCGTTGAAGGTTGTGTCCATGCTGTCCCAGCAATATCAACATGGGCCCATGGTGTATTATTACTTATTGAATATGCTAAAAATGCAGCGGCAGTTATTGTCCCTGCAGATCCCTTTGGTCCAGTATTTTTAATGTCTGCAATATCTGATTTTATCATATTCATGTAATCGTCATTAAGAGGTAATCTCCATATATCTTCATCACTTCTTTCTGCAGATTCATTTAATTTTGTTGCTAGATATGAATCATTTGCAACAAATCCTGCAACATTAGTACCTAATGCAACTATGCATGCGCCAGTCAAAGTAGCAAAATCAATTATTGAATTTGGAGAATATTTTTTTTCACTATATGATATTGCATCTGATAAAATTAATCGTCCCTCAGCATCAGTATTAATGATTTCTGCCATTTTGCCATTATACATTTTTATAATATCTCCAGGTCTGTATGAACTTCCGCCTGGCATATTTTCCACTGTCGGTATTACTCCTACTATGCTTATTGGCAGTTCTAATTCAGAAACTGATTTCATTATTCCTAAAACAACACAACCGCCACACTTGTCAAATTTCATCTCATCTAATTTTTCACTTGGTTTAAGTGATATGCCTCCAGTATCAAAAGTAACAGCTTTTCCAATTATGATTATGGGTTTTCTATTCTTCTTTAAATTATATTCCAAAAAAATTAATTTAGGTTCATTTTTACTTCCCATTCCTACTGACATTATGCCATTCAGATTTTGTTTTTTTATATAGTTTTTAGATAAAATTCTGCATTTTAGTTTATCATTAGTTAATGTTTCAGAAATTTTTGCCATTGTGGATGGAGTACAATCATTAGGAGGCAAATTTGCAATATCTCTAGCAAATATAACACCGCTGTTTATTTTTTTTGCTTTGTCTATGATGGTATTGATATTTTTGTTATGCCCTAAAATGAATAATTCTGGAATCTTTTTTTTATTAGTTTTATATTTGTTAAAATTATATGTAGACAGTTCTGCACCTTCTACAACAGATTGAATTAGTATTTCATTAAAATCTTCTGGTATTATTACAGTATATTCATTTAACCCAATATGTTGTATTTCTTTAACTAATTTGCCAGACGTATTTCTAACAGTATCTGATTTTAACTTTTTTTTGTTTCCTAACCCTACTAGTATTATTCTATCTGCTATAATTAATCCATGAGTATTTATGATTCTTATTTCACCTTCATTCCATTCTGTATTTTTTATTATTTGCTTTAGTGTTTCTGCTAAACGTCCATGTATATTAACAAGCCATTTTGGATTTTCATTAATATTAATAAAATAACATAGTGCATTAGTTTGTTTACGAAATGGATCTTCAACTTGTTCTGTTATTTTCATATTTTAATTACTTTGAATATGATATTATTTGTTGTGTTTTATAAACTTGAAACCAGTCAAATTTATAAACCATTAAAGTCCAAATTACAAACTTAAATAATAACTAAAATTTTAAATCTAATAAATAGATATTGTATTTTAGATGAGTTTTGATATCCTAGTGAAAATTAATCTTTTTATTGTATTTTAAAATTCAAAAATATAGTGACAAAAAACTATTATTTGATAAAAAAGACTGCGTTAGAAGCACGTAAATTAATTGTAAGCTGCATCTCTGACGCAGGGTCTGGACATCCTGGAGGATCATTATCTATGGTTGAAATTCTTGGATGTTTATTTCATAATCATATCAAATATGATCCAAAAAAACCTTATTGGAACAAACGCGATAAATTAATTCTTTCTAAAGGACATGGATCGCCAGGATTATTTTCTTACTTAGCTATTATGGGATACTTTAAAACTTCACAACTACATACATTTCGTAAATTTGGTAGTATATTACAAGGCCATCCAGATCTAAAATGTCCAGGAGTTGAATTTTGTGGTGGCTCTTTAGGAATTGGATTATCTTTTTCAATAGGAGACGCGTTAGCAGCCAAAATAGATAATTCTGATCGTCATATTTATACCATTATTGGAGATGGTGAATCTAATGAAGGACAAATTTGGGAAGCTGCAATGACAGCAACTAAGTATCAAATTGACAATATTACTGTGATATTAGATAGAAATTATGTTCAACAAGACTCACAAACTGAAGATGTAATGCCACTAGACATACATTCAAAAAATAATAACAAAACCTATACTGTATCTGACAAATGGAGATCATTTGGATGGAATGTGATCGACATAGATGGACATAAAATTGAACAAATAGACAAAGCGATAAAAGAATCCAAGAAAACTAAGAATGCTCCTACTATAATAATAGCACATACAATAAAAGGAAAAGGAATAAAACATATGGAACAAAATCCAAATTGGCATGGTCAAGCTCCTAAACATGAATTTCTACCTATTATTAGTACGGAATTAGAATCGCAATTTATGATTTCACCGTCAATAATTGCTGGAAGTTCTATTGATTTAGAACATAAAATTAAAGCTTGTAAAGATGCTAAGGCTGATTGCATACATCTTGATGTAATGGATGGAATTTTTGTTAAAAATAAAACGTTTGATTTTAAAAAAATAAAGGAATTAAGAAAAATCACAACTTTGCCTTTTGATGTACATTTGATGATATCAAACCCATTGACGCATATGAAAAAGTACATAGATGCTGGAAGTGATATAATAAGTGTACATGCAGAATCATGTAATGAATCATCTTTTGGAGAAATCCATGATATATTAATAAACAATAACGTGGGAATAGGGTTGGCCATTAATCCCGACACGCAACTTCCTAAATGGTCTTATAAGTTTTTACCAACTATAAATCAATTAGTCATAATGTCTGTATTCCCTGGTAAATCAGGACAAAAATACATAGAATCCACACATTCTAAAACTCAAAAGATCATAAAATTACTTAGTAAACATAAATTTGGTGGATATATTGAAGCAGACGGTGGAATTTGTAATGCAAATTTAAGACAATGTTTTATTGACGGTGCTAGAGTATTTGTTGGTGGTAATGCGATCATGGGGCAAACTAGTGTAAAAAATGCAATTTTAGAATTTAAAAACATAATTTTTAACACAATCCAAAATTTACTCTTGTCTAAGGCAAATAGCATTGGTGGTAAAGATCTTGTTACTAAATGGATTAACCTTCACAATGAAGAAAAAACCACTTTGCTTAACAACATAGCTACTGATCTGAGGTATTTGTGAATATGAACACAAAATTAACTGATATGCGTACTGCATATGGAAACATGTTAATAAAATTAGGAAAATCCAATAAAAAAATTGTGGTTGTTGGAGCTGATACTACAAATTCATTAAAAATATCATCATTTGGAAAAATATTCCAAGATCGATTTTTTAATGTTGGAATTGCTGAAGCTAATTTGGTATCCATAGCAGCTGGATTATCTAATGCAGGTAAAGTTGTATTTGCAAGTACATATGCAATATTTGTTCCAGGTAGATGTGTAGACCAAATTCGAAATGCCATAGCTTATCCTTCTCGTGACAAAAAGAAAGGCTTGAATGTAAAATTGGTAGTTTCTCATGGTGGTATTTCTGTGGGAGCTGATGGAGGTTCTCATCAACAATTAGAAGATATTGCAATAATGAGAACAATACCTAACATGAGAGTCCTAATACCTGCTGATTCCATCTCTGTTTCTGAACTTACATATATAATGTCTAAAAAATATGGGCCGTTTTATATGAGAATGTCTAGATCGAAAACTCCTATCATCTATAACAATTCGCAAAAATTTTTAATAGGTAAAGGAATAACTTTACGTGATGGTACTGATTGTACAATAGCTGCTTGTGGGATAATGGTAAAAATGGCATTGGATGCAGCTAGATTGTTACAAAAAGATGGCATTTCCTGTAGAATTATTGATATGTTTTCAATAAAACCATTAGACGAAAAAATATTAGAAAAGGCTGCTCGTGAAACTGGATTGATTATAACATGCGAAGAACACAACACCATGGCAGGTATGGGTTCAGCAATATGTGAAATAATTGCTGATACATACCCAGTACCAATTAGAAGAATAGGTATAAAAGATCAGTTTGGTGAATCTGTACGAGATCATGAAATGCCATTATTATTTAAAAAACATAAGTTGACTTCAAATGATATCGCAAGTAAAGTGAAAGAGGTACGAAAATGAAAATATTTTTAGACACTGCCAATATAAAATCAATAAAATTTTATAATGATTTAGGTTTAATAGATGGAGTAACCACCAACCCAACTCTGCTTTCAAAAGAAGATGGAAACCCACATGATATCATGAAAACAATATCTAGTATTGTCAAAGGTGATATAAGCTTAGAAGTAATTAATACTACATATTCTGAAATGGTAAAAGAAGGACATAAGCTAAGAAATTATGGAGATAACATAGTTGTAAAATGTCCAATGACAGCTGATGGACTTATGGCGTGTAAAACCTTGAGTAATGATAAGATCCCAGTTAATATAACTTTGGTTTTCTCTCCAAATCAAGCTATACTTGCAGCAAAATGTGGGGCAAAATATGTTAGTCCGTTTATAGGTAGACTAGATGACATAGGAAATGATGGAATGAATATAATTGCTGAGATCAAACAAATTTTTCAAAATTATGACTATGATACACAAATTCTGGTAGCCAGTGTAAGACATCCTATGCATGTTATTGATGCTGCAAAAATAGGTGCAGATGCAGTAACTATGCCGCCATCAATTTTAGAAAAGATGCTTAATCATAATTTGACTTTAGCTGGCCTTGATAGGTTCCTTTCTGACTGGAAACAAATTAAATAAAATTTGTACATAATTTAACAGAAGTTAATTATAAATCATTAACTTTTTTTCTTCTAGTAGCGCATGTAAATTATGTACTGATCTATATACGTCTGATTCTTTTTTAGCGCCAGTACAAACTAATTTTCCTGACGCAAACAACAAAATCACAGTTTTTGGATCAAGCATTCTATGTATTAATCCAGGAAATTGTTCTGGTTCATACATGCTTCTAGGTAGTACCCTTGCTGCATATTCTAAATGTATTTTACCTCCTAGATTTATTGCTGCTACAATGTTTTGTACAGCTATCACTGCATCGTTTTTTATTTTAATACCTCCTTTTCGAAGCTTTTGTACTACTGTCCTTACTGCCTTTATCGCCATTTCTTCTGATTTTGCTCCTGTGCATACCATTTTTCCGGTTCTAAATAATAGTGTTGCAGTTCTAGGCATATTTAATCTAAAAACTAATCCTGGAAATTGATCAGGATGATATTCAGTGTCAGGAAACTTTTTAGTAACATCATTAAGATCAATTTTTTGATCTACTGAAGCTGATGCCACCACATTCTCAACACTTACAATTGGCTTTGTTTGTGGCATTTATTAATCTTGTAATTAAACTTTATGTGTACATAATAATCTTTGTATGCTGTTCAAATATTTATAAATTCTTGATAAATTGTTAACTCATAACATTTTTAATCATATGTTTAGTTTTTTTAAAGAATAAATTAAATCTGAATTAATTTTGTTTACATTATATGTATTATTAAAACAATTGACTGTGATATCATATTCTAAATCATATATCTATTTTTGATCTATTATGTTCAATATTTTACTTGTTATGTCATTTATATTATTAACAGCTAATATTTTTTCATATCCCAATCTTTTTAAATTATTTGCAATTGTTATTACATGCAAAGTATTAGAACCTAATCCTATTGCTGCCATTTTTATATTAGATAATTTTAATACACGTATTATTCTTCTAGCTTCATCAGGATCAGCTGGTTCGCCATCAGTGAGCGTCAGAAATATATCTGGTTTTCTTAAATTAAGTAATGTTCTCATTTTGTTATATACTTCAGCCAAAGGAGTCCCTCCATTAGCTTCTATCTTTGATAATCTTCGTGATGTTATATCATCCCATTTAGAATCATCTGATTTGATCAACCAACATGTTATCTCTTTATCAGTGGTATTGAACGCATAAACAGAAAACTTGACTTGTAAATATGATAACACTTCACATAATGCTAACGCAGCCTTTTTGTATTCTAAATTATTTTTATAAATGCTAGAAGAATGATCCAGTAGTATCATGATTTTAGTTTTAATTGTTGTTATGTTGTCTCTAAAAAATGGTTTGTTGTTATCTAAATATGAATCACAATCAAATTCATCACCAATATTTGTGAATTCTTCTTTCAAGTTAGTTTTAAATTTTTTAAATTTGATTTTTAATTTGTTTATAAGATCCACATCACGGATCATGACATCATCATATTCATCTATGTAGGGTATTTTTACGCCTATTTTATTATAATGTGTTTTTTTGTTTTCATTTTTCGTATTTTCTTCTATAATTTGTTTATATTCTCCATGTATTTTTTTATTTTTGAATATTTTATTTTTGTTGCTTTTTGAATAACGAATTATATTGGATATTTTAGTTATGGTTTGTAATACTGTTTCATCAGTGAATGAGTCATTGTTTTTTTTAATTTGTATTGGTATGGTGAGAAGAGAATCTACATCTAAAATTTTTATTATAGACGGGATTTTTTTTTCTATCCAACTAGTATTGTAATTATTTTTTATTACTTCTGAAAGTACATTTTTTGCATATTTGTCTGCATCTGTTATTTTTTTTAACTGTCCAGAATTTATATCGCCTTTTATATCACCAATTAAAAAATATTGATGAAAAGCTTCTATAATTCTCACTTTATGATAGATATTATGAATTATAGGCCTATAATTCCAAATATATGCATAGTTGAATATAATTTCTTCATCCATTCCGCTCCAAATTCTCCTACCTAAAATTTCAACACGCCTAGTCTCCATAGTGTTTAAAATAAAACCAAACGCATGATCATTACTTAACACTTTTTCGCAAAATCTTAGACGCATTGCTCCATACCATAACATGGTTCTGAACTGTCTGTATCTTTGAAAATCGCTACCAGCATAATTGGTTATTGACGGTAAAATTATTGTGTTTTTATTAATTTTGGTTAAAGATGTGTTGTGATCTTTATCTGAAAATTTTACAACTGCATTAATATTTTCTGACCAACATCTAGCAAGAAATGTTGCAATATCAATCAAAGCTTCATTTTTTAAATTTATAAAATTCAATCGCATTCAAAATACAGAATTTATTATGTCTGTGACTTTTTGGTATTCTATATTTCCCCATTGTAAATACACATTGCCAAAAACCAATTGGGCTGCTTCTTTACTATTCATTCCTGAGTCTAGCATTTTACCATACGCTATTGTTTCCCTTAAACTTGGAGCATAATATACTTCTTCTACTGATGCAGCTTGCCTTAATGTGTTTGCCAGCTTTATACCTAATTTTATATCTTCATCATGATTTTGTACAACGTGTTTTTGTATTATGTTTAATTCTACATCTTCTGGAGGGTAATCCAATTTGATCCTGATTGGAAATCTACTAACTAATTGAGGAGGTAATTCTTTTGTTCCAATATGATTTAATGGATTTATTGTAGCTATAACAAACCATTCTTCCCTAGATTTGATTATTTCGCCTGTTGATTCTTTTAAAATAATTTGTCTTCTATCATCTAAAGCTTCATCCAACCTTAATAACACATCTGCTTCAGCTGAATTTACTTCGTCCAAATATAACATGCTTCCAGATTTCATCGATTTTATTAATATTCCGTCTATAAAACTAACTGTCCCATCTATCAATGTTTTTGATCCTATCAAATGGCTTTCTCTAGTTCTCAAACTAAAATTTATTGAATCTAATTTTTGATATGTTTTTTCTGCAAATTTCCTTACCAATGTAGTTTTTCCTGTTCCCTTTGGGCCTATTATTAAAACAAATAATTTTGTATCGTGAGCTTTTTTTAATAAATCCAGAGAATTATTCCAATCTATATATTCTACCTCATTAAATTTTTTATCTCTATGATTTATAGCTGACATGTTAATATTTAGATATTATATGATATGCTTCATCTAATTTTTTGTGTAGTTGATTGTTCCAAACATAAAAATCTTGTGGTTTTTTAGGATATTTGTTATAATGTTCTGTTAACCAAGAATTTTGTTTAGCAGTAAATCTTAAACCATTAATTAATTGTTTATTCAAAACACTTTTAATAACTACATTGATTTTGTGTAAAATACTAAAATCTGGATGTTTGCCTTTGCTTATTGCTTCTATGTCTGAATTACCAAGAAAATGTTTCATCCCGTAACTTATTTGTTCATTAGTTAAAGTTTGTAATAACCTCCTAAACACTTCTAGTCCAGCAGTTTTGTGTCCGTATTCTTTAACAAAATCAGTATTATATTTCCATAACCCATTTTCAGTTACATCGTTAGATTCTATTGCTTCTACAATATTTTTTCCAACTAATGTTCCAGCTATTATAGCTGGACCTATACCTCCAGCATCTAATGGTTTTGGCATCCAAGCTGAATCTCCTATTATTATAAATCCATTTGATACCATACAATCATTTTGACGTCTTACTGACACTTGCCATGTTCCTGTTGTATTAGATTCATCTTCTGGTGAGTTAGATAGCCTTGGATTGATTATTGATCTATTTCGTCTTACATATTGATTAATTAGACTAGATAAATTATCTTGCTTATGTAATTTTTTATTCCGCATTTCCAAAAAAGATTTCTCAACACCCAAACCAATATTCACTTTGTTCTTTCCTTTTGGAAACACCCATGCATATCCTCCTGGAGCAATATTTTGATCTAAATGTATTAAACAATGTTCTGAATCAAAATCGCTAAGATTCTTCTCTCCCTCATCAAAATACATTATATGTCTTCCGGTGGATTCTACGTCTTTTTTATCTATTTTTTTTTCTATTTTATCAGTGTTTTTGATATTGTTTCGTAATGATGATGTCATACCTGTTGCATCAACAACAACTTTTGAAGTTTGTTTGTATGTTGTTTGTGATTTATTATTGTATCCTTTAATACCAATTACTTGTTGATTATTGTAAACAAGATCTATCGCACTTATGCCGAATTTAAAATCTATTCCTTTTTTTATAGAATATTTATATTGTGTTTGTGGTAATTGTTTCCTATTTAACATGTATCCTTCTCCATCAAACTTAATGGATGTTTCTTTATCAGGAGAAAGTGCAATCACACCCTTCACATAATGCTCTATTTCTGGATCGTTCCATTTAACTTTAATTTTGTTTGTCATAAAATCTACTGCTGCCTTGCTCACAGCATCTCCGCAAATCCATCCATTGATTGTTTTTTTACCTATAGAAATAGGTTGATTTCTGTCAACAACTAGAATGGACAAACGTTGATCAGAATAATATGAAATAGATTGTGCAGTAATCATACCTGCAAGCCCACCGCCAGCAACAATTACATCATAATCCATATAATTATCAAACGTTTATTTAATTTAAAAGTAATTTCATATGTAACTGGTCAGTAATATTACTCATCACTTTATTCAGACTGGAGCAGCTTTATATCATCATCCCTTGTTACCTTCTCTATTCTGCTTTGATTGAATAATCTATTTATCATTTCTATATATGATTTTTCTATATTGTTTACATATTTTGGATTACTAATTTTTATTTTAATAGAATCCTTCTCATTTAAAGTTATTATTCCATTTATCAAATTCTGTTTTCCCAATCTTAAATAAAATGAAGTTCCTTCGATTTTATTATGCATATTTTTTGTGAGATAATCAATTTCATATTTTGAAATATTTGATATAATTTTAAATAAAATTTTATTTATTCTTTCATCTGTTGTTATCTTTACTCTTGCTAGTATTATAGGATTATTAAAATGCCCAGTCAAACTTTGTTTTGAAAATTCTTTTTGATCTATGTAAAATTCTTTTGAAATTATATTTAGTATTTTGTCAACATCTTCTGTTGCGTGAATTATTGTTTCTATGGATATTTTCATAAATGTTTATTATTTTGCTTTTAATAGCGTGATCGCTTCTTCAGCAGTTCTAATTAATTTTACTTTTTCTAATCCTACATGTCTCATATGTATTATTTTTTTTGCTGCTGCCATTATATCGGAGCTTATTTTTCCATAGCATGCAGCCTGTACAAACTGTTCTATCGTCATTTGGCCTACTATTTTCTCTATGACATTTCTTGCTATCAACCTAAGCGCATGTTTTCTAGATGTATTTAATTGCCTATTAGACAAAGCTATCATCTTAATTCTAAATATGTATCCGTCTTTTGTTTTAATAGTGTATATAAAATTGATTTTAGATGAACCTCTCCTTACTAGACTACGCAAAAATTCTTTTGCATATTCATATCTCTTAAATATTGTTGACGCCTTGTCATTTTCAATTTTATCTATTTGAAAATACATTTTATATTGATATTGGGAAGTATCGCCTTTTAGTATATCAAATAATGTGACTTCTATCACTCTGCCTTTTGCATTTTCTTCATTAGTTATTGGAATGTGTGCTATTTGAATATTATTGAATGATTCTGGTGCAAATACCTTTATCCATTTTTTCTCTCTCCATTTATCTTTGACTCTTGTTTTTCTTCGTACCAAATTTGTAACCTTGAATCATATTTCTAAAGATTAAATTATATGTTTGCCTATATACTTCTGTAATACTTGAGGTATGCATACATGCCCATCTTTGGTCTGAAAATTTTCAATTATTGCAACCAAAATACGTGATGTTGCTACTAAAGTACTATTTAAAGTATGTACATAAGTTGGTTTTTCTTTTTGTTTGTTACGAAATCTAATTTTTAATCTTCGTGCTTGATAGTCTACACAATTTGAACAAGACACTATTTCTCTATATTTTTTTTGTCCAGACATCCAAGCTTCTATATCATAGGTTTTTGAAGAGATTTTTCCCATATCAGAACTTGATAATAATATTATTCTATATGGTATATCGATACTCTGATAAAATTCTTCAGCGTTTGTTAACAAAATTTCATGTTCTTGCCATGAATTTTCTGGTTTCGTGAATGCAAATTGTTCTATTTTATCAAATTGATGAACTCTGAAAATTCCTTTTTGATCTACTCCATGAGCTCCAGCTTCTTTTCTAAAACAAGTACTAAAACCTGCATATTTAATTGGTAAATCATTCCCATTTAGTATTTCATTGGAATGCATAGATGCTATTGCATGTTCTGAAGTACCTATAAGATATAGATCTTCGTTTTCTATTTTATATATGACATCTTTAAAATCGTCTACTATTACTGCTCCTTCCATTGACTTTTTATTTATCATATATGGTGTTTGAATAATTTTGTAGCCTTTTTTATGGAGAAAATCTAACCCATAGCTGATAATTGCTTGGTTTAATCTTGCAAGATCATCTTTTAAATAATAGAATCTAGAACCTGCTACTTTAGATGCCCGTATAAAATCTACTAATTTCAAATTATTACAAATTTCAACATGGTTTTGTATTTTAAAATTAAAAATGGGGATTTTACCATTATGTTTGATTATTTTGTTTGCTGACGCATTTTGTCCTATTGGAACAGATCTATGAATAATATTTGGTAACGAAAACAATAATCTGTTATATTCATATTTCAATTTGATATTGTCTTCTTCTAAAATTTTAAGAATTTTTGATGTTTCTTGAATTTGTTTGATCATAGTTCTAGATTCATCTTCTGACAATCTAATTTCTCTAGTTCTTTTTTTGATATTTGCTATTTTATATGAATTTTTATTCTTTTCATTACGTAATTTGTTTATTCGTATTGTTAAATCGTGAATTTTTTTATTTAATGAGAGAAAATTATCCAAATCAAATTCTATATTTCTATTTTTTAACATTGTTCGTATTGTATTTGATTCATTTCTAATTAACTTAGGATCTAACATTGTTCACCACTTTCACAATTAATTGTATGTGTGCTAAAATTTCGTCTATTGTATTTATTAGCTTTCCCATGTCCCCTTCGTTTGTAAAATTTAAAATTAGTTGATTTTTATTTACAGTAGTTTTTAATGTTAGATTTTTTGGAAAATTTATGTTATCAGGTTCTAGAGATTCTGTTATCGATTTTAACATATTTAGTGAAGCATTGTTTATTTTTATTTGAATTTTACATGATTGCAGCATTATGTTCTAAGCATTCCAAAAATTCGTTAATTTTGTATTTTGATATTTTAGCTCCTGCAGCATTATCATGCCCGCCTCCAACACCATCATTTTTTTTGGCACAATCTCTCATAATTTCGTTTAGATTAATTGTTTGTTTGCAGTCAATTGGTTTTCTAGAAGAAATTTTTATTGCATTGTTAGTTCCATTGGTCATCACTATCACTATTTTTTTCTCATTTTTTTGAGACGATGCAATTAGTGAACAGATAGTTCCGGTCATTGTTTCTGGTACTACGTCTGTACCATTAACAACAATAAAATTATTATTGCTATTAATCCTCCATCGTTCATTAGTTAAAATATTCATTTGCTCTCTGATTATCTTTCTATATTGTATTAAAGTATTTTCACATTCTACAATGCTATTTCTATCGCCCATACATAATGAAATTCCTATACTTGATTTATTTATCCTGCCACACGAATTTAGCATTGTTGAGAATTCTCTACAGTCATGCAAAAAACTCCTTTTATTTTCATTTGGTAATGTATATACGTATCCTATCAATTCTCTAGTTATTTCTGTAGAATTTTTACTGATTGTGAATTTTGTGATGGCTTCTATTATTTTTTTTTTCTCATCAGATGTTAGCTCTGAAGGCACTCTCCATTTTTTCCCTTCTTTAAGTTCAACATCTGTAGAATTTAATAACGATAAACAAGCATCACTGTTCCAAGTCAATCCATCTATAAATGGATGTGATGTTGAAGATAATGCTACATGTATAGGTTTAGTTTCTCTGCCTACTAGAAGCAGATCTAGTTTCATCTCTATTTGATTCGTATCGATTGCATGTTTTATAATTTCATGATTGATGCCTGTGAATAATTTTTTTTCACCTTGATCTTGCCTATCGCCTAATGCAGCAATAGTTGATAACCATGCTAAATCTTCATTTTTTTTATCTATGATATTGGAAGCTAAATACGCCATTCCTCCTGAACATATTTCTCTTCCTCCATCTATTCCATATTTCCAAGCATTGATAATTCTCTCATTATCTAATTCTGTATTTGATATTCTATGATGGTCTAAAACTACCCATTTATCAGACAAATTGGAGTCTAGTTCTTGAGAAAATTGGCTTCCCATGTCACTTATAATGCAAAAATCTCGTGAATAATTTTTGATATTCTCAATTTGTTCAATACTAAATTCATTAACTGCTCTTACAGTACATTTGACACCAGCTCGTATTAAAGATTTCATTATGATGCTTCCAGAAACTAATCCATCGCAATCTATATGCGTTATAATTAAGATGGATTTGTTACATTTTATACATTCTTCTATTTTATCATGAAAATAGGATAACGATTGATCTAACTTACTTACCATTTATCCTAATTGTGCTACAATTGATTTGTATTTCCAATTTTTCTCTAGTTTTTTGTTTTTTTTATAATATTCTGAAAGTCTATGTATTTTTGCTTCTACTAATTCTAAAGATCTTATGTTCCTTTTATCAGATTTATTATTTTTCAAATGTTTTTGTAATCCTATTGCTTTTTTGACTATATTTTCTAAATCTTCTGGTATGGCACTATTTAATTTATTATCAACTAATACCTTGGTAATAGACTTTTTTATTAATGGTTTTGTTAATGGGATTGCATGTTGATCCCTAAGCTTAATACCAATTTTGCTGGAGCTCATGTTATCATTTCTGTATTTTTTTATTAATTCGATAATCTCATCAGGCTTCTGAAGAATCCAAGGATGCATTCTGATATTTATTGGCCTTGTAGAATGTGATTTGCCATGTTTATGTGTATGTAATCTACTCATATTTACAATATCATATCATGAATTAACATAAATGTATTTTCTATAGTTAAAGAAAAAAGTTAAATATTAAATAATGCTTGAACAGATAAAATGAAAAACATACGTCATTATATGGCTTTATTTGCGGTTCTTTTTGTATCTGGAACTGTAATGCCAGCATTTGCACAATACATGGGAAATGTTGGCAACAGCGGTGAAACAGGCGTAAATACATTGGAAGAGACATTAGAATTGGCAAAAAGAAGAGTAGATTATGCTGCAGAAAATCCTTCAACAGGTTCTGGAACTCCTTACCTTGATGCAAGTGGTGTATTAGGTGCATCTGTTATTGCAGGTGCAGTTTTTGGTGGAATTGCAATAGCCTTCTTTGTTAGAGCCAGACAAGGAAGATATTACGCACAAGGAAGAGGATAACACGCCATTTTTTTCTATTTTAATATACATATGCCTTGTTTGAGGGAAATGTATATATCATACTAACTATTTTTTTCTTTAACGATGACTGTACTAAATACATGTTTGAACATAATATCGTCTATTTCAGGACAATTGGGACCCAGCTATGATCCGTTATTCTACGATGTTATGGTATACATATTCGGAACTATAATGTTCACAGTGTTTTTATTAGGCATTATCGCCTTTTGGTTAAGAGTACACGGCTGGTCATACAAAGATAACCGTGAAAAATGGGTTGACGAACTAGATAAACACTTTGAACGTGAAGGAATAGGTCTTATACCTGATAACGGCAAATACTGGTAACTTTTTTTCTTTATTTTTATAGCGTTAAAATATCATTCGTCTATAGGTGGAAGAAAATCACTATCTTTAGAATTATCATAGTTTTTTGAAATAAATTTAGCTTTATACTTATATCCATCTATCAATAATGTTTTAATAAAATCTGTTGATTCTTTACCGTTTACTAAAATTTTTGATTTATATTGATCCATGTCTCTCAATGGGAAATCCCACATCCATAAAAAGTGTCCAATCTCAAATGGATATTCTTTTTCCCATTCTGCATATATAATACCATCATTTGATGTTGTGTACAGTGATTTTTGACATTGTTCAGTAAAACCAACATTTGCTGGTATTTCTATTTCTTGATTGTCTACATATACTTCTAAATTTATCATTATTTTGTGTTTCATGTTTCTACCATTAATACAATTTTTTAATGGATCATCTAGGCTTAATTGGCCTTGTATTAAACTACTAGCTACGCCTACTGATATAGCTATTATTGCAGTCATCAAAAGAAATTTGAGTGTTTGTTTCCTTTTTGCAGGGTCTCCCATTCCTGGCCAAAACATTATGAACATTATATTGAATCAAATAAAATTATTTCTATAATAGAAACTAATGTTAAAAATAATTGGTGTGTGGTTTTATATCACTTGCCATGGTCTTGTAGCGAATGTTACTACGTATGCTACACCAATGAGAATTGATTGATACGCAATATTAGTATACGGAATTGGTTTTATTATTGGATCTCCTTCCACTACAACAGTTTGACCAGGACCTAAACCAGGTCCAACACTTGCAATATTGAGTTGTGTATGTACGTGATATACTCCTGCTTCTAGTGCTTTAGCTGATATTGAATAATCTACAATCCCATTTCCTGATATGTCAAAAACATTTCCTGGTGGATCTCTAGCTAATATTTCCCATCTATTCCCTGCGTTTGTAGATTCAGAAAATATTGAATTCCATGCTCGTAGATCTCTTTCTACCAAACTTACAAACTTACCTTGAATTGTTAAAACTTCTCCAGTCTGTAATGATTGTCTGTTAAATGTTTCGTCTTCTATCCTAACGAAACGGCTTTGTAGTTGCGCCTGCACTCCGTGACCCTCAGCAAACTGCACAACTGATAGATCTTGTATAATAGCTCCTACTGTTAGTATCATACCAAACACTATTGTTATAGACGTTAGTCTTTTAGATTCAATATGGATCATGTTAATTAATCAAACACACTTACAATAGAATATATGTTTTACGTCATGATTTCGAAATTATTAATCAATAATGATTATCATTAATGAATAATACGTAATGAGATAAAATTTTTATAAAAAATAACTAAATTATGTATAAAAAATGTAAAATAAGACAATTGAATTATGTTAATATTTTATAAATTAATTACAAAACACTTTCACTTACTTTATATTCTACAAATGTAATTAAATATAATATGGCACAAATGCCAGCATTGATTCCAAAAGAAGTCGAAATCCAGAGATTGAAAAAGATCTGGCTTATCGTAATTGCTATGGGATCTACAGCTGCATCAGTAGAGGTTGATAACTTCGTAGATGGATCATTACATCAAACATCTATAAGAGATAGTGCTTTTACACCTGCACATTGGTGGTTATATTCTCACTTTATTACACTACCATTGGGTTGGGGATCTGTTGCAATCTATGATCGAAGAGTACCTGTTCTCAGAGGGCCAAATAATTCAATGAATACTGGACTTAAGATGACTATACTTGGTTATCTTGCTACTATGTTCACAATCGGAGTTAATGAAATGTGGCACTTCTGGTTCGTTGAAGAGATTTTTGCAGTACCCAATCATTGGATGTTTAACATGGGTGTAGTAGTAGCCTTTATGGGTGCATTAGCGTACGTAGTAAGAGTTTATGCTAGATTAGTAGAATTAGGAGCAGAAACTCCAGGAGAAAATCCATATGTAGCTGAAATGTACAAAATGGCCTTAGAAGGCAAATTGTACAGTAGATCTATTCCATAAAAAAAATCTATACATTTTTTTATTTTTTTAAGAAAGACTTAAAAGTATTCTTGGCTCTATTAACGCAAATGACTTTACCAAAAGGTTTTGGTTCTGGCAGTGGATCATCTGGTGCAGACGTAGAAAAAATGATTGGAAGAAGAGTAGAAAACATGGTTGGATTGATTACCCTTTCATTTATTGCAGCATGGTTAGCTACATTTGGAGGTACTGCAGCTGGATATTTTTATTATCCGTGGGCATATCCTACACCAAGTGGTCATTACGCATTTATCGTCCTAACTATCATAGAAGCAATAGGATATCTATTCAGTGTCAAGGTTGTCGAAGAAGGTACTAGAAAGAAAAGTAATGGAATTTTAGCTGGCACATTGGGCGGTGTTACTATCGGAACTATCATTATATCGTTATTTGTTGGCGTATAAACAACAAAAATTCGATTTTTTATTTTTCATAAACCTATATCTGTTCATTAAATCAGAGTAAAATTTTATATACTGACCTTATTAACTACTGATTAATGGTCTGGCTTAGACGATGTACGCATTATTTGTTCATTGTAGTTGTTGCAGTTAATTCTACATTGTTAACAATTAATGCAGGTGACTATATCTTCTATACTGATTGGGCATGGACTTCATTTGTGGTATTTTCAATATCGCAAACATTGATGCTAGCTGTAGGTGCATCTTATTATCTTACATTCACTGGTGTTCCAGGAACAGCTACGTATTATGCGTTGATTATGACTGTTTATACCTGGATAGCGAAAGGTGCTTGGTTTGCACTTGGTTATCCATATGATTTCATTGTCACGCCTGTATGGATTCCATCAGCTATGTTATTAGATTTGGCATATTGGGCAACTAAGAAGAATAAACACTCGTTGATATTATTTGGCGGAGTGTTAGTTGGAATGTCATTGCCTTTATTCAATATGGTGAATTTGATCACTGTAGAAGATCCACTAGAAACAGCATTCAAATATCCACGACCAACATTGCCTCCCTATATGACTCCTATAGAACCACAAGTAGGTAAATTTTACAATAGTCCTGTAGCTCTAGGAGCTGGAGCAGGAGCTGTATTAGCTGTCACATTTACAGCATTAGGTTGTAAATTAACAACGTGGACATATAGGTGGATGGCTGCTTGGTCAAAGTGGGACTAACCAACCTCTTTATTTTATTAATTTTTAGATTTGTTTTTATAACTTAAAAAATATTATATAAATTGTAATTTTTTTTTCGCATACTAGTTAGAATGTAAAATATGTTATACAAAACATTGAAACAATATTATAAACAAGCTAAATGTCTACCAAAACCATTCTTAAAATGGGTAGGTGGTAAAAGACAGATTATAACATGTTTGCAAAGGAAACTTTGTAAAAATATTAGTACATATTTTGAACCATTCTTAGGAGGAGGAGCAATGTTTTTTGATCTAGCAAAATTTCAACACGTTGATTTTTATTTATCTGATTTAAATTTCGAGTTAATTCTATCATATGTGGTAATACGTGATAAAGTAAAAGAAGTAATAGAATCTCTCAAAAATCATTCTTATGAATATTTTATGGATCCACTAAATTATTATTATCATGTTCGAAATTCAAATCCAAAAAATCATGTAGACATAACTTCTAGATTGATATTTCTTAACAAAACATGTTTTAATGGATTATATCGTGTCAATAAAAAAGGTAAATTTAATGTCCCATTAGGAAAATACTCTAAACCAAATATTGTAAATGAAGATAACTTGTTAATGGTCAGTAATATATTGCAAAGTGAAATGGTGACACTTAGTTGCATGGATTTTTCTGCAATATGTTCTAAAGTACAAAAAGATGATTTTGTATATTTAGACCCTCCATATTATCCAACTAATAATACTTCTAACTTTACATCTTATACTAATAAAAATTTCAAACTGGTAGATTTTTATAGATTTGTAACCTTATCTGAAAAATTACATGATCTAGGTTGTAAAGTTATGATATCTAATTCTAACACGAAGTTTATATTGGATTCTTTTTCATCTAGACACTGGAAAATCTTTAACGTTGAAGCTAATAGAACCATAAATTCTAAATCACAAAGTAGAAAAAATTATGTTGAATTAATAATAACTAATTACTAAAAATAGCTTCGGACGGGATCTGAACCCGTGACCTTTACCTTACCAAGGTAACGCTCTTCCATGCTGAGCTACCGAAGCATGATCGTAATTATTCTTAATTATAATTTTTATTTAACTATTCGATAAAACATTAAATTCAATTAATTACAATGTCAATTGTGCAGGAGTAGTCAAGCCTGGCCAAAGAAGGATTTAATGATCTTTTGGATACGCGGGACTTAAGATCTTATTAGCGATCCCGTCTTTAGGAGTTCGTGAGTTCAAATCTCACCTCCTGCACTTTTATTTATTGTATATTTTACACCATTTTTATTCAATATTTTATACACTTCTGGAAGTGAAAATACAAAACCTATGTGGAAACAATTTTTTTCTTCACAAAACAAGCAATACGGTTCATTATTTCGAAAAATTACTTCAATTATTCTATTTTTTATATTATCTTGTAATATTATTCTATCATTATCTGAAGATATCTTTTTTAACTTTGGAAAATATCTAGACGATTCTTTATCCTTTTCCATTATGTCTTCTAACATGTATGTTATATAACCAGCAAAACTATTGATTCCTTTCATAGTTAAATATACTTTATTTTCTTTGTAAATATTATAAAATTTATTATATACTATTTCTGATAATGTTATTGATTTAAAACCATCTTTCGGCATTACTTTTTCTTACCGTACATTCAAGTATTGATTATATATTAGTTTATAATTGATGTTAATAAGTATGGTTATATATTATGAAGCATAGCATGCAAAAAATTAAACGAGAATTGATTTACTTGCTTGCAAATTCTAAAATAGGGTTATCAGGAACTCAAATATCAAAAAAACTTAACATTAATAGAATCACCATGTCAAAATATCTTAACATATTTGTGTCTGAAGGTTTGATCAAAAAATCCAAAATAGGAAATACAAATTTATGGTTTATTGAAGAAGGAATTGCACATTTTTATTTTCCAGAAGACTATTTCAAAATCAAAAATCAGTATTTTGATTCTATATATTCATTTTCTAATATGTGTTCGATAAATTTGATCCGGAGCTCATTATATTCTGACGCTGATCCTACCAAAATTATACTTGAAATAATTGTACCATCTATTAATTATGTTCAAAAATTATATTCTGAAGGTAAAATAAGCAGATTGGAAACAAAATTATGCCATAGGATTATTTTGGATTCAATTAGTTTAATAAATAACTCAGCAACTAATATTGATTTAGATAAAAATATAATTATAATGTCTGACGGATCAAATATGCTTCAAGCTGAAGCTGCATCTGCGTCATTTAGATCTAATAATTGGAATGTGTTATTTTTAGGAGATATTTCTGATACTTTAGATTTATTGTTTGATATCGATATACAAACATTTTTTAATAAAGTTTGGACCAAAAAAGGAATTGTGTTAATATTGATTTTTGTAGAGTCAGAAGAAAAAATAAAATTTTTTTCTGAAACTATTAAAACTATAAAGAAAAAATTTAACAATAATATATTTTTGATGATGTTTAATAGCCATATAAAAACAAATACTGGAACAAATCTTGTTACAAATGATTTAGATGCTGTTTTCCAATGGGCAGAAACCAAGGTTGATAGATTATTAAAATGGGCCGAGTGAGATTCGAACTCACGACCTTTCGATCTCCAAATCATGATACTTATCAGTCGAACGCTCCAGCCAAGCTGAGCTACCGGCCCCTAAATTCCTTTATTTACATCTGTTTAAATTCATTGTTTTTTCCATTTTATAGAACACCCAATGGAAGGAATGAAATAATCATTTATTTCTAAATTTTGTAGTAACTTCTCAATATTATTGATCATTGTTTTTTCTGTCACTTCATCTTCTAATTTCATTGCATTGTCTATTCGTCCATGGAAAACTAGTTTTCTATGTTTATTAAACAAAAATGGATCCGGAGTACATTTTGCTCCAAATTTTTTAGCTATCTCTTGTGTTTCGTCAAATAAATAATCAAATTTTATATTTCTATTTTTTGCCATTTTTTTCATATTTTCAAAATTATCTTCAATATAATTTATTGCATCATTACTGTTTATAGCTACCATTGCCAATCTATCATTAAATTTATTATATATTCCATTAATTGCATTAATCTTGGCTTGTACATATGGGCAGTGATTACAAATGAAAATTATTAACAATAATTCATAATCCTGATAGTCTTTAAGAGAATGAATTTTGTTATCAATACCTATTAATGAAAAATCTGGAGCGATAGCATTTTTGGCAAGCATAGAACCTGACTCTAAAAGTACCATGAATTTTGTTTCTTAAATTTCTAATAAATTTGTTTTTAATATTTATATTGATAATAAATGATCATTTTGAAGGGCTGATAGTTTAGACTGGTAGAATATCCGCCTTGCACGCGAATGGTCGAGGGTTCAAATCCCTCTCAGTCCATTAATAGAACTTTAAGATGGGTTTAAATATGCTATTAGTTTACGACAAACATGGCTGGAGAAATTGAAGCTATGGGAGTATGGATTCCACTTATAGTTGGGTTGACTCCTGGTTTGGTATATTGGTTTGTTATAACTGCTATGAAAAAAAGATAAAATCAATTGATTTTATATTTTTATTACAGTAATGTTATGTAGCTAATAAACTTAGTTATGATTATAAAGTTTCTATCTACTCATTTTTCAATATGAAAACAATCAAAAAGTTCACTTCTGTAGCAGTAGGAGGTACATTTGATATCTTGCATAAAGGCCATATTACATTATTTGCAAAAGCGTTTTCCATTTCTCAACATGTGATAATAGGTCTTACCAGTGATAAATTTACAATACAAAAACAAAAGCAAATATTACATAATTATAATACTCGTGAACACGCATTAAAAAATATGATCATATCTAATTTTCCAAATTCTTCATATGCGATATGTAAAATTGAAGATGAATTTGGACCCACTTTGTATGAGTGTAATATAGACGCTCTAATAGTTAGTAATGATACAAAAAATATTGGATACAAAATAAATAAAACTAGAAAAAAACTAAATCTATCACAATTAAAAATTATTGTTATGCCAATTGTTATAGCCGAAGATGGAAAATCAATTTCATCGACAAGAATTAAAAATTATGAAATTGATAAAAATGGAAAATTAAATAATTGTTGACATAGATTATGAGAAAGTTCAACATTCATCAAAAATGTAACTGAAATATATGCATATGATATTCAGCTAGATATGTGCGATTTAACTTTTTATTATTTCTACATATTCATCATATGCAATTGTAGAAATAATCCTATGACGACCTTCACATATAGATTGTATGAAATCTGCAAATATTTCTACTTCTTGATCGTCTTTAAGAATTATACTATGTGCAGACTTATCTTTTAATGAAATAACCACTTCGTTTTTTATAATATTTAAAATTTCTTTGATAAATGTTTCTTTGCCGCTTTTTATAAAAATTAAACTAGATAATTTAACAGCTTCGTATTTATCTTGACATATGATCCTCTTTATCATTTTATCATATACTCGTCAATTTTTTCGATTGCTTTTTCTCTATTTTTTTGATGTGATGACAAAAAATCATTTATTTTTTTTATGGTCATCTGTTTCAACTCTCCACTTAATAATTTACCTGACGTATAATCATCATGAATTTTTTTTAATTTCATATCGTTAGGTTCAAAAAACATTCTTAGATATTGATATGCTATATCTATACTTGGATTACCTCCTTTTTCTCTATGCAATTTTATATCAGATTGTCCCCCTGAAAAAGCATACTTGTTAATTTTTTTTTTGACAATATTTGGAATATCTGTGGTGTAAATTACGCTATTTTTTATCGAGGTTGACATTTTCGTATTTATACCAGTAAGTGACGGCATCATCATTCCATGAATAATAGACGGCTTAATTTTTCCAATTTTTGGTGCTATGTCTCTTGTAATTCTAAAATGAGGATCTTGATCTATTCCTAATGGTATCAATACGGGTTTATCTTCTATAAAGCACGGAGCTGATTGCATTGCAGTATAAAATATCATTCCTATATTTGTATCGTTAGTAAAACCAAAAACTGCTCTTATATTAGATAGATTTATCTTTTTGGCAATTTTGCAAGCTATAGGATACAAATTATTTGCATTCTTGGTATTGATTAATATCTTTGTATTATCTGGTTTAAAACCAAGTGCAATAAAATCTATGGCGTTTTTATAAGCAAATTGATATGTAGATTTTAATGTAGCATCTTTATTTGCAAAAAATTTTTCATCGTCTGATAGTTGGAAGTATACATTAACACCAAACTTTTCTTGGAGCCATTTTGTTAGTACCCATGGAATTAAGTGTCCAACATGTGTATTTCCTGAAGGTCCACGGCCCGTGTATATAAAAAATTTGCCATTATTTTCGTACCAATCTAAAATTTTATTTAAATCCCTATGAGAAAAAAAAACCCCCCTTTTTAACATGAAGTGAATGTCGCCAGTTACTTTTTCTAATCTATTTAAAATACTATTTGAAATTCTTTCTGTTCCAAATTGGTTAATTAGTTTATTATAATCTATGTTGCCTTCTACTTTCCAGGGTGTAACAGTAAATTCAGTATTATCATGAATCATCTTGATGAACTAAGATTTAAAAAGTATTTTTAAAACCTTTCTTTTATTGAAGTCGTTAATATTACATCCAATAGAAAAACAAATAATTAAAGCTCTTAAAATGACTGTTCCATCAAAATTTAGTGTATTACTACAAAAAACTACATTAACAGAAGATCAATTAAGAAGAGGAATAGAATGGCTAAGATTAAAAAAATTGATAGATGTTATAGATCAAAAAGAAGTACTTGTAAGTTTGGATAGTAATGCGTTAAGATCATATAATGAAAATATGCCAGAACGTAAAATAATTAAATTGGTTAACAAGAGAGATTACACTTTGCAAGAATTACAACAAATCTTGAAATATGATTTTAATGCAGCAATATCTAAAGCAAAAAAAAATAACTGGATTGATATAATTTCTACAAAAAAAAATGTAATTGTCAGAATTGGTAAAACAAAACCTCCAAATACTACAGCAGAAGAGAAACTAATTTCAGATATAGCATATGCAAAAATACCAGAGAATGCAATTATCGATACAAAATCATTAGAATCTCTTAAAAAGCGAAGTGGATTTATTAAGAGTCATATAATTAAATCCAAGCTAATATTATTAAATAAAAGAATTAATTTTGATAATACTAATAACGAAAATACCCATGATCGACCTATAGATGTTGAATCTGACGCACCATTATTACACATAGCTCATGTTCATCCACTTAAAGAAACCATAAATGAAGTACGTGATATCTTGATTAGTTTTGGGTTTTCAGAGATAGTGGGAAACTTAACACAACCTAGTTTCTGGAACTTTGATGCACTCTTTACCCCTCAAAATCATCCTGCAAGAGAAATGCAGGATACTTTTTATCTTGATTATGTATTAAAGAATGATGTTGCAACTCCTCAACAAATTAAAAATGTCTCATATATACATAATAAAAAATGGCATTATAAATGGCAATTGTCAGAAGCTAAGAAAATGATCTTACGAACACATACCACTTGCACTACAATTAAATATATTTCATCTAATCTACCAAAAGATGCAAAAATATTTTCTCTTGGTAGAGTATTTCGTAACGAAAAGTCAAATTACAAACATTTATCTGAATTCCAACAAATTGAAGGATTAATAGTTGGAGCTGACGTTAATTTAAGGAATTTAATGGGAATTCAAAAAGAATTTTGCAAGAGAATTGGATTAAATAAAATTAAATTCTGGCCAACATTTTTTCCTTATACTGAACCATCATTACAAACTATGGTTTATAATAAAAGAACAAATAATTGGATGGAATTATTTGGAATGGGTATCATTAGACCAGAGGTCACGAAACCTCTAGGTGTAAAAAATAAGATTCTAGCATTTGGAGGTGGTATCGAAAGAATAGCTATGTTAAAATATAATATAGAAGACGTACGTGAATTCTATATTAATGATCTAAATTTATTGAGGAATTTCAAATGCCAGTTATAACATTAAACTTTGATAGAATGCAAATGCTAATGGGAAAGCGAATAAAAACTTCTGAACTTGTTAATGCATTAACATCTTTAGGACTAGACATAGAATCTCAAAATGAAGAATCTGTGAGAATTGAATATAGTCCTAATCGTCCTGATTATGGTGCTGACTTTGGAATAAGTAACACACTAAAATGTTTTTTAAATGTTAGAGACAAAAATCATAAAAATTTTGTGATCGAAAAAAGCAATTACAAAATTAATGTTAGTCCTAAAGTAAAAAAAATTAGACCATATCTATATGCAATAATTGCTAAAAGCAAGAAAACAATTGACGATAATACTATAAAACAATTAATCACAATGCAGGAAGACCTACACAATGGATTAGGAAAAAAACGTAAAAAAGCATCCATCGGATTTCATGATTTTGATAAGATTGCTTTTCCTTTGGTATATACTACAGTAGAATTAAGTCATAAATTTATACCGCTTGGACAATCAATTAAATTCAGTATACGTGATATATTAAATAAGTTAAGCGTAGGCAAACAATATGGACATTTGGTAGCAAATAAAAACGCACCTATGATTATTGATTCAAAAGGAGTCACAGTATCATTTCCTCCAATAATAAATTCATCTTATACAACAATAACAAATAACACCAAAAGCATATTAATTGAAGTAACTGCAACAGACAGCATAGTTGCTGAAGATGTTTTATCTATAATAATAGACATATTATACAACGCGTTTGATTATAAATTCTATAATGTAAAAATAGATGGAATAGATCTTAGTTATAAATTCAAAACTAGAAAAATGACTTTAGATAAACAATTTGTTAATGATATGCTTGGTATCAATATTTCTAACAATCAGATTATACGTTCTTTAAAAAAGAGCGGATTGGCTTCTCATGCAAGTAATAAAAAAATAATTTGTACTATACCAAGATCTAGATTCGATATTATGGATAAAGTAGATTTGGTTGAAGAAGTTTTAATTGGTTATGGCGTAGAAAATTTAGATTCGCAATTACCTAAATCAACTAATTTGGGCAATAAAAATACTATAACAAAGTATTTGGATGCCATAACAATGATTATGATCGGACTTGGTTATACTGAAGTATTGAATCAAAGCCTAGTGGATAAAAAAATTCAATATTTTTTAACACAGCAAAATGAAAATAATCTAGCGCTACTAAATTCAATAAATCGTAATTATGTTTTACGTAATAATATAATACCCTCATTATTACATAACCTATCTAAAAATGTACATAATGAATATCCGCAAAAACTCTTTGAAGTAGGAACAACTTTCTTAAAATCAGATATGATTGAAGAATCAATAAACTTGGCATGTGTGAATGCAAATCAAACAACAAACTTCACTACACTAAAGTCAGTATTACAATCTGCGTTTAAACCATTTGATATTTATTTTAAAACAAAAAGCACATCAAATTCAATTTTTTCTAATGGTAGAGCTGCATTAATTATCTGTAATTCTCATGAAGTAGGAATTATTGGAGAGATTTCAAAAAATGTTTTAAATAATTTTAAAATACGTATTCCTGTGTCTGGGTTCGAAGTCAAATTAACTGGACTTTTATTCTGAACATACAGGCATTTTGATGTATGATTAAAATATAATTATGTTGCACTATGTACAACCCCTTGATTAGTTAGCTAAATGAGGTTGTGGCTATTCCAGTGATTCTATGCAAGTCAGATTAAGGGGACAATTAAGAACTCTAGATTGTGTTTGGTTATTAGTTCGTACTTTATCGCAAATTTTATTTTGTATTTATAACATAAAATATTTGTAAAAAACAAAATATATCCCACCACGATACGAATGTTTATTCAAATTTGATAGATCTATTGATATATGGTGAATTCTAATTAAATATATGGCTACTGCATATGTATTAATCAATTGTGAACTTGGCTCTGAAGAAGCAATAATTAGGCAATTGAAAGGAATGGAAAGTGTTAAAGAAGTTCATGGAACATTTGGCGCATATGACATATTGGCAAAGATAGAATCATCTACAGTAGAAGCACTACGAGAAACCATAACTTGGAAAATACGTAAAATAGAAAAAATACGTTCTACACTAACACTGATGGGAATAGAAGGGCAAACTTAGCTTGTTACTCCATTTCATTTTTTTAGTAAAAAATAAAGATAAATCATATTATGAAAATTATGACTATATAAAAAAAATGTCTAAATTCTACCAATTTTGGATTAGAAAAAATTTTTTGATTAACATGGATATAAATTGTGACACGCTAGTAGTTAATAAGCATAGTCTATTTCAAAGATTAGATATTCCAATACTCATCAAAGATCATTTAAACCGTGATAAAAATGTATATCACTTTTACTTATGTTATTTTAAACCAATTTGGACTGATTGTACATGTAATGGCTATCATGCAGAAAATTTTGGAATGATATGGTGGCAATCTAATCAAAACCATGAATATGATGTTAAATTAGCAAAAAAGAATTGTGCTGTAGTATCACATGAATTATCTCATGAGTTATTACGACAGCAACAAAATAAAAATTACATCGATGTGGTTCATCAAGTATGGTCTAAACATATTTTTGATGATCTGCAATTTCAACACTATGACAAAAACTTTTATTATACAAAAAAATATTCAAAATTTTTAACTATTGATACATCACAATTTAAACTTGCTAACATTTGATCATTGAATAAATTCTATTTTCAAAATTTGCCATCTTAAAATTTATTTTGTGTTCAATATTTGAATTTCTTGATTTACTTAATTTTTCTAATTCTAATAGCGCATCGCCTTTAAATCCAACAGACGTACCATATATAGCTTCAGATAACATAGTACCATGCTCGCCTTTTTTTAGATCATCGATTACATCATAAAATTTTATTATTTCTTTTTTAGTGACAGAATTTCCAATTGACTTGTTAAATGCTATTGCTGTGTACATACCATTGCTTTTAACTGCTACTGGAATTTTATGATTTTTACCGGATTTTCCAGGTACATATTCATTTATTAAAATTTCGCATTTATGATACATGCTAGAAACATAAGCAAAAAATCTATATTGCGCATATTTTCCTAATTTATCATTCTCGCAATTTACAAAAATTCTATGTAATAATTCCAAAGCTTGGTCATTCATACTTTGTAGTCTGTCATCTATTCTTCCTCTTTCTAGCAAATCTGATCCACAATCTTTGGCTATGAGTTCTAAAATCACTTCTGGTAAATTATAATTTTTTAACGCTGCTACATATGCACCAGCTTGTGACATACCAAATTTCGGAAAACCTTTATTCACCACTAGGTTAACACCTAAAAGAATGTTTAATTGAATTCATTTTCATATTACTTAATTATTTATATTCATTTACTCATATAATTGTTAGGAAAATTATTTATTCATGAATAAATTAATTACAAAATGTAGAGTATGAATTTAATAAATTATGATGATATTTCTAAATGTTATGATAATTTATCTAACAGAGTAACTAATTACACAAAAAAAAATAACGTCCCTTTAACATTAACTGATAAAATACTTATCGGACATATGGAAAACACGCCAACTAAACTGAAATATGGACATAGTTACATTTTTCTTAAACCAGATAGAATTGCATTGCAAGATGTGACAGGACAAATGGCTATTTTACAGTTCATGCAAACTAAATTAAAATCAGTAACTATTCCTACGACAATACATTGTGATCATCTTATACGTGCAAAAATAGAAGGGAAAAAAGATACCAGTAATTCTATAATTGAAAACAATGAAGTTTTTAAATTTTTGGAATCTGCTTGCGGTAAATATAAAATGGGATTTTGGAAACCTGGAGCTGGAATAATACATCAAGTTATATTTGAAAATTATGCTTTTCCTGGAGGATTTATGATAGGTACTGATTCTCATACACCCAATGCTGGTGGTCTTGGCATGATATCGATTGGAGTTGGTGGAATGGACGCAACTGAATCTATGGCAGGCTTACCATTACAAATATTGTATCCTAAACGAATAGGAATTTACTTAACTGGAAAATTAGATAGATGGGCTACTCCAAAAGACGTGATTCTTTTTCTTGCTAAAAAAATGAAAGTGTCTGGAGGCACTAATTCCATAATCGAATATTTTGGACCGGGAACAAATTCAATAAGTTGTACTGGTAAAGCCACTATAACTAATATGGGTGCTGAGATAGGAGCTACTTGTTCTATTTTTCCGTATGATGAAAGAATGGTAATTTATATGCAAGCTACAGATCGTCAGAAAGTAGTTGAATTAGCTAATCAAAATAGATATTTGCTAGTGGCTGATAAAGAAATAGAACAAAGTCCAGACAAATATTTTGATCAGATAATTGAAATTAACTTATCGTTATTACAACCATATGTTACTGGTCCTCATACACCTGATTTATCTCGTTCTATATCAAAAACTTCTAGTGATATCAAAGATAATAATTATACAAATATGTTATCCTCTGCACTGATAGGAAGTTGTACAAATTCTTCATATGAAGATATGTCTCAAGCAGCTGATTTAGCTAAGCAAGCAAAATTGAAAGGCATAAAAATTAAGATTCCATTACTAATTACACCTGGATCTGAAAGAATAAAGGCCACTATGCAACGTGACGGCCAACTACGTTTATTACAATCTATAGGTGCTACCGTCATGGCTAATGCATGTGGACCTTGCATAGGACAATGGAAAAGAAATATTGATGATGTTGATAATTCCATAATCACTTCATTCAATAGAAATTTCCCTGGTAGAAACGATGGAAAAAGATCAACTATGAATTTTATTGCGAGCCCAGAAATAGTGGTTGCATTATCATTAGCTGGCACGTTATCATTTGATCCATCACAAGATTATCTTTTAGCTCCTGATGGTACTAAAGTAAAACTTAGACCTCCTAAAAAACAACCTGATGTACCTACAAAAGGTTTTGTTAGTATTGATGAATATTATATATCTCCATCAAAAAATCAACATAATATTGTTCTACTAAATAAAAATAGTAATCGACTACAAAAAATTACACCGTTTAATGCGTGGAATGAAAAAGATTACAAACACATTGCTATACTAGCTAAAGTTAAAGGCAAATGTACTACAGATCACATATCTCCAGCTGGGCCTTGGTTAACTTATAGAGGTCACTTGGATAAATTAAGTAACAATTTACTACTTGGAGCCAAAAATTTTTATAATGATGAAATAGGAAAGGGAAAAAACTTACTTACAAAAAAATTAGAATTTTACTCACAGATAGCTAGACAATATAAAAAAGAAAAAATTATCTGGGCTATTATAGGAGAAAACAACTATGGTGAAGGTAGTAGTAGAGAACATGCTGCAATGTCTCCTCGATATTTGGGTTGTGTGGTAGTAATTGCAAAAAGTTTTGCTCGTATACATGAAAATAACCTAAAAAAACAAGGTATATTAGCTCTTAGCTTTAAAAATCAACAAGATTATTACAAAATAGGTGAAAATGATTATCTTGATATTATCGAACTTAATGAACTACGTCCAGGTAAAACAATAAAGTGTTATATTAAAAATGACACAAAATGTGAGATTATATTATTAGATCATTCCTATGATGAATTACAACTCAAATGGTTTTATTCAGGTTCTGCTCTTAACATGATACATCCAAATAAACTATGAATTAATTTTGTATGATTTTATGATTTTGTTAATAATACAAAATAAAAATTAGTGGGGCCGACCGGAATTGAACCGGCGATCTACGGGTCACTGCTGCTCCAAATGTACATCATCTTATATCAGTAATACATTTTTTTGCTTCTGGAGCCCTTAGCGGTGATTGATCATCACTGTCGCCATACCTGGCTAGGCAACGACCCCACAAATATATTATAAACAATACTAAAATTTAACTTATTTTACAAAAATTTAATTTGGAAATTTAGCTATATTAATTATGCATAAAGCGCTATTGTTATTTATAATCATAGCCATAATTTGTATTGCATCTTTCTCCATTCAAACAGTTTTAAAAATTGACTCTTCGCATTTCATTAATTTCACTGAGATAGAATACATTCGTTATACATTAATTAAAGATCAAAATGACATTATTAAACATAAACAATCTGAAATATTAATAATACATAATAACAAGATTGTAAATTACCGCGTTATTGATCAAGATAATATCACCGAAAAAGAATCTAAAATTGAAGATAACAAACTACAAAAATTAACCTCCCTCATAGAAAATACTGGATTTTTATCTTTAGCTTATGATTATCAACAATTAAATACTTCAGACAATAAATTCAAAAATGTATTGAAGGTAACACTTGATAATAAAACACATAAAATCACATGGGCCACAAATTATGATGTGCCTCCAATAATAAATGCAATTGAAATAGAATTAAACTCAATTATCTCCCAATTAATCAAATAAATATGTTGGATGTATCTTATTCTCTATGATCTCATTGTCTGGAGATATTGAAAATGCAAAGGGCATTTGTCAGAAAAAAATAAATTCAAATGATGTTACTTATGGAACATCCACCTTAAAGAGAGGCTTCGCTCATATGTTAAAAAATGGAGTTGTGATGGACGTAACTTCTGTTGAACAAGCTCACATTGCTGAAGATGCAGGTGCAGTAGCAGTGATGGTATTAGACAAACTTCCATCCGATGTTAGAAAAATAGGCGGTGTAGCTCGTACAGCTAGTATAAAAATAATTAACGAAATTATGGATACTGTGACCATACCGGTAATGGCAAAATGTAGAATAGGACATGTTTATGAAGCACGAGTATTAGAAAAAGCGAATGTTGATATGGTTGATGAATCTGAAGTTTTAACTCCTGCTAATGAAAACCACCATATATGGAAATGGGATTTTACTACTCCATTTGTAAATGGTTGTCGTTCGTTATCTGAAGCACTTAGAAGAATAGAAGAAGGCTCTTCTATGATTAGAACTAAAGGCGAACCAGGTACTGGTAACATTGTTGAAGCTGTTAGACATATAAACAAGGTTAATTACGACCTATCAATGCTTAAATCTATAAAAAATTACGGTGATGAATCTATCTTAATTAAATTAGCCAGAGATTTTCAAATATCTTATGACATATTGAAAAAAACAGCTCAACTTGGAAGATTGCCAGTTGTTAATTTTGCTGCTGGAGGAATTTCTACTCCTGCAGATGCTGGATATCTTATGTCCCTAGGATGTGATGGAATATTTGTAGGATCTGGAATATTTAAATCATCAGACGCTAAAGAGCGTGCTAATGCAATAGTACTCGCTGCTACATTTTGGGACGATATTAATAAAGTGTATGAAGCACAAAATTTGGTGGATGAAAAAGAATCTATGCTTGGAATAGACATACAAGAACTAGAATTAAAAATGCAAGATCGAGGAAAGAATTGATGAGCAATTTGAATATAGGAGTGCTTTCTATACAAGGAGATGTACATGAAAATATATTGGCAGTAAAAAAAAGTTTACAAAAATTAGGTTATTCAGGTACAGTTTGTAGCATTAATCATGAATATCAATTATCTAATCTAGATGGATTAATAATTCCTGGAGGTGAAAGCACTACCATAGCAAAGCTATCTATGAAACGCTATTTATTCAAAACATTATATGACAAAATTAATAATGGAATGCCGGTATTTGGAATATGCGCCGGATTAATATTATTATCAAAACACGTTAATGACAAAAACATAGGAAAAACAAACCAAATACATATGGATTTGCTAGATGTAGAAGTTGAACGAAACTATTTTGGACGGCAACAATATTCATTTGAATCTGATGTAGAAATAATATTACACAATCCAACCAAAATTAAAGGTATTTTTATTCGTGCTCCTAGCATTAAAAAAGCTGGAAAAAATGTTCAAATTTTATCTAAATTAAATGATAGCATTATTGCAGTCAGACAAAATAATATCCTTGCGACTTCTTTTCATCCAGAACTAACACATGATATTAAATTATATGAATATTTTCTTTCAATGCTAAAAAAAATTAATTCTAAATAATATTGTATATTGATCTATGTAACCCTTAAAATTATTTTTCCAAAATGTTTGCTTTGTTCTAATTTTTTATGTGCTAATTTTACATCTGCAAGATCAAAAATTGAATCAATTATAGGTTTTATTTTTTTTAAATTTATAAATTTATGTAGATTGATTAATTGTGATTTATTACCCATGTAAAAACCAAGTATATTGATCTTCTTATTATATACACATGATATATTTACTCTTGCATATGTTCCTGTTGTAATTCCACATGTTGCCATTTTGCCTCCTCTCTTAAGCATATTTATGCTCGTTGGCCATGTTTTTGATCCTACATGATCAATAACATAATCTACTCCTATATTATTCGTATTTTTCCTAACTGATTTTAACACATTTTCTTTTTTTCTATCTATTACATGATCTGCACCAATTTTTTTTACTAGATCTACATTGTCATGATCTGATATAGTTGTAATGACATTACATCCAATAGCTTTTGCCAATAAAATTGTTGCAGTCCCTATGCCACTATTTCCTCCCCAGACAAAAATTTTATCATTTTTTTTACAATTCAATGTTTGTAAAATATTCCATACCGTAAGATATGATACATTTAATGTACATGCATCTAAAGATGATAACCATTTTGGTTTTTTTATTATGCAATTTTTTGGAACTCTTACAAATTCGGAATATCCTCCATCATAAAAACTAAATCCTCCTATCATATTAGGCAAATTTGTTGGTGTTGTATTTTTTATTACTGGATAAACTACAACTTCATCTCCACTGTTAAAATCTCCAAAATCGTTTTCTAAGATTCCACATATGTCAGAACCTAGTACATGTGGAAACTTTACTTTTCTCCCACGTAATCCATTTCGTACTAATAAATCCAAATGGTTTAGAGCACAATATTTTACTTTGATTATGACATGATCTTTCTTATTTGTTGGTTTTTGTGTATCTGTATATGTTAATACATCATAATTTCCATGTTTTGTAATAATTATTGATTTCAATTAATTCATTCTTTTAAGTTATGCATATATACTAAATCTTTTTTAAACATATCTAGTTCTTCTGGTATCGGTAATTCAATTTGTTTATTCAAAGAAATATTGTTGTCTTTTTTTGCAATCCATACTCTAGAATTAAACTTAATAATCTTATTCGTAAATGATGTCATATCATCATAATTTTCTACTGCTACTTGTTTTTGTATATGTATACTATTATTTGAATAAATTTTTTTCCACAAATAATCAGTAATAAAAGGTGTTATTGGAGCTAAAAGTAGCAGTATAGATGACAGTACTTTATGTAACGTGCATATAGCACTATTTTTTTCTTCATCTGACATATTTCCATTTCCATACGCTCTGTTTTTCACCATTTCTATATAATGAGGAGCAAAAACATTCCATGTGAATTCTCTAATCATATTTGTCGGTATGAAAAAATTATAATTTTGATATCCACGTTTACAATTTAATATCAATTTATTCAATTCAGATAATATCCATTTATCTGTTTTGTTGATTATCCTACATTTTATTATATCAAAATTAGAAATGAATCTTGAAATATTCCATAATTTACTTAAAAATTTTTGAGCAGATTTGATTTTTTCAATATCGCATCTAAAATCATATCCATGGTTGACAATACTGGCACTCCAAAACCTAAAAGCGTCAGCACCAAATTCATTTATTATTGGAAATGGATCTACTGCATTTTTTGCACTTTTACTCATCTTTAATCCTTTATGATCCAATCCATGACCCATTATCCATACTTTTGACCATGGTGTTTTTCTAGTAATCTGATTGCAACGTAAAAGAGTATAGTATAACCATGTCCTTACTATGTCTTTAGCTTGTGGTCTTATAGTAGTAGGATATGTTTTTGCAAAAAACTTTTCATTTTTTTGAAATTTAGTTATAAATAAAGGAGATATGCTTGAGTCCATCCATGTATCTAATATTTTATCTTCTCCTCTAAAATCTGTAGATGTGCATTCAGGACACCGATTTATTGGACATTTGTCTTTCCAAGGAATATAGTATTTACCAGGTTTTGGTACATATGTATATGTACATTTTTTACAATACCATATTGGTATTTCTGTTCCATAATATCGTCTTCTAGATATAGGCCAATCTATTGATATTGAATCAATCCAATCAATCAAAATTTGTTTATGCATTTTAGGATGGAATTCTATTTTTGAGCATAATTCTTTAATTTTAGTCACATTTTTTTGTTTCAAGTAGTATTCTTGCATTGGTATTATTTCTATAGGTGTTTTGCTTCGTTCAGAAATTGGGATGTTGTGGTCTATTTTTTCTATTTTTTCTATGGCATCCAAATTTTTAAGTTCTGATATTATTTTCGATCTGGCTTGTTCTATTTTAAGCCCTGCATATTTACCTGCTATGTTAGTCATTTTGCCATCCAAACCAATTGCAATAGATTCATCTAAGTTTAATTCTCTAAATAACGCTACATCGTTTTGATCACCATAACTACATATCATTACAATTCCAGTACCAAATTCCATTTTAACTGACTTGTGTGTTCTTATTTCTACTATGTTGTTATAAATTGGCACTATCACTTTTTGACCAATTATTTTTGAATATCTCTCGTCATCAGGATGAACTATGATCATTTTGCATGAGCACAACAGTTCTGGTCTTGTACTTGATACGATGATAGTTTTATGAGATTTTAATAATTTAAATTTTATATGTGTTAATTTTGTCTTTTTTTCCATATATGTAATTTCAGCATCTGATATTGTGGTTTTAGTTTGACAATCATAATTATTTGGACGATTTGCAATATAAATATGACCTTTATTCCATAATTCTATGAACGTAGCTTGTGTTAATGTTCTATATTCGTCAGAATCTGTTCTGTAATAATTTGTAAATTCGCCACTAATTCCTAAATGTTTCATTATTTGTAATATTTCTTTTTCTAGATCATCAAGACTTTCTCTACATAAATTCAAAAATTCGTTTCGTGATACGTTTTGTAGTTTTATGTGGTGTTTTTTTTCTGTATATATCTCTACTGGAAGTCCATTTCTATCTATTCCAATTGGAAAATATACATTTTTACCGCACATTCTAGCTGTACGTGCAATCATATCAATTTGTGCATAATGTGCTGCGGCTCCTATGTGCCATGGTTTTCCTGAAGGATAAGGTGGAGGTGTATCTATAACAAAATTATCTTCAGAAGGAATGAAATCGTATATATGATTATCATTCCATTCTTGAATCACATTATATTCTAATTTAGGGTCCCATGATTTATTATCTATTTTTTTTGTCATATTTCATTTTAGTATGTGTGATATGATATGCGCTCCTTTGTTATATCCTTCGTATATGTAGACTCCTATCGTATCAATATTAGTTGGTAACATTGGCACTAAAATTTTGATGATTTCTGAAGATAAATTTTCTACAGTAGCTTCCCCATCTAATAAATAAGTTGTATTTTTTGGTACATGTAAATCAAAAACGCCTTGAGGTCCATTAAAAGTAATCCTATAATGCAAATCATCTGATTTTTGTAAGTATTTTTTATTAATAAAAAATTTATGATCCAATTTTGATATTGCATTTTTGGCAATTTTTTTGGCATCTGTAAAATCAATTAGCATGTTGTTTTTCATCTTGCCAGTTAATTCTATAAATACAGAAGATGTATGTCCATGTAATATTGAACATTTTTTAACTAATGGTAAAATATGTGCATAATCAAAAGATAGAGACGGTTCATCTATAAATATAGAACCTACATATTTGGTGTTTTCATTACTATTGGTAAAATTAACCATGTTTACTTTATAATTTTTATTTCCTATCGATATAATTTTTAAATCAGGTGTTTCTTTCTTGATTTTTTTAATTTTTAATTCATCTTCATCATTGTCAATAATTTCTACTAATCCGTATTTTGTTTTAAAATCGATTTTTACTATATCGTCTTTTAGTTTTATATTATGTTTATAAGTATATTCTTGACCTAAAAAGGCAAGCAGATTTGCTATGAAAAACTGAGCTTCTGTATCTATGATATTGCCTTTTTTATCAATGTATTTAAAATCAGAATCTAAAATGACATCTTTTGAATCCATTTATCAAAATAATTGAATTGAATATATAAATTCTCTATGTTTAAACATCATTTTGTAGTGAATTTAAAATCTTGGCTAATTTGATATCATTTTTTGTAACACCTTTTACGTCGTGCGTAGTTAATTTTATTTCTACTATGTTAAATTCATTTTGCCAATTTGGATGATGATTCAATTTTTCTATATATAATGCAGCTCTTGTCATAAAACCAAATGCTTGGTTAAAATCATCAAAATTAAATTTCTTGTATATTGAATTATTAGTTAATTTCCAATTATCTAGCTTGTCCAGTTCTTTTTTTATATTATTTTTAGATAATCTCATTTTCATATTTGTTCAGTTTTTATATGTATTAACATTTATTTAATTGATTAGTATTGGATGTATTAATAATAGAAAATTTCTTGGATAGAATCAAACAAATAATAATAAACACAATACAACATGAAAAAATTATTATTCCATTTTCTGGAGGTGTAGATAGTACCTTTTTAGCTATACTATGTAACAATCTTCATTATGATGTAACTTTACTTACAATAGGTTTCAAAAATTGCCATGATGTTTTATTTGCAAAAAAAATAAGTAATATGATAAAACTTCCACACAAAATATATGAGATAAATAATGATGATGAATTCAACTATATTAAGCATAATATAAAAAATGAAATTGTAACAGATAGTTTGTCTTGGTTAGAAAATTGTATTGCATTTTATTATATGAGTAAAGCGTCTCAAAAATTTGGGTTTGATGTCATAGTAACTGCAAATGGAATTGATGAATTATTCTGTGGTTATGATATTTATAGAAGAATAGGTTCTCATAATAATACCAAACTTTTACAAATGATTGATACGAAATTAAAAAATGAAATCAATATGCTAGATAAGGCGCACTTTATTTCTTCGCAATTTCATATTCGATTTATACATCCTTTCTTATTTTGTGATTTTATTAAAATTGCAAAACAAATACCTTTATCATATAAAATACGTGATGGAAATGATTTTTTACGTAAACACATTATCAGAACATTGGCATTGGAGATTGGTGCACCTAAAATTTCTGCTTATAAAAGAAAAAAATCCATGCAATATGGATCAAGAATACATAAATTTATTTAATTATTGCATTTTTAACCATAGCATTGCATTTTTCTATCATGGTGATTGAAGATCCCAAGTGATTTTCAGGAATAAATATTTCGTTGATTTCTTTATTTGTTAAATTTGAAGAAATAAGTTTATTTTTTTTTAATGATTTGATGTAGTCTATTTTATCTTGGTAAAACGAGAACGATATCTTTTGAATAGTCTTATAAGCTATCAAACGTGATACACCTTTTTTTATTAGTGCCTGCATGATAAATTCTGAAAATATTCTACCTTTAGTTAAATTTATGTTTTGTACTATTTTATCTTTGTTTATTATTAAATTATTAATAATTTTTATCATGATATCTAACATTTCATCTACTAAAATTGTACAGGTTGGAATTATGAACCTCTCATTAGCTGAATTAGATAAATCTCTTTCATGCCATAACGATACATTTTCCAATGATGTAAGTAAATGCCCTCTTAGTAATTTTACTAAAGATGATATTCGTTCGCTTTTAATTGGATTCTTTTTAATAGGTATTGCACTACTACCGATTTGTCCACTTTTAAAATATTCTTGCATCTCACTTATTTCTGTTCTTTGTAGATTACGTATCTCAATTGAAATTTTTTCTAATGTTGAACTTATTAATACTAATTGGAATACGTATTCTGAATATCGTTCTCTAGGTATTATTTGGGTTGCAACATCTATAGAATACAATTTTAATTTTTTTGCTACTATTTTCTGAACATTGATTGCTTGTGAACCCATCAAAGATCCTGTTCCTACTACACCTAAAGTTTTACATAAGAGAATCCTTTTTTTACTTTCTTCTAATCTTTCTAAATGTTTTAACATTTCTATACCCCAATTAGCAAATTTTAAACCAAATGAAATTATGCTTGCATGTTGACCGTGTGTTCTTCCTACAGCTGGTAACTTCTTATATTTGATGGCCTTTGCTAACAATATTGATGCTAGCTTATAAATTCTATCTTCCATTATTTTTAACGCATCTCTAATTTGCATAGAATTGCTAGTATCTACAAGGTCATTACTTGTTAATCCATAATGTATCCATGGTCTAGTATTTTTTTTACATTTTTTACTTATTGCTTCTACTAAGGAAGCTGTATCATGATCATTTTTTACTTCTAATTTTTTTATTTGATTTATTGTTATCCTTCCTAATCTTATAATATTTAAAATATCTTTAGATGCATCAATTGGTATTAAGTTTAATTTTGCTTGTGCAGAAGCTACTGCTCCTTCTACCTCTAACTGATATTTAATTTTTTGATTCTCGTTAAATATATTTAACATTTCTTTTGTACCATAACGACCACCATCTATAGGTAAAATAGCCACAAGTCCATATGAAAATCATTGAAAATAAACTTACTTATGATTTAAATTATCTGCATCAAAATTATACAATAATGTATACAAACAAAATAAATGATATGATCTTTGAAATTAATCAACATGATAATCATAAAATGGTAACGCCTGTTAGAATATATGCTAATAATATCATTTTAGAAAAAATGTTATCTGACAGAACTATTAATCAAGCTATTAACGTATCGTACTTGCCAGGAGTACAAAAATATGTAATAATATTACCTGATGGACATGAAGGCTATGGATTTCCTGTTGGTGGAGTTGCAGCAATGGATGCAAAAGAAGGTGTCATCAGTCCTGGTGGTGTTGGATATGACATAAATTGTGGTGTTAGATTGTTACGTACTAATTTGTTTGAAAAAGATCTTAGGCCAAAAATTAAAAATATAATTAATGGTTTATTCGAATCAATACCTACAGGAATTGGTTCCAAGAGTAAAGTTAAATTGCAAAATTCACAACTTGATGATGTTATAAGTACTGGTGTAAAATGGACTGTAGATAATGGCTATGGAAACAATAATGATATGAAAAATTGTGAAGAAAATGGAAATATGAAAAATGCTGATCTAAATTTTGTTTCTGATAAAGCATATAAAAGAGGACTTCCGCAATTAGGAAGTTTGGGTTCTGGAAACCATTTTCTTGAAATCCAAAAAGTTGATACAATATATGATGAATATGCAGCTAAAATAATGAGGCTAGAAAAAAATCAAATAACAGTTTTAATACATTGCGGTTCTAGAGGACTTGGACATCAAATTTGTAGTGATTATCTTAAAATTTCTACTCAGGCATTAACTAAATATGGAATAACATTGAAAGACCGAGAATTAGCATGCGTTCCAAATAATTCTGATGAAGGAGAATCTTATAGGAAAGCAATGTTTGCGGCGCTTAATTTTGCTTGGTGTAATAGACAAATGATTACATACTGGACTAGAAAATCATTTGAAAAAATATTTAAGCAATCTGAATCTGATTTAGAAATGGGTTTAATATATGATGTATCGCACAACATTGCTAAAATAGAAAATCATCAAGTAGATAACCAATTAAAATCATTAGTTGTTCATCGCAAAGGTGCTACTAGAGCATTTCCCGCAAAAAGTGAATCTTTACCTGAAAAATATAAAAACATAGGACAGCCAGTGTTTATACCTGGTTCTATGGGTACCGCAAGTTGGGTTTTGCTTGGAAAGCCTAACTCCATGAATTTAAGCTTTGGTTCTACAGCACATGGTGCAGGAAGAATTTTATCTCGAAACATGGCTAGACGTAATTATACAAAATCAGAAGTTCAAAAATTTCTTAACTCAAAAGGTATTTTTATTCGTTCTATGACATCTAATGGAATAATAGAAGAAACACCTTATGCATATAAAGATGTTGATAAAATAGTTGATGTATCTCATAATCTAAATATAGCTACCAAAGTTGCTAGACTAGTGCCTATTGGTGTTATAAAAGGTTGACTGATGAAGAATTAGAAAAATTAAAAGCAAAAAGATTAGAAGAAATGAAAAAAAATATATCACTTAAAACTAAAAAACCAAATGCATCTAATAAGCTAACTGATAGAGAAATATTAATTAAAAAATTGGGTTATCGTGGATTAGAAGTTTTGACAACTGCAGAAAATCAATTTCCAAATGAAACAAAAAATTTAATCAAAAAATTGAGTGAACTTATTTTGAATGGTTATATAGCTGAAAATATAGATGGAGGTAATTTGTTATATTTATTTCGATCTATTGGACTCAATGTTAAAATGAATAACAAAATAAATATAAATAAAGATGGTAAAACTGTATCCTTATCTGATCAACTAAAATGATCAAACGATGTTTTTCTTTATTTAATGGTATTTATGATGTTTATACTCTTCTTCCTCTTTTACCGCCTTTTTTCCTAGTTGTATCGTGTGGAATTGGAGTTACATCGTCTATTCTGCCTATTTTTAAACCTCCTCTTGCGAGAGCACGTATTGCAGCTTGAGCACCTGGTCCGGGTACTCTAGATCCTACTCCGCCTACTGCTCTAACTTTTATATGGAATCCCACAAATCCCTTTGTTTTAGCTACTTCTATAACTGAATTGGCAGCTTTCATGGCAGCAAAAGGTGATGATTCGTATCTATCCGCATTTACATGTACTCCGCCAGAACTAATTGATACTGTTTCTGCACCACTTAGATCAGTCATATGTATAATAGTATTATTGTAACTACTAAAAATATGAATTATGCCCCATTTTTCTTTCTCTTCTAACGATTTATTAGACTCTGTCACTTGATTCAACATATTAAATTTTATTTGAGCATTATTTGAATCTTTTATTTGTTCAATTCAAATGAATCCAGCCATGATCTTTTATGATCGTTTCATTGTTATTATTTCTATATGTCACTCCTTGTCCTTTTGTAACATGTCCTATTTCAAATAATTCTATATTGTAAGCAATAGCATTTTTTTTGATTTTATCTATGTTTGAAGGTTTCGCTGTAGCTATTATTTCATATTCTTCACCACCATCTAAAATTAACTTTAATGGATCTAGCTTATTTATTTCTGCAAAATTGATGATATCATTGTTTGTAGGTAATTTAGTAATTACAAATTTCTTTTTAGATTGAATTGCCATGACATTCAAAGTTGTAGATAATCCATCACTAGAATCCATGGCAGAAGAAAAATATTTTGAATTAGAAATACAAAAATTTAGTCTTGATGACGGCTTTAATAAAAAATTCTTAGCTTTCTTTTCAAAATATTTTGAACATGTTAAATTTTTTAAAATTATATTGAGAGCTGAAGACGTATATCCAAATGCACCTGTAGAAATTATCACATCATCTATTTTAGCACCTTTTCTCCTAACTATATTCTTGGTTATTCCAACTAAACACACATTTACTACTAATTCTTTTCCTTCATTAGTATCGCCCCCAAGCATTTTTATTTTGAATTCGGTTGCAGTACAGCTTATCACTCTTGCTAATTGTGTTATTTTCTTTTTTGAGAAATTTCGTGGTATTGTTATAGATATTATTCCATATTTTGGATTTACACATTTTGAAGAAAAATCACTTATGCATGAAATAAAGCTTTTTCTTATTATGTAGCGCAATTTTGTATTTGTTGGTACATCTGTACTCTCGACAAGCGAATCACTTTTAATCACAACTATATTTTTATCAATTTTAAAATATTCTACATCTTCTGGAATCCAATTTTTATTTTTAAAATTATTCTGAAAAATTTTTATTATGTCTTTTTCATTGATTCTCATAAGAAACATTTTATAATTTTGTTTATTTCTTTTTTCATTGTTTTGACTTTACAAAGTTGATCTGACTCTATTGAAATTCTCATTACATCATGTTCCGTATTTGATTTTCTTATTAATATCCAATTGGTTGAATTTATTATTATTTTTACACCATCTACAGTAATTATTTTTCCATATTGTTTCATTTCATATTTAATTTTACTTAATATCTTATCATGATAATTTGAGTTTATATTTATTTTATATCTTACTAAAAATGTAGTGTCTGAATATTTTAAAATGCAATTTATTTGCATATCTGTCATGGATGAAATTAATATACAAGCTAGTAACCCATCTCTACAATAGTTAAATTTTGATAATATAAACCCTCCACTACTTCCTTCTCCTCCTGCATCGGAATCTGTTTCTTCTATTCTTCTCACTACATTTAGTTCTCCTACTTTTGAATAGCATACTTTACAACCCATATTTAATATGTATTTTTCAACAGTTACACTGGTGTCTAAACTAATTACAAATTTTTTGTAACCTAATTTTATGGATCTTGCTATGCATAACAATATACTAACATCTCCATTCCATTTTCTACCATTTTTAGCAACTATCAATCTATCTCCATCTACATCCAGAGCAAACCCAATTTTTGAATTTGTAGTGAGTGAAATCAATCTTTCTAATTTACTATTTACTGGATCCGTATGATCTAAATTATCCATACCATCATTAATAATTTGTGGTTTGATCTTAAATTCACGTAACATGCATTTTATTATTTTTTTTGAGGTGCCTCCGCATACATCTATTACTAATTTACTATTAACTATATCTGTGTTAATAATTTTTTTAACACCTTGAATGTATTTTACATTTAATTTGATTTCCCGCCCTATGTAATTTTGATAAGAATTTTGATATTTATTTATTGCAATGATTTGATCTTCATCTATATTTTTGCCATTTATATTGCATTTAAGTCCATTCCATGATATAGGATTATGTGATGCAGTTATCATTATTCCAGCTCCATATATCCTTGATTCATAAAAAACTACTGGAGTTGGAATAATTCCTAAATCGCAAGTATCTATACCATTTTGCATCAATGATGCAATAACAAAATTTTTAATAATTTTTGATGATGGTCTCATATCGCACGCAACCACGCATTTTTTAGATTTAATTATATTGGAAAACCCATTACAAAACTTTAGTACATCTTTGGGAGAAAAATCATGACCTACAATACCGCGAATACCAGAAATAGATATTTTCATTATTGCAATATGCAAATGCTTATTATAAACTCTAAGAAATCTTTTGATAATGTGTGCCTCGATAGCTTAGAAGGGAAAGCAAACGCTTCGTAAGCGTTGGATCATGGGTTCAATTCCCATTCGAGGCTTTTACAAATAATTTATTTTTGTTTTTTTTTATATATTATAATTGTCAAAGCTCCGATTGAACAAATTAAAAATATTGGCCATCTCAATTCATTATCATACATTCCAACATAAGAATAAATTGTACCTCCAACTAATACAAACCCAATAATTTCTAATATTTTATTCATTTAATATTAAAAAAAATTATATTATTTAAAATCTTTTTTATACAGTGGATAAATATACTTTGTTCATTTTGTTACTTTTAATCATTGGGTCTATTATATTTATAATGCAAAAACCTCCTATGTTGGGGTTTTTTTATACAATGATTGGTTCTGCAATTATTATAATAATCTATGATTCACTACGAAAACGTATGTTTAATTAAACATTTAGTTATAAATCTAAACCAAAAGACTCAGTAATGCTAGAAAATTCCATGTATGATTTTAGATATTTTTTGCCACTTGGAGTTATCACAAATGTATTTTTATTCTCATATATGATCTTTGTTATTAGTCCTGCAGTAGTTAAATTATTTATAAATTTACCTAATCGTGAATGTGACAAATTTGCTTTTTTTAATAATGATGTAACTTTTATACCATGATGACCTGATTGATCTGTAGCTTGTAATAAATCAGCAATTATTTTTGTACTATTTCTATAATTTGACATGAATGTAGATATGTTGAACTACATTATAAGCGTATTACTAAAATACTGGCATATGATTTCTGTAATGTGGATCATAAACAATCTTGTGAATGGTTTACCAATTTTTTAGGTATTGCGTATCGATATTTTGATATTAGAATGAATATAATTTTATTATTTTCTAATAATGGAGATTGTAAAAATACTTGGAATAGGATTATGAATCAATGTGATGAAAACGAAATTAAAATACGCTTTGTAGAAAATCAAAACCATTATTGGTTCATCATGACTTTGTATAATAACACCAAAAATGTGACATTTTACAAAGATTTCTTATCTTCGCATCATTACAATCGATTCAAAACTAATTACGATGGTAAAATATATCTACGATTTGGTACTTACAAACAAAAATACCAACACGAATCAAAATATAATGACATATGTAATTGTAATCATATTATGGAAAAACACGATTATAATAAAGGATGTAAAATTACTACATGTGTATGTACAAAGTTTGTAACTTTTCAAATCGCACTTATTAAAAAAAAAAAAATAATTAGTGATGTTAAATTTTTAAAAACATTAAATGATGTAAAAAAAGATTCAATAGCATGGAATTGCTTATATTCTAATAACATTATTGATTAATTTCAACGTATTTTATTAATTTTTTTATGTTTTCCGGGATAATATTCATGAATTCTACGTGAATAACATTTACCACATAATATGCAATCTACATCTAATTTCCATTGCTTCATAGGCACGTATTTATATATTGTATCTTCTTGACAAATTTTACATTTATACTTACGCAAATTACAATAATTTAATACTTTTCAATATAAAATTATCGCAATAATTTTTATGTACATTATTTGATGTTGGCTATGATCTTTTTAATTGCATCTATTTCATCTTCTTCTTGTTTTATTTTCTTATCTATAACTCGTAACATGGAATCATTCCATACATGACGCGAAAAGAAATTATGTTTAGTATTTGCTATTTCTATTTCATCGTCCACTACTGTATCTTCTAAAAACTTGGTTACCACTACATCTGTAAGTTTTAAGATTTTAGTATTCAAGGTAAATCTCCTAAATATAGGTTCTAACACCACAATGTCACTTTTAAAATTATTTTTGGTGTTAAATAATTTTTTATATAATATTCTAAAATACACTGCGATGTAAAATAATGTGGAATATCGCTTTGTTTTGTGACCGCCCTTTTTTCCATATTTTAATACTTTTTTAGCATATTCTTTTATTAAATATGGATACAATAATATTCTGTAATCGTCTTTTAAATCGTCATTGAATATTTCATCATATTTACTGCCTCTTGGCAAAAATTGTGATGGAGAACTATATGCTTCAGTTGGACGTTGTTCTATACCTGCTACTAAAGATTGAATGGCATCTTTTGCTACTATCACTTTTTTATGATTGTCTGGAAGATATTTATTGTATATAGGATCTCCTACATATTCAGACTGTTGAGATTTAGTTTTAGTATCAAAAGCACCAGCTTGTATCTCGTAAAAATAACCATAACTTTTTAGCTGTGATTTAATGGACTTATGAAAATCCATCAATGATACAAGATCCTTTCCTCGAACTGAGTTTTGTGAATTCCTATATTTAGTTATGTTGTTTTGTTCTTGTTCATCGTCGGCTTTAATTATTGTCACAGTTATGCTGCCATCCATGTTATTTGTTCGTTTCGCTCTGTCTAATATTGAATTTGATGTTTGTGCTCCATTTACTATTTGCGGAGCATGCAGTATTATAATATTATCATCATGTATATCGAAGTCATTTACTACTATAGTTATGCCATTATTATAATAAAAAAATTTGCCAGGTGCGTTTTGAAGTGTTTCTCTAAGACCTTTGTTTACTGTAGTTTTAAATTGCATCCATTGTCTTATATTAGATTCAAAAACATAATCTCTGTTCTTGATGATGAATTCGGTTAATTCTCTCAATTTTAATATTCCCAATATAGTATTTTCATGACGTAACATTTTTTCAAGTTTTATTGATGATTTTTTACCTGCAGCAGGTTTTTTTATACGTGCCCATAATATTCTTATAATTCGTTTGATATCAATTATGTCGATTTCTTCATCATGATACTTCACTTCCTGATCTGTTACATAACAACATTTAACTTGAAGATTTTTTTCTCTTATTTTAGTCACTAAATGTGCTAGCTCTGGTCTCATCTTGGAGATATCTTTGTATAAAAGTTGTTTGACATCATCTTTAAACTTCCTTATTGCATCCATAGAATGAGACAAACCGTATTTTGATTGAAATAGTCTTATTTTGTCATTAGAAAAATCTACCGGTAAGTATGCATCTACGCCCAAATCGTTGGCTCCATCTATTATAGCATCAGAAGCATCATCACAAGTAGCTTCAAAAACTCTGGTTAATACCCAATGTAAAAAATTATTGCCTTTTTCAGTCTCATTTTTTGAAACTTTTACATATTCTCCTATGCTTCTTTTGATATTTTCAGAAAAACCTTCTAAGGGCTCATCTTTTGTAAATTTATCAAAATCAGATATATATCCTAACAATCCTGTATAATTTTTTTGCATCATTTTTTATATATACGCCACCATATATTTAGTAAAGCAGGTAATTACATAATAACTTTAGTTGAAATTTCAAACGCTAACATAAAATTAATTTAAAATAAGGTGAGAAAGGGAATTGAACCCTTATAAATAGGCTTTGCAGGCCCACGCATAACCGTTCTGCCATCTCACCAAGTGAAAAGTGTTATCTAATTAATTTATATCATACTTTCAAAAGTGATCTTGATGCAAATTTAATATCACTAGCTTTTATGGTTTTTCTTTTAGCATGATTAGAAATATCTACTGCATTTTTGGCTATTGTTTTTGCTATTTCTTCTATTATGTTTCTCAATTCATTTGCTGATTCATCACTGACTCTTTCTGCACCAGCTTTTTTTAATATTCTGTACATTGCAGATAAACCAAGTTCTGACGATTTCATTAAATTACCAACTTAGTAATTATAAAAAAACTTTAAGGTTATCTTAATAACCTTTTAGTTAGCAAACTACACAAGTATGATCTGGGTTATTGATTCTCATATTCATATGCACGATAATGAATACGATGAAATTTTAGACCATATTGTTAACCTCATGAAAAAAAACAATATGAAAGCTTGTTGTGTTTCTACAGATTACAATTCGTCAATAAAAACAGTGTCGCTATGTACTAAATCTGATTTATTTTTACCATTTATTGGAATGCATCCAAACCAAATATATGACAACATGGAAATTTTTATTAAGTTTGCTGAATCCAATATTTCACAAATAAAAGGCTTTGGTGAAATTGGACTAGACAAAACATATCCGCAAATTGATAATGAATATAAAAAACAAATTTCATGTTTTATGTTACAATTAGAATTGGCAGAAAAATTCAATAAGCCTGTGTCTATTCACTCCAGAAATACTATTGATGATGTATGCTCTATATTATCATCCTATTCAATTCCTAAAATATCTTTACATTGGTTTGATGGAAATAAAAAACAACTTTCTAAAGCCATGGAATTAGGATTTTTTGTTTCATATGGACCGTTATTAGTATATGCAAAAGATAAACAGTATTTACTATCTAAAACAAACGTGAATCAAATATTGGTAGAAACAGATGGCCCTGTCAAATTTTCAAATTGTTTTAGACGTCGTTATACGCAACCATCGTTAATTTATAGTGTTATTCTTTCTGCATCTAAAATATTAGATATGGAATACACAGAATTAGCTAAAATTTTAGAAATTAACTCAAATAATTTTTTATGCATATAGATATAAAAATACCACTTTTATTTGTAATATTGTGAATAGGATCAAAAAACTATCATTGGACGTTTTATCCAAACATAAAATGCATTTCGGTACAAATTTTGTTGATAATAAAAAAGCATTAGATAAAATAGCCATAATTAGATCTAAAAGTCTCAAAAATAAATTAGCTGGATTCATAACCAATATAATAAAAAATGAAATTCGTAATGATAAATTTAAAATGGATATAAAATCGTCTCCATCTAACGAATCTCCATCTAACGAATCTCCATCTAACGAATCTCCATCT